>NZ_VWSG01000001.1:0-393260 GCF_008629655.1 Paenimyroides baculatum
CTTCCCATTCCGAACAGAGAAGTTAAGCCCGATTGCGCAGATGGTACTGCATCTTAATGTGGGAGAGTATGTCGCCGCCTTTTTTTATAAACCCCGATCTGAAAAGATCGGGGTTTCTTGTTTTATAATAACCACAGATTGCAAGGATTAATACGGATTTTTTAAGCATAAAATTTTATAATATACAAAATACAGCAAAAATTTAGCTGAAGCCAACTCTACATTATCCGTTACATCGGGCTAAAGCCCGACGCAATTGATCTTAATGCGCCGAAATATAACATCTGTATCTCAATTCTCACTTCAAACCAACACCAAACATCAAACATTCATCAAAAAATTCAACTTTTATCCGTACCTTTCTTTTTAAATTAAACGGCTTATGAAAGGTTTTTTGTTCACACTTCTTATACTATTACAATCAAATATTCTTTTTGCTAATGATGGTGCTTATTTTATGAGCGGAAATCAATTGGTTCCTATAAAAGAATCGAGTGTTCAGGTTCGTAAGGAAATTTTATCTCTAAAACGTGTTCAGAATGATTTTTTAGAAGTAACTGTTGATTATACTTTTTTCAATCCTGAAAAGACATCCAAAACAATCTTGGTGGGGTTTGAAGCTTTCTCTCCGTCTGGTGATGCAGATTTCTATCCAAAGAATGGTCAGCATCCTTATATGAACGATTTCATTGTGAACTTAAATCAAAAGATACTTCCGTACGAAATTTCGTATGTATCAACCGAAGATGCAAAAAAAGAACTTTCCCTCAAGGATATCGAAAACACCATTAAAGAGTTCGATTATGCCGAATTTTACTATGTATATCATTTCAATGCAACGTTTCAACCAGGCGAAAACCGCTTGGTGCATACTTACAAGTTCCGTTTGTCTGGTTCGGTAGATTATCTGTACAATTTTGAATATATTTTAACTGCTGCAAACCGTTGGGCAAACAATAAAATTGACGATTTTACGCTTACTATTGATATGGGTGATTATCAGGATTTTTACATAAATCCTACTTTTTTTAAGTCGGTTGATGAGTGGACTGTAAATGGTATCGGAGAAAAAGTTGATGGTTTCATGAAAGAATACCGTCATTCTAACGGGCAAAATGCTGCTGCTTTTTTTGTTCAGAAGGGCATTGTTCAGTTCAAGAAGAAAAATTTTCATCCTAAAGGAGAATTATTTTTGTTCAATCCACGTTATCTAACCTATCAAGAACCTTTTAGTTTGGATATGTATTTGCCTTTGACTACTGATTCGGATCCGTATTTTGAAGAAGCGACAAATGAAAATGCTTTAAAAGTGCTTCAGAATTTGCCGTATGCGCGAAGAGGTTATATATTTAGCAATGCGGTTTTAAAGAGTTATTACGAAAAAATGCCTTGGTATATTCCGAATAAAGATTATGTGCCGAAGCCAGAAGAATTACAACAAAACGAAATAAAGTGGTTGGCAGATCTTAAAAAGATCAAAATAAAAAGTACGAAGTAAAAATGAATTTTATTAAACAAGTAATTTTGGTTGTTGTAATTGTTCTGCCTTTCATTATGAATGGTCAAAATGCGTACAATCAAAAAAAAGAATATGGTTATAACGGCCCGGTTAAGAAGGTAACGGCTTATATGGTGAATGTTGTGCATTATAATGTGCCAAGCGACACCTTAAATTATTTTGGAAAAAGCACTATGAATTTTACTAAGAACGGCGATATAACCACTTACCACAGATTTTATGATATGCCGAATTATCTGTATAAAAGTAAAGCGGTTTTTTCAGGATCTGGCAAAAATATTTCATACAAAGAGTCAAGTAAAGTAAACGATGCAGCAGAAATCTACATGAATTATAAGTTTGTTTGGATCGATCCGTTGAAATATGAAATTAAACCTTTAAGCGAGAAAGATTCAACCAGTAGATTTATCATTCTTAACCCAGATTTTACGATTGATAAAGTTAATTTTAAGGCTTTGAATTTTGAAAGTGAAGAAAAGGCATTATATCATTACAACAACGAAAATCAGTTGGAAAAGATCGTATATAAAGTAACTTCAACAGAAAAAGATGTTACAACAGTTAAAGACGATGTGCGTGTAATTAAATCGGTTGATGTTTTTAACAACGCCACCGTTATTTATTTTTATGAAAAAGAACACAGTCGGTTTCCAAAATCGGTTGTGTTTAGATATTACGAATATTATTAAATATGAAGAAAGAAGAAAATTATATCGAGATAAACAAGGAATCATGGAACAATAGAACCGATGTTCACATAAAATCTGATTTCTATGATTTGGATGGATTTATGAAAGGAAAATCATCATTAAACTCGATTGAATTAGAATTGTTAGGCGATGTTAGCGAAAAGTCGATCTTGCATTTGCAATGCCATTTTGGTCAGGATACGTTGTCGTTAAGCAGAATGGGAGCAAAAGTTACAGGGATTGATTTATCTGACAAAGCGATAAAAATCGCGAAGGAATTGACAGAAAAGTTAAACGCCGATGCCGAATTTTTTTGTTGTGATTTATATGATTTACCTAATCATTTAAACAAAACGTTCGACATTGTTTTTACAAGTTACGGAACTATTGGTTGGTTACCCGATTTAGACAAATGGGCAGCTGTAGTTTCGAGATTCTTGAAACCTGGAGGAAAGTTTGTGTTTGCTGAATTTCATCCGGTGGTTTGGATGTTCGATGATGCTTTTGAAAAGATCGAATACAATTATTTTAAAAGTGAGGCTATTGAAACATTGGAAGGAAGTTACACTGAAGCAACAACCGATTTAAAGCAGCAATTTATTACGTGGAATCACAGTTTAAGCGAAGTTTTAAGTAGTTTGTTAAAACAAGGATTACAGATAAATTCGTTTAACGAATACGATTATTCGCCTTACAACTGCTTTGAAAAGACAATAGAATTTGAACCCAATAAGTTTAGAATTGAGCATTTGGGAAACAATATTCCAATGGTTTATTCTTTAACGGCAACCAAATAAAAAGAGGATCAAAATGATCCTCTTATATTTTTAATGACTTACTTTTTTAGTAAATATCTTTTTATAAGCTGTAACCAGTAAAACTACAATTAAGCCGGCAACAATACCGTACAAGAATTGCTTTGGCATTTCAGGTACATTTGGTAACAAATGATGTAGATACGCTATGTTATGATCAAAAATACCACCCGAAACCAATAGTAAAGCCAACGTTCCAATAACTGCTAAAGCTTTAATTACCAACGGAAGCGCTTTAATCAATAAGTTTCCAACCGTAGCTAAAATTCCCTTTTCATTTTTCGATTTTTTTATCAGTTTGTAACCCGCATCGTCCATACGAACAATTAACGCTACAATTCCGTAAACACCAACCGTTGCAATAATCGCTACTATAGAAACCGTAACAATTTCAACCAAAAGCGGATTAAACTGCGATTTTAACGCTTCGTAACTCGTTTTAGCAGCAGCAAGCGCAATAATCACAATTTCTAATGATAGAATAAAGTCGGTTGTAACAGCCGATTTAATCTTGGCTTTTTCTACAGCCTCGCCGTCTTCGTTAACTTCCGTAGCTTCCTCAATAACTTCAACGCCCTTTTTTTCTCTGTGAAATAAAAACTCCACAATTTTTTCTACACCTTCGTAAGCCAGATAAAATCCACCGATAATTAAAATAATAGTGATTGCCGGCGAATACAGCCATTCTAACAAGAAAACGAAAGGAACAATGATAAGTTTGTTGATGAACGAACCTTTCATGATTTTCATTAATACGGGAATTTCTCTCGATGAAAGAAAACCTGTTGCTTTTTCAGCATTCACAGCAAGGTCGTCACCTAAAATTCCAGCTGTTTTTTGCGTCGCAATTTTACTTGTAACCGCAACATCGTCCATTAAAGCTGCGATGTCGTCTAAAATTGCAAAAAAACCTGATGCCATATCTATTTAAAATTTTTCAAATGTAAAAATATAAATTTATCTTTAGGTTTATTTTTTTAATTCGTTATCAAAATAAAAAGGATTTCATACAATCGGCAAAAATAAAACTATGAAAAGTAAATTATCACCAGAAGAACAGTCAAGTTTATTAGATACATTAAAAAAGCGTTTTGCAAAGAATATGCACCGTCATAAAAATATCGATTGGAAAGATGTTCAGTCGAAATTAGAGGAAAATCCTTCGAAAATTGATGTGTTATTTAAGATGGAAGAAACCGGAGGCGAACCTGATGTGGTTGTTTTTGATGAAAAATCGAACGAACTTATTTTTTGTGATTGTGCTATCGAAAGCCCGAAAGGTCGTCGCAGTTTTTGTTACGATCGACCGGCTTTAGATGCGAGAAAAGAGCATAAACCTGCGAACAGTGCTATTGATGCAGCGAATGAAATCGGAATTAAGTTGTTGAACGAAGAAGAATATCGCGCTTTGCAATCTTTAGAAGCTTTTGATAATAAAACATCGAGTTGGATTGAAACTCCGAAGAAAATTCGAGATTTAGATGGTGCTTTGTTCGGCGATTTTAGATATGATACCGTGTTTTTTTATCACAACGGCGCATCATCGTACTATGCAGCACGAGGTTTTCGCGGATTGCTAAAGATTTAATGATATGAAAAATAGTATTTTTCTTTTTGTTTTAGTGTTGCTTTCCAGCTGTTGTTCATCAATATCGGATAAAAACAAAAAAACAGCTGCTGATTCTGCCGATGTAAGCAAAGAGGTTTCTGATTTTCGAAAGAATTACGGAAAAGAAATTTATTACAATTACAGCGGTGAATTTAATTATAGTCAAAAGTATTTAGAGGAACTTTATCTGAAAGTGGAATATTACGTTGCAAATTCTAAAAACGAACTACTTAAAAATATCATTGCTAATAAAAACAGATTAGAATATTCAGTTGAACAGCAACGGAGAGACGAAAAGGAGTACACCGTTTTAGGAATTGGAACGGTAACAGAAGGCAGAATTACCAAAGCTCAATGGCTTTTTTACGATGCTGAAAATAATATTTTGTACGAATACGATTTACCTAATGATGAGTTGGTAATATTTGAATAAAAAACTCGCTATAAAAGCGAGTTTTATTTTTTAGGAATACCAATGGTATAAATTACAAATCCCATTTTAGCTTTCTTTTTTTCGATCTGCCAATGGAAATTCTCATTGTTTTCAACTGATTTTATAAGTTGTTGCATTTCATCAACAGAATAAGTTCGAAGGCTTGACACCACTCCGTCCCATAAAACAATGATCGGAATAATTGGAATGATGTACGTAAAAAGCAATCGAAGCAAACTAAACGGTTTTATAAATGGTGTTGTGAGTAAAACACTGATAGGCGATAACAACATGGCAATGATGCTTGGAATTGATCGCTCTTGAATTTCGAAAATACTAATTGGCTGGTTGCTGTTTACCGCGTTTTGCAATATTTCTATTCCTTGTTCTGGTTTAAAATGGTGGAACGATAAAAACATAGTTCTAAAACCTTTCAGTGTTTCGGGAACGTTTGTTGCATTTACTGGTTGGTTGTTATACGTGAAATAAAGCAACGATTTTGCAGCGTTATTAAAAGCAGTTTCGTTAGGATATAAGTCGGTTAAGACTATTTTTAAATCACTGTTTTCTTTTTTAAGTTCGGTTGCCAACCACAATAATCCGCCACCGCTTCCTGAACCCAAATCAATGATTTTTGTAGAATTTGTCTGTTTTAATGCCTGATTGATTTCCGGAATAACAGACTCATATACTTTGGCTTTGTTCGATAAAAACTGAAGAAAATCGGTTACGTAATTTCTTAAAAAAGATGGAAACCATGTTTGATTTTCAAACTCAAAAAGATGTATTCTTTTCATGATTCAAGTTTATCTTTCTTCCAACAAAACCCTTAAACTTTCCAAAGTTGCTTCAAAACCTTCTTTAAAGCCCATATTAATCAGTTTTTTTAGATCTTCTAAAGATATCTGTTTCACTACAATTTTAAGCTGGGTTGAATTATTGTGTTCGGTAAAATCCAGCTTCCATTCCGATGTTGGCAAATCAGAATTAATCACTCCGTTTTCATCACAAAAAGCATCGGTAAGTCCAAAACTATTGTTCTCTGAAATATTTTTATACGTAGTTATTGCCCAGTGTTCTTCGTTTTCCGGACCAACCATTGCATACAGCCATTCGCCGCCGTTTGTGAAATTTTGACGTTTACTTCTGCATTTCCAAGGCTTTGGCGCCCACCATTTGTCTAAAGTTTCGTGATTTGTAAAAGCGTCCCAAACTTTTTCTAGGGGAGCCTTAAATGTTCTGTTTATTGTAACAGACAAATTTTCTTCGTTAACAATAAAGGTGTTCGTTTCCATAGCTCATTCATTTAAAAGTATCTATAAATTTAATAAATTTTTATAATTGTATGGTTTTAAGTACTTTTAATTTACAAATCTAGAACATGAAAGTTACCGACCTTTATAATTTATTCGAAGCAAATAATTTGTTTACTAAAGAGCTTCGTTTAGATAGAAACGAATATTTATCGACAAGTGGAGCAATTGATACCGATATTTATTTTATTAAGGAAGGAAGCCTGAAAATTTATGTTGTTAACGATGACGAAGAGCAGATTATACGATTTGGATATCAAAACAATATTATCGCTTCGTTAGATTCTTTTTTGTCTGAAAAACCTTCTGATTTCTACATTCAGGCAATTAAAAAAACGACTGTGAAAATTATTTCTAAAGCAGATTTTATGGCATTTTTAAATTCAGATCCCGGTTATTTAAAGTTGTGGATTACTATTTTAGAAGACATGGTTTTACAGCAGATGGAACGCGAAAAAGATCTGTTGATCACATCGCCCAAAGAACGATACCAACGCGCTTTAAAGAGAAGTCCGCAGCTTTTTCAGGAAATTCCCAACAAACACATTGCAAGCTATTTACGAATGAAACCTGAAACATTGTCGCGTTTGAAAAAATCTTGATTTTGATCAATTTTTAATGATTTACAAAGTTGGATATTTGCTTAAAATTAGAACAATGACAATTTCAACCGAAAACCTACTAAACGAATTAGTTGAACTTACAAAAGAGCATTTAGCGTTTGCCGAAGGTTTGCTATTAAAAACCGATGCAGAATTAAACAAAAGAATGACCAACGAAAGCTGGAGCGTTTTAGAATGTTTGGAGCATTTGAATTTGTACGGAAATTTTTATCTGCTCGAAATTAAAAATCGCATTGAAACATCAACTACCAAAGCTACAACAGAATTTAAAAGTGGTTGGTTGGGGAATTATTTTGCGCAAAGTATGCTACCAAAAGAAAATCTGAATAAAATGAAGGCGTTTAAATCTATGAATCCAATTCACAGCAGTTTGTCTAAAAATACGGTTATGATTTTTATAAATCAGCAAAAGCAGTTGTTAGATTTGTTAAATGCAAGTAGAAACGTGAATCTTAATAAAGTTAAAACAAGCATCAGCATAACTACATTTATAAAATTGAAGTTGGGCGATACGTTTAAATTTTTAATTTATCACAACAAAAGACACGTAGTTCAGGCGCAAAAAGTGCTTGCTAATTAAAACTGTACTATCGGATTTTTTAAATCGTGATAAAATAAAACCTGCCAATTTTCAGCTTCAGCCTGTTCTTTCCAAATTTTGCGAAATTCCATGGCTTTGTGCCCGTCGTAATCTGTTTTGTAGGCAATAGATCTTTTTAAATAACCGGTTGTAGGCAAATCATCTGCTCCGTAAAAAATTGTGGAAGTATTTTCTTTTATCCAAAAAACCTGATGAAATTTAGAATGCCCAGCCGTTACCTTAAAAGTAATTTCGGGTGTTATTTCTCCTTCATCATCATGCAACCAAACAATGTTTGATAGATTTTGTAATTCATTTAACAACGGAATATTGTACGAAGGATTTTCGGTTTGTTGCAAGGCAAAATCGTATTCGCGTTTTTGAATGTAAATTGCTACATCGGAAAAATTCTGAACAAATTCGTTTTCTTTAAAATATCCCAAACCATCGGCATGATCTTTATGCAGGTGTGAAAGCAGAATTTTTGTAATGTTGTTCGGATTTATATTTTGATCTTTCAATCGTTTTAAAATAACAGGTTGGTTATCTTCTAAAAATCCCAAGCCAAGATCAAGCAGAATGGTATCAGAACCAAGAGTAATTAAAAAAGGCTGAATGGCAAGTTTAATGTTTGTGCTTTCGTCATTCGGCTTTAAATATTCAAAATTTTTACGTTTATCTACTTTAAAGTCGCCTTGTTTAATTACTGTAAGTTCCATTTTTTTATTGTTTTTGAAAGTATTACGTGAATAATTCGTAAATACTGTCGGGTGTATAATTCTTTTCAGGTCCGTAAATCAGCCAGTCTGTAAGATGTCCAATCGGTAAAACCAACGCATCGTTCTGGTTGTATTTTTCAATCTGATACGGCTGATTCAGTAAAATTACATTCATTGTATCGTCGTCATTAATATCGGTCACATCAAACCACAAATGTTCGTTGCCTTCGCCTTCATCAATAGGTAATCCTAATTTTACAAGAAAACGCCAGTTTTCCTCGCCGTTGTATTGCTTAAAAACTTTTTTGTAATAATGATACTGTTCGTAAGCCAATGCAGACATACGTTCGGTTTCTTCGTTCTTAATAAAATATACCGGATTTTCTTTTAAATCTTCTGCCAATACATCCGGCGGATAAAGTTCGTCATTTTCAATTAAAAACACGATTCCCGACGGGCCATAATTTTCTTCTTCCGGAGATCGTTCTTGCAAACCGCCCGGAATTTCGGCAGGATATTGCCCAACCATTTCTTCCCAACGAACCCAAGTGAAATTTAAATCGTAACCAATATATCCAATGTTAAAAGGATCGTTTTCGTTTGCCGGTTCATAAATAAATTTAGTAACCATGGCATCTAACAGTCCGTTTAGTTCGTTCACGCCGTTTTTAATATCGATCATTTCCAGTTCAACCGATCCACAACGATGCAAACCATGCGTGTGTAACCAATAAACTTTTTCGCCATCAACTTCGTCAAAAACTCCGTGAATGGTGTAAATGTAATGTGGCGACGGCGGTGTGATCAATTTTGACGAAAACACAGCCCACTGACCAGAAAGTAAACGTGCCGGCATAAAATCGACCAAAACGGTTGGGTTAGGAATTAATGCTGTTAGCACTTTTAGCTGTAAATGAAAACTTTCTAAAATATTTGTGGAAAAATACATAGAAGATTCCAAATAAAACGATTCGGATTTTGCTAGCTGCACATCATTTTCATCGATATAGTTAATGCGGGCGTAATTGTCCAGATCTAAAACATTGCTTTCAACCACAAACAAATTAATGTCGTACGGCAGTTGCTTGTAGATAATGTTTAAAAGGAATTGTTTTTTTAAGGAAGGATTTTCCGTATCGACACCAACTTCTTCAAAACTTACCACTTCAAAGTCTTTTACTTGTTTTAGCTGGTTCTGAAAATGATCGAACGTAAAATTTGTGGAATTGTTTCGCCCGAAAATGCCCATTTCTGACGCTAAACGCAGTCCTTCTTCTGCAATTTGTTCATATAAACCCATATCAATTTTAATTAGTTATTTTAAAGATACTAATTTTTTATCGATGTATTTTACCTTGATTTTTATTTGACGGATTTTTTTGCAGGAAGAAATTCGGCTCGAATCCTGCCAAAATTCCCTTGAATATGAACTGCGTTTTTGTTGTGCATTATATACAAATCATTTTCTTGGGGAGGAAATTTACCTTCTTCTTCTACAGGTAATTCATTGTATTTGGCAATTTTGTATAATTGATTGTTGCTTAAAAAGTAGTTGTATGTTTTGTCGGTTTTAATCAGATTTAAATTTTTATCAAACCACTGATTTTCTTCATAAATTACAAAAAGGGCTTTGTTGTAAACCGTTTTCTTTTTTATTAAATGTTCCATTACGCCGTAATAATCGTAGGTTTCGGTAAGTGTACTGTCTGTTTCTGTGTAGCTATAATTTCTTTCGTAAAACCCGTCTTTCTTCCTATAATAATCTTTAATGGACTCACTTTCTATCCTTGTCCAGTTTTTAGGTCGATCAAAATATGTGTTCAAATTGATAGTTTTAAAAAGAATGTCGTCTTTATAAAGTTTCAACGAATCGTATCCTTTAAAATCAAGATATTTATTGGTTTTAAAAACCTCCATGGCAATTTCTGTAAAAATACGAACGGTATCTTTTGAAGGATCATAAATAGCAATATCCTGCGCAACGGCTTTTAAATTTAGAACGATAAAAAACAGTATAAAAATACGTTTCATGAGTGTTTTTATATTTTCGATTGACTTATAAATATAATAAATCTTCAGTTATTTTACAGTTAAATCATCATAAGCTTTTTTAAGCATTTGAATGGTATGATTGATTTCTTCCAGATTCAAATGACCAAATCCCAAACGAATTCCGCACATGTTTTTGGTTTGATACAGCAAGTGTTTTGGCAACGTAACATTGTATTTTGAAACTTGATCTGACAGTTTTACCAAAGAAATAGGCTTGTTGAATTGAATAAACAGAGCCAGACCACCGTTAGGTTTGTTAAAAGTAATTAAATCGCCAAACGTATTTTTTAAAGCTTCGCACATGGTATCGCGCCGAGCTTTGTACAGTAAGATTTTCTTTTTAACCTGCCGATGCATTTCGCCTTCGTGAATTACTTCTGCCAAAATCTGCTCTTTGATTAAATCGCCCTGCGGATCAATCATTCGGTAATAATTTTTAACTTCGGTAATTAAATTTTCGGGCGCCACGATAAAACCGGTTTCAAAAGCAGGAAACAACGCCTGACCAACTTTTCCCAGATAAATAATCAGTCCGTTGGTATCGGCGCTTGCCATTGGGGGCATGGGCGTGGCATCAAACTGAAAATCGAAATCGAAATCGTCTTCAATAATGGCGAAACCATATTCTTTAGCTAATTGCATCAACTGTAATCTGCGTTGCGCACTTAAACTGTTCGTAGTAGGGTAGTGGCGTTGCGGCGTGCAATACACACAGCGGATACTGTTTTTTGTGAAGTTTTTTTTAATGAACGAAACATCTAATCCGTTTTCATCAATAGGGATGGTTTTTATGTTTGCTTTTGCCTGATGAAAAATCATGTTGGCAGCAAAATTACTTACATTCCCCACCAAAACAACATCATTTGGTTTTAACAACAGTTGCGCTACCAAATACAAATTCATTTCGGTGCTGCGAGTGGTTAGCAGGTTTTTTGGTGCAATGTGTAAGTTGCGCGTCGCATTTAAATAATTGCACAATTGCGTGCTTAAAAACGATGATTGATCAAACAAAAAAGTATTCCATTTTTTTATGACCGATGTACGCTTTAAAACCGCATTGTACCAACGATTGTATTGTTTGTCGGTATGCAGGCGAATATCGGTTTGTCCGTCGTTAAAGGTATAAATGGTTTCAACTTTTTCATAAGGCGATGCCAAATGTGCACTTTCGTAAAAATGAAAACCGGTTTTGGTTGGATATTCTTCGTTTTTCAGTTCATTAAAATTGCCAACAATCGGTTTTTGTCTGATCGGATTTAAAACAAAAGTACCTTTATTCGGAACAATTTCTACCCAACCTTGCGAAGCCAGCTCATCGTAAACAGCAACTGCCGTATTTCGGTGGATCTTAAGCAAATTGCTTAAACTGCGAGTCCCGGGTAATAAGGTTCCTACCGAAAAATAGCCGCGCTGAACCGCATTAATAATGTGCTGCGCAATTTGTACATAAACTGCTGCGGTGTTGTTTTTATCAATCGTGATAATATTTTGCAAGATATCTTCAGCCGGACTATTCATTGTTTTAAAAGCGGACTATTTAAATCGTCCGGTAAGTTACGACTTTTGCACTGTTTTATTAAAAAATAAATTTTAAAATGAAGAATAAATACGTTTTGTTGGCTTTGCTTGTTGTTCCTTTTGTGGGAAAAGCGCAGGTTACAAATGATTCAATAGCTGAATTGGATGAGTTGATCATTCACGAAAACCGCATGCAGATACCTTTTCAACAATCAACAAGAAATATTCAGGTTATAACAAAAGAAGATATCAAAAAACTGCCGGTTTCATCGATAAATGAAGTACTGACTTATGTAAGCGGAGTTGATATTCGTCAACGTGGTCCGTTTGGTTCGCAGGCAGATATCAGTATCGACGGTGGATCGTTCGAGCAAACTATGGTATTGTGGAACGGTGTTAAAATGGGCGATGCACAAACGGCGCATCACTCTATGAACCTGCCCATTCCTTTGGAAGCTATTGAACGAATCGAAGTTTTAAAAGGTCCGGCTGCACGTATTTACGGAATCAACGCTTTAACCGGTGCTATAAATATTGTTACAAAAACGCAGACTAACGACTTTTTGCAACTGCACGCGTACGGCGGAAGTTCGTTTAAAGATAAAGATGCTGGCGATGGTAACGGAATGTATGCAGGTGGCGGTTTGCAGGCAACGGCAGGTATCAATACCGGAAAAGTGAATCATTTGGTAAGCATTGGTAAAGAAGAAACCAACGGGCAACGTTACAATACAGCGGCAAAAAACTTGAAAACCATGTATCAGGGAAATGTTGCCTTGAATGATAATAATTCGGTAAACTGGATGGGTGGCTATTTGGATAACGAATTTGGTGCTAACGGATATTATGCGGCTCCGCATGATAAGGAATCGTACGAAATTGTACAAACTTTAATGTTAAGTGTTGGCAGTAACCACCGAATTACAGATAACTTAACCATTAAACCACGCATTAGCAACCGTTACAACGAAGATGATTACCGTTTTTACCGCAACGATTTAAGCAGAGCGCGTTCGTTACATTATTCCAATGCGTTTATGTTTGAATTGAACGGAGTTTATACATCAACGGTCGGAGATTTTGGTGTGGGATACGAAATGCGTTTGGAAGATATTAACAGTTCTAACCTTGGCGAACACGACCGTAAAAATCATGGTTGGTTTGCAGAATATAAAAATACTTTTTTCGAGAAATTACTCGTGAATGTTGGTGCTTACTGGAATTATAATACCGATTACGGTTTTCAATGGTATCCGGGTGCCGATGTGGCTTATCTGTTGAATAATGATTGGAAAGTTCAGGCGAGTATTGGCAGTAGTCAGCGTATTCCGTCGTTTACCGATTTGTATGTAAATCAAAGACCAGGAAACATTGGAAATCCTGATTTAAAACCCGAAGCAGCTTGGCAGTACGAAGTTGGAGTAAATTATACCAAACAAAACAAGCGATTTGCTGCGAGTGTTTTTGAACGTAATATTTCTGATTTTATTGATTGGACAAGAATTTCTACCGATGTTCCGTACCAACCACAGAATTTAGGAGATCAGGTAATGCGCGGGTTGAATGTTCGATACAATCAGGATATTCAGATTGCTATGAATCAAAAATTAGGATATTCGTTAAGCTATCAATATTTAAGTCCGAAAAAACAAGATTCTGCAAGCGAAATCATTTCAAAATACACTATCGAAAGTTTAAAACAACAGGCAATTGTAGGAATTAACTATAGTATAAATGATTTTGGAATGCAGTTTCAAAACCGATATTTAAAACGTGAATTGAACGATGGTTATTTTGTATCAGATTTACGATTGATGTATCAGTTTCCATCATTTCAAATTTATACGCAGGCAACCAATATATTCAACAGTACGTATAAGGAAGTTGCTGCTGTACCTATGCCAAGCCGTTGGATACAGTTAGGTGTAAACTACCGTTTAAATTTAAAAAAGACTTCCGAATAGGAAGTCTTTTTTGTTATATAGCAGTAATGTTTTTTAAGTTTTCTATTGTTGCAATCGGATCTTGTGCCGTGAACACAAAACTGCCCGCAACTAAAACATCTGCACCCGCTTTTACCAAATCTGCAGCGTTTTTATCGGTAACACCACCATCAATTTCAATTAAAGTAGTAGCATTGTTTCTAACAATAATTTCTTTAAGCTGCTGAACTTTTTTATACGTATTTTCAATGAATGATTGTCCGCCAAAACCAGGATTCACGCTCATAATACAAACCAAATCAATGTCGTTAATTACATCTTCTAACAAAGCAACATTTGTGTGCGGATTAATAGCAACACCTGCTTTCATGTCAGCTGCTTTAATAGCTTGTAAAGATCTGTGCAAATGCGTGCATGCTTCGTAATGAACCGTTAAAACATCTGCACCTAAATTTTTAAAAGTTTCAATGTATCGGTCAGGATCAACAATCATTAAATGTACATCGATTGTTTTTTTTGCGTGTTTGTTAATAGCAGCCAAAACCGGCATTCCAAAAGATATATTTGGTACAAAAACACCGTCCATGATATCGATATGAAACCAATCGGCAGCGCTGTTGTTAATCATTTCTACATCGCGTTGTAAGTTTGCAAAATCGGCAGCTAAAACCGACGGAGCAATTAGCGTATTTTTCATTGTTGTGTGTTGTTTATGCAAAGATACAAACTAAAATGTATTTTTTAGATTAGAAATAGTAGGTTAAAATAATCATAAAAAAATATATTATTTTTATTTGGATTTTGTCTAAATAAAAATAACTTTGCAAACAGAAATCGCAAAAATGCCCTTATGCGCCCTTATTTATTGCTTAGTTTTCTTTTTTTATATCAGTTTGTAAATGCCCAATACAAGATTTCGGGATTTATTTATGACGAAAACAACTCACTTCTTACAAACACTGAAGTTTTATTGATTAAAGATCAAACAACCAAATCTGTCAAGTCAGATCAATTAGGAAAGTATCAGTTTACAAATTTATCGAACGGTGAATATCAGTTAATATTAAAGAGAGATACTCGCAAAGAAGCATTTAGTATTACGGTTGAAGATCAAGATCAGGTAGTAGACATAGGCTTTGATTCATTAACTGAAAATGAATCAGTTTTGGATGATTTGGTTATAAACATAGAATCGGTAAAATCTAAATTAGAAAAAGAAGGTTTTGCTATGAATGTTATTGAAACTAAAGACGCAGCATTAAGAAATATTCAAACCAATGAATTATTAGATAGGTCGGTAGGTGTGCGTGTGCGTCAAAACGGTGGTTTAGGTGCTGCGGTAGAATATAATTTAAACGGAATGACAGGAAATTCGGTTCGTATTTTTATCGATGGATTACCTTTATCAACCTACGGATCATCTTTCGATTTAAATAGTATTCCGCCAGCTTTAATAGAACGTATTGAGGTTTACAAAGGGGTAGTTCCTATTCATCTATCAGATGATGCTTTGGGTGGCGCTATAAATGTTGTGCTTAAAAAAGGGATTCGAAACTCGCTTAACGGCTCATTATCTTATGGATCGTTCAACACGTTTCAAGCTAATTATGGTGGTATGTTTCGCAATGATAAAAACAGATTAACCTTTAAAACTTCGGGTTTTCATAATTCATCAGACAATGATTATAAAATATGGGGAAAGTTTGCTAGAAACATTTTACCAGATGGTACTTATGAATATGTTAAAGCACGGAGATTTAATGATGCTTATAGATCAACCGGTTTAAGAGCGGAAATTGGTTTTACCGATGTTAAATGGGCAGATAATTTCTTTGTAGGTTTTAATATATCCGACGCATATAACCAAATACAGCACGGTGTGTATATGACAGTGCCTTATAAAGGTAGATACACTGAAAGCGAAGCAAAAGTTGGACTTTTAAACTATCAAAAGAAGAATTTATTTGTACAAGGTTTAAATTTTGATGTAAATGGAATGATTAGTGAACGTGATCAGTTAGTAAGTGATGCCGTTTCGTACAGATACAATTGGTACGGGCAAATTGTAAAAGGCTTAAAAGGCGAAGATTTACGAACTACAGGTGGTGCACAACAAGGTGCACCAACGTTAAATAATATTACCCGAAATATAAAAACTTTACGTACGGGGTTAAGTTATGAGTTTATTGATAATCATAAATTGTTTATTAACCATGTAGTATACGATGTTGATAGAACCGATGAAGATCAGTTAAAACCAATTGCACAAAGACTTTATGCAACATCAAACACCTTACAAAAGAATATTACATCTTTTGCATACGATTTTAAAGCTTTTGATGAAAAACTGAAAGTAAATGCTTTTGTAAAGTTATACGAACAAAAAATTAAGCAAATTCAACCAACCGCACAAATGGTTAATGGACAAGCTATTAAGGTTGATGTTGAACGAACCAATACTACCAATACCACAGGTTATGGTTTAGCATCGTCTTACTTATTATCACCATCTATAGTTGTTTTGTTTTCTGCAGAACGGGCGTTAAGATTGCCATCAGAGGGTGAGATTTTTGGCGATCCTAGCGAAAATATGGTATCTAACACCGGCATAAAACCAGAAATGAGTGAGAATTTTAACTTAGGTTTAAAATTTGGCGATTATAAAATAAATAACCATAAATTCTCTATTTCAGGGAATGGTTTTATTCGCAATGTAAAAGATAAAATTGTTAGAAAAGTAGATAATAAAATAAACGAAGCTTTACAATCGGCACCTTTCGAGAATTTAGGAAAAGTTAGTGCTATTGGTTTTGAAGCTGAAGTTATGTATGCTTATAATGATAAGTTAACATTTCATGTTAATTTATCGCATTTTAGATCTTTATATAAATTGCAGTTCGATCCAAATGGTAAAATTTACGATCATTACAATCAGCAATTACCAAACGAGCCTTTTTTTACAGCAAACGCCAATATTCAATATCAATTTAAAAATATCATACAGAAAGAAAGTAGATTGTTTTTAAATTATGCTTTTGGTTTTGTTGATAGTTTTTATACCATTTGGCAACAAAATGTATCAAATAAACAAGCGCTTTTAGACGAAGCCGAAACGCCACAACAATTTATTCACGATTTAGGTTTAACCTATACTTTTCCTAACAAGCAGTTTGTTTTAAGTTTTGATGCTAAGAATGTTTTTAACAATCAAGCATTTGACAATTTTGCGGTTCAAAAACCAGGTCGTGCCTTCTATTTTAAAATCAATTATACATTTAATAAATTATAAATCATGAAAAAAAGGATTTTAAATTTCGTTTCATTAAGTTTAATAACGTCAGCGTTATTTTTTGGAAGCTGTTCAGATGATACAGTAGAACCAGTTGTTAACCCAGAAGAACCAATTAAGGTTGATGATCGTTGGATAACTTTAGCAGGAGCTAAAATGGGCGATAATCCTGGCGATGGTAATGGTGGTACTGTAGTATATTCAATTTCATTAACAAATGCTAAAAACCCAGATTATGAGGTTTCAATTTACGATAATGGTTTTGGCGTACATTCTAGCAGAACGGCTCGTTTACAATCTTCAGAAGACGGGAAGTTTTTATTTAATATACAATATACAGGAGTCGATGGTGGTCAGTTAGATAAATACAATGTAGCTGGTGGTAATGCTTTTGGATATTTAAAGGGAGCGAATGCTTCACAATATGTTGGAACATCGCCACGTTGGGTAAAATTATTCGATGGTGACAAAACAGGTGTTGCAGTTAATGTTACAGCACCAACTGCTAATAACGTTGTTAATGGTACTGTTGATAACACTATACCTTTTAAATATTACAGAGGTAAAGCAACCGTTTTATCGTTAGATTTAGAAAACACGTCGATAAAAACATACGAAACGTATGAATTGCCTTTAACTGCACAAGAA
The DNA here is from genome assembly GCF_008629655.1 of Paenimyroides baculatum. Classification (GTDB taxonomy): domain Bacteria; phylum Bacteroidota; class Bacteroidia; order Flavobacteriales; family Flavobacteriaceae; genus Flavobacterium; species Flavobacterium baculatum. The sequence continues at coordinate 17,751 of NZ_VWSG01000001.1, forward strand.
GAATTAGCAGGGCACCATATATTTCGTTTAGATTCTCCGGTACTTAATAAAGCAGGTAATAAATTAATTGTTGGTACGTGGATGCGTCAAACAAATCCGGCAACAGGTACTAACCGTTTTATAAACGGTCGTTTAGGAACAAAATCGTTAGTAGTTGATTATCCTTCGTTAAAAAATCCTACATTAATTACATCTACTGTTGATGATGGTGATACAAGCGGATATCGCAGTTTTAATGCGTTTGTTGCTAACGATGGTAATATTTATCAAGCTACACAGCGCGGTACAAAAGGTTCTCATATCTTAAAAATTGGTCAAAACAATCAATATGATAATTCGTATGTATTCAGTTTAGATAGTGCTTTAGGTGTTACAGGTTCTTATGTTGATGCATGGAGATATGCTGGTGATGGTATTGCTTACGTTATGTACAATCATAAAGGGGCAGAAGAGCAAGGTTTTGTTGCTCGTGTAGATTTAAATTCAAAAACAGCTACAAGAGTAGAATTACCGTACGAGGCTGGTTTAGATTTTGGTCAATATCAAGGTTTTGTTGTTAATGGCGACGAAGTTTTAATTGCTGTAACACCGGTGGGTAAAGATGGTAATATTTACATCTTAAACAGTAAAACAGGTACGGTGACTAAAGGTGCTAAATTAAAAAATAAAGCAGGTAACCATTATATAGGTGTTTATTAATATTGTTATTTTTACACGTTGTGCATTTTGACTCCTCAAAATGCACAACGTATTTATTTTACTAACTATTAATTATTGTAATGAAAAAATATATAATAGCAGCTTTACTGCTTTCTGGATTTTTTGTAAACGCACAGAATTCTTTATTAAATTCAGATTTTTGGAAAAGCACGCCCGATTTGGCATCGGTTAAAACAGAAATATCAAAAGGAAACAATCCGGCGGAAGCAAATCGTGGAAATCACGATGTTGCAAGTATCGCCATCAATAATAACGCTCCATTAGAAACAATTATCTATCTAATTGAACAACCAGGAAACAGCATCAGTAAAAATACGCACGATGGTAGAATTTATCTACATTGGGCAGCAAGTAAAGGCAATGCCGAACTAGTGAAATATCTTTTAGAAAAAGGATCAGATATTAATAGAACTGACGATAAAGGTGCAACCCCGATTTCTTTTGCTGCCGGAAACGGACAAACCAACACGGCTGTTTACGATTTGTTGTTTAAGGCAGGAAATAATCCTAAACAAAAATTCCAGAACGGAGCTAATTTATTGTTGCTTTATATAGCTTATGATAAAGATTTAAAGCTATCCGAATATTTTACAACTAAAGGTTTGTCGTTAAAAGATACCGATGATAATGGCAGCACCGCTTTTGATTACGCTGCAAAAACGGGCGATGTTGCTTTACTTAAAACGCTTGCACAAAAAGGTGTTAAACCAACAAATCAAGCATTAATTTTTGCATCACAAGGGACGCGTTGGTCTGCTGTTACTTTAGAAACTTTTAAATATTTGGTTGAAGATATTAAAATCAAACCAAATGCTACCGGCGATAAAGGCGAAAACGTGCTTCATAATCTGGTTCGCAAAAAAGATCAAAATGATATCATCACTTATTTTATCGATAAAGGTACAAACGTAAATCAGGCAGATAAAGACGGAAACATTGTTTTAATGGAAGCCGTTCGTAACAACGATCAAAGTGTTGTAAAATTGATCCTTAAAAACACAAAAAACATCGATCAGGTAAATGCCAAAGGAACATCGGCATTGGCTCAGGCAATTGCTTACGGTTCGCCGGAGACGGTTTCGCTTTTAATCGATAAAAAAGCAAATGTTCAGGTGGCTGATAAAGACGGAAACAATTTGGCGGCTTATTTAATTCAGTCGTATCAACCTTTAAGAGAAGGTCAAAAAAATGATTTTGCCGAAAAATTAGCCATTATTAAAAACGCAGGTGTTAATTTTGATGCATCGCAGCACGAAGGTAATTCACTGTATCATTTAGCCGTTGTAAAAAACGATGTTAACCTGTTAAAGCAGTTAGAAAGTTTGAACATAAATCTGAATGTTGAAAATAAGGAAGGAATGACCGCGCTTCACAAAGCTGCTTTGGTTGCGAAAGATGATACGATTTTAAAATACCTGATTGCTAAAGGTGCAAAGAAAGATATTTTGACGGAATTTGATGAAAGTGCCTACGATTTGGCAAAAGAAAACGAAACACTTTTAGAAAATAAAGTATCGTTAGATTTTTTAAAGTAATTTATTAAACCATAGTAAAATGAAAATACTGACTAAAATACAGGCATTCACCATTTTTATATTCCTGTTTTCTTTATCGGCTGTTGCACAAAATTCAAAATACAAATGCATGTTGCAAATGACCAATTACAAAGGGTTGGAAGCTTATGTGGTTGTATCGTTGATTGATGCTAAAGGCAAATACGAGAAAACGCTTTACGTAATGGGAACCGATAAACAATGGTACAACGGTTTTAAAGATTGGTACAAAAACCAGTCAAAAAAGAACGAAAAGTTAAGTGCCGTTACCGGCGCATCAGTTGCAGCGGGTGATCGCAGCATTACGACATTTACTATTGACGAATCTAAAATGAGCAAAGGCTACAAATTGCGTTTTGAAACCGCTGTGGAAGATCAGAAATATTTCGCTGCCGATGTTGAAATTCCGTTGACTACCGAGGCAATTACGCAAAAAACCGATGGCAAAGGATACATTCGTTACGTAAAATTAAACAAAGTTCAATAGTACATAAATGGTTTCTTCGGTTTGGCGGTTCGCGCATTTGGCATTGGCAGTTCTTTCGTTTTCGTTTCTGATAGTAGCTTCGGTAACCGGAGTTATTTTGGCGATTGATACGGTTAACGAGAAAATTCCTGCGTATAAAAATGCCAATTTCGATGAATTGACATTATCTCAAACCTTACCTAAATTACGTGAAGTTTATCCGGAAATTATCGAATTAAGCATTGATCACAACCAGTTTGTAACCATTGAAGGTTTTGATGACGAAGGAAACGATTTTAAATTTATTGCCGATCCGGTTTCGGGTGAAAAAAAGGCGGATCCTATTGTAAAAAGCGAATTCATTCAATGGATAACGTCTTTGCACAGATCCTTTTTTCTGCATGAAACTGGTCGGTTTATTGTTGGCATAGTGTCTTTTTTACTGATGTTGATCGCCGTTTCGGGAATCGCATTGGTTGTTAAACAGCAACAAGGTTTTAGAAAGTTTTTTGCAAAAATCAATCGCGAGTTTTTCGAACAGTATTTCCATATTGCAGCAGGAAGATTGTTATTGCTACCTATTTTGATTATTTCTATAACCGGAACTTTTTTGTTTTTGGTTCGGTTTGATGTGATTCAAAAGGAAGAATTTGTTCCAACCGAAATTCAAAACAAAGAAGCCAAAGAAATTCCACTGAAAGACTTTCCTGTTTTTAAAGAAATCTATTTAAAAGATGTAAAAAAGATTGGATTTCCGTTTGCTGATGATCCCGAAGAATTCTTCAAAATAAAGCTAAAAGACAAAGAACTTCTTGTAAATCAAATAACGGGACAAATTGTAAGTGAAACAAAATACCCTGTAACAACTGTTTTAGAAACCTTAAGTTTAGATCTGCATACCGGCAGAACTAACAGTATTTGGGCAATTTTATTGGCGATCGCATCGTTAAATATTCTGTTTTTTATTTATTCGGGTTTTGTGATTACGTTTAAACGTAAAGCAGTTAAAATATTGAATAAATTCAAACCAGACGAAGCCGAGTATATAATTTTGGTTGGGTCTGAAAAAGGCAGCACGTTGCATTTTGCCGATAAAATATTAAAACAACTTATTGCGAACGGCAAAACCGCATATCTTACAAATTTGAATGATTATAACGTTTTTGAAAGTGCCAAACAGCTTATTATATTTACATCTACTTATGGCTCGGGCGACGCGCCTGTAAACGCCAACCAGTTTGAAAAGTTGCTTGAAAAATTTCCACAAACCAATAAAGTAAATTTTTCTGTTGTTGGTTTTGGTTCTATAAAATATCAAGATTTCTGCGCTTTTGCTTACAAAGTTCATCAATTGCTGGCTGATAAATCTTGGGCAAATCCGTTGTTCGATGTTTATACGGTGAACGATAAATCTGCGAATGATTTTATTTCGTGGGTAAAAGATTGGTCAAAAACCAATGAAATTCCTTTGACTTTAACTCCTGCGGTGTATAAGCAAAAAACACCGAAGCTTAAAAGTTTCAAAGTATTAGCCAAAACAAATGTTTCAAACGATAACCAAACCTTTCAAATTACTTTAAAGCCAAATAGCAGGACTGCTTTTCAATCGGGCGATTTACTGGCAATTTATCCAGATAAAAATCAAACCGAACGTTTTTATTCCATCGCAAAAATTAAAAACAACATTCATTTGGTTGTTAAATTGCACGAAAACGGTCTAAGTTCACAGTTTTTACATGATTTATCTGTAAATGGCAAGTTACAAGCAGCGGTAATCAGCAATAAATCATTTCATTTTCCAAAGAAAGCTTCAAAAATAATCATGATTGCCAACGGAACAGGAATTGCTCCGTTTTTAGGATTGATTAAAGAAAATAAATCCAAAATTCCGACACATTTATACGCAGGTTTCAGAAATCAAAATGATACTACAAGTGCTTATAAAACTTTTCTTGAAGAAGAAATCAAACAGAAAAAACTAACTGGTTTTAACTTTGTTTTTTCTCGTGAAGATCAGTCAGAATATGTTATGAACAGCATTGAACGCGATGCTGAATTGTTTGCTAAAACACTTGAAAACAAAGGGATAATCATGATTTGTGGATCGTTAAACATGCAAAAAGATGTGGAGCAAGTTTTAGACAGAATTTGTTTGGAGATAAACAATAAGCCACTTAATTTCTACAAAGAAAATAACCAGATTAAAACCGATTGTTATTAAGATGAAACTTCTTTCTTTTTTAATCGCATTGATTTTTTGTAATGCGAACGCGCAGATTGCTGTAAAACGAGATGCCGTTTTAATGGGAAGCGGGTTTGACATTACCATTGTTGCTGCTGATTCTACGTCTGCCGAAAAGAACATTAATTTGGTAATTGATGAAATAATCAGGATTGAAAATTTGATTTCCGAATGGAAACCGTCGTCGCAAGTATCAGAAGTCAACCGAAATGCAGGATTAAAACCTGTAAAAGTTGACAAAGAACTTTTCGATCTAACCAAACGAGCTTTGTCTTTTTCTGAAATTACCAACGGAGCTTTTGATATAAGTATTGCTGCCATGGATAAGATCTGGAAATTTGATGAATCCATGGAAGAGCTTCCTTCACAAAATACACTTTTAAAAGCGATTGAGAAAGTCGGTTACAAGAATATCGAACTTAATGAAGCAGAAAGCACTATTTTTTTAAAATTACCTGAGATGAAAATTGGTTTTGGCGCTACCGGTAAAGGCTACGCCGCAGATCAAGGTAGATTGTTGATGCAGCAACTAAATGTGAAAGCCGGTATTGTAAATGCATCGGGCGATATGGCAACTTGGGGAACGCAGCCCGACAACACACCTTGGCGAATAGGAATTACAAACCCAATAAATCCCAACAAATCTTTAAAAATTATAGAAGTTAAAAACGCTGCAATTACAACTTCTGGAGATTATGAAAAGTATGTTGAATTTAATAATAAACGTTATTCGCATATTATCAATCCAAAAACCGGCATGCCAGCTTCGGGTTTGATAAGTGTTACCGTAATTGGAGAAAATGCCGAAACCGCTAATGGTTTAAGTACTTCGATTATGGTTCTTGGGCACGAAAAAGGTTTGGAGTTACTAAAGAATTATCCAAATTATGCCTGTTTGATTTTAACCGATAAAGGCAAGGTTAAAAAATCTAAAAACTTCAATAAGATTCTAAAGAGATTAAGATAATTCTACTTACTGATAAACACCAAATACTAAAATCAGCATAAATAAAAGAATTCCTAAACTAACATAATGCAATTTAGGAGTTCTTTGTTTTAAACGTAAAATCAGGGCAATTATCAAAACGGGCAGCGTGTATAAACTAATCATAAGCAAAAAAGAAGTCATATCAAAAATAGCTCCTGTAAATGCGTAATGGTAAACGTTTGTGTTAAACGCAACCAGCCAATAAATAGTTGTAAATAAGCTTATAACGAAAACAATCTGCGAAAGTTTCATTTTTGAAGCCGGATTCTTCATAATTGCTTCTATGGATCTTACTTTTTATGAAGTTCTAATTTTTCGGCAAAATATGCACAAAAATCGCGCATGGTATCGCTCATTTTTTTATCGTCGGTAGCACGTTCAAAAGTATCAGCCATTGCCACTAAAGTTTGGTGAAAAAACACCTTCATTTCATCAACAGGCATTTCTTTCGTCCATAAATCAATTCGCAATGTTTCCTGAACTTTACTGTCCCAGATTGATAGCAACATTGCCTTTGCTTGTTCGTTTTCTATACCGCCATCGCTTGCTGTCCATCTAATATCATCCGGAACTTTATTTTCGTCAACCGACACGTTTATTTTAATTGTAGATTTGTTGTTAGCCATTACTTTTTAGGTTTGTATTTAGATTGCTCAAAAATAGTTTTAGCATCTTTTAATGTTAGTTCCTGCAAAGTTACATTATTATTTTTCATGTACGAACGCACAATTTGCCAGCCAATGTAAACCCCAACGCTTCCTGGTGATTCCTGATCCAGTTCCAAATAAAATTTAGAAAACGGCGCACGCTGAATAAAACGGGCAACTAATTTAGGGTCATTATCATACAGATATTTACTTTCAATAAAATTTTTCCAAACCTGCGTTTCGTTGGTTTCAATCCATTTTAACTGCTCTTCGGTATAATTCATTTTTAATGCATCGCTAACTTCCGGCAATAGCATTTCTTTCATATACATAATTTTCCCCCAGTAGATCATCTGACTTAAAAACTGTCTGTCTTGCGGTTGCGGAACTTTCTGCATAGAAAAGTTTTCTGCCAAATTCACAACAATTCTGTTAGGTTCAAAATCGCCTAAAGTGTAGGCGTCAAAATCTACATAAAATTTATGATTTTTACCCAGATATGTATCCAAAGAAATAATCGAAACAGAATCGGAGTAAATGGCACGGCTGGTAATATCAACTTCAGACAAAACGGTTATAACCCTTCCCGGATTTTCGTTAGGATAATAATGTTTTATATGTTTGAAAAGTAATGTTAGCTCTTCTTTTAAAGCCGATATATCTTTGAAGTGTTTTTGCGTTTCGCTGTACAATTCGTTAAATAAGGTGTCGTTTTTTTTGTTGAACCAAACCGAATCGGGAACATTCTCGCTTAACAACAAAGGATATTTTTGTTTTAAAGTATTGAAGTTTTCCGGACTTGTTTGCATGAATTCCTGATCAAAACGATCGATCTTTGCTTCAACAGGAATGTTTAAAACCTCTTTGTTTACAGCATTTTCTTTTTGGCATGCTACAAAAAATATCGAACAAAGCAGTAAATAAAACGTGTTTTTCATCGTAAAAAGCGATAGATTTTATAATTTTAAATCACAAATATAGTTAATCAAAAATTTGCAATGGAAGATAAAAAGATAAATTCTGAAAAAATAGTAAACCACATTGTTAACTGGTTAAAAACGTATGCCGAAAACGCTAAAGTGAAAGGTTTTGTGGTGGGAATTTCGGGCGGAATTGACTCTGCTTTGGTTTCTACTTTATGTGCCAAAACCGGTTTGCCTACGTTATGTGTCGAAATGCCTATACATCAGGCTCCAAGCCAGGTTTCGCGTGGTCAGGAACACATTCAGTTTTTAAAAGATAGCTATAAAAACGTAACAAACACCATTGCCGATTTAACCGATACGTTTGATTTAATGAGTGCTACACTGCCAAAAACAGACAATTTAGCGGTTTTAAACTTAACCTTGGCAAATACGCGAGCGCGTTTACGCATGACGACTTTGTATTATTTTGCAGGAATCAACGGTTTTTTGGTAGCAGGAACAGGAAATAAAGTAGAAGATTTTGGAGTTGGATTTTTTACGAAATACGGTGATGGTGGAGTTGATTTAAGTCCGATTGCCGATTTAATGAAGTCTGAAGTGCGAACGTTGGCAACTTATTTAGGAATTACCCAAAATATTATCAAGGCAAAACCTACCGATGGTTTGTTTGGTGATGATCGATCAGACGAAGATCAATTGGGAGCAAATTATGATGAGTTAGAGTTTGCAATGAAAGCTTTTGATGCCGGCAAAACCGAAGCAGATTTTACAGATCGAGAATTAGAGGTTTTTAAAATTTACAAACGTTTACATACAATCAATCAACATAAAATGAACCCGATTCCGGTTTGTGAAATTTCTGATGAGGTAAAGTTCTAGGTTGATTTTTTTTAATCTTAATAAAATAAAACTCTGCCAAAGTTCCAAACTTTGGCAGAGTTGATTTTAGTAAACTATTTGATGCGACTCTGAAACAAGTTCAGAGTGACATTGGAGGTTAAAACTAACTAAATCTAGACATTACTCGTCCTAATTCACTAGAAAAAGTATGTTTTAAATTGTTGTAATCAACAACATCAGTCAATAAATCCCGAGCTTTTTCAGGATTTTCCTGTATCTGTTTCTTTAAACCTTCAATAATTTCAAAAATCAAATACGATCGAAGCGTTAAAATAGTTTCGTTTACATATTGCTGCACGCCTAAATCTTTGCCTTTTACAAAAATGTTCTGTTTTTCCCAATTATGCAGATTGTAACGTTCATCATCCATAATGATCGATGTAATTTCATCGGTCAATTCGGGTTTAACCTGCTGCAAATAATTCTCTAAATTCCAGATTTCATTGGTGTGATAGAATACAAGAATATCCTTTAAAATTGTTTGAAAATTAGCGTTGCTCATTTCAATTTCGTCTTCTTGCAGGCTTAAAAAAACCTTATCGAACACTTTACGCTTTACCTTTTTTTCTTGTGTAATTACCTTGTCGTCTTCAACCGTAAGTTCATACTCGTCGAAAAGTTCTTCGTAATTACCATAAATCAACAAAATTTCGATGATTTTTCGTTCTAAAAGATAAATAACATCGACTTTTTCTTTTGATTCTTCAGGAGTTGATTTTACAACTTCCATTTTTTTATCCTGAACAAATTTTTTGTTGGCTTCCTGCAGTTCTTTTTTACCGATTTGTGCCAAGGTGCTGAACAAAACATCTTCTGAAATATCCATGATCGATGCACATTCCTGCACATAAACTTCACGCTGAATGTAATCGGGTACTTTAGAAATAGAAACTACGATATCGCGAATTACATTGGCTTTCTTAATAGGATCGTTTCCAGTATCTTTCATTAAAAGATTCGCTTTAAATCGAATAAAATCGGTAGCGTTTTCTTTTAAATAGTTCTGCAATTCATCAATCGGAGTTTTTCGGGCAAAACTGTCTGGATCATCGCCATCGGGAAACGTACAAACACGCACATTCATTCCGGCTTCCAAAATCAGATCGATACCTCGTAACGATGCGCGCATTCCGGCAGCATCGCCATCAAACAAAACCGTGATATTTTTGGTTAAACGATTAATCAAGCGGATTTGATCGGGCGTTAAAGCCGTTCCCGACGAAGCCACCACGTTTTTAATTCCCGCCTGATACATTTGAATAACATCAGTATAACCTTCAACCAAATAACAGTTGTCTTTGGATGCGATTTCTTGTTTTGAATGGAAAATTCCGTACAAAACCTTGCTTTTATGATAGATGTCGCTTTCGGGCGAATTCAGGTATTTCGCCGCTTTTTTATCGTTGGTTAAAATTCGTCCGCCAAAACCTAACACGCGACCACTCATACTTTCGATAGGAAACATAACGCGCCCTTTAAAACGATCGAATTTTTTATCGTCTTTTACAATCGTCAATCCGGTTTTTTCAAGGAATTCCAATTTGTAACCTTTTGCCAAGGCTTCGTTTGTAAAAGCATCCCATTGATCAGGCGAATAACCCAGCTGAAACTTTTTAATGGTTTCTTCGGTAAAGCCACGCTCTTTAAAGTACGAATGACCAATTGCCAAGCCTTCATCGGTTTTCAGCAACACATCGTGAAAGTATTTCTTAGCGAATTCTGAAACTACAAACAAACTTTCGCGTTCGTTTAAGGCTTGCTTTTCTAAATCGGTTTGTTCGGTTTCTTCAATTTCAATCTGATACTTATTGGCAAGGTAACGCAAGGCTTCGGGATACGAAAAATGTTCGTGCTCCATAATAAAGCTAATGGCATTGCCGCCTTTGCCCGACGAGAAATCTTTCCAGATTTGTTTGGCAGGCGAAACCATAAACGACGGCGATTTTTCGTTCACAAACGGACTTAATCCTTTGTAATTACTGCCCGCTTTTTTAAGCTGCACAAAGTCGCCAATGACTTCTTCCACACGGGCTGCCTCAAAAATTGCGTCTATAGTTTCTTTTTTAATCATAGTAATGAAATAGAATCCGAATAAGATTTTATAAAATGTTTACAAAGATAGAAAGATATAAAAAAATCCGACTTGCAAAGTCGGATTTAAATTATTTCGTACTACAACTGCTTTCGCATTCTTGAGTTACAATTGGTAAGTTGGTTTCTTTAATTTTGCCGAAACCGCCAATTACATCTATCATATTATGAAAACCGCGTGCTTTTAAAATAGATGCCGCTATCATAGAACGGTAACCGCCTGCACAATGTAGATAGGTTGTTTTTTGCGATGGAAAATCGGCAATATGGTCGTTAATAAAATCTAATGGAAGGTTTGGTACGTTGGCAATATGTGCCGAACTGTATTCGCCTGGTTTACGAACATCAATAACTGATTCTTCGCCGTTATTCATCAATGTTTCCAACTCATTAGCAGTGATTCTGCCAATAGAAGCGGTTTCTAAACCGGCATTTATCCAAGTTTGCATTCCGCCTGCCAAATATCCCAAGGTATTATCGTAACCAACACGAGCCAAACGCGTAATTGTTTCTTGTTCGCGACCTTCGGGAGTTACCAAAATAATCGGTTGGTTAATATCGGTTATCAACGATCCAACCCAAGGAGCAAATCCACCATCAATCCCAATAAAAATAGCTCCGGGAATATGAACCTTCCCAAAACTGTCGGCATCGCGAACATCTAAAATCAACGCTTCGTCTGCAGCTTGTTTAAATTCTGCTGGTGTAAACGCCTTGTTTTTTTCAATAATGATATCAATAGCTTCGTATCCGTTTTTATTCAATCGAACATTTTCAGGAAAATAAGCAGGTGGCGGCAATAAACCATCGGTAACTTCTTTTACAAATTCAGCTTCGGTCATATCGGCACGTAAGGCATAATTAGTGCGTTTTTGTTCACCCAATGTACCAACGGTTTCTTTACTTAAGTTTTTACCGCAAGCCGATCCCGCACCATGCGCCGGATACACAATTACATCATCAGCCAAAGGCATAATTTTGGTACGCAGGCTGTGAAATAAGGTTGCCGCCAACTGTTCCTGTGTCATACTTGCAGCTTTCTGTGCCAAATCGGGTCTGCCAACATCGCCTAAAAACAACGTGTCGCCACTAAAAATCGCGTGGTCTTTTCCGTTTTCATCACGCAACAAATACGTGGTACTTTCCATAGTGTGCCCAGGTGTATGCAGTGCAATAATTGTTAGCTTGCCAATTTTAAACACCTCGCCATCGGTTGCTATATGAGCTTGAAACGTAGGTTCTGCAGTTGCTCCGTAAACAATAGGCGCACCTGTTTTTTGCGAAAGAGTTAAATGCCCGCTTACAAAATCGGCATGAAAATGCGTTTCGAAAATATATTTTATGGTTGCATTATTGGCTTGTGCCTTATCAATATATTGTTGAACTTCTCTTAATGGATCAATAATAGCTACTTCACCGTCGCTTTCAATATAGTAAGCGCCTTGAGCCAGACATCCGGTATAAATTTGTTCTATCTTCATAACTTAAAACGATAAACATTCGTAATTGCAAAAGTACTAAATTCTTAATTGATGGAAATGATAACGATCATATCCGTTAAAACAATTCCTTAAACATAATATACAGCGACATAATTAAAATAAACCAGCCAAAAATCTTGCGTAAATTTCCGTCGATGATTCTTTTAGACAATCGGTTTCCAATAAATAATCCTACAATTGATACTGCCGAAAAAGACAAAACCAAAGTCCAATCAATCGTATGCTGACTTAAATCGCCCGTAAAACCTATTAAACATTGAATTGCAATAATGGTTAACGAGGTGCCGATTGCCTGTTTCATGGGTAAATTGGCAAAAAATACCAAAACCGGAATAATTAAAAAGCCGCCGCCTGCACCAACAAGTCCCGAAACGGTTCCGATCAATAAACCTTGTGTGATTAATGGTGTTGCCGATGTTACTATTTGATTTGATGCCAGATTTTTCTGCCTTGGTTTTTTGATCATTTTAGATGATGCCGCAAACATTACGATAGAAAACACAATCATGATCAATTTCGATTTTGAAATACTTACATTGTTGCTCAACGTAATAGCATCGGGCAATAACGGAAGCAGTTGCGACCGCGTGAAAAATACAGCCAGCAACGACGGAATACCGAAAAGCAGTACTATTTTAAAGTTTACATTTTTATCGAGCGTGTTTCTGATACTGCCCACTGCCGATGTGCTGCCCACAATAAAAAGCGAGTAAGCCGTAGCAATTAAAGGATCAATTCCTACCACATATACCAGAATAGGCACCGTTAAGATTGATCCGCCACTGCCAACCAATCCTAAAGTAATACCTATAAATAAGGCAAGTATCAACCCGATATAAAAATGTATGTCGTGCATAAATAATTTAAGACCTTGCAAATTACGATAATATCGTTGCTTAACAAAGCTAAAATTTCAGTGATTTTTCATAAAATATCTTGTTACCTTTGGGTATATTTTGCCGATTATGAAAATTGAAACAAGCGTTTTAAGGGACGTTTTACATACTATTGCTCCCGTAACGAAAAATGAACTGAATGTTTTAGATATTTCTGTTGATTCACGTTCGTTGCGCAACACTGCAAATACCTTGTTTTTTGCCTTGAAGGGAAACAACCACAATGCACATGATTTTCTGAACGATTTATATGCAAAAGGCGTACGATATTTTGTGGTTTCGCAAGATGTTTCGTTACCGCACAATGCTGTTGTTTTTAAGGTTGATGATACATTACGGGCTTTACAGCGTTTTGTGGCTTTTTACAGAAAAAAATATACGTTTCCGGTTATTGGAATCACGGGAAGCAACGGAAAAACCATTGTAAAAGAATGGTTAAACCAGTTGCTTTTGCCTTTTTACAACATTATTAAAAGTCCGAAAAGTTATAATTCGCAGGTTGGTGTACCGCTTTCGGTTATTGCGATAAATGAGGAGCATAATTTGGGAATTTTTGAAGCAGGAATATCCCAACCCAACGAAATGGATTTTTTGGAAGAAGTTATTCAGCCAACCATCGGAATTTTAACTAACATTGGTCCGGCACATAACGAAGGATTTTCAACCAAAGAAGAAAAACTGCAAGAGAAAATTAAACTTTTTAAAAATGCCGATGTTTTAATCAGTGAAAAAACCGATTTAATTGTAGCAAGCAAATCCGAAAAAGCACAATGGTTCACATGGAGTTTTAACGAAACTGCCGATGTTCAGTTTAAAAAGATCGATACTGTCTTAAATGTAAAGTTTAATAATGCCGAGTTTTCTGTCGATCTGCCGTTTACCGATTTAGCTTCTGTAGAAAACATAGCAACTTGTATTACTGCATTGTTGTTTTTAAAGATTGATACAAATTATATAGTAGAAGCAATTCCGCAGCTGCAAACCGTACAAATGCGCTTGCAGGTAAAAAAAGGAATGAACGATTGTTTGTTGATTGACGATAGTTACAGTAGCGATTATCAGTCGTTAAAAATAGCACTCGATTTTTTAGAACAGCAAAAAACGCATCAGCAGAAAACCGTTATTTTATCAGATATTTTTCAAAGCGGATTTACGCCCGAAGTTTTGTATCAAAAAGTAGCTCAACTTTTAAATCAGAATCATGTTACGCGCGTAATTGGTATCGGCAATAAAATCGGTAGTTATTTAACAAATGTTCCGCAGTTTCAAAGTTATCCGGATACCGAAACGTTTCTAAACGATTTTAATTTGAGATCTTTTCGAAGCGAAACTATTTTAATTAAAGGATCGCGCAGTTTTCAGTTCGAAAAAATTGTTGCCGAATTAGAAGAAAAAACGCACGAAACCGTTCTTGAAATCAATTTAGATGCAATCAGTCATAACCTTAATTTCTATAAATCAAAACTAAAACCAACCACCAAAGTTATGGTAATGGTTAAGGCTTTTGGTTATGGCAACGGCAGTTACGAAATTGCAAAATTGCTGGCGCATCATCAGGTGTCGTATTTGGGTGTAGCGTTTGCCGATGAAGGTGTGGAATTGCGAAAAGCCGGGATTAAAATTCCTATTGTGGTAATGAATCCCGAAAATTCAGCGTTTTCTACCATGATTGCCTATAATTTAGAACCCGAAATTTATAATATCGAAGAATTAAATACTTTTTTGCAGATCGCAGAAAATCAGAATTTATACAATTACCCAATCCATTTAAAACTGAACACGGGCATGAACCGTTTAGGCTTTGTAGAGAAGGATTTCGATAGTTTGATCAATCTTTTAAAACAAACAAATCTGGTGGAAGTTGCAAGTATGTTTTCGCATTTGGCAACCAGCGACATGCCCGAAGAACGAGATTTTACCTTACAACAGATTCAATTATTTCAAAAATGGTCGACAGATATTAAAGATCAGTTGAATATCAATCCAACGTTACATATTTTAAATACGTCGGGCATTTATAATTTTGGCGAATATCAAATGGATATGGTTCGCGTAGGCATTGGTTTGTATGGAGTAGGGAACGATACCAATGAAGATGCGCAATTGCAAAATGTAGCGACTTTAAAAACGGTTGTTTTACAGATTAACGATATTGAAAAAGATGCAACAGTTGGTTACGGACGCCGATTTAAAGCGGAACGAAAAAGCAAAATTGCAACAATAGCCATTGGTTATGCCGACGGTATTCGCAGAAGTTACGGCAACGGAAAAGGCTGTGTTTTGGTAAATAATCAAAAAGCGTTTATCGCCGGAACAGTCTGTATGGATATGCTAATGATTGATGTTACCGATATGGATGTAAAGATTGGCGATGAGGTAATTGTGTTTGGAAACGATTTACGCATTACCGAAATTGCAAAGATTTGGGAAACCATTCCTTACGAAGTTATGACATCGATTTCCCAACGTGTGAAACGAATTTTTTATAAAGAGTAAAATTTATTAACATAAAATTGTATTTTCGCATTAAGTAAAATAAAAAATAAAATTGTTATGGGAATTTTAAAAGAATTTAAAGAGTTTGCTGTAAAAGGCAACGTAATCGACCTTGCTGTGGGGGTTGTAATTGGTGGTGCATTTGGTAAAATTGTAACATCGTTAGTAGAAGATATTATTACTCCGGCTATTTTAACTCCTGCTTTAAAAGCTGCAAATCTTCAAAATTTATCGGAACTGGTTGTTCCGGGAACGGCAATTAAGTACGGCAACTTTTTATCGGCTGCTATTTCATTCATCATTGTAGCATTTGCTTTATTCATTATGATAAAAGGAATTAATCGTTTAAAACGCAAAGAAGAAGCGCCTGCACCTGAAGCTCCAAAAGGACCAACGCAGGAACAACTGCTTGCAGAAATTCGCGATTTATTAAGAAAACAACAATAACAAAAAAAACTCAATCCTTAACAGATTGAGTTTTTTTAAAGGGCAAATTGTTATTCTGTTTAATAATTTAGAAAAAATTACCATGAAAAAAATAATCATCCTTCTTTTAAGCCTTTGCAGTTTGTCTGGAATGGCTCAAGAAAAATACGAAGCTTTTCAATACGAAGACAAATTTGGTGTAGTTGAAATGAACACCTTAAATGAATTTATCGAACCAACTTACAGTGAACGAAACTCTTATTTCGATCCAATTGCTCTAATGAAAGGTATCGAATATACTTTTATTGATCGTGTTTCCGGAAAAGCAGAAACTTATATAACTACCAATCAAGAATTGCGTTTTAATGGTAATTATTATAAACATTTTTATAAAGACGATAAGAGTGTTTTTATTCCAAGAGATGCCAAAATCAAAATTTCGTTTAATAAGAAATACCACGAAGCCATTGGAAACGGCAGTGATTTAATAGTGAAACATGATGGATTGTTTGAAGTATTTGCGAAGTCGAATTTTAAGACCCCGAAAGTAAAAGACATCAAAGCAAAAAAGGTTTATCAAGATTTTGTTTTTCGAAAAAGGACTCAAAAAGAAGAATATCTGACTATTTTTTACGGCAACGCTGCCATTTATGTTTACGATAAAAACTATAAACTTTTAAAAGAATATCCGTCTGATACAGAATACGACTCTAAAATGTTTGAAGCTATTTCAGGTGAATTTACCAAAGTAGAAAAAGAAGATTACCCGCCTGCTATGGCACTAATGCCCGAATATTTTAGTGTTGATAATAAAGATGGCTATACAATTTTTACATCCAACGAATTTCAAAAGCCTTTTCAAATAAAAGGAAATTATCGAAACCATGTTATTTACGATGAAAAAGAATGGATTATTCTTATTAATAAAGAAACCAATAAAAGATATTCGTTTAGAATAGATTTTGAAAAGAAACGCTTTCTGTTACCTAAAGAGTATCAGGAAATTTTAGAAGTAAAGTTTATAGAATAAAAAAACCTCATCATTTGATGAGGTTTTTTGTTTCCAAGAGCGGAAGACGAGGGTCGAACTCGCGACATTCAGCTTGGAAGGCTGACGCTCTACCAACTGAGCTACTTCCGCATTTACGATTTTTAAATCTTCGTTTGATTTTCAAGAGCGAAAGACGAGGGTCGAACTCGCGACATTCAGCTTGGAAGGCTGACGCTCTACCAACTGAGCTACTTTCGCATTTTACGATTTTTAAATCTTCGTTTGATTTTTTTACGAGCGAAAGACGAGGGTCGAACTCGCGACATTCAGCTTGGAAGGCTGACGCTCTACCAACTGAGCTACTTTCGCATATACGATTTTTAAATCTTCGTTTGATTTTGGTTTTGCAAATATAGCCATAAAAAAATAGTACATGCAAATTTTTTTTAATGTTTTTTATCACATAAATAAGGATTCAGTTGTAATGATAAAACAATCAAATAATTAAGCGTTCAGTACAATTGTTTAATTTAGATTTAATAAAAAATTAACAAGTTTTAGTTCGGTAATCACCGAACTAAAACTAAATTTGCACAAAAAATTAACATGCATAAGGTATTAGAACTCGATTTGTTTAAAGAAACTTCTGCACATTACGAGCGATTTCATAAAATGCAACCCTTAACAGCACGCCTTTATGCGCTGCTGGTGTTCAATAATTGTACAGACGGTTTGTCTTTTGATGATTTGTTGGAATTACTTCAATCAAGCAAAAGTTCTATTTCGCATAGCTTGAATACGTTGATCGAAATGAATTTTATCGAACAATACAAAAAAGAAAACGAGCGTAAACGATACTTCAGAATCAACAGAAATCTTTTCTTAAAACGAATGGAAGATGTTAAGGAACGATTAACCGAAGAAAAAAAGGTGTACACCAAAATTCGCGAATACAAAAGAACAAACGCTACCACGCTTTTTAAGCCCGAAGCGTTTAATTTTTACATTCTGCATTTAGACGATGCAATAAATTCAATAGAAAAAACAATTCAAAACCTAAAACTCCATATTAAACCAAATGAAGAATAATACCATTAAAGCCCTTTTTATGGTGCTAATAGGAACAGCCACAATTGGTTGTTCTAAAAAAGAAGAAGCTCCACAAGCAGTTGCCCCTGCTTTAGATGTGGTTGCGGCAACTATGAAAGATGTAGTTGGATACACTACTTTCCCTGCTACTATTCAAGGAAAAATAAATAACGATGTTCGCGCAAAAATTCAAGGATATATTCAGGAAGTTTACGTGCACGAAGGTCAGGTCGTAAGTAAAGGACAGCCTTTGTTTAAGTTGGAAGCGAATAATTTAACCGAAACTGCAAGTGCTGCAAAATCGGGAATCGCGGTAGCACAGGCAAATGTAAATGTAGCACAGGTTGAAGTTGATAAACTAATTCCGCTGGTTCAGAAAAACATTATAAGCAACGTGCAGTTAGAAACAGCAAAAGCAAATCTGGCATCGGCAAAAAGTATGCTGGCACAGGCAAAAGCTAATTTTGGTAGTGCAAGTGCTAATGTAGATTATTCGGTTGTGCGCGCGCCAATTAGCGGAATTGTTGGCCAATTGCCTTTAAAGAAAGGAAGTTTGGTTGGTCCGGCAGATCAAATGGCATTGACAACCATTGCTGATATAAGCTCGGTTTACGCATATTTTTCAATGAACGAAAAAGAATATTTTCAGTTTTTGAACGAAGCACCGGGAACATCATTAGGAGAAAAAATTAAAAATTTGCCACAGGTTGAATTAGAACTGGCAGACGGAAGCATTTATTCTGAAAAAGGAAAAATTGAAACCGTATCAGGTCAGATTGATGCTGCAACAGGAACGGTTCAATTCCGCGTAGCTTTTTCAAATCCTAATAAATTGTTGAGCAACGGAAACAGCGGAACCATTCGCTTACCTAAAAAATATACCAATGTTTTGGTGGTGCCAGAAGTGGCATCGTACGAACAACAAGGAAAAATCAATGTTTACAAAGTAGTTAAAGATACAGTTGTTTCAACAGTTGTAGATGTTACGGCGCGTGTAGACAACATGATTATTGTAAAACAAGGAATTAAAGAAGGTGATGTTATTGTGGTTAGCGGTGTTGGATCTTTAAAAAACAAAATGGCAATTAAGCCTAAAACTGCAAATTTCGATACCATTGTTAACGCTGTAAAACCTGTTTTTTAATTTAAATTATTATGCTAAAAACTTTTATTGAAAGACCTGTACTATCTACAGTTATTTCTATTTTAATAGTAATTCTGGGTGTTTTGGGGTTAACGGTATTGCCGGTAACTCAATACCCGGATATTGCACCGCCAACCGTACAGGTAGCAGCTTCGTACCCCGGAGCAAATGCGCAAACGGTGTTAGAGAGCGTTATTGTACCAATTGAAGAGCAGATCAATGGTGTTGAAGGTATGGATTATATCACATCAACAGCCAGTAACGATGGTTCTGCATCAATTCAGGTAGTTTTCAAACAAGGGATCGATCCCGATATAGCTGCGGTAAACGTACAAAACCGTGTGGCGCGTGCTACGCCTTTGTTACCAACAGAAGTTACGCGTTCTGGTGTAACAACGCAAAAACAGCAAACGTCGTCGTTAATGTTTTTATCGTTCTATTCAGAAAGTAAAAATTACGATGCTACGTATATTCAAAACTATATGAACATTAACGTTATTCCCGAAATTAAAAGGGTTAACGGAGTAGGAGATGCGTCGGTTTTCGGGGCAAGAAACTACTCAATGCGTATATGGTTGAATCCTACAAAAATGGCAGCACACGGTTTAGTTCCTGCCGATGTTAGTGCAGCAATTAACGAACAGTCGTTAGAAGCAGCAGCTGGTCAGTTAGGAGAAAATTCGGGTGAATCGTTCCAATACATCATCAAATACAGCGGTAAATACAAAACCGAAGAACAGTATGGCGATATCGTTATAAAATCTTTAAATAATGGTCAGGTGCTGCGTTTGCAAGATGTTGCCGAGATTGAATTAGGTTCGCAAACCTATGGTGGATATTCAGAATTAAACGGAAATCCTGCGGTAGCAATGGCAATTTATCAAACGCCGGGATCAAACGCGCAAGATATCATCAACGATATTAAGAAGGAATTAAACATCATCGAGAAAAATTTACCTGAAGGTATTAAGTATAAAATCAACCTGGATTCTAACGAATTTTTAGATGCTTCGATCGATAAAGTTGTAACTACTTTAATTGAAGCTTTTATCTTGGTTTTCTTGGTGGTTTATATCTTTTTACAAGATTTCAGATCAACCTTAGTACCGTTAATTGCGGTGCCGGTATCGATCATCGGAACATTTTTCTTCTTGAATTTATTCGGATACTCTTTAAACCTTTTAACCTTGTTCGCGCTTGTACTCGCAATTGGTATTGTGGTAGATGATGCCATTGTGGTAGTGGAAGCCGTGCACGCAAAAATGGAAGAAACCGGTCAGGATGCCCACACAGCAACAAACAACGCCATGAGCGAAATCTCTGGTGCCATTGTTTCGATTACTTTGGTAATGTGTGCTGTGTTTATTCCTGTAACATTCATTAGCGGACCAACCGGAGTTTTCTATAAACAGTTTGGTGTAACGCTAATCGTTGCAATTGCGATATCGGCAGTAAACGCGTTAACGTTAAGTCCGGCTTTGTGTGCGTTGTTCCTTAAACAGCACGATGCTGCACATGGTAAAAAACGTAATTTTATTCAACGCTTTTTCGATGCATTCAACAATTCGTTCAATGCAATGACTAATAAATACGGTAGATCGTTCAAGTTTTTATTCAAGCATAAATGGGTATCGTTTGCAATTTTATTGGCTTGTTTAGGCGGAACATATCTAGTAAATAAAACAATGCCGGCAGGTTTTGTGCCGAGTGAAGACCGTGGATTCATCATGGGTAACGTAGAATTACCAGCAGGTGCTTCTGTTGACCGTGTGTATAAACTGGAAAAAGAATTTTCTAAACAGGCAGAAAAAATTCCTGGAGTAGAATCGGTAACGGTTATTTCGGGTCGAAGCATTATTTCCGGATCAGGATCTAACTACGGTTTCCTTATGATTAAAATGAAACCTTTCTCTGAACGTAAAACAGCAGAAACATCAACCGACGCAGCCATTGGACAACTTTTTGGTTTAGCCGGTAAAAATTTCCCTGAAGCTAAAATGATTTTCTTTCAACCGCCAAGTATTCCGGGATTTGGTTTTTCGGGTGGATTTGAATTGAAACTGTTAGACAAATCAGGTGGAGATCTAAAAGAATTCGACAAAAAAACGCAGGAATACATCGCTGCATTAATGCAGCGTCCGGAAATTATGTATGCGCAAACGCCATTCAACACCAATTACGCACAGTACGAAATTAATTTGGATATTGTTCGTGCAAAACAATCGGGTGTATCGGTAAGTAACATATTTTCTGCTTTGCAAGGATACATTGGTGGTAATTACGTAAGCGATTTTACGCGTTTTGGTAAACAATACCGTGTAATGTTACAGGCTTTACCGGGCGATCGTAAAAATATTTCGAGCTTAAACGGAATGTTCGTTCGTACATCAACTGGCGCAATGGCACCGTTAAGTCAGTTTGTAACGTTAGAAAAAGTGTACGGACCACAATCTGTTAACCGTTTCAACTTATTTACATCGGCAAACGTTTCGGGAGCTCCAAAACCGGGCTATTCTTCGGGTGATGCTATTAAAGCGGTACAAGAAGTTGCACAACAAACATTATCTACAAATTATGGTGTTGATTTTACTGGGTTAACTCGTGAAGAAATCAACGCAGGTTCGCAAACCATCTTAATTTTTGCCTTGTGTATCGTGTTTGTTTATTTCATTTTAGCAGCACAGTACGAAAGTTATATGTTGCCATTCGCAGTAATTTTATCGTTGCCAACAGGTATCATGGGTGCTTTCTTATCGCAAAAAGTCGCAGGATTAGAGAATAACATCTATTTCCAAATTGCGCTGGTAATGCTCGTGGGACTGCTCGCCAAGAATGCCATTTTAATTGTGGAATTTGCATTGCAGCGAAGAAAACACGGCGAAACCATTGTTCAGGCAGCAATTGATGGAGCAAAAGCACGTTTACGTCCAATCTTAATGACATCGTTTGCCTTTATTTTAGGATTAATGCCATTGGTTTTCGCAGGCG
Organism: Paenimyroides baculatum; assembly: GCF_008629655.1. Classification (GTDB taxonomy): domain Bacteria; phylum Bacteroidota; class Bacteroidia; order Flavobacteriales; family Flavobacteriaceae; genus Flavobacterium; species Flavobacterium baculatum. Next base: position 39,816 of record NZ_VWSG01000001.1, read on the forward strand.
GTGTTGGATACATTGGTAACAGATCAATTGGTACGGGTGCAGCGTTTGGTTTGTTAATCGGAACCATTTTAGGAGTGTTTGTAATTCCTGTATTGTTTGTGATTTTCCAAGCATTACAAGAAAAAATCAAACCGGTAATATTCGATCAAAAAGCAATTCAAGAATAATTATGAGAATTATATATAAAACAGCCTTTGTGGCAATTACAGCTGTTTCGTTACAATCATGTATTGCTACAAAAGATTATCAAAAACCAAATGCTTGGGAACATGCATCGTTTAATACAAACGATGTTGTTAAAGACAGTGCCGTACAAAATGTATTGCCTTGGCAGCAGGTTTTTACCGATGTCGCTTTGCAACAGCACATTCAAACCGCGTTAGATAATAACCTGGATATTCGTGTGGCGTTAGAAAACATCAATCAGGCGCAATCGTATCTTTCGCAAGGTAGAATGGGACATTTGCCAACATTTTCAATAGGTACAAATTATACGCATTCAGTAAACTCGATCAATACACAGTTTGGTCGAATTTTAGGTCAGCGCCAACGATTAGATCAGTTTGATATCACCGGAACTTTAGGTTGGGAAGCCGATATCTGGGGAAAAATCACCAGCAAAAAACTGGCAGCCGAAGCTACATACTTGCAAACAGTTGCGGCACATCAGGCAGTAAAAACAGAACTGATTTCAATGGTAGCATCAAACTACTATAATTTATTAGCGTTAGATGCCCAAAAGAAAGTTGCCTTGAAAACAATTGAAAACCGAGGTAAAAGTTTAGAAACCAATAAAGCATTGAAAGATGCCGGACGTGTTACCGAAGTTGCCGTTAAGCAAACCGAAGCACAGGTTTTAAGTGCACAGGCTTTGTTGTTGGATATTGAAAATAACATCAAAATTCAGGAAAATTCGTTAAGTATTTTAGAAGGAATGTTTCCTAAAGAAATTGAGCGATCATCTTTTACCGATTTGCAGTTGAATGTTGATACAGAAGAAGGTGTGTCGATTGAAACATTAAACAACAGACCAGATATTCAGGCTGCTGAATTAGGTTTTAGAAACGCTTTTGAATTGACAAATGTTGCCAAAGCAAGTTTTTATCCTACATTAAAATTAACGGCAAGCGGCGGATTACAATCGGTTGAATTTGAAAAATTGTTCGATCCAACGTCGTTTTTTGCTAGCATTGTAGCCGGAATTGCTCAACCTGTTTTAAACGGCAGACAAATTCGTACGCAATATGAAATCAGCTTGTCTAATCAGGAAAAAGCTTTTTTAAATTATAAACAGAGTGTTTTAAATGCCAGCAAAGAAATTTCTGATGCGTTGTATGCCATCGACATCAACAAAAAGAAACTGATTTTAAAACAGCAAGAAGCCGAAGCTTATACATCTGCGGTTAGCTATTCGCAAGAATTGTTAAACAATGGGATGGCAAATTATTTGGAGGTTTTAACGGCAACAGAAAGCGAATTAAACGCCCAGTTGAACATTATTACCACGCAGTATAATTTATGGAATGCCAACATACAGTTGTACAAAGCAATGGGTGGCGGTGTAGAGTAATTTTTTCTATTTATATAAAGTGATTAATGCAGCTAATTTTAGCTGCATTAGTTTTTAATTATCAGACCTCACAGGTTTTTAAAACCTGTGAGGTCTTGACAGAAATAAAGGAGTTTTTTAATTTTTGTATCTTTGAAAGAAAACAGCATGAGATTTTTTTTGTTTTTGATGCTTTTTCCGTTAATGGGCTTCTCGCAAGAATCGTTCAGCTACAAAACCCATAAGCAGCAGTTTTTTAACCTGCGTCCGGGAACCGATAAAACATTTTACTACATAAAAATGGATAAGCAGGAAATTGTATCCAACACCTTATTTGTGATCGATGAAACAACGCAAAAACTAACGATTCCCGAAAACGGCTATTACGAAATTTCGGCATCGTTCCATTTTAATCCAAACACAAGTGTCATAAAGTTTAACAGAGGCGGAGTGAATTTTGGCGTTGTTCAAATTGCAGAAGGGGTAGAGCAGTATGTGGCGGCAACAAGGAAATCGTTCGATCAGAAAAATCAGGATGAGTTTTCGAGGATTGAAGTGTATGCAACCATAGTTTATCTGCAAAAAGATGCGGTTGTAGCACCTGCTATTAGCGCCGGTTTGTTGGGAAATGTGCTGTTAAGTTGCGAAATTGGCTGTAACCGTAAAAACAAGAACTGTACGTCGTTTTCTATGAACATAAAATTAATCAGCGATCAAGATGGATTTCAAAGATATTATTAAGGTTCTAATTTTGTTGGTTGGATTTGGCGGATCTGCACAAGAAAAATCGTTTTATATTCGAAGCATCCGAAGTATTCATTTGGAAAATACACCGTCAGTTATGCAGCAGTTAAAGTTTGAACCGGTTGATGTAGTTTACAATAAAATCACACAGTTTTTAAACGATAAAATAACCATTTCGTCATCGGGCACGTTTGAAGTTTCAGCCTTTGCAAACATCAATCCGGGCGTAATGGGCAGTTCGTCTAAAGACAGTATCCACATGGAGTTGTATCTGATTAAAAATCCGCAGTCACCAACCGAAGAAATTCTTGGTAAAACCGAATTTCGATTCAGTTTTGGGAATTTTGATGTTGCCGCCGGACTTTTAATTGCACCAATCGAAGTTCAATTGCAAAAAAATGATGAAATTTCACTCTGGGTTAAAATTCTTCCGACATCGAATATCGATATCAATAAAAGTCCGAAATACGATCATGTAACCAAACCAACCGGAATGCAGCAGATTGCAGGAATGCGGATTGAAAAACTTTTGTGATTTAAACTAATGATATTGCCTTCGTATCTAGAACGTCGGCAAGTTTATTTACAGCTCTTTTTGATAAAATATAGAAGAATAAGCCTATAAAGGCAAATCTAATAAATGCAAATTGCAAGAGACATAGAAATAAAATACTTAAAGATATTCCTTCAGTTGCAGAAATTCCAATTAAAGCTATCAATGGAAATAATAGAATAATTGAAAATAAATATTTAAAAGGCTTGTTAATGTAGATGTCGACTTCACCTTTTTGATTTTTAATTTCACCATCAAGAACGCAGAATGCCCCAATTCCTCTTTCAGAGGAAATAACCTTAAAATCATTTACATTAATTATTCCTATAAAAGATTTATCTGTAGTTTTTGATATAAGGCTATCTGAATTATAGGTTCTTCTTTTTAGTCTTTCAATAGATTTATCATCTGTATCAATCAGAGAAAAAGTGTATTTTTTTGTTGGGAAGAAATTCATCAAGGGATTAATTTAAAATATTGGTAAAAATATTTTACAACAAAGGCGCCAACAATCTGCAGATTGATGCAAATGCTTTGTAATACCACTTCTCGTTTTTCCATAAATCTGCTGTGAAAAATTTGCTTACCAAAGTATCTTTTTCAAACTGCTCGGTTAATTGTTGGGCAATGTTTTCATCTAAAACAACTGCCGAAAGTTCAAAATTTATCAAAAAACTTCTCGAGTCTAAATTGGTGGTTCCAATGTAGCTCAATAATCCGTCAATGCAGATTGTTTTTGCATGCATAAATCCTTTTTCGTACAAAAAAACATTCATTCCGCGTTCCATAAATGGTTTTAAGAATGATAACGATGCTGCCTGAACAACCGAAGAATCGCCTTTCGATGGAAGCATCAGCGAAACAGCGACACCTTTTGAAACAGCGATCAGCAAAGCAGTTTTAAAAGAATCTGTCGGAATAAAATAAGGCGTACACAACTGAATGCTTTTTTGTGCTGCCGAAATACTCAAAATCATCGATTCCATAACATACGGCGGCGTATTTCCGGGCGATGAAAAAGCAAAAGTCATTGGTAATTTCTTTTCAAAAACTGTTTGCATTTCCGGCAGATAGTTATAATTCAATGTAAACGAATTTGCCGATATACTTTGCCAGTGCAACCAAAACTGTGCCTGTAACATTTTGGTGGCATCGCCATGAATTCTAATCGCCGTATCGCGCCAATACAAGTTGAATTTATTAGGATTGATGTATTTGTCCGATACATTAATACCGCCAACATAACCGATAAATCCATCAATAATAATAATTTTTCTATGGTTGCGGTAATTGCTGTTTGCGAGTGATGAAAAACGCACGGGCAGGAAAATTTCAAACTGAATGCCTAAATTTTCATAATATGCTTTGCGTTTTGCAAAAGGCGATGATCCAAAATCATCAATAATCAAACGGACTTCAATGCCTTGTTTTGCTTTATCAATCAAAATGGCTAAAATCTGCGATCCAATTTCATCTTCATCAAAAATGTAATATTCAATATGAATGTGGTGTTTTGCTTTTTTAAGATCTTCCAGCAACAAAGCAAATTTTTCTTCGCCATTAATTAAAAGTTCCACGCTGTTGTTTGATGTAGGAATTGATGTTTGTGTATGCGCCAGATATTCAAAAACATCGTTTAAATGATCGTCGTATGTTTCGGTAAGCTTAATTTCGTTGCTTATAAAAGGTTTTAAATCGTTCCAACGTTCTTCTAATTTAACTTTGTAGCGGTTGTCTAACTTTTTAAAATATTTTTCTTTTTGAAATTTCTGTCCGAAAAAATAATACAAACCAACTCCAAAAAAGGGTAGGAACACAATAACCATTAACCAGGCAATGGTTTTTTCGGGCTTGCCGTTTTCAACTAAAATGGTAATAAAAGCGGTGGTATTTATCAGCGTTAAAGGAATCCAATACCATTCTTTTACAAATTCCCAAATTATTTGTACGTGATCCATAAATTGCGTTGTTTTGTTCTAAATTACCCATTAGTTAATACATTTGCAATGAATTTTTTAACAAAGTGGTTTACAAAGCCGCGCGCGCAAGCAAACACAGACATTATGACTAAATATTTAATTGTTGGATTAGGAAACATTGGAGCCGAATATGTAAACACGCGCCACAATATTGGCTTTAAAGCGGTTGATTTTATGGCGAATGAAGCTGGTGCAACTTTTGAAACAGTGAAATTGGGATCGTTAACCCAGATAAAAGTAAAAAACAAAGTATTACTTCTTTTAAAACCAAATACTTACATGAATTTATCGGGTAAGGCTGTACAATATTGGATGGATAAAGAAAAAATTGCCAAAGAAAACATTTTAATTATTACAGATGATTTAAATTTACCTTTCGGATCGATCCGAATTAAACCAAAAGGATCAGACGGCGGACATAATGGTTTGAAGAATATCCAGCTGATTTTAAATAGTTCAGAATATCCGCGTTTGCGTTTCGGAATATCAGACGAGTTTAAAAAAGGGCAACAAGTTGATTATGTTTTGGGCGATTGGAGCGATGAAGAAACTACGGCTTTAAAAGAACGTTTAAACATGGTTTCCAAAGCGGTAAAAGAATTTGCTTTGGCTGGTTTAAACAATGCAATGAATAATTATAACGGTAAATAAATATATGAAAAAAATGATTGCGCTATTGGCTTTCTCGGCTGTAGCAATAAGCTGTTCAACCACAAAAGGTGTTGAATCTACCAATTGGTTAGGCAAAAAGGTAACAATGGTTTCTGTTGCACCAGAAAACGGAAAAGTAACAGCTACCCGCGAGTCTGAAAAGGCTTTAAACTTAAACGGTTTTGAACAATTGTATCCGCAAACAATCTATAATCCTGAAACGGTTTTAGTGCAGTACAGTTTCGACAGAAACAAGGCTAAAGAAAATTATGCTGACGATTTTTACAAAGAAGAATTGTTCTTGGAAATTCCTGCAAAAGCATTTAAAAAAGAATATAAAGATACCGCTTTGCAAGATGTAAAACTGGTTTATGGAAAACATTGCTACTGTAAAGGCGAAGCAGGTTACTACAAAATAACACAAGGAACTTTGAAGGTAGATCATTCTGATAAACAGACAAAAATAAAATTGTCGTTTAAAGCACCTTCAACTTCGTTAATCGAAAATGTGGAGTTTGTTGTAGAATAAGTTCTAAAGATGTCTAAAAAGGCATCTTTTTTAGTATATTTAATTTATGAAAAAAATTGTTACACTCTTTATAATTGGATTTTCCTGGGCAGGATTTTCTCAAAATATTCCTACTCCAGATGTAAAAGGCGTTGATGAATCACGTGCGAGTAATTCGGCAAACGACAGCATTTTAAATGGAAATGCATCAGATTATATCACACTTACGGGCAAAAGCATACACCACTTTGTTGCCGAAAATTATAGTTTCCCAGACGAAGCTGTCGAAAATGAAATTAGCGGAACCATTTCTGTTAATTTCGTAGTTGAAAAAGACGGAACGGTGCAAGAAGCAACTATTTACAAAGGAGTTTGCAGAGAATGCGATTTAGAAGCTATTCGCGTTGTAAGAAAATTACGGTTAAAACCTATCTTGATTGATGGAAAACCAGAACGTATCCGCTTTCGTATTCCCATTCGTTTAGCATTAGAATAAATTTTGTACCTTCGTGCCGATTTTGGTAGAACATTCGTCATGTTCTTTAAAAGGGAATCAAGTAAGATATCATCGAATCTTGAGCTGTACCCGCAACTGTATGCTACCATACTTATTGTAAATTAAAAACGTCACTGGATTTTTTTCTGGGAAGACCTACAATAAGATGCAAGCCAGGAGACCTGCCTGATCATTTTTTAACTTTCGGGAATAAAAGTGTTAGGGAAATCTTCTTAAAAAATCTTTTCATAACAATATATTCCTATAAAGTTTCGGGAACAAAACTTTAAATTTTCTATATTATGAAAAGAATTACTTTGTTATTCTTACTGTTTTTTACGCAGATTATTTTTGCACAAACTTCTTATCCGCCGCAGGCAGGTGTTGCAGGAACCACCGCCATTCATAAAGATTCAACTGCTTATGTTGCATGGGCTACTGGAATTACTGTTGAAAGAGGCTACATGAATATTGCAAACCCAAGTTTGGGAGTTGTTTCTATAGGAAATCCAAACGATGCTTTGGGCGCGCCAACGGGACCTATTGTAAGTTTGGGCGATAAAGGTACAGCAGTACTTACTTTTGCTAAACCTATTTACGATGGCCCTGGATTCGACTTTGCGGTTTTTGAAAATGGAGGAACTTCTTTTCTTGAACTGGCAGTTGTTGAGGTAAGTTCAGACGGAATTAACTTTTTTGGTTTTCCAACGCACAGTTTAACACAAACGGCTACACAGGTTGGTTCATTCGGAACTCCATTAGCAGAGAATCTAAACAACATTGCAGGAAAATATGCCGGAACTTACGGCACTCCGTTCGATTTAAGTGAAATTACCGCAAACCCTTTATTAGATAAACAGAATATTACACACGTTAAAGTAATTGATGTTGTTGGAACAATAGATCCGCAATACGGAACGTTAGATAGTTTTGGTAATTTAATAAACGATTCATATCCAACGCCGTTTGCTTCTGGGGGATTCGATTTACAGGCAGTAGGTGTAATCAACGAAAAAGTAGCAAGTTCTAATCCATCTCATAATACTATTCAGGCAAGCGTTTATCCAAACCCAGCGTCAGATATATTAAATATTCAAACAGCCGAAACTATTACAAATGTGATAGCTTATAATATTGCAGGGCAAAAAGTACTACAGGCAAGCACACAAACACTTAATGTTTCTGCATTAAAAGCAGGTGTTTATATTTTAAAAGTTGAAACTTTAAAAGGTTCGGCTACATTAAAATTCGTAAAAAAATAAGATCGATTTGAGTTAATCTTTCTAAAAAAGCTATCTTAGAATATTCTAAGGTAGTTTTTTGTTTTTAAGAAGTTAAGTTTTTAATTATGAGGCATTTTTACATATTGATATTTTGTTTTTTAAGTGTATTTACAAACGCACAAACAATTAAAGGAGTTGTTGTAAGTGCAGAAAACGGCAAGCCTGTAGAAGCAGCGTCGGTTTTTTTAGATAATACAACTATATCAACCGAAACTGATGCCAAAGGAAATTTCCAAATAAATATTCTGGCAAACAATAAAAACCAATTGGTTGTAAGTGCTTTTGGATACGAATATTTCCTTGTGTCGAACCCCGATGCAACTACTGATTTAAAGATCCGACTGAAACCCGAAGAAACCATTTTAGATGAGCTGGTGATCGATAAAAATGTTTTTACACGAAAGCAGATGCTCAAAGCTTTTAAGCACTTTTTCATAGGAAATACCAAAAATGCCAAACGAACAAAAATTTTAAACGAGAATGATTTAGTTTTTTATTTCGATACAAAAACCAATCAGTTATTCGCACATTCAGATAAACCGATCATTATCAGCAATGAAAATCTGGGATATACCATAAAATTTCACTTAGAATCATTTCAGGTACAGTTCAATTATCAAACGTTAGATCCTAAAAATTACATGAACAGTAATTATTTTGGATATTCTTTGTTCAATGAAAATGGAACACCTAATAGAAAGACAATAGCTAACCGAGCAGAAACCTTTAACAATTCAAGCGTTGCTTTTTTTAGTGATTTAATTACTGAAAATCTTGAAAATTCTGATTATATGCTTGCAGTTAATGGTTTGGGCGTTAATGTAGAAGAATATTTTAAAGTAGAACCTGAAAGCGATGGTTATAAACTTTGTATAATAAAAATGCCTACTCGTAAAAGACCCGATTCATCAGGTGTAGTTATAAAAGGCGGTAATCTAAATTCCAAATTGAAAAAGGATACTACCGAAATCGAAGTGCCGTTTGTAGTTTTCAACAGAGAAACTAAAGAGCAATCTCAATTGTATTTTCAACAAAAATGTGTTCTTGTCCAAAAAGGCGGACATTTACTAAACCCGAATGATGTATATTTTAGCGGATTTTTTGCCGACTTAAAAACTGCAGATATGTTACCTGTGGATTTTATTGCAGAGAAAAAAGCTATAGTACCTAAAAAGGTTAAGAATATTTTAGATGATAAAGAATATGTTGCGTTTGAAACTGCCGCCGCTGCTTTTTATGGATCTAACGAATATATGGAGTACAGTGTGATTAAAAGGCAATTCACTGCTTTGCTGAAAGAAGAAAATGAAACACTTTCAAACAACGATTTTGAAACTTGGATTAAAGAAAATATAAGCAAAACAAAGTTTGAAACAACAGAACAAGCCATAACAATGTATAATAAGAGAAATACATTACACGATGCTATTAAAGAACGCGAAGAAAATTTTGTTAAAAAAGAAAAGGAATTTAGTGAAAAGTATGGCAATCAGTTTAATGACATCTTCTATAAAAACGTAGTCTCAAAAATATTAAAGCAAGGATTTAAAAAGCCTTAAAACTTTTTTCAAGATCAACTTTACTGTAAATTTACGATCCTAAACAGAGAGGTGTCCGAGTGGTTGAAGGAGCAAGCCTGGAAAGTTTGTATGTGGGTAACTGCATCGAGGGTTCGAATCCCTTTCTCTCTGCAAATAAATCCTTCAGTTGTGAGGGATTTTGTTTTTAACTATTTGCTGAATAAATTTTTATAAGAATCTTCAAAGGTATCATATTGATCCATAGATTTTAAGATGTTTAATTCTGGATTTTTTGACTCGCTTAAATATTTCATCATCATATCATATTTAAAAGATTTTAATTTTAAGTCAAACAATTGATAATCTACAGGGAAATCATAAATTGATTTTCCTTTAATTGCTTTATATATTTCATCAAACATTTTCAAAAATAAACTAGTTATGTCTACAATATCTTTAACGAGTATATCAGTGCCATCTTTCCTTTTTCTATCAATATGTGAATAATGCTGGTCACGGATTTTTTTAATTTCAACTAATTTGTTATAATCTATTTTTTTATGAATTTCTCTAATTTTAGTAATACTAAATTGTTTAGCATTTAGAATTTTCTCTTTACCACTTATTCTGGTAGCTAATTTTAAGACATCATAATCCGAAATTTCTCTATCTTTCCTACGTTTATTATCAAATTGCTTTGAATCAATAACGCTTGAAATATTAGTTCCTAAATACTCGATTAGAATATTATCTATAAATATAGATTCTCTAAAAGACAATTGTGAACTATTGAGTTTTGATCTAATGAAGTTTGCGTCTTTTTGATTTGCTTCAATATTTTTAATTATTGTAATAAAATCAATAGATAAAGCGGTAAGCGTTTTCATTGCATTATCGACATAAATTTTTAAATCTATATTGTTCATAATGTTTGTTTTTATATTGAATTTATTGGCTGTATTTTTTATTAAATTGTAAAATACAATATTATCTCTTAAATCAAAAACGTCCATTGAAATTAATCAATGGACGTTTTTATATTTAGAACTTAAAAACTATGCCTTTACATTCAGCATAATTGATAATTCATCTAATTGAGCGTTATCAATAGTTGCAGGTGCATCAATCATAACATCTCTGCCCGAATTGTTTTTAGGGAATGCAATAAAATCGCGAATGGTTTCTTGTCCGCCTAAAATCGCTGTTAAACGATCCAATCCAAAAGCCAAACCGCCATGTGGTGGTGCGCCAAACTGGAAAGCATTCATTAAAAAGCCAAATTGCTCTTGTGCTTGTTCTGTAGTAAAACCTAAATGTTTAAACATTAAAGCCTGCATGTCTTTGTCGTGAATACGGATCGATCCACCGCCAATTTCATTACCGTTTAATACCAAATCGTAAGCGTTTGCACGAACTTTACCCGGATCGGTATCTAACAAGTGCATATCTTCTGGTTTTGGTGATGTAAACGGATGGTGCATTGCATGAAAACGTTCCGAATCTTCGTCCCATTCCAACAACGGAAAATCGACAACCCATAAAGGGGCAAATTCGTTTGGTTTACGAAAGCCCATTCGGTTTCCTAATTCCATACGCAATGCCGATAACTGGCTGCGTGTTTTGTTTGCAGCTCCCGATAATACCAAAATTAAATCGCCTTCTTTAGCTCCGGTAACTTCAGCCCATTTCGCTAAATCTTCCTGATCGTAAAATTTATCTACCGATGATTTGTACTGATTGTTTGCTTCGCATTTTACATACACCATTCCTAATGCACCAACCTGCGGACGTTTCACCCAGTCAATCAACGCATCAATTTCTTTGCGAGTATATGATGCAGCTCCCGGAACGGCAATTCCAACTACTAATTCTGCCGAATTGAAAACAGGGAATTCTTTGTGTTGTGCAACAGCGTTCAATTCGCCAAACTTCATTCCGAAACGAATATCCGGTTTGTCGTTACCGTATGTTTTCATCGCTTCATCAAACGTCATACGTGGGAATTTTTCTATTTCTATGTTGTGAATGTTCTTTAATAAATGACGCGTTAATCCTTCAAAAACATTTAAAATATCTTCTTGTTCGATAAACGACATTTCACAATCGATCTGTGTAAATTCAGGCTGACGGTCGGCACGTAAATCTTCATCACGGAAACATTTCACAATTTGAAAATATTTATCCATTCCACCCACCATCAACAATTGTTTGAATGTTTGTGGTGATTGTGGCAAAGCGTAAAACTGACCCGGATTCATACGTGAAGGTACAACGAAATCGCGTGCACCTTCTGGTGTAGATTTTATTAAATAAGGCGTTTCAACCTCGCAGAAATCTAAATTCGATAAGTAATTACGAACCTCTTGTGTTACTTTATGGCGGAACAACAAGCTGTTTTTAACCGGATTACGACGAATATCCAAATAACGGTATTTCATACGAATGTCTTCACCACCGTCGGTTTCGTCTTCAATGGTAAAAGGCGGAAGCTGCGATTCGTTTAAAACCTTAAATTCCTTCACCAAAACTTCAATTTCACCAGTCGGGATATTTGCGTTTTTAGATTCACGCTCAATCACCGTTCCTTTAACCTGAATAACAAACTCACGACCTAACGATTTTGCAAGCTGCATAACGGTTTCTTCGGTGCGTGATTCATCAAAAATTAACTGGGTAATTCCGTAACGGTCGCGTAAATCAACCCAAATCATAAAACCTTTATCACGAGATTTTTGAACCCATCCCGCAAGCGTAATTTCTTTATTTACATCGGCTAAACGTAGTTCGCCGCAATTGTGACTTCTGTACATTTTTCTAAAAAAAAATTGTTTGTGCAAATGTAAATAAATTTGTTCGAACAGCTTGCTTAATTGCAATTCCAATTTAAATGTAAAAAACCAATTCTAAACTGTGTGGCTTTTTATGAGAGCGAATCATTGATTGCTTTATTGTGAATTTCACAAATAGCTTCTACAACTTCTATACTTTCAGGCGAATTTTCAGGATATTTCGAGGTGTATTCGTTTTTAAATTTTTCAAATTCAGGACTTGTAATAAATTTATGAAGTAATTCATTTTTTTCTGAAAATGATTCAATACCAGACAGACCTTTTATTCTCCTTTGAACAGGTGCAAACATTTCGTCAAATTTTTGATGGATTTCATTTTTAATCATAATTATACATTTTTTTATATTTAATTAAAGGTATTGATTAAATATTTACATAAAAAGATACATTCCATTTCAAAAAAAATAAGATTTACTAGAAATCTCGCATTCTTTACTTATAAGATTTTTCACTTACAACAATACTTTGCGGGTTTCCTTGTAATATTCTACAACGCTTGATGTTATATTAAATTGCTTAATATCACAAATTGTTATAATACAGATGGTTATGATTTACATTCGGAAGAAAGTAATAATTGTTTAAAAAGAACAAAACGTTTTATTTCTATTAAAAAATTGTGTTTTATGATAGAATACTTAAGGTTTTGTTAAAAAAAATGATTATGTTTGATAAAAAATGAAAATTAATTTAAAAATTCATGGATATAAGAAAACGTAAAACCATTCTTTTTTTAGGAATGGCATTATTTGCTATGTTTTTTGGTGCAGGAAATTTACTGTTACCTGCCTATTTAGGTTTGCAAACCCGTACAGATTGGACGGCTACGTTTGCAGGTTTTTCGTTAACCGCTATTTTAGCTCCCGTTTTGGCAATTTTTGCAGTAGCCGTTTCGGGTAATTATTTTACCGATTTAGGTTCGCGTGCCAACGTAAAACTGGCTTATATTTTATCAACAATAAACGTTTTATGTATTGGTCCGCTAATTGCCTTGCCTCGTTCGGGCGCATCGGTTTTTGAAGTTGCCATTAAGCCGATAATCCCAGATGCACAGCCGGTTTGGGTGTGTGTATTGTTTTTTGGAGCTGTAATGGGTGCGTCGTTTTCTTTAAATAGAATTACCGGAATTTTAGGAAAAATTTTCGCTCCGATTTTGCTTTTCTTCCTAGCCTTGTTAATTGTCCCGGGTTTGTTTATGGGATCGACTGTAAACATTGATCCAACAATTATTGAAGACCGTTTTTACGTTGGTTTTCAAGAAGGCTATCAGACAATGGATGTTTTGGCAGGATTAATTTTCGCAGTTTTATTGATAGCAGGTGCCAATCGTAAAAGTTATACGCATGTAAAAGATAAAATTGAAGTGGTTGTAAAATCGGCAATATTGGCAGCGATCTGTATGTTGTTGGTTTACGGCGGTTTGTTTTATCTGGGTGCACATGCTACAGTTGATGCTGCAAACACTACAAGGTCTTCTTTATTGATCTACCTTGCCACACAGTATTTTGGATCGAACGGAGTTTATTTAATATCGATCTTAATGATTTTGGCGTGTATCACAACAGCAATTGCATTAACCGCAGGTTCTGCAAACTTTTTTGAACGATTGACCAAAGGCAAACTAGGATATATCGAAGGTGTAATATCAATAACGCTTGTATCAACCTTATTAGCAATTACAGGGGTTGATGGTATTATTGAATATGCTGCTGCTTTGTTAAACTTTATTTATCCGGTAACTTTAGTGCTTATACTTTCGGTTCTGTTATTCGGAAGAACCATCCAAAATCAGAAACCTTATTTTATAACGTTGATTGTAACCATGGTTATATCGTCTTTACGAGTGCTTGCAGGTTGGTTTCCTAATGAAGAAACTTTCACACAACTTTTAAATATGATGCCTTTTGCTCGATTTAATTTGGAATGGGTAATACCTGCAATACTTACATTTGTAATAACTTGTTTTGCTTTAGGTAGAAATTTGAATAGGAAGTAGATTGCTCAAGATGAAAATTAAATCAAATACTCAATATCTCGGTTTTATATTGGGAATAATTTATGGGCTTGTTTTCAGATTAATTTCTGATGTGGAATATTTAGACGGATTTTATAATGTTTACAGCATAACTTTTATTTGGGTTATTCCTGCGCTTATAGGATTATTTCCCATTATGTTTTCGTCTAGCAAAATTTATTTATCGCCACTAAAATTATTTTTGTATCCTGTTTTAACTATCTTTTTGTTCTTGATTATTACATTGGTTACTGGTCTTGAAGATGTTTTTTGTTTGTTTATAATTGGTATTCCCTTTTTTATAGCGGCAGGAGTAATTGGTATTCTGTTGGGTACTTATATGAAGGATAAAATGATTAACAAAAAGATTTATTCGATCTTTTTATTACCATTGATATTGAATCCTATTGAAAATATTATTCCAAATAAATCAGAAGAATTTAAGGTTGAGCATTCGATAATTATCAACAAAAACAAATCAGAGATTTTTCCAAATTTGCTTGAAGTTCAAACCATAAATGAAAAACAGTATGGAAATGGTTTCTTTCAAATAGTAGGAATTCCAAAACCATTGAATTCCAAAATGTATAGCGATGGCGAAAATCGATATAGAATTGGATATTTTACGGACGATTTTGAGTTATATGAAAGTGTTGATACGTTGAAAGAAAATGAATTTGTAAGTTTTCAAATTCATTTAGATAAATCGCAATTAAGAAATCAGCCAACAGATATTCATTTGGTACAGAGCGATTATTTCAAATTTGGAAAAATAAGTTATAGTTTAATCGAAATAGATACGAATAAAGCAAAAGTAATTTTGTCTTGTGATTACAGATTGAATTCTAAAATGAATTTGTATGCGAATTTTTGGGCTGAAAAAATTATTTCCGATTTTGAAAAGCGATTACTAAAATCGATCAAGATTAATATAGAAACATAAAAAAACCAACCGTTAAGGTTGGTTTTTTTATATTATTTCTTTTCTAATATCACAGACAGTTTGTTGAAATCTGCAGCTGCGTTTATAATCTTTTGATATTGTGGATACACGCTTGCTGGCAGTTCTACAAATTCATAATGTTCGGTATTTTTTACAATTAACTGGTTGCCTTTAATTTCGTAAGATGATATGAAATCGGCAACAACTTTTCCTTGATAGGTTAACGATTGATTCATATTAAAAACTTCTGGGTTTTTAATCTTATAATCTGCAGGAAGCGTTAATGTAATGGTTCTGTCATAAGAATGTGGATTGTCTATTTCTATAGGTAAAACACGTTCTTTTTCTTCGTACATTTCCATTTGTTTACCAATTACTTCACCCACTTTAAATATATAATTGTTTCCGGCTTTGGTAATTAAATCTTTTGCATTGGCTTTAACATCTATCACAAAATGTTCTTTTCCTACAAATTCTAAACCTTCGTTTTTAGCTTCTACCGATGCAATTTCTGATTCAAATATATAATTTTTCGCTATAAAAGTTAACATCTCTTGATATTCCGTAGGATCAGAAAAATCTTTTGCTGGTTGAAAATTTAATGATTCATAACCATTGAATTTAATTTTTGATGCTAACGCAGGATCTGTAACGCTGTTAGAAAAATCAACATGAATATCCATAACAGACATGCTTTGATTTTTAGGGAATTCAATTGTTTTTATTTCTGAAACGGGAACTTTAATACCACCAAAGGTTTTCGTTTTTACAAATAAGCCATGGTTTCCGGCAAATTGGTCATCAAACATTGGTGTTCTGTAGGCTGGTGCTCCTGGTTCTACATAAACATCGGCTGTAGGGAAATAAAAAAGTACTTCTTTAAAATTAAGATACGATTCAAAATTTGGATCAAAAATATTCTGGAAACGGTCTGTTGTAAAAACAATTTCGTAAGGAACATTCATTTTTTTATACGCATTAGCATATAGTTTTAATAGATCGAACAAATTTCCTTGTTTGTTTTTAATGATGTCTGCTAAATTTTCATTTGCCGAAAAATATCGATTGTACTGTATATTTTCTTTTATGTTTTTTTCGATATTCTGAATTTGCGCAAGTGGATCTGATGTTTTTTGAAATTTCTTTATAAAATTTTCTAATGCTTTTTCTTCTGCTTTTGAAAGTTCGCGGTGATAAGCTTCGTATAAG
Source organism: Paenimyroides baculatum (assembly GCF_008629655.1). Lineage (GTDB taxonomy): Bacteria > Bacteroidota > Bacteroidia > Flavobacteriales > Flavobacteriaceae > Flavobacterium > Flavobacterium baculatum. Next base: position 56,114 of record NZ_VWSG01000001.1, read on the forward strand.
CTTTTAGCATAATCGGAATGATTGTGTATGTTTTTGGTATTCGTAGAAATGTTTTCGTCTAATTTATAACTAAAGCGTTGACTGTTTTTAAGCATATTGCTTTGGCGTTCGTTATCAGGAATAGACGGAATATTGAAAGCTTCTACAAAAAGTGAGTTTTTTTCTTTATAGCTTTTTAGTTTGCTTTCGGCTTTAGGGAATCCGTTGTATGATGCCGAACTAAACAGTAAACGTTCTGGGTAAATAAGTTCTATTGTGGTTCTTAAAACAGGAGCATTACTTTGTAATTTTAAGGAGCTACCAGAAATTTCGGGTTCTTTTTTTATAATGTGAAATTTTTCTATAATTGCTCCTTTCTCTAATCCGTTTACTGCAAAATAATTATACTTTGTTTGCCTTTGTTCGTCAATTTCTTCTTTAATATCAGATTGTTTCAACTCTATAATTTTGCCATTTTTAAGTATAACACGTAATTTATTGGCAATAAGATTGTCGTTCATGCCGGCCGGAATGTAAACTTTGTTGTTACGTTCAATGGCATTATCAGAATTTATTAATTTTTTTTCATGTACAAGGCGGTATTCCGATGCTGTATCATCTTCAAAAACAAATTCAGATTTAATGTGGCGCTCTAAAATAATTTCTTCTTCTTTTTGAAATTTTGGATCTATTTTATATTCTGCTGTTGAAAATTCGTAGTTCTTAAACTCAAATTTCTGTGCTTTCATATTCCATACACTTACAGAAATGAAAAGGGTTAGTAGTACACTTTTAATTTTTATCATTTTTTTTGATTATAATGGTTTCTAAATAGTTTTCTTTTAGTTTTTTTAATGATTCGTTCCACAAAGCAAATTGTTGAGGGGCAATTAGTGTTTGCTTTATTTGCACATTGTAATTTAATTCTATAGTGGCATCTTTTTTAGAATAGCTAAAGTTAAAAGCTATTAAATCGTTAGAAAAAGATGCGTTTTCTGGTAAATATGTTATTTCGGTTCCTTTTGGAATTTTTAGTGAAACGCGGTATGACTGATTACTTAAAAATTCGTGATCGTATGTTTGTGAACGGGTAGGTTCAAAAGCATCGTTTTGAAAAGGTTTGTCTAAGGTAAGATTTACATACATTTCGTCACCAGAACTTACTACGTAATTATCTAATTCAAAAATATAGGTAATGGTGTAAGGTTGTTCGTTATTGTCGAAATCTTTTTCGGTAAAATCAGAAAGCTTAAACTTGTTATTTCCTTTTTCCAATAAAGAAAAAACATACTCTTTTCTATGGCGTGCATTGTCGCCAATTACATTACGACACTGTGTTGCTGCCAAACCATTTGCAGCGTACACACCTTTTCCAATAATTTTTTGTTCGGATAATGAAATATCTATTACATCAGTAATGTTGTTTAACTGCGCATCAACTTCCGGTACTGTTGCTATAATGTACGAACTGTTTTGAGCAATAAGCGCTTCTTTACCTTGAATAAAACCAGAAGGCATGCCAAAAGGTACATTTGCATCTGTAGCATCAAGGTATATTTTCTTTCCGTCTTTAATATATGTCGCAATCATGTGATTGTCTACCGCAGGCGTGGGAAGTTGCTGATAGGTGTAAGGTAATTCGCGTGTGCCAATCCAAGTGAAATTTACGTTTGGTACATTCACATATTTAGCCATTTCGGTAATTATACTCGTCATATCCTTACAATCTCCAAATTTACGTTCAAACACTTTATCTGCTTCTCTAGGAATAAAACCTTCGTAGCCACTTTCAAACGCAACATATTTAATGTTTTTTTGAACCCACTTAAAAATGGTTTTCATTTTCTCGTCATTGGTAGTACAATTTTTTGTTAGATCTACCGTAAAAGCTTTTAAATCGGCACTTTCTTTTTGGTTTATTTTTGATATAAAGTTGTGATAATACGTATATAGTTTATCAACCGATCCTAAAACAGGTACCAATTGATCTTTGGTTTTGTATTCTGAAATCCAAAAGTGAAGGTGTGGTGTTTCGTACATATTTCCGGCAGAACCTCCATCGCCTTTCATGGCGGGTATGTTTTCTTTTTTAAATGTTGTAGTGGTAACTCCTTTTTTAGATTCGGTACTAATATCTAACGTGTTTTTATCAATATTAAACAACCTATAATCTATTTTTACTGTTTCTGGGTGACTTATTTTTAAGGTTCTTTTTTCGTTTACATAACCTGTTGCAAACATAAATCTGTGCAGTAAAAACGGATCGGCAAATTCAATTTTATACTTTAAAACTTTTTTGCTACCGCTGGTAAGGTTGGCATAATTAAAGGTTTTAAGTTTTACATCGCTATCAAAAACACTTTGGCGGTCTAGTTTTTTATCTGCAATATGTGCAACATCGGTTTTTTTTTGTCTACCGTTTATAGTGTTTAACGTGTAAGCTTCGTATGATTTTATAGGAGAAAGATCAGAAAAAACAATGCTTTCTACAGCGCTAAATCCACCTTTATCACTAATAATCATAGACTCTTCGTGGTTATCTTGTGAGATAACCAATTGATTGTTTTTGTTGACGTCTATATGATAATGTTCTACATAATCTGTTACGATTTCTGATTGTCCCGGATATTTTTGTTGCGGGTTTGAAACAGGTTGTGCATTACCAATAACGCCTGAAAACAGTAAAACTATTAAGCTAAATCGCCACCAAAATATCTGAATCATAGGTGTAGTTATGTTTAATTTTATTGTTTTCATAAATTTTATAGTTTCCATGAATTTCATCTTCAGAATATTCGGTTTCAATCAATTTGTCGCCGTTTTTATCAAAGTAAATGGTGTTTCCTTCTTGTTTGCCATTTATAAATGACGTTTGCATATAACGCTGACCGTTTTCGTAATTAATATGTTGACTGCCGTTTAACCAACCAGAATTGTATTGAACATGGTATGCTAAAGATCCGTCTTCGAAATTTAACTTATAATCGCCGTTATACAGAAAGTTTTTAAAATTAATTTCTAATGCCTTTTTTCCGTTTTTATAATAGGACTCTATTTTATTAGTTTCTTTAGTAAAAGGTGTTTTGCTTGATAATTCGCCATTTTTATCTACCGTTTGATAGCTTGTTGGTGTGTCATAATAATAATGAATAATTGCAAGTGTTTCGCCGTTTGTTCCAAAAATAGTGTTGGTTCCGTGGCGTTGGTCGTTAATATAATTTACCTCGGTAGATTTTTTATTTATTCCCGGAATAAAAATCGTTCTTACAAAATTTTCTTTACCCCATTCAAACTGCAAACTATTGGTAAGATTGCCTAAATGATCATATTTTTTAGAAAAACCGTGGCGTTTACCTGCAAAATAATCTGCTTCATATGTAAGTTTGCCGGTTGGGGCATTGTAAATTTGTTTTCCGTGTAATACGTTATTTACATAGTTTTCTTTGTTCAATACTAAACTACCCGCTTGTTTTACAGATGTTCCGTGTAATTGTCCGTTTTTTAGTTCAACAGTTTTAGTAATTGCGGTAGTTTCTTTAATAGTAAATTTTCCGTTTTTTTCTGCAAAATCAAAAGTAAAAGGTGTATCTAACAAGTAAAATGTAGAAGCTAAAGTTAAATTAGAGCTTAGTATATCTTTACGATAAAGTGTTTGGTTTTGTGTGTAACTAAACTTTTCGTTTTCTAAGTTATTATTAGTGTAGAATGAATTTGTAGAGATTTTACCATTATCATAATACAAAATTTCCGGACCATTTAAACCGTTTTCATCATAATACTGTGTGTATTTTATTTTGTTGTTCCAAAAATCTTCAAACAAACCATTGTATAGATTTTCTTTGTACGAAACTTTATAATCTCTTTGACCGTTGTTTAAAAATGTTTCAATTTTTAAATAATCTCCATTGTTATCAAAAGTTGTTTTGCTTTTTAAATATCCTAACTCATTATAATAGCTCCATTCGCCAACCGGTTTACTTTTTTCGAACGATCCTTCTGCAATAAGATTTCCTAATGCATTGTAATTTTGGTATTGCGTTTTATCTTTGTTTTTTAACGCAGGTGCATTCGCAAATTGAAACTCTGAATGGCTGTATTTTCCATTTTTGAAAAAGTGTGTTTGATACTTATGTCCGTTTTCATCAAAGCTTTCTTCAGAAATTAAGTTCTCTTTTGCGTCATAATTTTCTTTTTCAAGCAATTTTCCATCAACAGAAAAAAGCTCACTAGAAACAATTTTATGATCTTTATAAGTAATTTGGTTTTCTATTTTTTTGTTAGAATGGTAGCTTGTATAAGTTACAGGTTTTCCTTTAATGTATTTAGATTCTAATTTTAAGGTGCCGTTGTCGTAATATTCTAAAAAATTACCATCTATTTCATTATCTGTGTAGTTGGTGTCTAATACCAAAGTACCTGTTTCGTTATAACGTTTGTATTCGCCGTTAAATAAACCATTTTTGTAATTTGCAATTATTTTTTTTGTACCGTCAGCGTAGAAACATTCCGAAAGTCCGTTATAAGAATCATCTACATAAGTGCCTTCACAGTTTTTACCTGATGTAGGATAGTAAGTGGTGTATTTACCGTCTGCCTTTCCGTTTTTAGAATTTAAATCTAAAATTAATTGTTTGTTTACGTCGTAATTTTTTATAGCGCCAGTTATTTCTCCGTTTACATAATTTTCAGAGTAGTTTAAGTTTCCATTAGTTTGGTAATAATTTTTTACACCGTTTAAATTATTGTTTTTATAAGTAATGTCTGCCTTTTTTGTGCCTAAAAAATCTTCTACAATTCCAGTTCCTTCTAATTCATTTTCTTTATTAAGGGGTAAAAAAACTTTTTCATTGTTTTCTCTAAAAACTTTATATTTTTGATTTCCTCTGTAACCAATAAAGTAGTTCTCTGTTATTTTTGGAATTAAAAAGTTATCTACGTAATTTTTAATTTCTTTATCGTTTTTAGAATATTCTTTTTCAAAATTGGAACTTATAGATCCAAGTGAAAGGTATAAATAGTTTTTTGTATGTTTTGCCAACGCAATTTCTTTGAAATGTTTACCAAATTGATTTTCAAAGTAGCCGTTTTTAATATCGTGCGTTTCAAAATAATCAATAATGGCTTGCATGTTTCTTACAACAATATCATCAATCCCAATTTTTAATTGATAATTTGTATGATACTGAACTTGAGCGTTTAAAAGTTCTTCTAGTTCTTTAAATTGATCGCCCGTTTCTGAATATTTTAATGTTGGTTTATTGTTGTAGTTTTGGTGGTATTTTTTGTTTAAAGTACTTAATGAGCTTATAGCGTTTGATGAAAGTGGATCAAGCATTAAAAAGGTCATCAACGACAAACTGCCTTCTACAATTTTACCGTCTTCTAAAGCCAAATTACCTAAATGAAATAGCACGCTTGTGTGCGAAGGATCTATTGATATGATTTTTTTATAAAGATCTAAAACTTCTTGGTTTTTTTTCTGTTTGTAAAGAACTACTGCTTTATTTAGTAGCAAATGTGTAGATTCTGGATTATTCTTTAAGCCTAAATCAAACATTTGTATTGCTTCATCTAGCTTATTATTTTCACTTAAAACAATTCCATGAAGTGCTAATAAATAAGGTGCTTCTAAATGTTTTTTTTCTTCGAAAAGTTGTGTTGATAGTTTTAAAGCTTCATCCAGCTTTCTATCTGCAAGTAATGAATTAATAATTTCGTATTGAGCAGAAATATATTTTGGATCGCTAATATTTACTTTACTAAAATCTGCTATTGCTTTGTCGTAAGCTTTGTTGTTATGTTGTTCTATACCCGAAGAAATAAATTCTTCAGCCGAATACTTTTGACCAAATGAAGGGATTGAAATTAACGTTAGTAGCGCTAAATACTTGTTTTTCATAAGTGTTAGGTTATGTGAAATTGTGTTAAAAATAACTTAATAATTCAAGTAAATATAAAAAAAAGAGCCATATTAAAAAATATGACTCTTAAAAAAAAATGTTTAATTTTATCTGTTGGCATCAGCCGTCCAAGTTGAACCATCTTTTAAATACAGAATGGTTAATTTACTTGCTGTAATTCTTATGTAATGTGTTTCGGTAGAACCAATCATCACTGCAGAATTTTCGTTTTTCTCAATTTCGATTCCGGTAATATCAGGAATACTGTCCGAAAATAAGAAGTTGTATTTATCGCCTACTTTTACAACCTGTACGTGTCCGTTATCATTCGATTTACTTTCATCGCCGTTGGCAAATGTTACTTTACCGTTGTATCTACCAATAAAAAAATCGTTGTTTGCTGGATCGTCATCATCACTACATGCTGTAAAAACAAAGATTGATAAACATAAAATTCCGAAAATCTTTAAAATACTTTTCATAGCTTTTTAATATTTAATGTTACAATGTGTATAAACCAAGCATTGTGCCACAACATAGATATCGCTAATTAAAGGGGGTGTAATTTATCAGAAATATAAATTATGGTTATTTTTTCTACAAAAAGTGTAATTTATCGTAGTAAAAACCTTTTTAAGTAAACAGTTGCAAGCATTGCACCAATGCCCGCCATACCCACACCAACCAATACAGGCGAATTATAAGCATAACCAAGTGTGATTGGGATTCCACCTAAATAAGCTCCTAAAGTATTGCCAATGTTGAAACTCGCTTGTCCGGCTGCTGCAGCTATATTTTCAGATCCTTTTGCAGATGTAATCAGCATCATTTGTAGTGGTGATCCAATAGTAAAAGCAACCAAGCCTGTAACAAATGCCATTACATAAGCTAACGATGTTATGTGTGCCGTAAAATAAACCGTAACAAGTGTAAGTGCCATAGTGGTAAAACAAGCAATAGCCGCTTTTGTAGGGGAAATAGTATCTGCAAGTTTTCCACCTAAAATATTTCCAATGAACATTCCCAAACCGACTAAAACCATAATATAAGGAACGCGGTCTTCTTGTAAACCGCCCACTTTTGTAACCATTGGCGAAATGTAGGTGATCCATGAAAACAAACCACCTGTTCCAATAGAAATAACAGCGACAATTATCCAAGCTTTCGCCTGTTTAAAGTACGAAAGCTGCTGTCTTAAATCGCCATTTGTTTTGTTGTTCATATTTGGCAGCCAAAAGTAAATGCTTGCAATGGTGATTAATCCCAAAGCTGCAATGATTCCATAAGTAATTCGCCACGAATAATGATGCCCAATGTACGTACCAAGCGGAACTCCTGCTAAATTTGCAATGGTCATACCCGTGAACATAAAGGCAATTGCCTGCGCTTCTTTTCCTTTTTGAACCAACTGTGCTGCAACTACCGATCCTACACCAAAAAAGGCACCGTGTGGCAAGCCCGACATAAACCTGCTTATTGCCAATGTATTGTAATCGGGTGCAATGGCAAATAATCCGTTAAAAACTATAAAAAGCAACATTAACAGCAGCAACACTTTTTTAGGAGCGATCTTTCCCGTAAAAATGGTTAAAATAGGTGCGCCAACTACAACACCTAATGCATATAAAGCAATAAAATGGGCTGCCTGCGTAATTTCAATCTGCTGGTCTTTAGCAATATCCTGCAAAATTCCCATCATGGTAAATTCCGTCATACCAATAGCTAATCCGCCAAATGCCAAAGCAATTAATCCTTTATTCATCATCTTAAAATATCAATTTGCAAAGGTAACGCTTACTTGACAAAACCGCTGTGCCCAAATAAACTTCTTTTAAAGGCAGCGTTGTTTTAACGTTATCATTTGTATTAATTAGAAAAAAAATATAAAAAATTAATAGCTGGTGTATAAAATTTAAATGGAATTAATATATTCGTACTATTAAAAATTTAAAATAGTTAAAAGGCTAAAAAGCACATTTAATATGAAACAGAGTATGTCTGAAGATCAACAGTTTATTTTTGATTCTATTTACACGCAGGTACGTTCAGGATTTTACAGTTTAGAGGATGTTCAGAACAATATTATCGAAGAAATTGAAGACAATGGTTTTGAAGACGAGATTTCCGAAGATTGGGCATACGAACAGATTGATCGTGTGAACGAAGAACTTTTAAAGGAAAGTGAATCTTGGGGCGAAAACACGCAAACCACACGTTTAATTGCTGCTTTTGATGAGTTGGCAGAATCTAAAATCATTGCACTTCATTATACAGGATTTACAAATGACGACGGGGAATATGAAGTTACTGAAGTAGAGCGTACTTTGATTGATAACGACGAAAAATCGGAAGGATATTGTTTTTACCACGGTCAGGATATGGAACGCGCAGTTCGTGGCGAAGGTTTGTACATCAGTTTTCAAAAGATAAACAACGTAAGCGATGTTGTTAGCAGAGAAGTTGCCCAAAAAATTGTGGAAGTTTTACAAAAACACAATTTAAAGGTTGATTGGAACGGCAAAGCTGCAACTCGTATTTTTCTGCCCGATTTTAAATGGGAACGAATTTATAACGAAGACGATCGCGATTTATTGAATTACAACTACGTAATCGACGCGATTTTACTGAATAAATAATAAAAAGCCACTCAAACGAGTGGCTTTTTTAATTAACTAATTCTAAAAAAATGTAATCATAAGCGGTTTTGTTCGTCTGTTTTTTCTATTCTTTGAGCCGTTTTTAACGATTGGTTTCCAAACTGATATCGAAGTGTAATCATAAAATTTCGGGTATCGGCAGCATCTAAAAAGTAATTGTTCTGGTTGGCGTATTTTGTACTGATCTTCATTTTTTCGCTGTAAAAAATATCGTTAAAAGCAATCGATGCATCTAACTTTTTATTAAAAAACTTACGTGTCATTTGTAAAGATGTGCTTGAAAAGCTTGATATGTTAAACGTTCCCTGAATGGTTGGCGATGTATAAAAGAAACTCGTGTTTAAAACCCAGTCAGCTGCTTGGTTTAACTGAATCTGTACGTTGGTTCTTCCGTTAAAAGTCAGTTTTTTATTCTCGTACAATTGGTTTTTTAAATCCCAGAAATATTGTTGGCGGTATTCGGTATTTGTACTAAAATCGACAGATAATTTTTCAGAAATTTCAAAGTTTTTGTAAAGTTGCAAACCTGCAGCGTTTTCAGATTTTATATTGGTGTATCGGTACATTAAATTTTTGGTTTCGGGAATTTGAAAGTTTATTTCCATGGCAGGAAATTTCTCGTAACGGTAATAAGGTGTAATGATTGTGTTTTTAAAACTGTAATTTAATTCGATATTATGCGTAATGGTTGGTCGCAAACGCGGATCACCTTGAAAATACGAGAATTCGTTGTAATATGATTTTGCCGGATTTAACCACGAATAATAAGGTCGCGTAATTCTTTTTCCGTACGAGATGCCCAATTGTTGCGAATTCTGAAAATTATACTGCGCATATAATGTAGGAAACCACTGTAAATACGATTGTTTGTTCACATCTGCAGGTTGTTTTACTACTCCTTCCAACTGTGTGTATTCAGCTCGTAAGCCGGCTTTAAAAGACCATTTTTCTAAATCGTAACTAAAACTGCTATACGCTGCGTAATTTTTTTCAGTATAATTAAAATCGTTGCTTTTATCGGGATTCAACTGTAAATTTCCACTGTCATCATCAGAAAAAAGCATGGTGAAATCAGACGAAATGGTGCTGAACTTTAATCCGTTGTCCCACATAAATTTGTCTTTTTTGTAAGAATCATCAACCTGAACGGCAAAAACCTGCGTGTTACTTTCTTCATCATTCGTAAATTGATTTCTTAAAGTTGGATATTGAGTGATAATATCCTGAAACTTGGTTTTTGAATTGTTGGTAAATTGAGCGGTCGATGAAAAAGTATGAACTTTCAATTTCTTCTGAAATTGAGCGTACGTATTGATCTGATTGTTGTTTTCGTTATGATCGTTTATCGTGTTAAACTGCGAAATAACATCGTTTGCGCTATTCGTGATTACCGTTGGAATGTTGTATAAACCGTGCAAATTTGGCTGATAAAAACCGTTGATTCCTACATTAAAACTGGTTAAAGAATCTTTTTCATAACCAATCATAGCGTTCCAAGTGTTCTGCGATTTGCTGGTGTCTTTGCGGTTGGTAATGGTTCTCCAGGCTGTAGTATCTTCTTCGTAAAAAACATAATCTTTGCTTTTGCGAACGTAATTTCCGCCACCATGATAGTAACTCGCGGCAAAATTCCATTTGCCAATATTGTAAAAATTGCTTATTCCGGCTACACCTTTGGCATACATACTTTGCTCGTATTTACTGAAAAGCGTTCCTTTGTACCCCAACAATTTGTTCTGTTTTAGTTTGATGTTTACAATGGCAGCGCCCGATGCTTCGTACTGTGCCGGCGGATTTGTAATAACTTCTATAGCCTGCAGTTCGTTACCCGGAGTGTTTTCTAACAACGTTTGCAGCTCTTGCGACGACATCATCCATCTTTTATCGTTAATAGTAACCAAAATACTGCTGTTGTTGCGTACCTGCAAACTGCTGTTTTTAACGGTGATGTTCGGTGTGCGCTTTAAAATTTCCCACGTATTTAAATTACTTAACGAACTGTTTTCAACATCAAACACCATACGGTCTATTTTCTGTTTCACTTTTGGGCGTTTAACGCTTATGGTTAATTCGGTCAGTTGTTCTTCTAATGGAATCAGATATAATTTTAATGCGTTTTTTTGATATTCGATTGAAATTTGCTGTTGCAACGGTTGATGAAAATCATCATTAATATCCAAAATAATTTCCGGTTGATCTGTGATTATTTCAAAGTTTCCCAATGAATCTGTCGCCACCGATTGCTGATAGTTTTTTGAAACATCAAGAATTCTAATTTCTAAATACGAAACAGGAATATCGTCTTTTGTATAAACCGTGCCGCTAATATTTTGTTGCTGTGCCCAAATTTGCATGCAGCATAAAAGCATCCAAACAAGTGTAATTTTTTTCATGTGATTATTTTTTACAAATGTGTGGCTATTTTTGCAGTGCGTGGGTTAACGAACGGTTAATGGGCGGTTAACGTGTTTTTACACATAATAGTTTTTTTATATTTGTTACTGATGAAAAACGTAAGAAAACATCCTATCATTTATTTTTCGCTGCTGTTTGTGGTACTCGCTGCAATACAGTCGTACTTTTTGTACAATACCGTTTTGCTGAAAAAAAACGAAATTAAAAGTAAAGCCAAAGAAATATTTGAAAAGTCAACGGTTGATTATTCGTTTTTGGAAGATACCCGTTGGGATGAAAGTTTACATCTGTGGCAAGAATTCGATAGTAAAGTAGCTGCCCAACAGCATTTTGAAACAGAAATGAAATTGAAAAACGATAGCTTTGCTAGAGCTTTGCGTGCGTATGTGAAACAACAATATAAAGAAAGCGGTTTAGAATTAGCGTTTAAAAAAGAATTGCTGGGTGTGTACGATAAAACAAATAATCAGCAAATAGTTTCAAAACCTATTGTTATTTATGCAACCAATCCTAAACCGGTTGAAAATTATTTGTTGAGTGAATCAAAATGGGAATCTACCCAATCAAATTCAACAACCGAAACACAAAGAGATACACTGAATACAAAAAGTTTTGACGATAGAATTGATATTGCCCGCACTTATGAAAAATCTGTTTCTAAAACGGATGAACGAAGTTATGTGATTCAACAGGCAATGTATTACGATATTTTAAATATGAATATGATTCTGTTTAAAGAACTTTGGGGGTTGTTCGCGGTTTCGATATTTATAATGATTATGGTGCTTGTGTTGTATTTTCAATCGTACAAAAAGTATAACGAACAACGCAAACAGGTTTTATTGCTGCATGATACCATTGATAATATTTCGCACGAATTTAAAACGCCTTTGGCAACGTTGAAAATTGCTTCAAAACAAATTCAAAAAGCGTACAGTACAGAAACACTGACATTGATGGATCGACAAATTAATCGGTTGGAACATCTTTTAAAACCTTTAAATACGGAAGATTTACAAAATAATCACGCAACAAAAACGCAGATTGTAGCATTTACAGATGATTATAAAACGCTGTACCCACATATTAACTGGGGTATTTCTATTGAAAGTAGTAATGACGAATTAACGGTAAATGCTGCCGATATCGAGACCATTTTAGGAAATCTGATGGATAACAGCATTAAGTACGGCGGAAAAAGCATACAAATTAAGATTCTGCAAAAAGAGAACTCTTTAAAAATTGATGTTGTTGATGACGGAATCGGCATGGCTGCAAACGAACAAAAATATATTTTCGATAAGTATTACCGGGTTCCCATAAACAATATTCACAGCGTAAAAGGTTTGGGCGTAGGTTTGTATCTGGTAAGCAAAATTGTGCAGAAATATCAGGGGATTATTCAGGTTAAAAGCAATTTGGGCAAGGGGTGTCATTTAAGTATCGAACTATGAAAAAAGTAGCAGTTTTATTGGTTGAAGATGAATATGATTTTGGTTTTATATTGAAACAATACCTTGAAATGTATGAGTTTAATGTGCACTGGTATCAAAATCCTATGCAGGCATTAGATGACTTTACGGCTGTAAACCAATGTGATATTGCTATTTTAGACGTAATGCTGCCCGAAATGGACGGATTTACATTGGCAAAAAAACTACAAAAAAAAACTGATTTTCCGTTTTTGTTCCTTACAGCAAAAAATCAACAGATCGATCGTATTTTAGGATTAAAACTCGGTGCAGATGATTACATCTCAAAACCTTGCGATCCCGAAGAATTAATCTTACGGATAAAAAATATTCTAAACCGCAAAGGGTATAAATCTGTAAATGATGAAATCCTAATTGGCAATTATATTTTCAAACCAAAACAGTTGATATTACAGCATTCAGACACAGATTATCAGTTGACCGAACGTGAAGTTTCACTGCTTTTACTCCTTACGCAATACAACAATCAGGTAGTGACTCGCGAAATTATTTTACAGCACGTTTGGAAAAATACCGATTATTTTACAGGCAGAAGCATGGATGTTTTTATAAGCCGCTTACGTAAATACTTTCAAAACGACGATCGTATTAAAATTCAGTCAATTCGCGGTGTAGGTTTTCATGTGGTCTTTCCGGTAGATTAGATAGAATCAATTCAGAACGTTATAATTATCAACAATTATTATCGACAGTTTTTAAGAAAAAAACTATCTTTAAATAAAAAATGAAATTTGGAAAAGTTGCCGATCCATCTTTGGTCGATTTTACCTTACCGCCAATTGCGTCCGAAACTTATGCCGTTTTAGGAAAAAATCCTAAAGGTAATTTCGAAGTTTTTGTAGGTTGCGCCAAATGGAACAAATCCGATTTAAAAAACTTCTATCCAAAAGGCACAAAAGACGAACTGACTTATTATTCGCAACAGTTCAACAGTATCGAGCTGAATGCTACCTATTACAGTTCACCGTCTAAAGATCAGGTGCAGATTTGGAATGATAAAACACCCGAAAGCTTTAAGTTTTTTCCTAAAATTCCGCAATCAATAAGTCATTACAGCAGGTTGTTGAACACCAATGAAAAAGTATTGGCATTTACCGATGCTTTAGCGTTTTTCGATGATAAGTTAGGAATGATTTTCCTACAAATGCACGAAAACTTCAAACCAAAAGATTTTGATCGTTTACATAAATTTATCGAAGAATTCCCAAAAGGTTTTCCATTAGCTGTTGAGGTTCGTAACGAAGAATGGTTTGCAGATAAAACTATTTTTAATCAATATTGTAATTTGTTGCAAAAGCATAATGTGGCAAATATTATTGTTGATACTGCCGGTCGCCGTGACATGCTGCACATGCGTTTAACGGGCAACACGGCTTTTGTGCGATACGTTGGTGCAAATACCGCCGATGATTATGATCGATTAAACGATTGGCTTACAGTTCTTAAAGATTGGCGCGAAAGTGGTTTGCAAAAACTATATTTCTTTATTCATCAAAATACCGAATTAGAATCGCCTTTGCTGGCAACACATTTCATAAAGCAATTGAATGATGCTTTTAAATTAGAGCTTCCATATCCCGGAAAAAACGAATTGTCATTATTTTAAAACAGAAACAAATGGAATCAACATTTATAGAAAGTGTAAAAAAACAGTTTGCCTATTACAAACATTTGGGCGATAAAACGTTTGAACAGTTACAGGAACCCGATTTCTTTTGGCAGTTTAACCCAGAAAGCAACAGCATTACCGTTATTGTGAAGCATTTGTGGGGAAACATGCTTTCGCGTTGGACCGATATTTTTACAACCGATGGTGAAAAAGAATGGCGTAACCGCGACAGTGAGTTTGAAGCCGATTTAAAATCTGCAACCGAAGTTTTAGAAAAATGGGAAGCCGGTTGGAATTGCTTGTTTAACACCTTGAACAGTTTGTCTGAAAGTGATTTGAACAAAATCATCTATATCCGTAACGAAGGGCATACGGTGCAGGAGGCCATTAACCGACAATTGGCGCATTACCCGTATCACGTGGGGCAGATTGTATTTATCGGCAAAATGATTCAAAATGAAAAGTGGCAATCGTTATCAATTCCCCGAAATAAATCAAATCAATACAATGCTGAAAAATTTTCTACAGAAAAGCAACGCAGACATTTTACCGATGATTTATTGAACGATAAAAATCAGGAATGATATGGGATTATCAATCAAAAAAATACTGAAACAAACCGATCACCGAACTTGGGATTATCCTAAACAGCCTTATAGTTTTTATCAGGAATGGAACCGCGCCTTGTTTTTTCATTGGAAAGTTGATGCCGATATTTTGCAGGAATTAATTCCCGATGGTTTAACAATTGACCTATTCAATAACGAATCTTACGTGTCGTTGGTGGCTTTTACTATGGAAAAAATCCGACCACGATTTTTGCCTCCGTTTGCACCAATTTCTAATTTCGATGAGATCAACCTGCGAACTTATGTTGTAAAAGACGATATTCCGGGCGTGTATTTTTTAAACATCGAAGCAAGTAAAATCATTTCGGTAGCCGTTTCAAAATTATTGTCGGTTTTACCTTATGAACATGCCGATATGTATCGAAACAATAAAGATTATTTTCAATCGGTTTTTAAAAAGAAGAATTTCTCGTTTGCTGCAAAGTATGAAATCGGAACAGAAATAACTGATAAAACCGATTTAGATTGTTTTTTAACCGAGCGATATTGCTTGTATGTTGATGCCAATGAAAATTTGTATCGATACGATATTCATCATATTCCTTGGCCTTTGCAGCAGCTAACACTATACGAATTACAGACAGATTATGTTTTGGGCGATTTAAATTTGAACGAACTTCCTTTAAAAGTTCAGTATTCAAGCGGTGTGCAGGTTATTGCATGGAATAAAATACAAGTTTAGTTTTTATGGAAGATTTGTATAACAGCATTATGCAGCAAGAAGTTGATGCCGCCTTACTGATTTGCGCGCTGGTAGTTTCACTTATTGTTGCATTTTTTCATTACATGATATTTACCGGATTGTACAAAATTAATCTGGGCAACTTTTTTTTTGCCGTGTATCCGCTACTGTTGGTGGTTCTTTATTTTATTCAACCGCAATTTATGTTGATTGGGATCGGCGGTTTGTTTGTGTTGACATTTCCAATGGTATTGTTGGGCATCATAATTATTGCGCCCGCTTTAGGTATTCGGGAACGCGTAAATTATCAAAATAAACAACAGGAATTAGCTCGAATTACCAATAAAAATGCACAATATCTTAAACCGGCAAAAAAGAAGAATTGGATTTGGGAATTACTCAAAAGTCTATTTTTTATCGCATGCTTTTTTGGATCTTTCGCCGTTTTAGGGTTTTTCGGACCCATTTTATTAATTGTTCTAACAGCAATAATCGGTAAAAAAAGATCGGGAAGCAGTTTAATGAAGCTGCAAAAATCGTTGCCAACATCAAAAATACGGTCAGTTGCAATGGGATTGGCAGAAATTCAGGGAAAAATTATAATTGATGAAGCCTTAACAAGCCGAGTTAAATGTAAGCGTTGTGCCGGATATTACTATTTGATACAGGAAATTAGTCACGACGATGACGGTAAAGAACAATTATCAACCATACATACCGATTTTTTGTACAATCCATTTTTTTTGGAAGATGAAACCGGAAGAATAAAAGTAATTCCCGATAAATTGCAGTTGCTTCACTTTAGCGAATACTCGTACCGAAGCAATGGTAAAAAATATACCGAATACGTTTTGGAAGAAGATGATAAACTGTATTTAATGATCGGAAAGGCTTCGATAGAAAATAACAAACCCGTTTTTGTATACGATGAAAACAAACGAATTTTATCGATAACACCAACAACTGCCGTAGAAAAACACGATCAGGCAATGTATTATTTATCGAAAGCACGTCCTTACATCATCGCATTTTTATTGTGGGCGGCATTTATACTTTCGTCGGATATTCGTGTAACATCGTCTGGTGTTTCGGTTAGTCCACACAGGTATTTAAACAAAAATTTTGGTATTTTTAAAAATAATAAATCAGAAAAAGAAGAACAGGTAATTAACGATAATAGCGACGAAGCTATTTATGCGGAACCTGTTGAAAATTAAATAAAACAAATTATGGAAAATTTATTGGCACTTTTAATTGTTGTAGCTCTTGTGGTTGCTTTAGTGGGCGGCGCAATTGCCATTTACAACCGCTTGGTTTTTTTAAACAATAATACCGACAAGGCTTTTGCGAATATCGATGTGCTTTTGAAACAGCGTGCAGATGAAATACCGAATCTTATCGAAGTTGTAAAACAGCACACTGGTTTTGAACAATCGGTTTTAGAAAAACTTACCAAACTGCGTACCGATTTTCTGAATGCAACACAAAGCGATGAAAAAGTTGCTATTGCAAACGAAACAGCGGGTGCGTTGAAAACGGTTTTTGCTGTAAGCGAAAATTATCCCGAATTACAGTCAAGCCAAGCGTTTAATAATTTGCAGAACCGAGTTTCAGGAATCGAAGATGCCATTGCCGACCGTCGCGAACTGTTTAACGAAACGGTAGCTTTGTACAATACCGGCATTCAGGAATTTCCCAATGTGATTTTTGCAGGAATGCTGCGTTACAACAAGCGTAATTTTTTACAGATTACCGAACAGGAAAAAGTGTATAACGGCGTTAAATTCTAACAGAATGATTGTTGATTTTTTAAGATATTTAGAAACCGAACCGGGCATTTTGGTGTTTATTGTCGCCTTTGGAATAATTCCGTTGGCAATTGTTATTTATCTGGTGGATACATTTCTAAAAGCAATTGGACTACGCGTTTTTGCCGAAAAAATGGGAACTTTGTTTGCCTTGCCAATTGGTGTTACGTGGTTGGCGGGTTTTGTGTTGTCTATGCTGTTTTTTGCATCGGGCGTAAGCAGTTTAAAAGTATTGTTTATTTTAATTGGATTGTTTATTATCTGTTTGATTTATTCTGTATTAAATTTCAATGAATTAAGCGGGTTTATTGGCGAAAAGAGTAATTCCATACAAAAATTAAAGAAGAAGAGCTGATTTATGGGAGAAAAAAAACTCTGGAATAGCTTAATAATGATTCCTACAATAGGTTTTGTTTTGATATCCTTTTTTATATCTACAGCAATTTATAAATATGGAGCTAAAGAGATTTATTATATAGATTCAACTCAAGCTATGAATAAATTTTTTTATAATATAACTTATTATTTTTTCTCATTTGGAATAATAGTTCTATTTAGCTTAGGAATAATTGGCTTAATCTATTTAATAGTAATGAGAAAGTTATTGTTTTCTAAAAATTTCTTTATATATTTTATAGTATTACTACTAATATATATTTGTTCTATAAAAGTAGATATAAATGGATATTTGAATTGGTTTTTCGATTAAAATAAATAAAATTCACCGCTACCGAACGAATTCTTTGCTGTGGTAGTTAGTCCACAAAGTAAATAGCTGTATTAAAAAAATCGCTTCTAATGTTTTTTCATTAGCAGCGATTTTTTTATCTCAAAGCCTTTCTAACTTCCGGAGCTACTTTAGTTCCAAACAATTCAATAGATTTCATAAGCATATTGTGATCTGGGTCGCCAACATCCATCTGTCCTACAAAACGGGTATGACCAAACCATTCGTGCTGTTGCAGAATTTTATCGACCACCACATTTGGTTCGTTCATAAAATAAGCGCCTTCCGGTCGGGTTGTGTTTAAAAATACCTCTTTGCTAAAAGGTGCCCAACCGCGATCTTTCCCTATATGATCCATCTGTGCCGCATAAAACGGAAAATATTCGTCTTTTATGCTGCTGGTAGCTCCCACAAAAGTGTGCGAATTAATTCCCAACTGTATTTTTGCTATATCATGACCTGCAGCCAAATAATTCTCTTTATAATAATCAACCAAAGGTTTAAAGTTAATCGGCATTCCGCCAATAATGGCAAACATGATCGGCAAACCCAATCGTGCCGCACGAAGAACCGATGCCGGTGTACCACCAACAGCTATCCAAACAGGTAATTTATCCTGAAATGGTTTAGGATACAGATTTACATTCTGCAGGCTTTGAGTCAAACGCCCGTTCCAGTTAATATCTGTGCCGTTTTTATCAATCAAATCCAATAAAAGCATCAGCTTGTCTTCAAACAACGCATCGTAATTATCCAAACTAAAACCAAAAAGCGGAAACGATTCTATAAAACTGCCGCGACCCGCCATAATGTGCGCTCTACCTTTTGATATTTGATCCAACATACTGAAATCTTCGAACAAACGCACGGGATCACTCGAACTTAAAACCGTTACTGCCGATCCTAATTTTATGTTTTTTGTAACTGCCGCCGCTGCACTTAAAAACAATTGCGGATTGGTTACGCTGTAGTCTGCACGGTGGTGTTCGCCCATTTCAAAAACATCTAAACCAACTTCGTCTGCCAGTTTAACCTGTTCCAGCATTTCGGTAAATCGTTGATGAGGTGCCTTGAGTTGTTGCGTTTGCGGATCTAACCTTAAATCGCCAAACATCGATATTCCTAGTTCCATATTTTCTAATTTTTAGTAAAGTTCGTAAAATAGTTGTGGATTCTGCTTAATGTAGTGCAAGAAGTTTCTTTATGGTAATATCAAAAGAAAATAGTATATTCGGCTCATAAACATTTATTAACATACATTTAAACTACTACTTATGAAAAAAGTTATAATGCTGTTGGCAGTTTGTGCTTTTGGTTCGGCAAATGCGCAGGTTTCTTTTAAACCGGGAGTTAAAGCAGGATATTCTGCCTCTACCGTTACTGGAATGGGTGGAGAATACCGAAGCAATTTTTATTTAGGTTTATACGGTAATTTAAAATTAACGCGTATTTACAATATGCAATTTGAGATGATGTATTTACGCCAAGGTGTTGATAATATTCAGTCTTATAGATATGATGATAATACCTACCAATATGTTAAAGGAAGACAGGGCAGTGTGCCGTTAGACTATTTATCTTTAAACCTTATCAACAAGTTTAATTTTGATAAATTCAGCATGCATGTGGGACCGGGAATTGATTTTCTAGTGTCGGAACATACAGCAACCAATAATTATAATACTGTAGGAGGTAATTATTATGAGCCTTTGTATTCACATAACAACGGAGTTGATTTAACTTTTAACTTCGGGTTGGGATATAACATTACCGAAAATTTTGGTATTGAAGCTCGCATGCGTCAGGGAATTATTGAGCCTATTTATTCTAACGCAAGTATATATTCAGATTATTCAGCTAATTTAAACCGTTCGTTTATGGTTGGTTTAACATATACTTTTAAATAAAAACACATGCGAAAAATTATTTTTTTAGGGTTGATGGTATTTGGTTTTACTACAGTCCATGCACAGAAAGAATTCAAAGCAGGCTTAAGAGGCGGCTTAAATATTTCTACGATTGAAGATATTGAAGCATCACCTAAAACTGGTTTTTATGTTGGTGCATTTGGAAATATTAAATTTACAAAGTTTTATTCGTTACAGCCCGAACTGAATTTTTCTATGCAAGGTGCAAACGATGTTCTTTTAAGCGATCGATATTTTCCTGAAACAAATGGAGGAAAAGCCGATGTTCCTTTGAATTATTTAGGTTTAACCGTTATGAACAAGTTTAACTTAAAATCGTTCTTTTTACAGGTAGGTCCGTCGTTAGATTTGCTGTTAACAGAAAGCAGGTACAATAATAACAGAGCCGATTTATCACTTAATCTTGGTTTAGGATACGATATTACCGAAAATTTATCGGTTGAAGGAAGATACAAAGTGGGTGTTGCCGATGTAATAGAGGATGATGTCTATTGGCTTTTTTATTTTGGTGATATAAATTACAACAGTGTTTTCCAAGTTGGTTTAACGTATAAGTTTAATAAATAAAAGATGCTTTAAGCATCTTTTATTGTTTTTTCTCTTTTCGATACAAATCCCAAACGTCTTCCTGTTGTTTTCTTCCTCTTAAAGCAATTTTTATGTATGATTTTGGATTGCTTTTCGCTCTTTTATCGAAGTATTGGTTAATGTTATTCAACAATAAAATCCAATATTTACCTTTAGAGTAGGGAAGTCCCAATGCAGAACGACTTTCGGCTCCCAACAAAACTTCGTTATAACCAATGTTTGTTTTTTGCACAAACCATTTCATAAACGAATTATTGGTAAACGAAACCATTTTGGGTTCTTCGTACAACGCGTAAGCCAAATCTTTAGAATCCTGATCAATGCCTTTTTGGGTTTTGCTCCACAAGTAAAGCTGTTTTGCGGCTTCTTCGCCTGTATCGGGTAATAATTCCAGCGGAATACCTAAAAGATAGCCTACGTATTTCCAAAGGTGTAAAACGGCTAAAAATTCTTCATTTGTCGGCGGAAGTTTTAATTTCGATAATCCGTCCATAAAAGCGATCGAAAAACCTAAATTAGTTGCCAGCATATCCCACAAATTAATCGGTCTGCCCCAAAGTTGCGGTTTCCAGGCAGTCGATTTTTCAATGTGTAAGCGCGAATAAGAGTGAATTAATCTTGTAGTTAATATCGAATAAATACCTTTTTGTTGAGGTTTTAATCCATTAACGATTGTAACATTCATCCAGAAATCAACCGTATCAGCCAAACGTTTTACAGCACCTTTATGCAATGCTTGTGTAAAAATTAGCGGTTTGTTAATTGCCGATGATTCGTATCCGCCCATTAAACAATAGTTTCGCAAAACCGACAATGCCGATGTACCGCAACGATTACAGTATGTCGCCGCCAGATTAATCAAATCGAAATTTACCCAAGTTGGAATATCGGTCAGTTGTTTGAAAAGTTCTTGTGTAGCTTCAGAAAGATTTTGTTTGTTTGAAGGATGCATAGAAAAATCGCGATGCAACATTCCAATAGCTTCGCCAAACCGTTTGTTGGTAAAATATTCTTTTGCTACGGTATCGCCCAATTCATCAACCTGAAAATACAACGGAAT
The DNA here is from genome assembly GCF_008629655.1 of Paenimyroides baculatum. Classification (GTDB taxonomy): domain Bacteria; phylum Bacteroidota; class Bacteroidia; order Flavobacteriales; family Flavobacteriaceae; genus Flavobacterium; species Flavobacterium baculatum. The sequence goes on from NZ_VWSG01000001.1 coordinate 77,589, forward strand.
CAGTTGCTCGCTTTCTTCTAAAGAAACTTTCGGAAGTAATTTTGGTAGTAAATTATGGTTGGTAGGTTTCCAATAACTTGAAAAAGAATTGTTGTTTTCGGTAATATATCTTTCGGGAAATTTCATAGTTTAAAGATATAAAAAAAGGTTGATTTGGACTTCAAATCAACCTTTAGTAAAGTAATCAATTAACTAAAATTAAAATAAATCTATTATTATTGACGGGCAAAATCCGATAATTAGATTAATGATGATGGCTGCAACTGCAACCGCCGAATACATAAAGTTCTTTTGATAAACCGTATGTGTATCGGCATTTTTATAAGTGAACATTACAATAATTACTTTTATGTAATAGTAAATACTGATGATTGATGTAATTACTGCGGTAATAACCGTAATGTAGAAACCTTGTTTTAAAGCTTCGGTAAACAAGAATAGTTTTCCAAAGAATCCTGCTAAAATTGGTATTCCTGCCATTGACAATAAAGCTAACGACAATGTAATTGCCAAGACCGGTTTGTGTTTTGCAAATCCGCGGAAATGAATAACCAATTCTTCTTTTTTATCCTGACATACATATAAAATAACGCTGAACGCTGCAATACCTGAAATTGCGTAAGCTGCCATGTAATAAAACAAATAAGGTTCTGCTGTTTTACCTAATAAAATTGCCATTAACATAAAACCGGCATGAGAAATACCCGAATATGCCATAAGGCGTTTAATGTTGTTTTGTTTTAATGCCATTACGTTACCAATTATTAATGTGGCAACAATTAAAAAGGCAATTAAGTTTACAAAGTTTGTTGGCATTGCAGGGAAAAATACCTCGCTTAATTTGTAAAACGCAGCAACCGCAGCAACTTTTGCCAAGGTACTCATAGTAGTTGTTGTAAGTAATGGCGATCCTTGGTAAACATCGGGAGCCCAGAAATGAAATGGGAATGCTGCTATTTTAAACAATAAACCAACCAACATCAACGTAAAACCTACGGTGAACCATTTAGGCATTGCCAATTGTGTACTTGCCAAAACAATCTGATGCATATCAAACGTAGCTGTTGCTCCGTAAATCAAGGCAATTCCGAACAAAATAAATCCTGAAGCGAAAGATCCCATTAAGAAATACTTCATTCCGGCTTCGTTGCTTTTTATGTTTGTTCTGTCGCTTCCTGCTAAAATATATAAGGTGATCGATAAAATTTCCAAACCTAAAAAGAACATTACTAAGTTTCCGAAAGAAACCATACAGTAAGCGCCAATCAATAAAAATATTTTTAAAGAAGTGTAGTCAGATATTTTATCGTACTGTTCTTTGTAGAACGACTGCCCCAAAGCAACAATGAAAAACGTTAAAACAATAAATAACGAGTTGAATAAAACCGTTGATTTGTTTACCACAATCATGTTGTTGTAGAAAGAATCAACCGAATTAAAATCGCATATATTTAAACCCAACGCCACCAATAAACCAACCAAGGTTAGTGGTACAATAGTTTTGCGCAGGTTAAAAATTTCTAATACTAATATAAGAACCGCTAAAGATGCTAAAGCTATTAATGTACTCATAGTTTAATTTTTCTATGTTCTATTGAATAAATAAATCGGTTAGTAATTTCGGATAGATTCCCAAACCAATTAAAACCACACAAATAACCGCTAAAACAAAATATTCTTTTGTAGTTACTTCGGCAAAAACCTTGTTTTCTGTGCTTCCTAAAACGGCATTCTGAAACATTTTAAGCATGTAATACGCTCCAAGAATGATTGATGTTCCTGCAAAAACTGCATACAGTAATTCTTTTTCTGATAATGCGAACAATAAGGTAAATTCTCCGATGAATCCGAAAGTTCCTGGTAAACCGATTGATGCAAACATAATGATCAAAAAGAATGTTGTGAATTTAGGAGCTTGTGAACGAATACCGCCCATTTCCTTAATTTCGTACGTATCGTATCTTTTGTAAATGATATCGGCAAGATAAAACAAACCAACCACTACAAAACCGTGAGCAACCATTTGAATAATGGAACCTTGATAACCTGTGCTGTTTCCAACATAAGCACCTGCGGCAACCAAACCAACGTGCGCCATTGACGAATATGCCAATAAACGTTTTAAGTTGTTAGATCGTAATGCGATTAACGAAGCATAGATAATTCCGACAATACAAAGAACGATTACCGTTTTTAATATGTTTTCAGACACATTTCCTGCAATCGGCATTTGCCAGCGTAAAATTGAATAGATACCCATTTTTAGCATGATACCTGAAAGTAACATCGTTCCAATTGTTGGAGATTTTTCATAGGTGTTTGCCTGCCATGTGTGTAACGGGAAAACTGGAATTTTAATTCCGTATGCCAAAAAAAATGCCAGAAAAATATAGTTTGCTTCTTTGGTTGATAACACTACTTTTGAAAGATCGCTCCAAGCAAAACTTCCGGTTAATGTGTATAGGTAAGCAAAAGCCGCCAACATAAACAACGATCCTGCGAAAGTGTACATGAAAAACGTTACCATTACGCGTTTGCGTATTTTCCATTCGTCGCTTCCCCATAATAATCCTATAAAGAAAATAGGTAACAACGCTAATTCCCAGAAAATATAGTAAACCAAACCGTCTTGCGCCAAAAACGTTCCTGCCATAGCAAATGCCATGAACAAAACCAATGAATACAACTGGTTTGCTTTTGAATATAACGTATTGAAAGATGCCAAAATAATAATCGGCAATAACAACGTTGTAAGCAATAACATAGTTAAGCTTAATCCGTCAACCACGAACGATAAAGAGATGTTCGGGTTCGAAATCCATTGTTGGGTAAACGAAACATCGTTACCGTTTAAATATTCGCCTGTTAAAATTAAAGCAATTACGGCGTTAATTAAACTGGTTACTAAAGCTGTTTTAGCTGCATTTTTAGAATTTGATGCCAATGTAGCAACAGCTCCCAAAACATAAATAAGTAAAATAATAATACAATTCATTGCCATAATTTTAGTAACACATAAATAAATAATACAACAAGCCACAAACACCAATTACAAAGGCAAATAAATACAGACCAATGTTTCCGTTTTGTGCTTTTTTACCCTGATATGAAAGTTCAGACGGAACGCGTCCAAAACTTAAAACAATACCGTTGATTAATCCGTCGATTTGATTTTTAAAGAAAGATCCAAAGAAATTCAACGGATGAACTATTAAAGACTGATAGATATCGTCTAAATAATATTTGTTTGCAAACAATTTCTGCAAGCCCGAAACATTGTTGTCGTTCACAGGTACTTGTTTGTTTTTAATGTACTTAAAGTAAGCAACCATTAAACCAACCAATGCACCAACAACAGCCAAGCCCATTAACATATATTCGGTTGTGCCTAATACATGCGGATGCGATGCGGCGTTGTTTTTAATTACTGGTTTTAAAAATTCGTTCAACCAACTGTTCCCCGGAATACTGATTAATCCGCCAACTGCTGCCAATACTGCTAAAATAATTAAAGGCATTGTCATTGCAGACGGACTTTCGTGTAAGTGGTGCTCCTGCTCTTCGGTTCCTCTGAATTTGTTAGAGAAGGTTAAGAACAACAAACGGAACATATAGAATGCAGTTAATATCGATGCTAAACTCGCAACAACCCATAATACGATGTTATGGTGGAATGCAGTTAATAAAATTTCGTCTTTAGAGAAGAAACCTGATAACGGAGGAAATCCTGAAATTGCAATGGTTGCTATAAAAAACGTAGCATACGTGATTTTCATGTGTTTCTTTAATCCGCCCATGTGGCGCATATCTTGTTCGCCGCCAATTGCGTGAATAACCGATCCCGATCCCAAGAACAAACATGCTTTAAAGAATGCGTGTGTAATTACGTGGAAAACGGCAACTTCGTAAGCACCCAAACCTAATGCCAAAAACATTAAACCTAATTGCGATACGGTAGAATATGCCAATACTTTTTTAATATCGTTCTGAACTAACGCAATCGTAGCCGCCATTAAAGCAGTTGCTGCCCCGATTATTGCAATGATGTGTTGAACATCCGGAGTTAAATCGAACAAAAAGTTTAAACGCGTAATCATAAAGATACCTGCCGTTACCATGGTTGCCGCGTGGATTAAAGCCGATACAGGTGTTGGACCCGCCATTGCATCTGGTAACCAAGTGTAAAGCGGTAACTGAGCACTTTTACCTGTTGCTGCAATAAAGAATGCCATAGTTGCAATGCCTAAAGTAGGTGCAAGGAAACTTTGTTCTTTTAATTCGATAAAGTCTAATGTGTGAAATAAATAGCCTGTTACGAAAATTCCGACTAAAAAGCCTAAATCACCAATACGGTTCATTATGAATGCTTTTTTAGCAGCGTTGTTGTAATCTTGGTTTTTATACCAGAAACCAATCAATAGGTACGAGCATAAACCAACACCTTCCCAACCAATGAACATCATTGCCAAGTTACTTCCTGTCACTAAAATCAACATGAAGAAAACAAAAAAGTTTAGGTAAGTAAAGAATTTAGAAAAATTCTCGTCATGGCTCATATAGCTTGTTGAATACAGATGGATCAATGTTCCGATACCTGTAATAAATAGCAGCCATAAAGCGGCTAACTGATCAAAATAAAATCCGAAATCAATTGAAAAATAATTGAATTTCATCCATTCGAACAAAACAATCTTTACAGGTTCTTGCGATCCTTGAATGTAAGCGAAAAATAAGCATGAAGTTACAAATGAAGCTGCAATAGCCATTGTTGCAATAGTACCCGATACTTTTTTGCTTAAATGTTTGCCCCAAAATCCGTTGATTAATGTACCAACCAAAGGGAAAATCAATGTAAGTAGTAATATAGTTGTACTCATGCTATCCTTTTAATTTTTTAAGTTTATCAATATCAATCGATCCTATATTTCTATAAATCGCAACCAAAATTGCCAATCCAATCGCTACTTCGGCAGCAGCAACAGCCATTGTAAAGAATACGAATACCTGTCCGTTTGCATCTTCGTGATAAGTAGAAAAAGCAACTAAAAGCAGGTTTGCGGCGTTCAGCATAATTTCGATCGACATGAACATAACAATTGCATTTCTGCGATATAAAATACCAAATGCACCAATACAAAACAGTAATATGGCTAGGTAAATGTATTGGTCTATCCCAATTTGTTGTAAAACTTGTTCCATATTATGCTGTTTTTTTCTCTTTTTTAGAAATTAATACGGCACCAATCATCGCCATTAACAATAAAATTGCAGCCATTTCAAACGGCACTACAAATTCGTTCAATAACACTTTTCCTAAAACCTGAATGGTTTGGAAATCTACACCTGTATTTGTGTATGTTTCTAATGCCGGAGCCGTTTGTGCTAATGAACTTACCAAAAAGAAACCGATCAAACAGAAACAAACCGTAGCAACGATTTTTGTTACGATAGGTTTTGCAATTTCATCGCTTATGTTCAAATTCATTAACATAATGGTGAACAACATTAAAATCATAATGGCTCCAGAATATACAATGATATGAACCATTGCCAAAAACTGTGAGTTTAATAAGGCATAATGACCTGCAATACTGAAAAAACAGATAACCAACCAAATGGCACTGTGTATAGGGTTTTTAGAAAGAATGGTTAAAAACGCGCTTCCTAAAGTAACAGCCGAAAGAATGTAAAATAAAATCTCTATCATTTTTATTCTGATTTTGCTGTGTTGTTAATAGCTTGATCTAAAGGCATAACCAATTGTTCTTTACCAAAAATAAAATGCTCGCGATTAGTATCAGCCTTTACAATTTTTTTAGAGGTTGTAAGGTAAATCGCCTGTTTAGGGCAAGCTTCTTCGCACAAACCACAGTAAATACAACGCAACATATTAATCTCGTATATCTCGGCGTATTTTTCTTCGCGGTATAAGTGCAGTTCGTCAGCAGTACGTTCACCAGCTTTCATGGTAATAGCTTCGGCAGGGCACGATAGCGCACACAAACCACAAGCTGTACAACGTTCTCTACCTTCTTCATCGCGCATTAGCATGTGCTGACCGCGATAAACCGGACTGAACGGACGTGTTTCTTCCGGGTAACTAATGGTAACTTTCTTTTTAAACAAGTGCTTAAAAGTAGTTGCCATACCGCCTGCAATTGCACCAATATACAAACGTTCGCCAAGTGTCATTTCTTTATTAGAAACTTGCTTTTTTCTTCCCGATAAGGATGTATTTTGAATTGACATAATTTCTGTTTTTTAGCGATTTAATAATAATACAACCGCAGTAACCACAATGTTTAATATTGCTAACGGAATTAACGTTTTCCAACCTAAATTCATTAACTGGTCGTAACGGAAACGTGGAATGGTCCAACGTACCCACATGTACAAGAATATAAAGAAACAGATTTTACCAAACAGTACAGCAATACCAATAATGTTGGCGATGTTTTCGCCCCAGTTTTCGGCTGCCCACGTCATACCCGGATAATTGTAAGCTCCTAAATAAAGAACCGCCAATAGGGTAGAAGAGATAAACATTGCCGCATACTCTGCAAACAGGAAGAATCCCATTCTCATAGACGAATATTCTGTGTGGTATCCACCAATTAACTCTTGTTCACATTCAGCCAAATCAAAAGGTGTTCTGTTTGTTTCTGCAAACGAACAAATCAAAAATATGAAAAAGCCTAATGGTTGATAAAAGATATTCCAATGCATTTCGTGTTGACCTGCTGCAATATCGCGCAAACTCATAGAGCTGTGCATCATTAAAATAGCAACGATAGACAATCCCATGGCGATTTCATACGAAATCATTTGAGATGCCACACGCATAGCACTGATCAGCGAATATTTGTTGTTAGATGCCCAACCACCAATCATAACTCCGTACACACTTACTGATAATACCGCAAATACATAAAGCATTGCTACGTTGATATCAGCTGCCTGTAATACTACTTTTCTACCGCCAATTTCTAATGTATCTCCCCACGGAATTACCGCCGACGTCATTAATGCCATAGTCATAGATATGAACGGACCAAATACGAATAAGAACGTATTAGGGGTGTTCGGCATGAATTCTTCTTTCGCAAAAAGTTTTAAACCGTCTGCCAAAGGTTGTAAAATTCCACCCGGACCTGCACGGTTTGGACCTCTACGGTCTTGAATCCAAGCTGCAATTTTACGCTCTGCTAGTGTACAGTACATGGCAAAAAGCATAGTAATTGCGAAAACGGCTACAATGATTACACCTTTTTCTATAATAATTGCTTCTTCCATAATTAACTGTTTTCTGCGTTTTTATATGGAACTTCTGTCATACTAATTTTCTTACGATCTTGATCTCGACCTTCTAAAATTTGCTTTTCGGTATGGATGGTAACATTATCCATTTTACGGGTATAGTTGTTTTGATTGATAACCGAGAATTTTTCGAATTTTCTTGGACCTTCAATAACCCAGTCTGATACTTCTTTATGATCGAAACGACATTCGTTGCAAATGAATTCTTCTACTTCATGATACTCATCTTTACGAGCCGTAACACGTTGAATTTCGTTACCGAACATCCAAACGGTAGTTTTTCCGCAACATTTATCGCAGTTTCTGTGTGCATTAAATGGTTTGTTAAACCAAACACGCGATTTAAAACGGAAAGTTTTATCTGTTAACGCACCAACCGGACAAACATCAATCATGTTTCCAGACATTTCATGATCAATAGAAGCCGAAATGTAAGTTGAAATCTGTGCGTGATCACCACGATTCATAACCCCATGATTTCTACTGCCACAAACTTGCTCTGCCGTATGTACACAACGATAACACAAGATACAACGGTTCATGTGAAGCTGTATTTTATCGCCGATATTTTCAGGTTCGAATGTTCTTTTTTCTTCTTTAAAACGTGTTTTACCCAAACCGTGTTTAAAAGATAAGTTTTGTAGATCACACTCACCAGCCTGATCACAAACAGGGCAATCTAACGGGTGGTTGATCAATAAAAATTCTGTAACCGCTTTACGGGCATCTAATGCTCTGTCTGAAGTTTTCACTTTAATCTCCATTCCGTCCATAACGCCCGTTTTACACGATGGCATCATTTTAGGCATTGGACGCGGATCTGCTTCGCTACCTTTTGATACTTCTACCAAACAGGCACGGCAGTTACCACCGGTGTCTTTTAATTTTGAATAGTAGCACATTGCAGGCGGTACCACATCGCCACCAATCATACGGGCAGCCTGTAGTACGGTTGTACCTGGTTCTACTTCTATTTCTATTCCGTCTATTGTAACTTTCATAATCTTTCTATTAAACGGTGGTATTTTGCATTAAATGTTTCACTTTTTCGAAAGGCTCATTTACAAAATGATCTCTGTTTTTAATTTTTTCAGGGAAACGAATATGATATTCAAACTCGTCTCTGAAATGACGAATAGCGGCAGCAACCGGCCAAGCAGCAGCGTCACCTAACGGACAAATCGTGTTTCCTTCAATTTTAGCCTGAATGCTCCACAATACATCGATATCTTCTTCTGTACCCTGACCGTTTTCTATTCTCCACAAGATTTTTTCCATCCAACCGGTTCCTTCACGACAAGGTGAACATTGTCCGCAACTTTCATGGTGATAGAATCTTGAGAAATTCCAAGTGTTTCGAACGATACAAGCGGTATCGTTATAAACGATAAATCCGCCAGAACCTAAAGATGATCCTGTTGCAAAACCACCATCTGCTAACGATTCGTAGGTCATTAAACGATCTTCGCCGTTAGCTGTTTTAAAAATTAGGTGATTAGGAAGAATAGGAACCGACGATCCGCCAGGAATTAATCCTTTTAACGGACGATCATCAATCATTCCACCACAATATTCATCAGAATTCATGAATTCATCAACGGTCATACCCATTTCGATTTCATAAACTCCCGGTTTTTTAACGTGACCAGAAACAGAAAATAATTTTGTTCCAGTAGATCTACCTAAACCAATTTTAGAATAGTCTTCGCCCGAATTCAATAAAATCCAAGGCACCGACGCGATCGATTCCACATTGTTTACAACCGTTGGGTTTTGCCATAAACCTTTAACAGCAGGGAAAGGCGGTTTAATACGCGGGTTTCCACGCTTGCCTTCTAACGATTCTATTAAAGCGGTTTCTTCTCCGCAGATATAGGCACCTCCTCCACAATGAACGTGAAGATCCAAATCGAAACCTGATCCTTTTATATTTTTACCCAACCAACCGGCTGCGTAAGCTTCTTTTATTGCGCGTTCCAAGGTTTTGTAAACCCACATGTATTCGCCACGAATGTAGATATATGAAAGGTTTGCACCTAAAGCAAATGACGAGGTAATCATTCCTTCGATCAATAAATGCGGAATGTATTCCATTAAATATCGATCTTTAAATGTACCTGGTTCAGATTCATCGGCATTACAAACCAAATGGCGTGGATTTCCTGATTTTTTGTCGATAAAGCTCCACTTTAAACCAACAGGGAAACCTGCACCACCACGACCACGCAGACCAGAAGTTTTTACTTCTTCGGTAATATCGTCGGGGTTCATTTTTAATGCTTTTTCTACAGAAGCATATCCGCCATTTTCACGATAAACATCGTAAGTTTTAATACCCGGAATATGGATTTTTTCAAATAATATTTTTTGTCCCATAGTTTTTCAGTCTGTCAGTTATTCCGTCCAAACGGCAATTTCATAGCCGTCTAAATCTGTAAATTGAAAACGTTTACCTCCCGGAAAACTGAAAATATCTTTTACGATAGTACCGCCGGCACTTATCACTTTATTTTTACTTGCTTCAATATCTTTTGAATAAAGAACGATTAAAACAGTTCCTTTTACCGGTTTGCCTGTGGTAAATCCACCATCGACATAATCTCCTTCAAAGGCTGTATAATGTTCTCCATAATCTGTGAATTTCCAGCCAAAACATTCTGTGTAAAAATTCTTGGCTTTAACAATATCCTTTGAAAGGAATTCAATGTATTGTATTTGCTCGTGTTTTAGCTTTGTATCCATACTAACTTTACTTTTAAAATGTTATTTATCGTGTAAAGTTATTTTTCCTTCTTTACAATCGGCAATTAGCTGATCTACTTTTTGTGTGGTTAAATGTTCGTGGTAAAAATCGCCCAACTGTAACATTGGAGCATAACCACAAGCACCTAAACATTGTACACCAACAACAGAAAATAATCCGTCTGCTGTTACCTGACCTGGTTTTACGCCTAATTTTTCGCAGGCATAATCCATAACATCTTCGGCTTTATTAATAGCACAACATGATGTTACACAGAATTCTAACATGTACTTTCCTACCGGTTTTTGGTTGAACATGGTATAAAATGTAACCACTTCGTAAACTTCGATAGGCGTAATGTTTAAAAATTCGGCAGCTTTGTTTTGCAATTCTACACTTAACCAATTGTCGTGTGCATCTTGCAATTCGTGCAATACCGGAAGTAATGCCGATTTTTGTCTTCCTTCGGGATAATGACTAATTAACTCGTTGATACGTTCTGTTAACGCCGGAGTTATATTAATATCTTGATGGTATCTTTGTAATGTTTCCATAGGTTAACAATCTAATTCGCCTGCAATAACGTTCATACTTGAAAGGGTAATAATAGCATCAGACAAGCTGCGCCCTTTAACAATTTCGTTATATGCCTGGTAATATATAAAACAAGGTCTGCGGAAGTGTAAACGGTAAGGCACGCGGCTACCGTTGGTAATCAGGTAAAAACCTAATTCTCCGTTTCCGCCTTCTACAGAATGATAAACTTCTGTGTTTGGAACCGGAATTTCGCCCATAACAATTTTGAAATGGTAAATTAAGGCTTCCATATTGTTGTAAACATCTTCTTTTGGTGGAAGGTAATAATCAGGAACATCGGCATGGAAACCTCCTTCTGCCGGCATTTTATCCAAAGCCTGACGGATAATTTTCATACTTTCCCAGATTTCTGCATTACGAACACAAAAACGATCGTAACAATCGCCATTTTGTCCTACAGGAATATCAAATTCAAAATCTTCGTAAGAACAGTAAGGACTTGCCACACGAATATCGTAATCAACTCCGGCAGCGCGTAAATTAGGACCAGTAAATCCGTAAGCAACTGCTTTGTCTGCATCTATTGCACCTGCACCAATGGTACGATCCATAAAGATACGGTTACGCGAAAGCATGTTTTCAAACTCTGTCCAAACGGCTGGGAATTCAGCTAAAAATTCATCGATTTTTCTCCATGCAGTTTCGCTCCAATCACGTTCAAAACCACCGATTCTTCCCATGTTTGTCGTTAAACGTGCACCACAGATTTCTTCGTAGATTTCGTAGATTTTTTCACGGTACTGCATTACGTATAAGAAACCAGTTAATGCACCGGTATCAACACCCATTACAGAACTACAAATGATATGATCGGCAATACGGGCTAATTCCATGATAATAACACGCATGTATTGTACGCGTTTTGGAATTTCGATACCCAACATTTTTTCAACCGTCATCCACCAACCTGTATTGTTAATTGGCGATGAACAGTAGTTTAGACGATCGGTTAAAACGTTGATTTGATAAAACGGACGGTTTTCTGCAATTTTTTCAAAGGCGCGATGAATGTATCCAACGGTTCCTTCGCCATCGATGATTTTTTCACCATCCATTAAAAGGATGTTCTGAAAAATTCCGTGGGTTGCCGGGTGTGTAGGACCTAAATTTAAAATAGATAATTCTACACCATCTTTTTCTTTTGTTTCCAGGATTTGTTTCTCAAATCGCTTTTCCGGAACTAATAATAAATCTGACATAGTTTTCGTATTAACAATTAGGACCAGTTCTACCAAAGAAACGGTCGTCTTTATCGGTTCTACCTTGATCTTCTAAAGGAAATTCTTTTCTAAGTGGGAAAGATTCCATTTCATCCATATTTAAAATACGTTTTAACTGCGGATGATTTTTAAATATAATTCCGTAAAAATCGTATGTTTCACGTTCTTGCCAGTTTGCAGCAGGATACAATGGAACAATACTTTCTACTTCGGGATTGTTTGCCGGTAAAAATACTTTTACACGAACACGTATATTATCGAACCAATTGTGTAAATGATACACTACACAAAACTGACGGTCTTCTTCGTAATCTGGGTAATGAACTCCGCAAACATCGGTTAAAAAGTTAAAGTTCATAGAAGGATCTTCTTTTAAGAATTTAATCACTTCGAACGATGCTTCTTTTTTAACTTCAAACGCCAACATATCGTGTAAAATATGAAAGTTTTCTACTTTTGGAGTAAACTGCTGGCTTAAGGTTTGCTGAATGATTTCGTTTGTTAAGCTCATGTTATTTAATGTTATATGAGTTTAATAAATCTTTGTATTCATCGCTGCTTCTACGGCGAACCGATTCGTTTTTAACGATGTTTTGCAGTTCAATGATTCCGTCTAAAATCTGCTCCGGACGTGGTGGACAACCAGGTACGTAAACATCAACAGGAATTACTTTATCAATACCCTGTAAAACCGAATACGTATCAAAAACACCACCTGTACTTGCGCAAGCACCAACGGCGATAACCCATTTAGGTTCTGCCATTTGTTCGTACACCTGACGTAAGATCGGAGCCATTTTTTTAGCGATGGTTCCCATTACTAAAAGCATATCTGCCTGGCGAGGTGAGAAACTCATACGTTCTGATCCGAACCTGCCTATATCGTAAGTAGCAGCCATTGTTGCCATGTATTCGATACCGCAGCAAGATGTTGCAAAAGGTAACGGCCACATAGAATTGGCACGAGCCAAACCTACAACTTCACTTAATTTTGTTGCAAAAAAACCTTCGCCAGAAAAACCATCGGGCGGAGCAACTTGTTTTATATTTGATGGATTACTCATAATTAATTCTGCATTTATTCAAACTCTAATCCCTTTTTCTTAAACTCATAAAGTAAGCCTACAATTAAAAGGAACATAAAAATGCCCATTTTGTATAAGCCTTCCCAACCTAGTTCCATGAAATTTACTGCCCAAGGATACATGAAAATCACTTCCACATCGAACAAAACAAAGAGAATTGCCACTAAAAAGTAGCGAACGTTGAAAGGAACGCGGGCATTACCGAACGATTCTATACCACATTCAAAGTTTATATCTTTATTTTTAGATGCTTTTTTAGGGCCTAAAAAACCTGAAACAATAATGGTAACAAAAACAAAACCCGCTGCCAGACCAAGCTGCATAAGGATCGGAATTAAATCTAACTGATTTGATTGCATGTTGTTTGGTGCATTAAATTTTCAAACCTCAAATATAATTTTTTCGGCTCGTATAAAAAACCCAATTGTTTTTAATTGTTAGGCATTTTCACGGTTTAAGGTTAATTTATAATGGTTTTAAATAAAAAAAGAGAAAAACTTTTGTTTTTCTCTTTTTTAGGTAATCTGTGCTTTTTTATAAAGAATTGATAAATTTAAGCAGTGCTTCGCGATCTTCTTTAGAAAGTTTCTTGAAATTCTGTTTTGCGTTTTCTGCTTCGCCTCCGTGCCAAAGTATCGCTTCGGTAATGTTTCTGGCGCGACCATCGTGTAAAAAATGTGTATGATTATTTACAACGAAAGTTAAACCAATTCCCCATAAAGGTCTTGTTTTCCATTCGCGTCCGTTTGCCAGAAAATCGGGTCTGTTATCTGCCAAACCTTCGCCCATATCATGTAACAGCTGGTCGGTGTAGGGGTAAAAAGTTTGAAAAGACAAAGCTGAAATTTCACTGAAACCTGTTTGCTGTTTTGGCGTGTGACAGGTTGCACATTGCAAATCGGCGAAAAGTTTTGCGCCTTTTCTAACATCTAAATCTGCAATATTTCTTGGAGCGGGAACGGCCAATGTTCTTGTGTAGAAAACCGCGTTGTGCAAAATTTTATCAGACAATTCGGCATCATCGTTTAAATGATCGTTTCCGTTTGATTGGTCGTGACCGGTTTCTTGCGGAAAAACATAATTGGTAATGCCCATGTCTTCTACATAAGCCGCTGCACATTGTATCAATAAATTGGGTGCGTTTGCCTTCCATCCAAATTTACCAATTTCGGTTTGTTGTGTCAGCGGATTCCACACGTAATTCAATCTTCCTGAAATACCATCGCCATTGCTGTCGTTAATATCTTGTGAGTTGATCAAATCGTTATCAGAAATCAATTCTAACAAACCCAACCCAAAAACCGGCGGTGCAATTCGGGGTGATAAAAGCGCATTGTCAGGAAATGATATATAGGGATTAGTTACGTTAAAAATAGGTTTTCTTAAGTAAAAAATGGTTCCGTCTGCCAGTTTTTCTGCAATTTCTTCGTACTGAACCGTGTATTCTGCTTCGGGTTGAAAATTAAAGATTGCCTGATTTTGAATTTGAAGTCCGAAACCATTTACAGCAATAGGATTTCCGTTTGAACCACTTCCGGGTAAACTGGTACGCAAAAGTAAACCGCTACGAGCTTGAATATTTTGCGGATGTGCTGCACGACCATCTCTTGGATGACAACTGATACAAGACGAATTGTTGAAAATTGGTCCTAAACCCGAATTAATGTTTGCCGGTGCGGTAACAAAAACCGATTCAAAATCAATGTCGCCTTCTAAATGCCTACTTAATTCACTGCCCGATAAATTGGGTGCAGGCGTACTGTACCCGTTACTTGTATTTGAAAAAATAGTAGTTTTTCCGCCTGCATATAATCTTTCTGTCAAATCCGGAAAATCCTTACCTGTAACGTCAACATATTCGTTATCGTCGCCACAACTTTGAAACAGAAAAATCAATAAAAACGAAAAAACTACTTTTTTAAACATATTCAACAACAACCTTTTAAACTTTAAAGGTTAAATTACTTTAAATTATTAACCACGAACGGTTTCAAATCTGCCTGTAAAACAGTGTGTAAAGCGTTTACTTTTACCTGTGCTGCCTTAACCTGATTTCTGTTATTGAAGATCGCATTTGAGAATGTACCCGGAATAGCATCTAACCCCATAATTGCTTCATTAATAGCATTTTTAATTTTAGCATCTAACGCCGGGTCTTTAGCATTAACCAAAGTACTTAAACCTTTACCGTTACCAACACCGTTTGCAGTACCTAAATAGATATTCTGAATGCTTCGCATGTTATCAATAAAATCTGTTTTTGAATTGTTGCTGAAACGAGATTCTTCTAATTCTGCATTTGGAGTAGATCCTTCTGAATTCAAGGGATCTTCTATTTTTCCGTTTGCAACTTCATCAGCAATAATAATCAAACCTTCGGTTATTTCTTCTAAAACCACTGTGTAAGAAGGGTAGGCGTTTGGCGATGGATTTATAAAATTATCTACAAAGTTTCCTGCAGATGCAATCCAACCGTTGTGTAATTTCTGGGTATTGTTGTGTAAATCTTGTGTAGCAGCCTTTAATAGTTCAAGCTGTCTTGGTGTTAACTGATCTACTTTTTTTGTACCATTTTCGCCCCAAAGTAAAAATTCGATAAGGTGAAATCCGCGAGCTTCGTTGTTATTTTCCAAAGTTGCGACTGTAATTGGCGATGAACTGTTTAAAATGTCGTTCATTGCAGTAACATCAACCGGCCAAGTATCCATTGCAGGATCAATTCCTTCGGTATCAACAGGTCCGTATAAAAAACCTTCCGATTGTTCCCAATAAACACGGGTTTCCATCCATGCATTTTTAGCTTTGGTTAAATTTTCGGCAGTCAACGATGTTGATAATTGAGTAACCGCAGTGTGTAAAGCAGCAGCTTTCTGGTTTAAGTTGCTGTACGTATTAATAATAATGTTGTTGGATGTGTTGGTAACAGCTTCTTTCAGCGTTGCTGTTTCTACTGGATCAACCGTAGGTTCGTCGTTATCACTACAAGATGCAATTGTGAATGCCGTCATTGCCAAAGCAACCGATTTTACTAGATAATTTTTCATAATTTTTACTGTAAGATTTTAATTTTAGAATGAAAAAGCAATACCCATAGAAAAGGTATTTTCTTTTTGTTTTTTGCCCGAATTTATTAAGGTAACAGGATCGATATGGTCTGATCCCAATGTTCTGCTCTGATATTGAATTTTTGCTACTACATTTTCACTGACGAAATAGTTGAAACCGCCGGTAACAGATTTACGTTCCCAACGAGGTTTTCTTACAACAGCACCTTCGGTTTTAAACATGGTGTCGTAGTAGTCGTAGCGTACAAAAGGATAGATTTTTTGTTTTGATTCTGGTTTTAGAAGATGTAGAATTTCGTAACCTATTTCTGCTGATGCACCAAGAGCTTTTTTGCCGACAGGTGTACGTTTAACGCCCAAATTGTTAGATAATGTAGCATTTTTACGTGTAACGATATCAGAGTTTTCTAAATCGCCATACAAACCAATGGAGTTAAAACGTAAGTGGTTTTCGTTATAAGTAACATGACCCTCCACGATTTTTACGTAAGACGATGTCTGCATGTCGTTTTTAGGACGGTTCGCAGCTGCATCGTTCACATATAATGCAGCACCCGCAAAAGTGTTTTTATGGGATCCGAATTTGTAGTCAAGTCTTAAAGTATAGGCAAAAGATTCACCTACAGTCATATCAAAACGAGTTTGGTGTCCGTCTCTGATCCAACCGCGCGAGCTGAAACCGGTAGCGTCTAATCCGTTTGTTACAGAAACTTCGTATAAGAAACGTTCTTTTAAAAATTTACCATAAAACTGCACACCGTTTTCGTACCAGCCTAAAGGTAAAATTTCATTTTCCATTTCTTGTCTGTGGGTAGTAAAATAACTGGTTGGTCGGTCTAAATTCTGCGCCAATCCAAAATGAATCTTCATTCTTCCGGCACGAACATTAAAGTACGATTTTATACTGAAATCAATATAGACCTGTTCCAATTTTACCTCGCCGCCCGATTCTATTTCCTGTTCGTATTCACCAAATTCTTCCTGCGTGTCAAGATCTATGGTTGATCCCGTACCGCCGTGTTCGAACTCAATTTCGGTTTTCAGTTTAATTTTGTCTGTAAATTCGTACCCTAAATATAAATTCAAACGTTCCGCGTCAAACTTGTCTTTTATGTTTAAATCGGTATCGTATTTTGGGAAACTGTAGTAGTTGATTACACCGTAACCAGAAAGTGAAAAACGAGACCAGCTTAAAAGTGACTGCTCGGTTTTTTGTTGTTCCGGTGTTTTTTCCTGTGCTGTCCCTAACAGCGGAATACAGAAAAAGATTAAATGCCATAATCTTAATTTCATCTTAAAATTTTCAGCAAATGTAAATAATATTTATTTAGATTGGTTAAAAATAGATAAAATATTTTAACAAAAAAACACCTACATTATGCAGGTGTTTTTACTTGGAATTAAATATATGTTGTTAACTAACGTATATTATAAAACAACAACGTCAGTTGCGATTTTCCCTTTTTTTCCATCAGATTCAACGTAGTTTACTACATCTCCATCTTTTAACTCTCTTGATTTAAGTCCAGAGATGTGAACGAAAATGTCTTGACCTGTTGTTTCGTCTGTAATAAATCCAAATCCTTTTGATTCATTGAAGAACTTTACTGTACCTGTTCTCATTGTAATAATAATAAAATAAATTAATAATGGTCAAAGATAAACTTTTTATTCTGTTTTCAAAGTTTTTGAGGTTTAATTTTATAAAAAAATAAAGTCGAGCTAAAAACTCGACTTTATCAATTATTCCTCTACAGGTTTTTGTATTTTAAATGTTTCCATAAACGCTGTTGTGTAGTTTCCGGCAACATAATCCGGATTGTCCATTAACTGGCGGTGGAAAGGAATTGTAGTTTTAATACCTTCAATAACAAACTCGTCTAAAGCGCGTTTCATTTTACTGATTGCTTCTTCGCGGGTTTGAGCCGTTGTTATTAACTTGGCAATCATTGAATCGTAGTTTGGTGGAATGGTGTAACCCGAATAAACGTGCGTGTCTAAACGAACACCGTGACCACCTGGTGCGTGCAAGGTTGTGATTTTACCTGGCGACGGACGAAAATCGTTAAATGGATCTTCGGCATTGATACGGCATTCAATAGAGTGTAATTGCGGTAAATAGTTTTTACCTGAAATTGGCACACCTGCAGCTACTAATATCTGCTCGCGGATTAAATCGTAATCAATTACTTGTTCTGTAATCGGGTGCTCTACCTGAATACGGGTGTTCATTTCCATAAAATAGAAATTACGGTCTTTATCAACTAAAAATTCAATAGTTCCCGCACCTTCGTATTTAATATACTCGGCAGCTTTAACAGCAGCTTCACCCATTTTTAAACGCAATTCATCAGTCATAAACGGTGACGGAGTTTCCTCTGTCAGTTTTTGGTGACGACGTTGAATAGAACAATCGCGTTCTGATAAGTGGCATGCTTTTCCGTAAGAATCACCTACAACTTGGATTTCGATATGGCGTGGATCAACAATCAGTTTTTCCATGTACATACCGTCGTTTCCAAATGATGCAGCAGCTTCTTGACGTGCGCTTTCCCAAGCTTTTTCTAGTTCGTCTTCTTTAAAGATTTCGCGCATACCTTTACCACCACCACCTGCAGTTGCTTTCATCATAACCGGATAACCGATTTCTTTGGCAACTTTACGTGCGTGTTCTAAAGATTCCAATAATCCGTCTGAACCCGGTACACAAGGTACACCCGCAGCTTTCATGGTTTCTTTAGCAGTAGCTTTATCTCCCATTTTATCGATCATATCCGGAGATGCGCCAATAAATTTAATACCGTGTTTCTGACATAATTCTGAAAACTTTGAATTTTCTGACAAGAAACCATACCCAGGGTGAATAGCATCGGCATTTGTAATTTCGGCAGCAGCAATAATATTCTGCATTTTTAAGTATGATTGTGCACTTGGAGCCGGACCAATACAAACTGCTTCGTCTGCAAAGCGAACGTGTAAACTGTCTGCATCGGCAGTAGAATATACGGCAACGGTTTTAATACCCATTTCTCTACAAGTTCTTATAACTCGTAAAGCAATTTCACCACGATTTGCAATTAATATTTTTTTAAACATCTTTTTAATTTGAAAATTAAACAATTTGAAAATCTGAAAATTTTTAAAGTGTGCCAATCTTTTTCAAATCAACACCTCTTCAAATAATCAAATTAAGATGGATCTACTAAAAATAATGGTTGATCAAATTCTACCGGAGAAGAATCGTCTACTAAAACCTTAACGATTTTTCCTGATACTTCAGATTCAATTTCGTTGAATAATTTCATTGCTTCGATCACACATAAAACATCGCCTGTTTTTATAGTTGTACCAACTTCTACAAACATTGGCTTGTCTGGTGATGGTTTGCGGTAGAATGTTCCAATGATCGGAGATTTTACCGTGATGTATTTAGCATCGTCATTTGCAGCAGCGGCTGGTGCAACAGCAGTTTCTACAGCTTGTGCAACAGGAGCAGCAGCCTGCATTTGAGGCATTGTAGCAGGAATATGCTGAACAAAAGTTCCGTTTTCTACCGTAGCGTTTTCTGAAGTTGTTTTAATGGTGATTTTAATATCGTCCATTTCTAATTTTACTTCGGTAGCTCCAGATTTTGCTACAAATTTGATTAAATTTTGAATTTCTCTGATATCCATATCAAGCTAAATTTATTGTTCGTTTATGTTAATTTTTTATTTTTTTGTGTAAGCCCATTTAAGGTAAATGGCACCCCATGTAAATCCGCCTCCAAAAGAAGCCAGAATTAAATTGTCGCCTTTTTTTAATTGATCTTCAAAATCGGCTAAAAGTAAAGGTAGGGTTGCCGATGTAGTGTTACCGTATCTGTGTATGTTTACCATAACTTTTTCTTCGTTAAGATCCATACGGTTTGCGGTAGCATCGATAATTCGTTTGTTTGCCTGATGAGGAACCAGCCAGTTAATATCGTCGTGCGTTAAATTATTGCGTTTCATAATTTGTTCGCTAACGTCTGCCATACCAGAAACGGCGTATTTAAAAACCGTTTTTCCGTCTTGATGCACGTAGTGTTGTTTGTTTTTAACGGTTTCTTCAGATGGAGGAAGTAAAGATCCGCCTGCTTCAATCTTTAAAAATTCACGACCAATACCGTCGCTTTTTAAAATTTCGTCTTGAAAACCTAAACCTTCTGTATTAGCTTCTACAAGTACCGCACCGGCACCATCGCCAAAAATAATACAGGTAGCACGATCGGTGTAATCAATAATCGAAGACATTTTGTCTGCACCTATTAAAAGTACTTTTTTGTATCTGCCCGATTCTACATAAGAAGTTGCTGTAGACAAGCCGTATAAAAAGCTTGAACAGGCTGCCTGCAAATCGTAAGCAAAAGCATTTGTTGCACCAATTTGCGTAGCTACAAATACACCTGTTGCCGCAACGGGCATGTCTGGTGTGGTAGTTGCCATTAAAACCAAATCTATTTCTTTAGGGTCTAAACCTGTTTTAGAAATAAGATCTTGCGCGGCTTTAATTGCCATAAAAGAAGTGCCTTTATCTTTGTCTTTTAAAATTCGGCGTTCTTTGATACCTGTACGCGAGGTAATCCATTCATCGTTTGTATCAACCATTGTTTCTAATACTTGATTAGATAACACAAAATCGGGTACGTATTTACCAACCGCTGTTATGGCTGCTGTAATTTTTGTCATAAGGGACTACTTTATGTTCAAAAAAGTTGAAAAAGTGGTGAAAATTACAAAAAAAATAGCAAATAGCAGCTATTTTTATTTAAAAAAAGCAGTTTTGCCGTTTGTTTGAATTTACGCTAAACTAAAAAACTCTCGCAATGCGAGAGCTTTTTTTATTCTTTAAGAATTAAGCTACAGCTTCTGTTTTGTCTACTAAAACTTGTCCTCTGTAATATAATTTACCTTCATGCCAATAAGCTCTGTGCATTAAGTGTGCTTCACCAGTTATTGCGCAAGTTCCGATTGTTGGAGCTACAGCTTTATAATGTGTTCTTCTTTTATCTCTTCTTGTTTTCGAGATTTTTCTTTTAGGATGTGCCATCTTAAAATATTATTTATCCGTTAATAGTTGTTTTAATTTGTCCCAACGTGGGTCTGTATCATTATTTTCGTCCGAATTTTCGTCGGTTTCATTGTCATTTAATTCGTCGTCGTCATCTTCTTCGTTAATCATTTCCAAGTCATCACTGTCTAGAAAATCCAACTCACCGTCTGATTCTTCCTCTTCATAATCTGCTGCTATATCGGGATGAATCCTTTTGTAAGGAACCGATAAGGCAATCATTTCGTAAATGTACTGAATTACATTCAACTGAAATTCTCCGTGCGGCAAAATTAATAATTCATCACTGTCATTATTAAATTCATCACCGAATTTTACTAACAAATTTAAATTTCCTTCTATAGGTAAATCAAAATCATCATTAGTTACATCGCAGGGTACATTAATTGTGCCTTTGTGTGAAAGTTGCAATTCTAACATGGTGGTTTTTTTTAGCATTGAAATACTTACCTGTATGTTAGCACTGTTAAATTCACTGTAATCAAATATATCAAAAAAATCATTTTCGATATGATATTCAAATTGATGTTCGCCTAACTTTAATCCGGTGAACTGGATTAAAAAATCTTTTTCACTTACCATAACCATCTATTTGAGCGTGCAAAGATATAAAAATTATTTAATTACAAATAGTTATCACTATTTTTTTGTTGTTAAACATTTGAAACCTTTAAAGGGTCTGCTGTGCTTTGCAAATACTCGTTTTTATTTTTATAAATATCTAAAGCTGCGTAAACTGCATTTTTAAATGAGGTAAAATCGGCAATGCCTTTACCTGCAATATCGTACGCGGTACCGTGATCGGGCGATGTGCGGATTTTGTCTAACCCTGCGGTATAGTTCACGCCATTGCCAAAACTTAAGGTTTTAAACGGAATTAATCCCTGATCGTGGTAACATGCTACAACGGCATCGAAATTTTTGTATTGTTCCGAACCAAAAAAAGCATCGGCAGAATAAGGTCCGTAAATAATAATGTTCTCATCAAACAATTCTTTTACCGTGTTATTAATAAAAGTTTGTTCTTCGTTGCCGATAATTCCGTTATCGCCACTGTGCGGATTTAATCCTAACAAGGCAATACGAGGTTTTACTACGTTAAAATCTTGTACAAGCGATTTGTTTATTGTGCGTACTTTTTGTTTGATTAATTCGGGCGTTAAACTTTGTGATACTTGTTGCAACGGAACGTGATCGGTAACCAAACCAATTTTAAGATCTTCGCTAATCATGAACATCAATGCATTTCCGTCTAGTTCTTTATCCAAATAATCGGTATGACCCGGAAATTGAAATTCTTCGGACTGGATATTGTATTTGTTTATTGGTGCAGTTACCAAAGCATCAATCTCGTTGTTTTTTAAAGCCTGTGTTGCAGCTACGAACGATTTTATGGCGTATTGCCCAACAGCATCGTTCAAAGTGCCAAAATCTACATTAACACCTTCTTTCCAAAGATTTAAAACATTGAATTTACCTTTCTGGATTTGATCTAACGAATCAATTCCGTGTATATTGGTTGTACAGTTGATAATCTTTTTAATAAACGATAACAACTTGGCATTTCCAAAAACCACCGGTGTGCATAATTCCATCATTCGCTGATCCTCAAAGGTCTTTAAAATAACCTCCGGACCAACGCCGTTCATGTCACCTATTGAAATACCTAATATAATATTTTCACCTTTTTTAAACATGCGTTGCGCTAATTATTGCTAATTTTGTTACAAATTTAGTAAAATTATTCTACTTATGTTTACTGGTATTGTTGAAACTCTTGGAGTTATACGAAAAATAGCGCACGATCAAACAAACGTACACCTGTTTATAGAAAGTTCGTTCGCCTCTTTATTAAAGATCGATCAAAGTGTGGCGCATAATGGTGTATGTTTAACTGTGGTTGAAATTAACGACGGTTTTTACAAGGTTACTGCCATAAAAGAAACGATTGATGTTACTACGATTGGTTTGTGGAACGTGGGCGATATTGTGAATTTGGAACGCGGAATGCCTTTGAACGATCGTTTGGACGGACATATTGTTCAGGGACATGTTGATGAAACGGCTGTTATTACAAAAGTTGATGAAGTTGGAGGAAGCACGTATTTTAGTTTTGAATACAGCGAAAAATCGAAACATGTTACCATTGATAAAGGATCGATTACGGTTGATGGAACAAGTTTAACTGTTGTAAATTCGGGAATTAATACTTTTAGCGTAGCTATTATTCCTTATACGTTGGAACACACGCTTTTTAAAACCTATAAAGTTGGTACTAAAGTGAATCTGGAATTTGATGTTATTGGAAAATACGTAACCAAACTAATGCAGGTGCATTTAAAATAAAAAATCAGGTTTTAACCTGATTTTTTATTTGTAAGAAAAAACATCGCTTAAATTGTCGTTGTTTGTGTATGTACAGTTTTGGTTGATTAATTCGCCCGAACCAATATTAATAACCATACCGTGTACTGCTAATTGCTGACCATTTTTCCATGCGTTTTGCACGATAGATGTTCTGCTTAAATTAGAAACCTGCTCTTGCACATTAAGTTCAACCAAACGGTCTTCTTTCTGATTTTTGTCTGTAATAGCATCGATTTCTGCAGCGTTTAGGCGGTAAACATCTTTAATATGTTGTAGCCAGTTGTCAATAATTCCGAACTGTGAACTGCTTAACGATGCTGCTACACCACCACAACCGTAATGTCCGGCAACAATAATGTGTTTTACTTTTAAAACGTTTACGGCATAATCTAAAACCGAAAGCATGTTCATGTCTGAATGCACACAAACGTTGGCAATGTTTCTGTGGACAAAAACTTCGCCAGGTTTTGTTCCGGTTAGTTCGTTTGCAGGTACGCGACTGTCGGCACAGCCAATCCATAATATTTCAGGATTTTGACCTTTTGAAAGTTGTTGAAATCGACCTGAAGTATCGTTTTTAACAAAATCCATCCATTCTTTGTTGCCGTCTATAATTTTATCGAAACTTTTCTTTAAATCGTTACACATTTTAATCTGTTTTATTTAAGCTAAATTACAATTTTCTTGTTTTTGGAATTAAATTCAGATCAAAAAAAATCGACAAAATAACTTTGCCGATTTTCCTTTCCAACTATTTAAATGTAATCTGATAATATTAATTTCTATAAAAAATCAACAACTCCGGTTTCAACATCGTAGTTTGCACCAACGATTTTGATTTTTCCTTCTTCTTCCATTTTTCTTAAAGTAGAACTTTCTTTGCGAATGTTTTCTATTGAATCTAAAACGTTGTGATGATTTAAACGCTCTAAAAGATCAGTGTTGTTAGAAGATCTTTCTTCGCCTTCTTTAATAATGTTTTTAATGATCGGATCAAAATGACCAACCAAATGGTTCAGGTTATCCATTCCAAGCGGCTCAATTGACGCTGAATCTAATCCACCTTTTAAAGCGCCGCATTTTGTGTGTCCTAATACAACAACCAATTTTGAACCTGCAACGTTACAGCCAAATTCCATAGATCCTAAAATATCCTGATTTACGAAATTTCCTGCAATTCTAACGCTGAATACATCGCCCAAACCTTGATCAAAAATTAATTCTGCAGATGTACGGCTGTCTATACAGCTTAAAATTACGGCAAACGGCCACTGACCTGCACGTGTATCGTTAACTTGTGCCAATAAATCGCGGTTTGCTTTTAAGTTGTTTACAAAACGTTGGTTTCCTTCTTTTAGAATTTCTAATGCTCTTTCCGGTGAAATGGTCGCCTGTGTTTCTGATGTATGTGCTTTCATGATAGTCTTTGTTTATTTAATTGTTGATATTATTACATTGCCCTTTTGTGGGTGATTGATACGTGAGAATCCTGATCGTTTTCGTAATCGCGGTACGATGTTTTGAATCCGATTAATTCTACGTCGATGTTTTCTTCTTTGGCTCTTACATTGGCGAAATCTTGGATCATTTCCAAAACGTCGGTTGTGATGTAAGATGTTGTGCGGGCATCGATAATTACTTTTGATCCCGGTTGAATGTTTTTAAGTGTTTTTTTAATGGCAGCTTTGTTTAAAAACGAAACTTCTTCTGCTAGTTTAATCGTAAGCTCGTCGGCATCGTTCAATTTTTCACGACTTAAATAGTAGGCTCTTTTCATGTTTCCTTGTAAAATATAGAAAATAGAAATTGCCAAACCAATACCTACACCTTTTAATAGATCGGTAAAAACAACTGCTAAAACGGTTGCTACGAATGGTATAAACTGATATTTTCCGTTATGCCAGAAATGCTTGAATGTTGCAGGTTTTGCCAGTTTGTATCCAACTAAAATTAAAACGGCAGCCAATGTTGCCAACGGAATTAAATTTAAAATGAACGGAATTGACAATACGCAAACCAACAATAAAACTCCGTGAATAATTGCCGATGATTTTGATGTTGCGCCTGCATTTGCGTTTGCAGAACTACGAACAACTACCGATGTCATTGGTAATCCTCCAATTAGCGAACTGAATAAATTACCAATTCCTTGTGCTTTAAGCTCTAAATTGGTGTCGGTAATACGACGTTTAGTATCCAAACGATCCGATGCTTCTATACATAATAATGTTTCAATAGATGCTACAATTGCAATGGTTGCACCAACAATCCAGACTTTTGTGTTTAAAAAGCCTTCGAAATTTGGCATGGTGATTAGGTTTTTAAAATCTTCGGCGCTTTGTGGAACAGGTAGTGTAACCAAATGGTCAGTAGTAATAGCTAACGAGCTACCGCTTGAAACAAACAGTTGATTTAGTAAAATACCTGCAATTACCGCAACTAATGCACCCGGTAACATTTTTATTTTTCGTAATGCCGGAACATTTTCCCATGTTAATAAAATAACTACTGAAACAATAGTTACAATAATGGCTCCCGGATGAATCGCACCAAAAACTTCATTAAAATAATTAAAGTTGATGCCGTTTTCAAACAAAGTTTCACTGCTCATATTGTCACTGTCAAAACCTAATGCGTGCGGAATCTGTTTTAATATAATGATGATACCGATACCAGCAAGCATTCCTTCGATTACGTTGTTGGGGAAGTAATTTGAGATACTACCTGCGCGGATGAATCCTAAAACCAACTGTAAAATTCCGGCAATTAATCCGGCACATAGAAATAGTTCAAAAGCACCTAAATCGGTAATTGCGGTTAAAACAATTGCGGTTAATCCTGCTGCCGGACCCGATACAGAAATATTGGAGTTACTTAATGTACCAACAACAATTCCTCCGATGATTCCTGCGATAACTCCCGATAAGGGCGGTGCACCCGATGCTAATGCGATACCCAAACATAGCGGTAATGCTACTAAAAACACCACCAAACCAGATGCAAAGTTCTGAGACAACTCTGCTTTAATATTTTTTTTCATAAAAATCTATAATTAATAAACATGTAAGTTTATAGCAGTTTATAAATAAATGCTACAATAGTTTGTTATTATAGGTTTTGTTCGGGAGGTGGTAAAGGGATTTTAAAAACGAGATCGTCTTTAATGCTGTGATTTAAAAAAATACGGTTTGAATTAGCAATAGCAGTATTAGATACGATTTTATGACAGTTGATAAAGAAATGATATTGCACTTCTTTTTCTTCTTCTTCGTTAATGTTGTTATTGCTTGCTTTCGATTTTGTTTTGGTAGGAACTTCCTCTTCTTCGTTTATTATTAATGAAGAATTAACGACGTCTTTATTTAATGCATACGTTATTGTTGGCGCAAATAAAAAGCACACAAACAATAAAAGCGTAGTTATGTTAAAAATCTTTAGCATCGTATAACCGCAAATTTAATCGAAACTTTTTTAAATGCGCACTAAAGCTTGTCAAATAAATGTTAAAGAATTTGAATTCAGTGCAAAAAAAAACATTCCTGAATAAGGAATGTTTGTTGGTCCACAAGGACTCGAACCTTGAATGACTGCACCAAAAACAGTAGTGTTACCATTACACCATGGACCAATTGGTTTGATTTTTAATAAGCTTTTTGTTGGTCCACAAGGACTCGAACCTTGAATGACTGCACCAAAAACAGTAGTGTTACCATTACACCATGGACCATTATTAGCTTATTTTGTTTAGTTTTATTTGTTGGTCCACAAGGACTCGAACCTTGAATGACTGCACCAAAAACAGTAGTGTTACCATTACACCATGGACCAATAAAACCTGCAATAATAAAACGTGTTTGCTTAAATATTGCGAGTGCAAATGTAGAACAAAAAAATAATATCGCAAGAAATTCAGCTAAAATTTTTAAAAAAAATCTAAAAGATTTTATCAGTAAAAAAAAAACGCTTTCTTTGTAGTTCTTTCGTAAAAAGATCAAAAATAGCTATTATGTTGACAATCAATTTTAAAAAATGGAATACCATCACCGGGTGGCTTGCATTTTTAATTTCTCTTACAGTTTATACTTTAACTTTAGAACCTACCGTTAGTTTTTGGGACGCAGGTGAATACATTGCTACATCGGCAAAGTTAGAAGTTGGTCACCCACCAGGCGCACCGCTTTTCCAAATGTTAGGTGCATTTGCTGCCATGTTTGCTACATCGCCCGATAAAATTGCGGCAATGGTAAACTGGGTTTCGGCACTTTCAAGCGCATTCGCCGTGTTGTTCATGTTTTGGTCGGCAACCAATATTTTAATGAAAGTTGTTAAAATAGGAACCGAAAAATTATCAAACCATACTGTAATTGCTGTTTTAGGAAGCTGTTTAATTGGTGCGTTAACCTTTACTTTTTCTGATACTTTTTGGTTCAGTGCAGTAGAAACCGAGGTTTATGCAATGGCAACTTTTATGTTGGCATTACTGTTGTGGCTTGGTTTACGATGGATTGATGCTATCGACGAACCACGAGGAAACAAATGGTTATTGCTGATTTCATTAGTTGTCGGAATGTCTTTCGGAGTACATTTCATGGCATTACTGGCAATTCCGTCAATTGGTTATTTGTATTTCTTTAAAAAATATCCAAAAGTTACCGTTAAAAACTTCATTATTGCAAATGTTGCAGTAGTAGCGGTTTTATTGGTTGTTTTCGGATTTTTACTTCCATATACCATGATTTTCTTCGGAAAGTCTGAAATTTTCTTTGTCAATTCAATTGGTTTGCCGTTTAATTCAGGAACCATCATCGCTTTTGCATTGTTGGTTTCGTTCTTTGTATTTGGATTAAAATTTACGCGCGAAAAGAAAAAACAGTTTGCTAATACCCTGATTCTTTCGGTATTATTCATTTTTATTGGATTTTCTTGTTGGTTAATGTTGCCAATTCGTTCAAATACGCAGATTCCGATCAATGAAAACAAACCGTCTGATGCTGCCGAATTATTAGATTATTACAACCGTAAACAGTATGGTTCGCGCTCGTTATTTTATGATACATTTTTTACGGTTAAGTATGGTAGTGCTTTAGATCCGTCACAGCCTTATAAAGATGGTAAAGTTGATTACGAAAGAGATTATGCTACTGGAAAATACAGCATTATTAACGACGGAAAAAATTCTGAACCTAATTATGCAAATCGCTTTAAAGGATTTTTACCGCGTTTGTGGGAGCCTGATATGGCTGCAAATTACATGAGTTTTACAAAACCTGTCGATTTTAAACTAAAACCTGATTACGCATCAGAGCCTGAAGCTATTGAAATGGCTACGCAATTAAAAGCGCAGGTGCAGTCGGGTAGAATGTCTATGCGCGAATATGATGGTGTTTTACGACAAATGGGCGAGTATATCGAAGTAGAAAAACCAAGTTTTTCAGACAATATCGGGTTTATGTTCAACTACCAGTTTGGTTACATGTATACGCGTTATTTACTATGGAATTTCGCTGGAAGACAAAGCGATATTCAAGGTGAAAACGATCGTATGAACGGAAACTGGATTTCGGGTATCAAATTTTTAGACGAAATTCGTTTGGGATCGCAAGAAAATCTAACCAGTGATATGCTGAACAATAAAGGGCGAAATGTATATTTTATGCTTCCGTTTATTTTGGGCTTGGTTGGATTTATCTTTCATTACCGCAAAGATCCAAAAACATTCTATGTGCTGTTGGCGTTGTTCTTATTTACAAGTTTCGCATTAAAAATCTTCTTAAACGAACGTCCGTTTGAACCTCGCGAGCGTGATTATGCAGTAGTTGGTTCGTTCATGGTTTTTGCCATGTGGGTTGGTTATGGTGTGTATGCGATCTACGAATTTTTATCGAGCAAAGTAAATGCGAAAATAGCCTTGCCATTGGTGTTGGGTGTTACGTTTTTAGCATCGCCGGTGTTATTAGCAAAAGAAAACTGGGACGATCACGACCGTTCAGAAAAATATACGGCTTTGGCATTAGGCAGAGCCTATTTGGATTCGTTAGAACCAAATGCGATTATTTTCACAATTGGCGATAATGATACCTTCCCGCTTTGGTATTTGCAAGAAGTTGAAGGTTACCGTACCGATGTCCGTGTGGTTTGTACCACATTATTGCAGGCAGAATGGTATATCGACCAAATGAAAGTGAAATCGTATGAATCAGATCCATTAAAAATACGTTTTAATCATAAGCAATATTCTGGCGAAAATCTGTATTATGCTGCAATGGCTCCAACAGTTGACGAACGTTTCGATATAAACACCATTTTGGAATTCATAGCATCAGATCGTCCGGAATCTAAAATGGAAACCGAAAGCGGAATGTCTTTAACTCGTATTCCAACCAATAAATTCAGTATACCGGTTAACAAAGAAAAAGTGTTGAAAAACGGAACGGTATCACAGAAATTTGCAAATGATATTGTTTCTGAAATTCCTATTGATGTTAAAGCGAATGCCTTATACCGTATGCGAATTATTATGTTCGATATTATTGCGAACAATAATTGGGATCGACCAATATATTTTACAGCCGGCGATATTTCAGACGAAGCATTGTTGTGGCTAAAAGACTATTTACAGTTGAATGGTTTAGTGTACAAGTTGGTTCCCGTAAAAGCGAAAGTTGATAGAGTTAACGCCAATCATCCTTATTATATTGGTTCGATCGATGCTGATAAAATGTATAAAACAGTGAACAGCTGGTATTGGGGTAATTTTGGAAGTCCGAACATTTATCACGACCAACAAACAAGAAAAGAATCAAGAATGTACCTGATAAACTTTGCACGTTTGGCAGAACAGTTTATTACAGACGGAAACAAGGAAAAAGCCAAGAGCGTACTTGATTTAACTATGAAAAATTTTCCGATAGATTATTATATTCCGCATGATAATCATTTAAAGTACGAGTTTTTTGAGCCTTATGCAGATTTGTACTATATGGTTGGCGATAACAAAAAAGCAGCAGAACTTGCAACCAAATTATTTATAAAAGCAGAAGAGAATCTGAATTTTTATAAAGGAATGAAGGTTACAGAACAGCGCGAGTTTGTTTATGATATTATAGATAATTTTAATACCGCTTACCGCATTATTGATAATTCTAAAATGCATAAAGACGCAGCTACCGTAGCGGCTTTAAACAAACGAATAGCACCGTTTGAAAAGTATTTCCAACGTTACTTGAATGCTTATAAACAACAACAAGAAGAACAAGCAGAAATGATGCAGAAGGAAGAACAAATGTTACAAGATTCTACTTCGCAAACAAAAGATTCTGTAAACCAATAAATTTAGTAAAGACGGTATTTTTGCCGTCTTTGCCTATTAAATAAAACAATAAGTATGTTAGAAGATAAAGATCAAAGCAAAACCTCATTGGCACAATTAGGCGAATTCGGTTTAATCAACCATATCACAAAAAACTTTTCAATTCAGCAGGAATCAACTATAAAAGCAATAGGAGACGATGCAGCTGTTTTAGATTTTAAGTCGAAAAAAGCCATTGTTTCTACCGATTTATTGGTTGAAGGTGTTCATTTCGACTTAAGTTATATGCCGTTGAAACATTTGGGGTACAAAGCGGTTGTAGTTAATGTGTCCGACATTTGTGCGATGAACGCAACACCAACACAGGTCACGGTTTCTATTGCGGTTTCCAACAGATTTCCTTTAGAAGCAATCGAAGAATTGTACGAAGGTATTCGTTTGGCATGTGATTTTTATAAGGTTGATTTAATTGGAGGCGACACCACATCAAGCACCACCGGATTACTGATTAGTGTTACTGCATTGGGCGAAGCCACAGAAGAAGAAATCACGTACCGTTCGGGTGCGCAAGAAAACGATTTACTGGTTGTGAGTGGCGATATTGGTTCAGCTTATATGGGCTTGCAGGTTTTAGAACGCGAAAAACAGGTGTTTTTGGTAAATCCACAGAATCAACCCAATTTAGAAGATTATTCTTACATTATTGAACGACAGTTAAAGCCGGAAGCTCGTAACGATATAAAAGATCTTTTACAGAAATTAGATGTAAAACCAACTTCGATGATCGACGTTTCAGATGGAATTTCTTCTGAAATTATGCACATCTGTAAAGCATCAAACGTAGGTTGTAATTTGTATGAAGACAAATTGCCTTTAGATCCACAGTTGATAAATGTTTGCGAAGAATTTAATTTAGATAGCACAACCATTGCTATTAACGGCGGTGAAGACTATGAATTATTGTTTACTGTATCAATGAACGATTTCGAAAAAATTAAAGGGAATCCGAATTTATCAATCATTGGTCACATGACTATCGAAAAAGAGGGTATTCATTTAATAACCCGCGAAAACACGAAACTTCCTCTAAAAGCTCGTGGTTGGAATGCTTTAAATGATGAAGAATAAACTTAATAAACAATATATGAATAAATTTTTTACATTTTTACTGATCTTTTTATGTACTAATTTATTTGCCCAAAATAAATTTGAATTAGGCTATTACATTGATCAATCTGGAAATAAAATTGAAGGTGAAATTTCGGAAATCACACTGAATAGTTTTCCTTCTAATTTCATAATTCGTAAAAAAGGAAAAGAGGAAACAGTAGAAACAAGCACTGCTACTTTGATTAAGTATGGATCTATTGTTTTTGAAAAGAAATCGTTTCAGTACGATCCATCCACGCGAATGGATATTGCCAATATGTCTAAACAAAAAGAGTTTCGGTTAGTAAATAAAACTGCTTTTGTTCAGTTAATGGTTAATGGAGATATAAAACTTTATAAATACACAGAAAGCGGAGTTCCTACATTTTTCTATGAAACAGTGAATAACCAACTTACTACTTTAAAATATAAAAAGTATTTGGAAAATGGAACTGATATCAATGAAAATAAAGAATTTTTAAGTCAGTTGCAAGAAGTTAAAAACGAAAAAGTTAGTGGTAACGAAGGGTATTACAATGCTGTTAAATATAATGACGCAGATTTAGTTGATTATTTCACAAAACTTAACGGAAAAAGCATAAAAGTTGATAAAAAATCAAAGGTGTTTTTCAATGTTTTCGCGGGATATTCTATCAGTTCTATGGATATTAATTTTTTACAGGATTTGCCTGCTAAAAGTTACTCACATATTACAGTTATGCCAGAAATAGAATATGTTCTTAATAATAATATTATGAACCCGACAAGTTTTTATTTCAATTTAAAATATCGTTCGGTAAAAGCCGATTATGAAGAGGTTTATGTAAGAGAAAACTGGCAACATCAGGTAGATTACCAATCGTTGTTGTTTTCATTAGGAGCAAAGAAATATTTCCTATCATCCAACAATGTTAAGTTTTATGGAAAACTTGGTTTTGGAGTGGATATGCCGCTTAAGTCAGAAATTCTTTCTCCGAGTGAATCTTGGAGATTAAATCCTATCTTTCTTGATCATATTAAAGGAGGAATTAATACAGGATTGGGAATCAAATTATACGATTCTTTTTTAGTCGAGATTGATTATGATTATATCTTTAATACTCTTTTCATGAGAAAAAACACTTCTATAAACTTTAAAGCAGGTTATAGTTTCTAAAAATAAACCCCGGAATTTTTATTCCGGGGTTTATTTATTTAATGTGAACTCAACATGTTTTTTGGATCTAAATAAGTATCCAATTGTTCTTTTGTTAAAATATTGTGTTCTAAAATTAGGTCGTAGACACTTCGGTTTTCTTCCAAAGCCTGTTTGGCAATTTTGGTGCTGTTTTTATAGCCGATTATCGGGTTTAATGCGGTAACAATTCCTATGCTGTTGTAAACTTCGTTTCTTAAATGATCAGTGTTTGCGGTAATTCCTTCTACACATTCAACACGTAAGGTGTCAATAGCGTTTGTTAGTATTTCAATAGAATCAAATAAAGTCAACGCAATAATTGGTTCCATAACGTTTAATTGCAATTGTCCGGCTTCGGCAGCCAAGCTCACGGTCAATTCATTTCCGATTATTTTAAAACAAACCTGATTTACAACTTCGGGAATTACCGGATTTACTTTACCCGGCATAATTGACGATCCCGGTTGTTTTGGGGGCAAGTTGATCTCATATAAACCAGTACGCGGACCCGATGCCAATAATCGCAAATCGTTACAAATTTTAGACAATTTTATAGCTAATTTTTTCAAAGCGCCTGCGTAAGCTACAAAACTGCTGGTATCTGATGTTGCTTCCACCAAATTTTCAGCCAGTTTAACCGGTTCGTTTAAAAGTGTGGCTAATTTATCTGCACATAGTTGCGCGTAACCTTTTGGAGCGTTCAGTCCTGTGCCAATTGCGGTTGCGCCCATATTCACTTCTAAAAACTGAAAAGCCTGATCTTGCAAATACGGGATTTCTTTCTTCAAGGTAAAAGCAAATGCTTCAAATTCTTGGCCTAAAGTCATTGGAACGGCATCTTGCAATTGGGTTCGTCCCATTTTAATGACGTTTTCAAACTCTTTCGCTTTTCTGTCCAAAGCAAAAAACAATTTTTCTAACGCATTGGTAACTTGTTTCGATGATTGAAATAATGCCAGTTTTAAAGCCGAAGGATATGCATCGTTGGTAGATTGCGATAAATTAACATGATCGTTCGGGGAACAATGTTGATAATCACCTTTTTTATGTCCTAATTTTTCCAAAGCTATATTTGCAATCACTTCGTTGGCATTCATGTTTACCGAAGTTCCCGCACCTCCCTGAATCATATCAATAGGAAATTGTTCAAAATACTGGTCTTTTAAAAGATCTAAACAAGCCTGCGAAATAGCATCTTTCAGTGTTTCGTTGATTAATCCTAATTCAAAATTCGTTTCAACAGCTGCTAATTTCACAACCGCTAACGATTTTATAAAAATGGGATACTGATATAATTTATGGTTCGATATTTTAAAGTTGTTAATAGCGCGTTGAGTTTGCACGCCGTAGTAGGCATTTTCGGGTATCTGTAAATCGCCTAATAAATCAGTTTCTGTCCGAAAAGAGTTCATGCTTTTTGTTTAAAATTACAAAAAATCTTTCAATGGACTTTTAATTTAAACGGAATATTAACAAATAAATAATTTAGAAGCTAAAAGAAATAATAAGCGTTTGGAATGTGATTTATCTCGTTTTCTTTGCCTATAACAACCGAAATAATATCAAGACTTACTTCTAAATCCAAATCTTTTTCCATGATGTACGCATTGGTGGCTTCTAAAATAAGTTTGATTTTTTTATTGTTCACAAAACTTTCGGGCTCGCCAAAATGGGTTGATGTTCTGGTTTTGACTTCAACAATTGCCAATATATTTTCTTTGGTAGCAATAATATCAATTTCGGCTTTTTTGTAACGATAATTCGTTTCAAGAATAACATAATTGTTGGTTTCTAAAAATTCTTTAGCCAATTGTTCGCCTCGTTTACCAATATCGTTATGCGTTGCCATTTTAAATATATTTTAAAGAGGTTGATTCGTTATTGATGTTCAAAGAAACTTTTGTTCCTAGTTTTAATGTGCGATTATCAGGAATGTGACCCGCAGGAAAATTAAAACAAATTGGAAAATCGTATTCTTTGCAGAGATCCAGAATAATCTGTTTAACATCGTATCCAAATGGAATCTGATTGTCGTGCATATCGGTCATTCCACCAATGATCAATCCGTTTAAATCATCAAAATATCCGTTGCGTTTTAGGTTATAAAACATTCGGTCGATATGATACAGATATTCGTCTAAATCTTCCAAATACAATATTTTATTTTTGGTGTTGACAGATGATTTCGATCCTAACAAACTATAAATAATTGATAAATTTCCGCCAACAATTAAACCTTCTGTAGAACCTGTTTTATTACTTGAGTTCGATGGAATTTCTATCGTGTAATCTTCATTAAACAAAGCCTGGCGCAATGTTTCTTTAGCTTCGGTCAACGCTTTTGGAACAGAATACGGCATAATGGCGTGCAAAGTGGCAATACCTAAATTGTGAATATGGCTGTGTAAAACGGTAATGTCGCTAAACCCAATCACCCATTTTGGATTTTGTATGAATTTAGAAAAATCGAGTTTATCAATAATTCGAACCGTTCCGTAACCACCACGTGCAATCCAAATGGCTTTAATAGTGTCATCGTCCATCATGCGCTGTAAATCATCTGTGCGTTGTTCGTCGGTTCCGCCTAACTGATTCGCGTTAATGTCGATTGTTGATCCAAAAGCAATGTTCAATCCCCACGATTCAAAAAGCGAAACAGCTTCTTGAGCTTCATCTCTTGTAAAACTTCTTGCGGTACAAACCATTGCAACGGTATCGCCTTTTTGTAAATATGTGGGAATCTTCATGATGATAATTTTAAACAAAAATAGTTTTTAATTGATATCTAGAAAACGTTTGGGATACTTTTTCTGATGATTGAATTAAATAACATTTCTTTAAGTTTTGATGTATTTAAACGTATTCAAAAAATGATTAAATTTGTAAACAATTTTAATTTAAGAGATCATGTATCCAGAAGAAATAGTAAAACCAATGCAGGCTGAATTAACTTCGGCAGGTTTTGAAGCATTATATACATCAGAAGAAGTTGAAAGCGCTTTATCTAAACAAGGAACAACATTAGTTGTAGTAAATTCGGTTTGTGGTTGTGCAGCAAGAAATGCACGTCCAGGAGCAGTTATGAGCTTAATAAACGGAAAAAAACCAGAAAATATTGTAACGGTTTTTGCAGGTGTAAACAAAGAAGCGGTTGATACAGCGCGTGAGAAAATGTTTCCATTTCCACCATCATCGCCATCTATGGCATTGTTTAAAAACGGGGAATTGGTGCATATGTTAGAACGTCATCACATTGAAGGAAATCCGGCTGAAATCATTGCTGAAAATCTTAAAGAAGCTTACAACGAACATTGTTAATTCTTTAACGTAAAAAATACATAAAAATCTACTGAATTTCGGTAGATTTTTTTATTTGTCGTATATTTGAACATAAATTATTAAAAGTGCACAAAATATTATCGTATCCGTTAAGTATTGTATATTATTTTTTATTAAGCTTAAGTTTATTAATTTTTCATCCGATACAGTGGGTTTGTTTTAATTTGTTTGGATATCAGGCACATACAAACAGTGTAGTTGTTT
Source organism: Paenimyroides baculatum (assembly GCF_008629655.1). Lineage (GTDB taxonomy): Bacteria > Bacteroidota > Bacteroidia > Flavobacteriales > Flavobacteriaceae > Flavobacterium > Flavobacterium baculatum. The sequence continues at coordinate 114,252 of NZ_VWSG01000001.1, forward strand.
TGCAATGGTTTTTAATGCGCAGTGCAAATGTTTTAGGAACAACCTTTACGGTAAACGGTAGTGAAAAATTGCCTGTAAACCAGCCAATTATATATGTGTCTAACCACCAGTCAATGTTTGATATTATTTCAATGATTTGGTTTTTACGAAAAACACATCCAAAATTTGTCAGTAAAAAAGAATTAGGCAAAGGCATACCAAGCGTATCGTACAATTTAAAACACGGCGGATCGGTTTTAATAGACCGTAACGATCCAAAACAAGCACTGCCAGCTATTAAAGGTTTGGGCGAATACATACAGAAACACAACCGTTCTGCAGTGATTTTCCCAGAAGGAACTCGATCTAAAAACGGATCACCAAAACGTTTTTCAGAAAACGGCGTAAAAATGCTTTGCAAATTTGCACCCGATGCCTATTTAGTGCCTTTAACAATAAATAATTCATGGAAAATGTTTCGTTTCGGAATGTTTCCAATGGGTTTGGGAAGTGCGGTAACATTAGAAGTTCATGATGCCATGAAAGTTTCTGATTACGATTTTAAAACTTTGTTCGAAAAAACAGAAGAAGCCATTACTTCTTCTATAAAATAACACAACGCAAGTTGTAAAAAAAGATAAAAAATGTCAATTCAAAATGTTCGATTAGAAGTGATGCAGTTCTTGGAGAAGAACATAGATACTTTTGTAGAGAATTACTTGATTCCTGTAGAAAAGATCTGGCAGCCTTCAGATATGTTACCCGATTCGCGAAACGAAAACTTTTTTGAAGAAGTTCGTGAACTACAAGCTTATGCCAAAGAATTACCTTACGATTTCTGGGTGGTTTTAGTAGGCGATACCATTACCGAAGAAGCATTACCAACTTATGAGTCTTGGTTAATGGATGTAGAAGGTGTTGATCAAAAAGGTGGCGAAGATGGCGGTGGAAACGGATGGGCAAAATGGTTACGTCACTGGACAGGTGAAGAAAACCGTCACGGCGATTTATTAAACAAATACTTGTACTTATCTGGACGTGTAAATATGCGCGAGGTTGAAATTACCACACAATATTTAATTAACGATGGTTTTGATCCGGGAACAGACCGCGATCCGTACAAAAACTTTGTTTTTACAAGTTTTCAGGAATTAGCAACTTATGTATCGCACAACCGCGTGGCACAATTGGCTAAAAAACACGGCGATCATAAATTATCAAAAATATGTAAGTTAATTGCAGGCGATGAAATGCGTCACCACCATGCATATTCAGAGTTTGTTGAGCGTATTTTTCAGGTAGATCCTTCGGAAATGATGAAAGCTTTTCATTATATGATGAAGAAAAAGATTACCATGCCGGCGAATCTAATTCGTGAATCAGGTGGAGCAATTGGCGATGCGTTTCACAATTTTTCAGAATCGGCACAGCGTATCGGCGTTTATACTGCTATGGATTATGTTGATATTTTAAATAAGCTGATTAAACGCTGGGAAATCGACAAGATTAACAACCTGACGGATGAAGCTGAAAAAGCGAGAGATTACCTGATGAAATTACCAGACCGTATGGCAAAATTAGCCGACCGTATGAAGATTTCAGATGAGTCGCACATTTTTAAATGGGTAACACCAGCAATTATAAAATAATATAAAGCCGATAGAAATATCGGCTTTTTTAATCTTTAGTAAATTGTGTGTCACTTGTTAAAGCACAATTCGTCAGTTCGAGCGAAGTCGAGAACTCTTAAGCAAAATCCATAATACAATTAAATCCATAAATGAATTACATAGATCAAACCATAACTTTTGTTAAGAAAGAATTAGAAGGAACCGAAGCTGGTCACGACTGGTTTCACATTCAGAGAGTGTACAAAAATGCGCTGAATCTTTTAAAAAACGAACAAGCAAATGAACAGGTCGTTATTTTAGGAGCTTTACTGCATGATATTGCCGATAGTAAATTCCATAACGGCGATGAAACAATTGGTCCTAAAAAAGCGATGGATTTTATGACATCTATTGATATAAACGATCATGTTAAAGAACATGTTGTAAAAATTATTGAAAATATTTCGTTTAAAGGCGGCAATTTCAACAAAACGTTTCATTCTAAAGAATTAGAAATTGTTCAAGATGCCGATCGTTTAGATGCGATTGGAGCCATTGGTATCGCCCGAACTTTTAATTACGGCGGATACAAAAACAATGGGTTATATGATCCGGAAATTCAGCCAAAATTAAAAATGACGAAAGAAGAGTACAAAAATCATAAAGGCACAACCATTAATCATTTTTATGAAAAATTATTGCTGCTTAAAGATTTAATGAACACCGAAACCGGTAAAAAAATCGCAGAAAACCGCCACCAATATATGGAAGGTTTTTTAGAACAGTTTTATAACGAATGGGAAGGAAAAGCGTAAGAAATTATGCTTTTTTATTTTACGACACGTTTTGTCCACCGCTCTGTTTATTTTTGAATAAATTAAGGCAATATGGCAAAACAACATTCAATAAAAAGACAATTTTTAATTGTAGAATTCCTACGGAAAAACCTGCAACTTTTCGTCAAATAAATGATTTCTTACTAAAGAAAAAAAATGAAATTGATTACGATTTGATAATAAGTCAGCGTACTTTTCAAAGAGATTGTAATGACATGCTCAAATTGTGAGGTGTTAAAATAGCTTTTAACAAACGTGAAAATCACTACGAAATTGTTAATGACGAAAACGATCTTTATTTCGACCGTATTATGGAAGCCTTTGATACTGTAGCGGTTTTACAAAAACCAAAACGGTAGGTAATTATTTGTATTTAGAAAATCAAAAATCAAAAGGAACCGAATATTTTAACGACATTCTTCACGCTATACAAAACCAGTTGTTGGTAACTTTTCAGTTAAGGAGTTTTGTGCAAGTAGCACTTAAAAGGGCGATGATGTGAATTAAGTATGCCTTTATTACGAAGTAACCACGGCACTGATGCGGCACTAAGGCGGTATTGAATGGTGAATAGGGAAGCAGGGAATTAGGGAGGAACTGAAAGGTAGTAAATTTTTTCGTATTTTAGGTAACTACTACAAAATATGTTTAAAACACAAGAGTATGGCTAAGGCAGACAATATTTTTAACATACGGGGACGTTTGGGAGATTTTATTTTCTGTCAGCGTAACGGTAAAACATACGTAAAGCGTTATTCGGGCGGGTTTACCAAGGCAGCCACACAGAACCACCCGAATATCAAAGTGGGTCAGGAGCGGTTTGCGCAAGTATCCCGATATGTTAAAAGCCTAAAACAACAATTACAACCCTATTTGTGGCGGCAGAAAGACGGTACTTTCCACAACCAGCTGATGGCTCTTTTTCTGCAAATTGCCAAAAACGAAACGGAAAAAACTTTTAACGAGCTTATACACGAATTGGACAGCTACAGCAGCCTCAGCAACAAATCACTTAATAAGAATTCAAAAATCGACCCAAGCACTTTGTTGTATGATGCCAAAACTAACAAACTCAATTTAGGCATAATCCCATACGAGCTGGCAGTAAAATACAAAGACATGTATCTGGAGGTAGCGACCGGATGGTATGGTGTAGATGGAGAGGATATTTTACTATCGAAACCCAATATACAGTACATAAAGCTTGATAAGCAAACCAAAAATGAAGATGTTATTGTGGATATTACCCCTGCGGAAGAAAGCCAGACACAATTACCTTTTGTAGCATTAGCCGTGGTTTATACCGATGATAAAGGTAGTGAGTCACCACACTTAGTGCATACGGTTATGGCTTGTTTTGTTAAGATGCGAAATATTTAGTATAGCAAAAAAGGAAACCTCCTTAAAAAAGTATAGTTTTACAAGGTTTGCCTTTCACAAAATTTATATTTATACTACGAAGGTTAGAGTTGTTCAATTGCCCGCAATAGCGGAACATTTACCGTCGTTAGTTTCTAGCTTTATTAATAAGTTCCAAGATATCAGCAAGAACTAAATCAGAATCTGGTTTGATCCCATACATAGTTTCAATTTTTTTTAATTGTGTCATTGTCGTCTAAACCAAAATCGAATAAAGTGCTATAATCTGAAACGAAACATTCATAATAACTTATCCCAATAATTTTATCAAAAAAATCAATAGCAATTTCTTCATACAGTTCTATTTTTGAACTTTCAGCAAATTGAAATGATACTTTACTACCAGGTCTTGGGAGTTTGTTTTCTTTGGAATATTCTTTAAAAGTTGTTCTAAGATTTTCTATAGCTTCATAATTTGAATTTCCATGCGCAATTAGAGTGTGCCAATTTGTAAATTTTGCTCCGAATTTAATATCATTTTGAGAAGCCTCTGAATTAATCCACGTTTCTAAAGGATAATCTTCGAAATTCCAGGTACTTTTAAAGAAAGACGATAAATACTTTATAAGTGCTTTTAGTTGGATCATTTATATAGAAATTATTAATGCAATGTTGTTGTAAGTGTATGCCGAATGTTTCAGTTTAGCGACGACAAGGGAGCTTTTATTTTATAATTTTTAAATGTTCTATGACAATTTTTTCAACTTCTTCTGCAGATAAATTATCAAAATCTCCAGCGGGTGTGTATGGAAAGTTATTCGTTGTTGGAGGATTTTCTAGCGAAACATAAAACCTGTTTTCAGTTCTTCCATTGTCAGAAATATAAACGGTATATTCTTTTGTTTTGTCAGCAATTCCAATTGCCGTATTATCTGCATCCCAATAATCTGTAACTATAATATTTGCTGAACCATATTTCTTTATTAGATAGCTTATAAGTTTCTTTATTTGTTGAGTTTTTTGTTCCAAATCTTGATAGTATTATTGCTTAATAAGTTATTTATATTGTTTAGAAAAAGAGGGTTGTGTTTGGATAATATAAAGGAGATTTTGAATTCTCGCTTAATTCGCCAATCTGTGTTATGGGACTTTTTAATCTTTTAAAATTCTTTTTGTTTCCTTTAATGCCTCTAACATCTTTCTATTAAACTCTAATTCTAACTTTACAACATCATTACACCAGTGAGGTCCGCTTTTCATTAGCTCTAAAAATTTAAAAAGACATTCTTCTATTTCTTCATCAATTGAAATATTATTATCTACTTCGTGAATTAACTTATTTAATTTCTTTTTTGAATCTTCTATTTTTTCGGAATAATTTTCTGGCGCTTTTTCAGTTGAAATCATTATTCCCTCTATACCAAATGTTTCACCCTTGAAGAATTTTAAAATGTCGCTTTCATTCGGATTCCACTTATCAAACTTAGAATAAGTAGAATTTTCCGAAACGATTTCTTTTTCAGTTACGATACTTGGGAATTTTGCTTGTATTCCGGAAAGCCTAAATGCTAATACAACAGCTCTTCCAATAAGATCGAGAGAATGATGACCTCCTTGTTCTTGGATTTCAAATAACAATCCGTCTTTTTCGTAAGTTATTCCGTGCCTTACTCCAAACTTAGTTTGAGGTTTTACACCTAATTGAGTAACATTATTTAAGAAGGTTAAATGCCAAGCTGCTTTAAATACTTTTTCGGCAATTCTCTTTTTATTTCTGTCTAAATCTATGTCAAACCAAGCTAAAAAAACATCTCCTGTCCATTTAATAAATTTTCCTCCAAATGAGTTTACTAGGTTATTGGCTGTCCAATAAAGACGTGGTAGATATTCTTCAATATCTTCAACAGTATCATTTGAATTTAAATAGCTTGATGATTTTATTACATCGCAAACCCAAACAATACCTTTTCTTCTTTCGAACTTAAACTCTTTGAATGTATTCATCTTCACTAGTCTTAAAATTACAAATAGTGGTTTATAGCTTTACGTTGTTGTGCTTGCGAAACCGTAAACTGTCTGCTAACACAAAAGTTCATATTGCTGAATGTTTCTGCTCACATTTTCGCGCTTACTTAAGTAAAAATCGTGTTGCTGGTAGACCTTCTTCATCATAAATCACATAGTGTTGCTATGGGATACTTTTTTTGCTGAAATATTTTAATATGATTTTCTAAGTCGCCAAAAATTTTCTCGAACCTTTCAAAACTCCCTTCGTAGCCAAGCGAACCAGTTTCTTTAAATCCTTCGATTATTTTCAAAGTTCCAACTTTTTCAAATTTATCTTTGAAATTGATAAAGTCTTTGTGGTCAACGGCTAATTTGATGACACCAAAAAAGAAATTACAATTTCCGCCACTCAAAGCCCAAATCTTTTCAATTCCTGGTTGACGTTCCTTGGTTATTTTTTGGTCATAACCACTTCCAATTTGTCTTCCTAATATTTCCTTGTCTTTCAAGTCTTCAACTGTCGGTTTTTTATTTGAATTGTAAGTTGTCGGAACTAAAATATAATTGCATTGTCCTCTATATTGGTCTATTGATGCACAGATAACGGCTCTGTAATTGCCGTCTTTCAGTTGAAAAGATAACAAGTCGTCAGGCTGGAAATAGAAGGTAGTTATTTTTCTAAATTTTTTTCTTGCTCTTATTTTTGTATTTGTCTGGCTTATTTTCTTCCAAAACTTGTCAAGTTCCTTTTGTCTTGCTTTTCCTGCTTTCTGGTCATGTTCCTCCATCCATACTTTTACGCAAGCTCCTTTTTCAATAACTGATTTTACATAAGTTAACTTTTCATCTGTCATTAGTCCCATTTCCCAAAGAGCCAGAGCGCAAGAAGTAACATAAATTTCATTGTCGAAATCGTCAAAATAGTCAATTTGAATTAGAGGATATTGTTTGTTCACTGTGTCGAAGTCCGCTCCGCTGTCATATAAGTCCATTATACCCCAATAGGTGTCGTGAGCCGTATCACCATCAATTATTTTAACACCATCTGTTGCCATTTACTTTCTGTCTTTAAGGTTGTATCCAAATATATTAAAGTTCTTGAATGATTAATATTTTAAATATATCATCAAATCCATTTTAAAATTTGAGTTTTATATCTTATTTATTTTTTTGATTTAAAATAGACTAATTTCCTTGCAAGCTTCTCTCCAGTTGTTACTATTCCGTCATCTTTAAGATTTCGCATAACTCCACCAATATCTACAGATCTTAATTCTTCTGGAATTAAATTTAATCTTAATAATTCTTCCTTTATCTCTGAAACTACTTTACCTTTAGATAAAAAGTTAGTATTAACTATATGTTTTCTAATCTTTGCAGTAAGATTTAATGATTTTAATCGATCCTCTGGTAAATTGTTTATAGGTTTAAGCGGAATATTAAAATCGTTTAAGGTTTCTAAAGGATATTCAACCGCTTTTCCATAGTTAATATAAGAATCAATATCTTTAGCAGTTCCTGCTTCAACTTTTATTACAGAGCTTCTTGAAACACCTGTCATATAAGCTATGTCATCAATTGAAAAGAGTTTTTTTAAACGATAATATTTTAGTTTAGATCCAATATTTTCTCTATAAAAGGACGGATCTGTGATGTCAGATTTAGTGCTCATTTAATGTTTTTTAGTTTTTATTTTAAAACTAATTTGCATTTATTAAAAAAATGCTTATATTTGTTTTAGCGAATTGATAATGAGTCTGCAAAGACAAATTAAAACGATGTTATCTCGAGTCAGAACGACCAAATTTCCCTCGAGTGTATCGTGAAATCGCTCCATGTCTAAAAAGTTTTGTACTTTCGTATACGGCATGGGCGGTTTTCACATATGCTTTAGTGGGAAACTTTAAGACTTCCAGTTATTAAAGAGGGTTTGGTCGCCCATGACTCTAAAGTGTGAAACCGCTCCTTGCTTTTTCTGCAAAGAATTCTTTACACTCAGGAAACATCGTTCCATAACCACCTAAAATCTTATTTATGAGAACGAAATTTGTACATACCGCCATAACGCATCCGCCTTAATACAGTGCCGAAGCTTTTCCTTTTTTGCTGCCCCTGCACCAAAAGTTATATAATAGCAACAGGCATACGGTGCGGTAGCAGTGTGATAATCTGCTATACACAAATGTCAGCACCGCATATAACGTACCTTATTACTTTGGCACTATATAATTAGGGCATTTTAACTTATAAACTCGCACTTTAAAAGTATTGCCTTTATTTGTATTTTCCAAATTGGAGGTTAAAATAATTGGGGTAAGGTTTAGGGGCTTTGAAAAGGGTTGTTTATAAGCTTTGAGTTTTTTTAATGCTCATTGAAAGATGAGAGAACATAGAGCTTTGTAATTTTTCTTTAACTTTTACCTTGATGTAAAAGTTACAAAAGATCAAGACTTTATTTTTTCAACGGTCAAATGAAGTCTTATTTCCTAAAAGAAATAAACTCGCTACGCTCAAACAGCATTTCTTTTCACGGAAATTTTGCCTATTTGACACTCGCTGAAAAAATAATGTCGCTATTAAATCCGGATTTATTCAACAATAGGATTTTGATTGAAAATGAAATAGAGTACTTAGGAGTATTAAAGCGCCATTAGTTCATAAAACGATAGTTGAACCGACGAAGAGAGTGTAAGATGATCGAGAAGCGGAGCGACGTTTCGATCAGATAGTGAACGAGGAAAAGTTCAACCGTTTTGGACTGAGGCAAGACAAAGAAAAAAAGCACTTTGCTTCTTTGGTGCATCAAAGAAGAGAAAAAACCGCAAGGAATCAATTAAGCAGAATGTTTGAGAATCGAAAGAGATCTTTCACTTTGTTCAAGATGACAAACTTTGCGGAAAACTAGATGCGATGCTGCATCGGAGTGCAGCATGACCGAATGTATATTCAAGTGAAGATTGATAAGATTTTTCTTTTGGTCGCAAAAGAAACAAAACTCCTGAGCGTCACTACTCGTGGTCGATTAACGATTTAATAGTTAAATCAAATCAAACTCGCTTTTTCAAAGCTCAAACAGCATTTGATTTTGCACTATTTTCATCGAATCGACGCTCACTGCGTTGTGAATGCTCAGTTTTGGATTGTAGTATATAGTAGCATTGGATTTTTGATTGAAAATCGAAAGAGGTCTTTCATCTCACTAAGTTCGAGGTAACAAACTATAGACTACACCATCACAGAAAAGTATAATTAATAATCACCCCATTATGCCAGAAAGAAATTTTGAATTATTAAAAAACAGCGACCCTGCTGCTTTAGAAAAGATTCATGCCCAATACAAAAGACTTATTTTTTGGGTGGGCAGACAGTATCTTGACGATGATTTTGTGGTGGAAAATTTGGTACAGGATACTTTTTTAAAATTATGGGATTATCGTGAAAAGATCGAAAACCCTTTGCATATACTTTTTTTTTTGAAGGTTGTCATGAAAAGAAGTTGTTATTCGCACCATGCAAAACCCCGAAACAAGTTTTTTAAAACCAACGTGAGCTCGTTTGAGAGTTATGAAAATTATGAGAACTCTGTAACAGGTTATGATCCTGCGGATGAGTTACAAAATCTGAAGGATCAGGAATCACAACAAATGCTTTTCGATCTTATGAACAATGCACTACCTCTGATCAATCCGGAGAGAAGGCATCTTCTAAATCTGTGTCTGAAATACGGTTTTCGATATAAAGCTATTGCACGTGCTATGGGAAAAGGTACTATGGAAACCGTTAACGAGGTACAACGGGCAATTGACGATATAAAGAAAATTGTAAATGTTGGAAGCAGTGCTGAATCTAGAAAAAACAAGATCAGACCTGAGTATGTAGATAAGGAACTTAGCGACCTACAGTTAAAAATACTGAGAATGCGATGTGAAATGAACCTGTCCTTTGAATCCATCGCAAAAGAATTGAACCTTCCCACAAAAGAAATACATAAGGACTTTATGACAGCCTACAGATTCACCCAGCGATAGCTAAGTAATCAATCTAAAAACGGTTATTATGAAAAAAGCAACAATGACATTAACCCGAAGAATGCAGATAACAATTGATCTGCCAGCCGGAGAGCAACGAAAAAAGGTATGGAGTAAAATGTACAAGTGGCAGGATATATGCTGCCGTGCAGCAAACCTTATCGTGAGCCATTTGTACGTGCAGCTGATGATCACAGATTTTTTTTACCTGTCTGAAGGAGTAAAATACAAACTGACCGATGAAAAGAAAGACATTGACGGTATACTGCAGCGCTCGCACATAAACTGCACCTACCGCATGCTAAGCGACCGTTTTAAAGAGGAGATTCCAACCAATATGCTCGCATATCTTAACCATGAGCTGATAGGAAAGTTTAGAAAAAACTATAAGGAATATTTGAACGGTACCCGTTCTATAGATAATTTTAAAACAAATAAGGGATTTATTTTTGGAAAGGAAGGCGTAAGGCAACTGCAATACAACGAGGAGAAAAAGTACTTCGGATTTGTTCTGTTTAAAATTCCTTTCAGAGTTTATCTGGGTAAAGATTTTACCGATAAATACCTACTTTTACAGCAGGTACTGTCTGGTGAGGTAAAACTTTGTACTTCGAGGATTAAAATGGATAACGGAAAAATTTTCTGGCTGCCGGTTTTTGAGATTGCTATGGAAAAGCACTCTCTGAAACCCGAAATCGTTGCAGAAGCTTCACTTTCACTTGAGTATCCGATCTCTGTTAAAATAGGAAAAAACAGGTTACAGATTGGCAATAAAGAAGAGTTTTTGCACCGCAGGCTGGCGATTCAGGCTGCATATACCCGAACCAGAAAAGCGGTAGCTTATTGCAGAGGTGGGAATGGCAGGGATAGAAAATTAAAGGCTTTGAACAGATTCAAAAATATGGAAAGTAATTATGTAACGAACCGCCTGCACGAGTACAGCAGAAGGCTTATTGATTTCTGTGTAAGTAATCAGGCTGCTACACTTGTGCTGCTGGATATGCAGGAAAATATTGATATTGCAAAAGAGGAGCAGTTCTTACTGCGTAACTGGAGTTACTACGAACTAATAACAAAAATTAAATACAAAGCAGAAAAGGCAGGTATTGAACTTATTACTACATAGTAAAATAATATTTAGAGGGTGCCTGTACACCCGTAAGGTGAGGTTGCATACACTCACTGAATGCGAAAAGCATATACAATCATGACAAAAGTCCGTTTTTATTAACGAATGTTTTGAAACCTGTACATCGTTACAACTTATAACAGAGCAAACGGACTGTAATTGGATGAATAAGATAGAATGGTGGTTTATCTGTTAAAGGTGAGATCAGTTGGAAACACTCACTGAATGATTGCAAAATAAACAAAACCGCTCTGAAATGAAAGCGGTTTTGTTTATTTCTATTTCTTTTCAGGTGTTTCGTTAATAACACGGATAGGTGATGCAGCAAAGGGATTACTGAATCCGCCTTCGTAAATGGTTTTTTTAATTTCGTCTTGTATTTCAAAGTTTAACGAACCAAAATCTGTTTTAGTTGCCCATGCACGAACGGTTAAAACAACACCACTTGCAGCTAATTCTTTTACAAAAATCTCTGGTTTGGGATCTTGTAAAACTCGGCTGTCAGCAACTAATTTACTTTCTATTGCCTGCTGTACTTTTTGTATGTTATCTGCATAGCTTACGGTTAAAGCAAATTCTATTCTACGTTTTGATATTTTCGAGAAATTTCTGATCACAGAATTTGCTAAAGCACCATTCGGACTAAATACTTTTATTCCTTGTGCGTTGTTTAAAGTGGTGTACAATAAATCGATTTTTTCAACTGTTCCATCGGTTCCTGCAGAATTTTCTATATAATCGCCTACTTCAAACGGACGGAATAATAAAATCAACACGCCGCCTGCAAAGTTTGATAATGATCCTTGTAATGCCAAACCAGCTGCTAATACCAAACCTGATAATGCTCCTAAAATCGCTGTTGTTTGAAAACCAAGATTTCCTGCTACCGATAAAATCAATAAAGCATACAAAACAAATTTGATAATAGACATTAAGAAACCTCTTAACGACATATCTACGTTTCGTTTTTCGAATCGATTTTTAACTATTCTTAAAACGGTTCTTATAATAAATAAACCTACTATAAGAAAAAGGATAGCTTTTACAACAGCCGGAATTGCATCTATAAGCATTGCAATGAATCGTTCCATGTGCGTGGAAACATCTGTTACAACAGAAGAAATCCCTTCCTTCATATTTTCTGGGTTAACGGCATTTATCAGCTCTTCTTTTTCTTTAGCTAAAGATGGTACTTCTTTTGTAACGGTGACTAGAGAATCTTTTTTCATGTTCTAAATTTTTTACAAAAATAAAAAAGAGATGCTTATCACATCTCTCTTTATAAAATATTTATGGTTTTTTAGATTGCTAATTTTTTAGCAATTGCTTTTGGAACCGCGTTTTTATGTAGCATAATTCCTGTTGCTTTGTATTTCATGAATTCTTTGGTCATGTACATGTATCCTTTGTAATCGTTAGACAATCCCCAAGAATTTTTCACGATATAATACTCTTTTCCGTTTTGATCTTTCGCAACACCAGTAATGTGCATTCCGTGATCATCGGTAGTTTCGTAATTGTCAAACGCTTTTTGACGCTCGTCTTCTGTAACTTTTTTCTCTGCTTTTGGTCCGTTGAACATTTCCGCTTTTTGTTCAGTTGTCATTTGAGCGAAATCAATTTCAGGAACAAAAGCTACACCGTTTTTCCAGCTGAATCCTTTTTCAGAAACATCTCCAGCCCAAGCAACCGTGTATCCGTTTTTCAACGCATTGTCAACCGTTTCAACTAATTCGTCCATTTTTACGTTGTAAACCTGATCAAACGACCAGTTATCCGGTACCAATAAAGTGAATTTAGTGTAATAAGGATATTCTTTTAAAGAAGAAATTTCAACATAATCTTCAGCTTTCACACCAACAACTTGGTCAGCAAACGTTTTAGGCGTGTATTTTTTACCTTCGTACGTGAATTCTGTCGGAGCTTCACCTAAATACGTATCAATAACCGAAGTATAAGCTTTTACCCAGTTTTCTGATAATTTATCGTTTTTGATAACCGATGCCAAAACAGATTCGCTCATTTTACTCATTTCAGAAAAATTGTTGCGTGTTTGTCCTTCCTGTAAACCTGTGTAAGCAGATCTTGGAACCGTACCGTATTTTTTGTACATATTCATAACATCGTGGAAAGCACCGCCTTCGCCCAACGTAACGGCACCATGCATTTTTACATACATTTTACCTTTTTCTACATACGCGTTACGCGCGGTAAAGATTTGAGCCAGTTCGACAGGTTTTTTACCCATACGGATCATTTCAGATTCAATGAACGAATTTCCTGAATAACTCCAGCAAGTTCCAGACGAACCTTGATCTTTAATAGAAGTGTTTTCTAGATTAATTACATCGGTAAACGTAAAATGATCTTTACTGTTGGCACTTTGATTTGCCTTTACCTTATTCATTAAATCGTCTTGTGCCGATACATTTGAAGTTGCAGCTAAAGCAATTAATACCGCCGCAAATAATGGTTTTAATTTTAAACGAAACATATTGTTATTTGAATATTTTTAATAGTAAGTACGAATTTATGGAATTTGTTACATAACTAATCAAATCTTTAATATAATTTTAAAAAACGCAGTAGTAGTTTTCGTTTTGCACTAACTTTACTTTTTGGATTTTTTATGGAAACTAAAGAACAAAGTATATTAACAAAACCCATATTGTGGTTTTTAACGATTAGTACAGGTTTAATTGTTGCAAATATTTATTACAACCAGCCATTGTTGGGTTTAATTGCAAAAGATTTTAATATTACAGAAAGTAAAGCAAGTAAAATTGCTATGCTTACACAGATGGGCTATGCTATAGGGTTGTTTTTAATAATTCCTTTGGGGGATAAAATAGCACGTAAAAAGTTGATTTTATTCAGCATGTTTCTTACAATTCTCTTTTTGATAACTATAGCTACAGTTACTAACTTGATGCTATTATATGCGGTTAGTTTTGCTTTAGGAATAGTTTCAGTTGTTCCGCAACTTTTTATCCCTATGGTTGCTGAGCTTTCCGCCGAAAATAGCCGTACACAAAATATAGGTATGGTTATGTCTGGTTTGCTAATAGGTATTTTAGCTTCAAGAATGATTAGTGGTATAGTTGGCGATTATTTTGGTTGGAGGTTTATGTTTTACATTGCGTTTGGTTTAATGATACTTACTACGGTTCTTATTTATTTATTGTTACCACAAACATATCCTCACTTTAAAGGAAGTTATGTTTCACTATTGAAATCGGTCGCTCATTTTGCTAAAACAGAACCTTTACTTCAGCTGGCATCTCTTCGTGGAGCACTGGGTTTTGGAGCTTTATCAGCACTTTTTACCACTTTGGTTTTTCATTTAGAAGAAGCTCCTTTTTTAGCAGATGCAAGTGTTGCGGGAATGTTTGGTTTGATTGGTGCAGTAGGAGCTGTTGCAGCAGCTTTAGTGGGTAGGTTTACGCGTTTTGTTTCTAAAAACACAATTATAAGTCTGTCTCTATTGATTATATTGCTAAGTTGGACGTTTACGTATTTTGCAGGCTATACTTATTGGGGATTGGTAGTAGGTTTTATATTAATTGATTTTGGATTACAATCAACTCACATTATGAACCAAAGTGTATTTTTTGCAATAAATATTAAAGCAACAAACCGCCTAAATACAGTTTATATGGTATCATATTTTGTAGGTGGATCATTAGGGACACTTTTAGGCTCTATAGCTTGGCAATATTACGGATGGACAGGTGTATGCAGTATAGGTGTTTTATTCACTTTCTTGGCATTGTTGGCTCATATTTTGTTGTCTAAAAAATTTGAAAGGAAGTTTGAACAAAAAAAACCTTCAAGTTTAACCTGAAGGATTTGTATTAGTAAGCAACTTTGTCAAAGTTTTTGTTTAAACTTACAAAGTTTCTTTTAACCATTTAAAAAATTCGGTTTGCCAAACTAGTGCGTTTTGTGGTTTAAGTACCCAGTGGTTTTCATCGGGTAAATAAACAAATCTACTTTTAATACCTTGCAACTGCGCTGCTGCAAATGCTTCCTGACCTTGACCAATCGGTACACGGTAATCTTTACCACCGTGGAAAATCAAAATAGGCGTGTTCCAATTTTTAACCAATAAAATTGGGTTGTGCTGGTAGTAGGTTTTTGCAACATCTTTATTTGTTTCGGCATCCCAATATGCACCACCTGCATCCCAATTTGGGAAAAAGGTTTCTTCGGTAGTTCCGTACATGCTGTGTAGGTTAAAAACACCGCAATGTGCAATAAAACTTTTAAAACGGTTTTGATGAATTCCTGCCAAGTAATAAACCGAATATCCGCCATAACTAGCACCAACAGCACCACGACGAGCGGTATCTACATATTTTTCTTTAGAAACATCATCGATAGCCGAAAGGTAATCGTTCATTGCCTGTCCGCCCCAGTCTTTAGAAATAGCTTCGTTCCATTCCACTCCAAAACCTGGTAAACCTCTACGGTTTGGCGCTACAATTACATAACCTTCTGCTGCCATTAACTGAAAATTCCAACGGAAAGAATAAAAAGGCGATACAATAGACTGTGGTCCGCCTTGGCAATACAACAACGTTGGATATTTTTTATTAGGATCAAAATTTGGCGGAAGAATTACCCAAACCAACATTTTTTTACCATCGGTTGTAGTTACATAACGTTTTTCAACCTTGCTTTTTGCAATTCTACTATACGCAGCATCGTTTACATGCGTAATCTGGTTCCACGTTTTCTTCTTTAAATCGTACGAATAAACTTCAGAAGCCGTGTTAAAATCGGTACGGGTAACCAAAACCTTGTCTTTTACAAAGCCTACAATATCAGCCACATCAAAAACACCATTGGTTAATTGTTTTACCTGCACAGCAATTCTGGTTACACCCGGAAAGTTCACTTCAAACAACTGCGTAGTTCCATCGATCGGAGCAATAAAATAGACTTTTTTACCGTCGTTACTCCAAACATAACTATTGACAGTGCCGTCCCAACCACCGGTTAAGTTGATATCGATACCTTTATGATGCACAATAATATCGTTTTTATCGGCTTCATAACCATCGTTTTTCATTTGCAGCCACGTTAAATCGCCGTTTGGTGAAAAAGTAGGGTGTGTATCGTAACCTAAATTTTTTTCGGTTAAATTAACGGTCTGTTTTGTATCTAAATTATACTCGTACAAATCGGTATTTGTGCTTGTAGCATAAGCTGTTCCTGCTTTCTTTTTTGATACATAAATAACCGATTTTCCATTGGGATGCCAAGTATAGTCTTCTTCACCACCAAACGGAGCCTGCGGACTGTAGTAAGGTTCATCTTTCAACAAATCGGTTTTTTCTTTGTTTTCTAGATTCGTAACAAAAACATGGCTGAAAGATCCGTCGTTATCTTTATCCCAATGGCGGTAATCCAGACCATCGTACACATACACATTAGATTCTTTCAATTCAGGATATCTGTCTTTTCCTAAAACCATATTTACCTTAACTTCTTCGGCAGATAATTTAAATTTTCCGTCGGGCGAAAGGTTTCGGTCTTTAATCAAACCATCGGTATTTTCAAGTTCTTTGATGCGTTTTCCGTCAACAGTTACCTGATATGTCTTATATTCCACCGTGTTTTTATCCACATTCGGAATTCCAACCTTATAAATTAAAAAATCGCCTTTTTCTGTTATGCCAACCGGGTTTACACGCCCTAACTGCCAAAGTAATTCTTTTGTCATTACCTTATCTTGTGCACTTGCCTGTAGCGCAATTACCGATAAAGTAGCTAATAAAATACGTTTCATTTTTACACCTATTTTTAGTTGCGGTTAAAATTACGAAATATTAAATGATAAAAATTCCTTAAAGTTTTGTTTTATGTTTTTTGAAGGATCGAAAAATGAAAAATTATGACTAATTTCACGAACGAAAAAATACTACACAATTAATTTAGAATGGAAGATTTTAACTGGGGCGACTTAATCAATCCTGAATTCTACATAAATTTAGAAATTGCCGGACATAAAATTGGATTATACGTTGTTTTGTTCATCGTATTTGCCGAAACAGGCTTATTGGCAGGCTTCTTTTTACCGGGCGATAGTTTATTGTTTTTATCGGGAATTTACAGCAAGGCTTTAATGAGCGAAATTGTTGTAATTGAAAGCGATTTTTTAAACGTTTTAGGCGTGGCATCATTAGTTGCTGTGGCAGGAATCATAGGTAATTTGTTCGGATACTGGTTTGGATCTAAAAGTGGAAATTACTTATATCAGAAAGAAGACGGATTTTTGTTTAAAAAGAAATATCTGTTAGAATCGAAAGCTTTTTTTGAAAAACACGGTGGTCGTGCCATAATCTTTGCCCGTTTTTTACCAGTTGTTCGTACGTTTACGCCGATTATCGCAGGAGTGGCAAATATGGAATTCAAAAAGTTTTTGTTCTATAACATTATAAGTTCTATTGCATGGGCGTTTTCGTTGATCTTCTCAGGGCATTATCTGTATCGATTTTTACTGGACAGCTACGGATTTGATCTTACCCATTACATTGAATACATCATTCTGGTAATCATCATCATAACAACGGTACCATTTGTTGTTAAACTGATAAATAATAAAAGAGCAAAAAATAAAAAATAGGGAGTATATTTACATCCCTTTTTTTATGCATTATGGTGAAGAAAATTTTAAAATTCATAGGTAAAGTAATCCTCTATTTTTTGGGGATAAGCATTGGTTTGGTTATCCTTTTTAAGTTTATACCCGTGCCGTTTACGCCGTTGATGTTTATCCGCACGTTTGAACAGATCGGCAGTAACGATAAAGTTGTGTGGAAGCGCGACTGGGTTTCAATTGATGAAATGGGAACGTCGATACAAAAAGCGGTTATTGCCAGCGAAGACGGAAAGTTTACAACACATAATGGTTTTGATGTGAAAGCGATCGAAAAAGCCTATAAAAATAATCAAAAAGGAAGAAAGGTTAAGGGCGGAAGTACCATTAGCCAGCAAACTGCCAAGAATGTTTTTCTTTGGCCGGGCAGAAGTTACTTACGAAAAGGATTGGAAGCTTATTTTACGGTTTTGATTGAAGTTGTCTGGGGAAAAGAACGTATTATGGAAGTTTATTTGAACTCGATTGAAATGGGTAACGGAATTTACGGTATAGAAGCTGCATCGCAACATTGGTTTAATAAATCGGCAAAAAACCTGACAAAGGCAGAAGCAGCTGCAATTGCGGCAATTCTTCCAAATCCGAGAGTTTACAAGGCAAAGAACAGTTCACGTTATATCGAAAGAAGAAAGAATGCTATTAAACGTCAGATGAATTTCTATGCAAATCCCGATTACGAAAAATAAGACATAATAAGTGTTTTCAATATTTTTTGTAACTTTACTAATAAATTAAAATTTAGAACTATGAAAAAGAACATGTTATTAATGGCTGTTGCTGCCGGATTATTATCGGTAACAGCTTGTAAAAAAGAAACAACCACAACAACAGAAACTACGGTTGATACATTAACCACAGAATCTACAACGGTTACTACAGAAGAAACTACTGTTGATCCTGCTGTTCAAGCGAATATCGACGAAGCGAAAGTGAAATACGAAAAAGCCGAAGCTGATGTGAAAGCTGCAGTAGAAAAAGGCGACAAGAAAGCCGAAGCAGCTGCTGTAAAAGTTCGTGACGAAGCTAAAACTTCTTGGGAGAAGTTAAAAACTGGAGTTAACAACGCAGCTACCGATGTTAAAGACGGTATTAACAATGCCGCAGAAAAAGTTGAAGAAGGTGCTGATAAAGTTGGCGAAAAAGCTAAAAAAGTAGGTAAAGAGGTTGAAGAAGGTTACAACAAAACCTTGGATAAAATGAAAACCAATAACTAATTAGTTTAGTTTGATAAAAAAATCCTGTATTGCAAAATACAGGATTTTTGTTTTAATGTGATCTTTTAAAATTGATCAGTTTGATAATATTTTAAATTCTCGTCAGTTCGAGCTTGTCGAGAACTTCTAAATTATTGACTTCTCGATACGCTTCATTACATTACGCTACTCGAAGTGACGTGTTGTTTCATGCAATAATCAAATTTAATTCCCTTTAAAATCGGCTTTGCGTTTTTCTAAAAATGCAGTTGTTCCTTCTTTAAAATCGGCAGTTCCAAAGCAATATCCAAAACGATCAATTTCTGTATTAAATCCGTTGATTCCATCTTTAAAATTAGCATTCACCGCTTTAATAGCCTGTGTAATTGCAACCGGAGAGTTTTTAGCAATTTTCAATGCCAATTCGTTTGCTTTGTCTAACAATTCAGGTTGCGCCACCATGTGATTTATCAAACCAAAAGATAATGCTGTTGGTGCATCAATCATTTGTGCGGTCATAATTAATTCGTTTGCTCTTCCTTTTCCAATCAATTGAGGTAAACGCTGTGTGCCGCCATAACCAGGAATAACACCCAAAGTAACTTCTGGTAAGCCCATTTTAGCGTTGTCTGATGCAATTCTAATATGTGCAGCCATTGCCAGTTCCAATCCGCCGCCTAAAGCAAATCCGTTTACTGCAGCAATTACCGGTGTTTGTAAATTCTCTACAAAATCAAACAATAATTCTTGCCCTTTTCTTGCTAATTCAGATCCTTCTGATACACTAAAACTTGCAAATTCCGAAATATCTGCACCGGCAACAAACGCTTTTTCGCCCGATCCTGTTATAATAATAGCACGCACTTCGTTATCGGTTTCACATTCTTTAAAAGCATTGTGTAATTCCTCAATTGTTGCTTTGTTTAAAGCGTTTAATTTTGTTGGGCGGTTAATTGTAATAGTAGCTACTGCGTTGTTTTTTTCTACTAAAATGTTTTCAAACGACATATTTTTATTTTTTAGTTACTAATTGGTAGTTTTACGTAAAACGTTGTTCCTTTATTTAAAACCGATTCAAAACGGATGTTCCCGCCGTAGCTTTCAATCATGTTTTTAATCATTGCCAAACCAAGTCCCATTCCGCTTGTTTTTGTTGTGAATTTTGGTTCGAATATCTTCTCTTTAATATCTTCGGGAATCCCGGATCCATTGTCGGAAACAGTGATTAATACCGATTGACTTTCTCTTTTTACTTTAACCGAAATTCTTGGAAAAGGTTCATAATTCGGAATTCCTTCAATAGCATTTTTAACCAGATTGTTTATGATCCGAATAATTTGCGATTGATCAAATATAGCAATGATTTCTTCTTCGGTTGATTCAAAATTTATGAAATCTTCGTTAAAAATATCCAAAGCCAACTGAACCACTTTAACTACGTTCAACGTAGTGTTTTGTTGGGCAGGCATCGATGCAAAGTTTGAAAATGCTGATGCAACTGCACTCATAGTGTCAATTTGCTGTACCATGGTTTCACAGAAATCCTTTATTTTTTCGTTTACTTTTGGATCTTCGGGATTGAATTTTCGTTGGAAACTTTGAACAGTCAATTTCATTGGCGTTAACGGATTTTTAATCTCATGGGCCACTTGTTTTGCCATTTCACGCCAAGCTAATTCCCGGTGACTTTGAGCCAGTTTATCTGCCGATTCTTCCAGCTTGTCAACCATTTGGTTATACGAATTTATCAGTGTTTCAATTTCATAAGAAGCATTTTCAACCTTAATTTTTTCATTTCTCCGGTTGATGCTTGTCTTTTGGATTCGTTCACTTATAAACTGTAATGTTTTGGTGATATAGCTCGATAAAATGAACGCTAAAATGATTGCCAGAATAATGATAAAAAGATAAATCTGTGCAAAAAGAATAAAAAAACTGTTTACCTGTGCATCGTAATACGATGTTTCTTCGGCAACCGGCATACTAATGATTCCAAGCGGTTTAAATTGGTTGTCTTTAATATAATTGTAAGCAGATCGATACGTTATGCCGTCGATAATTCGTAAATCAATGAAACGTTTGGTGCTTGTGGTTTCGATTATTTTCAGAATATTGGGCGATATAACCTCGTTGTTTATTTTATCGACAATAAAATTCCCTTTCGATGTTATTAAAAGATTTCCCTTTAAATCGTAAATATTGATCTGTATGTTGTGAATGCTGGAAAGTTCGAAAATTTTATCCTTAAAAATCAATGGTAAATTTTCTGTTGTAACAGGAATATCGGTTGTTTGTAAAACAAAGTTTAAATGCTCGTTAACGGCATCTTCCTTTCTAATCAATCGATCCTGATGGTAATTACGCGCTTCTTTTTTAAACTGATAAATGGTAACCATGGCAATTAAAACCGATGATGTTATGGTAAGAAAAATCATGGCAATGAAAATTCTTACACGTAACGATGTGCTTTGTATGTTGAATGGTTTTGCCATAAATGCCTAATTTTTTTCGCGCATTTTTTTATAGAATTTAAAGCCTAAAGTTAACAATAGTGCCAATACAAAAATACCGGCTACGCCAAAAATCCAGTTGATGGCACTTTTTAAAATTACTAAAAATACTACAGAGAAAAGTATTATTGTGGCACCTTCGTTCCAAATTCTGAAAAAAGAACTGGTTTTTGTAAGGTTTTTATGTTTGATCTGTTTTACAAACTGCTGACATTTAAAATGATACAGCCATAAAAGTACTACAAAAAGCAGTTTTACGTGCATCCACGGCATTTGCAGCAATGCAGGATTTTCCACCAACATCCACACGCCAAAAATAGTTGCCAGTACGGCAGCCGGAAAAGTAATAATGTACCACAATCTGCTGGTCATTATCTGGTATTGGTTAGAAAGAATTTCTTTCTCAATATCCGATTTTAACTGTGCTTCGGCATAATAAACAAACAGTCGCACAATGTAAAAAAGTCCGGCAAACCAGCAAACAACAAAAATAATATGTAATGCCTTTAAGTATAAATACATAAATTAGTTTTTAGACCAATCTTTTACCCAATTTGCTACCACGTTGCACCATTCGTCTTCATCGTTCAAACACGGAACGGCAAAAAACTCTTCACCGCCATGCGATTTAAAATCGTCATTGGCACGCATAGCAATTTCTTCTAAAGTTTCCAAACAATCTGCAACGAAAGCAGGCGTTACAACGGCTAATTTCTTAATTCCTTTGGCGGGCATTTTGTTAATTTCAACGTCGGTATAAGGAGTCAGCCATTTGTCGCCAGCCAATCTTGATTGAAAGGTTTGGCTGTATTTTCCTTCGGGAATTTCCAATAATTTAACTACTTGTTTTGTAGTTTCGAAACATTGATGACGGTAACAAAATTCGTGCGCAGGCGATGGTGTATTACAACACGAACCATCGATTTTACAATGCGATTTGGTTACATCGGTTTTACGAATATGGCGTTTTGGAATTCCGTGATACGAAAATAGCAAATGATCGTAATCAAATCCTTCCAAATGTTTCTTTATGGAATTTGCCAAT
The DNA here is from genome assembly GCF_008629655.1 of Paenimyroides baculatum. GTDB lineage: Bacteria > Bacteroidota > Bacteroidia > Flavobacteriales > Flavobacteriaceae > Flavobacterium > Flavobacterium baculatum. The sequence goes on from NZ_VWSG01000001.1 coordinate 136,612, forward strand.
GCCTGAATAAAATCGGGTTTATTGTAAAATGCAGGAACTTTGGTTAATTTCATTTCAGGAAATTTACTAGCAACCAATTCGTCTGCCAATGCCCAGATTGTAGTGGTTGATGCCATAGCATACTGTGGATACAAAGCTAAAAGCATCACATCTGTAACGCCTTGATCTTTTAATTCCTGCAAACCTTTTTCAATAGTCATTGTTCCATAACGCATTGCCAAAGCAACAGGAATATCCACTTGGTTTTTTACTTTTTTGTGCATTCTTTTCGAGAAAACAATTAAAGGCGAACCTTCGTCTGTCCAAATTTGTGCATAAGCGTGAGCCGATTGTTCAGGACGTTTTCTTAAAATGATTCCGCGAACTAATAAAGCACGTAAAAGATACGGAACATCTATCACATATTTATCCATTAAAAATTCATCTAAATACGGCTTTACATCTTTTGGTGTTGGACTTTCGGGCGATCCTAAATTAACTAATAAAACTCCTTTCATGTTTTTGTGTGGTATTAATTTGCCGCTAACGACATTAAATATTTTTTAGGCGTTGTGCCGAATTTCTTTTTAAATGCTGCAATAAAGTGGCTTGCAGTGCTGTAACCAATGCGGTTGCCCACTTCGTTTACATTATAAGTTCCGCTGTCTAACAATTTACGGGCATATTCCATTTTATAATCGAACAAAAATCCGTAAACCGTATCCCCATAAACCTGTTTAAAGCCTTGTTTAAGTTTTTTAATGTTCAAACCAATTTCATCTGCCAGTTCTTGTAGGGTAGGAGGTTCTGCCATATTTTTCAACAAAATATCTTTGGCATGTTTAATTTTCATGGTTTCCTCTTCATCAGTCTTAAACGGACAACTTTCATCGTCGGTTCCTTCGGGTTTATTAAAAAGCAGACTTAATAATTCGTAAACTTTAGCTTTGTAATATAGTTTTTTAACCGATGAATGCAGATTGAAATTCATTATCTGATATAAAACAACCGACATGGAAGGTGTGATGTTTGTTTGCGCGTAATGTTTCCTGTCAATTGCATCTTTGTTTAAAAAAGGAATAAACTCGGCTTCGGTAGAAAATAAATTATGAAACTTTTTAATAGATATAATCACAGAAATAATCCATGAAGTCGGTTGAACTTCCAAATGAATAGGTAAGCCACGCTGCGGATTGTAAAGCGTTAAACTGCTTTCTTCGTTAACCGGTATAGAATATGCGCCACCGTTAAAAACAAAATTGCCTTTTCCCTTTAAAACAAAGTGAAACTGCATAACATCGTTACTTAAATCTTTAGTGATAACCTGCGCCATATCAGATTCGTTTTTTAAGCGAATACAAATAAAATCATCTTCTAAAATTACATCTTCTTGAGTTCTCATAGCGTTGTTTTTATTTTTTGAATGAATCAAAATTTAACAATCAATCTATTTAGAATTGTTCTAAATATCAATTCAATAAAAATCATTAACGTCAGCAAATATAAGGATTTTTTGAAAAAACAACGCAAAGAAAATGTAAAATGTAACTTGGCGATATAATTAGTCCTTACAGCGTTATTTTAATTAAACTATTGCTTTTAAATTTGTGAAGCTTTATTAGTAAAACTAAATAATGAAGAACAACAACAATACAAAACCATCGCATTTTTATGTAGTGGGATTAAATTACAAGAAAGCCGATGCGGAAACCCGTGGTAAATTCAGTTTGAGCGATCAGGCAAAATCGAATTTATTGGACGAGGCACGTTTGGAAGGAATTTCTTCTTTAATTGCTATTTCTACCTGTAACAGAACCGAATTGTATGGTTTTGCAGAACATCCTTTTCAATTGATTTCCTTACTTTGTAAGCACAGTAACGGAACTGTAGAAGATTTTCAGCGGGTAGCTTACATTCATAAAAATAACGAAGCTATTTCGCACCTTTTTAAAGTAGGAACAGGAATGGATAGCCAAATTTTGGGCGATTTCGAAATTATAAGTCAGGTTAAAACCGGATTTATTGCGGCTCGTGAAAAAGGATTGACCAACAGTTATTTTGAACGATTGGTAAATTCGGTTATTCAGGCAAGCAAGCGCATCAAAAACGAAACCGAGATCAGCACCGGTGCTACTTCGGTATCGTTTGCTTCGGTTCATTACATCCTTCATAATGTAAAAGATATTAAAGAGAAGAATATTCTGCTTTTCGGTACAGGGAAAATCGGTAGAAATACCTGTGAAAATCTTGTAAAACATACAAAAAACAATCACATTACTTTAATAAATCGTACAAAAGACAAAGCGCGTAAAATTGCAGGTAAATTCAATTTAATCGTAAAAGATTATGCCGATTTACAAGCTGAACTTCAAAATGCCGATGTGCTGATTGTAGCAACCGGTGCGCAAAATCCTACAATTGACAAAGAACTGCTGAATCTTAAAAAGCCGTTGTTGATTTTAGATTTATCGATCCCTAAAAACGTAAACGAAAATGTGTTGGATGTTACCGATGTTACGTTGGTGCATTTAGATCAATTGTCGCAAATGACCGATGATACCTTGGCAAAACGCAAAGAATATGTACCGCAGGCAATGGCGATTATCGATGAGGTAAAGTATGAATTCATTACTTGGACACAAGCCAGAAAGTTTGCACCGACGATCCATGCACTAAAAGCGAAGTTGGAAGAAATTAAAGAAACCGAATTAAAATACCACAAAAAGAAAATAGAGAACTTTGACGAAGATCATGCGAATTTAATCACAACGCGCCTTATTCAGAAAATCACGTCGCATTTTGCCAATCATCTAAAAAATGAAAATACCGAAGTTGACGAAAGTATTGAATGGATCGAAAAAGTTTTCCAAATAGAAACACTTACAAATGAATAAAATAATCAGAATTGGCACGCGCGACAGCGAATTAGCGTTGTGGCAAGCCAATACCGTATCAAAACAACTGAATAAATTAGGTTATAAAACAGAAATTATAGCTGTAAAGGCTGATGGGGATATTATTTTAGACAAACCTTTATACGAGTTAGGAATTACCGGAATATTTACAAAAACGCTCGATGTTGCTATGATTGCGGGCAAAGTTGATATTGCCGTGCATTCCATGAAAGACGTACCTACTGCGTTGCCGCAAAGTATTGTGCAGGCAGCTGTTTTAAAACGCGGAAATGTGCATGATATTTTGGTTCACAAAGGATCGACCGATTTTTTGGAAACCAACGGAACCATTGCCAGCGGATCGTTACGCAGAAAAGCGCAGTGGTTAAATAAATATCCGAATCATAAAGTGGAAGATTTACGTGGAAACGTGAATACACGCCTGCAAAAACTAAAAGATAATTCTTGGAATGCAGCCATTTTTGCCGCTGCTGGTTTAGAGCGAATTAATTTAAAACCAACCGAATTTATTAATTTAGATTGGATGATTCCCGCTCCTGCACAAGGTGCGATGATGATTGTTGCAATGGAAAACGATAATTATGTGTTAGATGCCGTTGCACAGTTGAACGATATTGAAACAGAAATTTGTACGCATATTGAACGACAGTTTTTACGTACCTTAGAAGGTGGTTGTACAGCGCCAATTGGTGCTTTGGCAATTTATAATGAAGAAGAAGATACCATTGTTTTTAAAGGGAATTTACTTTCTATAGACGGAAAACAGAAGTTTGAAATTGAAAAGAATGTTCCAATTAACGAATGGAAAAAACTAGGGTTTTTCGCAGCAAAAGAAATTTTAGAAAACGGGGGAGAGCAATTGATGAAAGAACTTCGTTCGCAATTAAAAAAGTAATGTATAGCGTTTGTCATTCCGACGAAGGAGAAATTTAATATAAAGAAACCACGGATTAAAGAATTCACACCGATTTTCTTAATCCTAAAAATAATTAAATCTGTGGTGATAAATTTTGAATGTCGCGATTTTGACTATAAAGTATATTTGTACTTAAAAGTTTGTCATTCTGAACGAAATGAAATGTAGTGAAGAATCTCTGTTAAAGATTCCTCGTTCCTCGGAATGATATCAAATAACAAACAAAAAATGAAAACCAGAATCTGTGTTTTATCAACGAAAAAACTTAATAGCAATCAAAAACAATTTTTGCTAAATGCAGGTTTTTCGGTTATTGAAGCAGATTTTATCAAAATTACATTCGTTCCTTTTCAGTTAAAAAATATTCCGACTTTATTACTGTTTACATCTCAAAATGCTGTGAAAAGCCTGATGCTGAATGAGAATATCGAAACTTTAAAACAAATTCCCGCAGTTTGTGTAGGATCAAAAACCAAACAATTGTTGCAGGAAAATGGTTTTAAGGTCCTAGAAGTTCAAGAATATGCAGACGATTTAGCTCCGATAATTCAACAGAAATATCAATCGGAACAAATAACTTTTTTCGCTGGAAATTTAAGACGAAATGTTTTGCCCGATGCTATAAAGAAAGCAAATATTTCTTTTGAAGAATACACGGTGTATCAAAACGCATCAAATTCAATAGAAATTAAAACAGAAACCGATGCATTGTTGTTTTTTAGTCCATCGGGAATTCAAAGTTATCTGCAACAAAATTCAATAGAAAATCAAACCTGTTTCTGTATTGGTACTACGACTGCTGCGGCTTTAAAAGGAATTACGAATAATATTGTAATTGCAAATAAGCAAACGGTAGAAAATGTAATTATTCAGTGCATCAACTATTATAAAAAATAAGTTTTGCGATTTCAGCACAAACTAAAAACTAATAAAATGATAAAAAACGATTTATTTTTAAAAGCATTAAACGGAGAATCAGTTGAACGTCCACCAGTTTGGATGATGCGTCAGGCAGGAAGATATTTGCCGGAATTTAGAGCATTACGCGACAAATACGACTTTTTTACCCGTTGTGAAACTCCAGAACTAGCAGCCGAAATTACAGTTCAACCAATTAGAATTGTAAAACCCGATGCAGCCATTTTATTTTCGGATATTTTGGTGATTCCGCGCGCAATGGGAATTCATGTGGAATTAAAAGACAATTTAGGTCCGCAGATTCCAAATCCAATCCGAACAATGGAACAGGTAAATCAGGTGATCGTTCCAAACATCGAAGAAACATTGGGCTACGTGATGAACGCCATTAAACTGACCAAAGAAATGTTGAACGATGAGGTTCCTTTGATTGGTTTTGCGGGCTCTCCGTGGACGATTTTCTGTTATGTGGTGGAAGGAAAAGGATCTAAAAGTTTTGATACCGCAAAAGGTTTCTGCTTCTCAAATCCGGTTGCAGCACACACTTTACTACAAAAAATTACCGATACAACCATTCTTTATTTAAAGGAAAAAGTGAAAGCAGGTTGTAACGCTATCCAAATTTTTGATTCGTGGGGCGGAATGCTTTCTCCGACAGATTATAACGAATTTTCTTGGCAATACATCAACCAGATTGTTGAAGCTTTAGCAGAAATGGCGAAAGTAATTGTTTTTGGAAAAGGATGTTGGTTTGCTTTGAATCAAATGGGGAAAAGTAAAGCATCTGCTTTAGGTGTAGATTGGACGTGTTCAGCTACAAATGCACGTTATTTATCAGGCGGAAACATTACGTTGCAAGGAAATTTTGATCCGTCAAGATTGCTTTCTCCAATTCCGACTATCAAAAAAATGGTTCATGAAATGATTGATGAATTCGGTAAAGACAAATACATTGTAAATTTAGGTCACGGTATTTTGCCAAATATTCCGGTAGATCACGCTAAAGCATTTATTGATGCGGTTAAGGAATATAACAAATAGTTTTTAGTTAATAGTTGTAAGTTTTTAGTTATGTATGATTATAAAAAATATATGGTTTGGCAAAAATCACATAAGTTGGTTTTAAAAACGTATGCTTTTACAAATAATTTTCCAAATAACGAACAATATAATTTAACTTCTCAAATCAATCGTGCAGCCTTATCAATTCCTACAAATATTGCAGAAGGGTGCGGCAGAAACGGACAGAAAGAATTTATTAGGTTCTTAAATATTTCTTCTGGATCTGCTACAGAGCTAGATTATCTTTTTTTATTATCTAAAGACTTAAATTTTATTTCAGAGGAAGATTATTTGAATTTAAATGAAGAACTAACGGAAATTAGAAAGATGTTATTTGCTTTAATTCAGAAAATAGCGTCAACTTTAAACTAAAAACTCAAATCTAAAAACTATAATAATGCTTACAAGTAAAAAAGACGAAACTGAACAACGTTTAAATTCCATACTGCAAAAGCTTTCGGGTATTACGTTTGTGCCAGAAAATTGGAACGAAGCCGTATTTTGGACTACTTTAGAAGAAACAGGATTTTCTAAAAGTGATATTTTAGAAAAAGAAGAAAACTTGTTTTTTCAGCAATTGATCGATTTGCAGTTTCCTTGGGAACACATGGAAAAATTGGCTGATATTTTAGTTGGTTTAGATACAAAACAGCCGAATCAACTGATAAAAGAACGTGCAAAACATTTGTATCAATTCATACAAAACGAAAGTAAAATGTTCTCGTTTGAAATTATGAATAAGATTGGAAAGTTATAATGCTTAAAGTTCGTAATAAATATAATTACCCTATTTTAACAATTTTGTTGTTATGGATTTGTTTTGCAATATACTATTGGTTTAATATTAACCCTGACAATTGCGGTTCAATGATTGTTTACATGGGAGTAATACTTATCACAGTATTATTATTACCAATTTCTTTTTTAATAATGGTCATAACTAATAAAGTTTGTAAAGTGAAATATGATACCGATACAGATTTTATAACTATACCATGTTTAATAATAGGTCTTTTAATGCTTGTTTACTTGGTTTTTTTATTATTTCCCTAAATGAAATTATGAATAAGATTGGAAACTTTAGCTAAAAACCAACAACAAAAAACTAAACACTACAAACCATGAAAGATAAATTTTATACCTACATTCAAAATCTGCAAGATCAAATTTGTAAAGCTTTAGAGGATGCCGATGGTATTGCAAAATTTCGTGAAGACCTTTGGGAACGACCTGAAGGCGGTGGCGGAAGAACCAGAGTAATAGAAAACGGAACTGTTTTTGAAAAAGGCGGTGTAAATATTTCGGCGGTTCACGGCAAATTGCCAGAAAGTATGCAAAAAATGTTCAATGTAGGCGAAGCCGATTTTTTTGCCTGCGGATTAAGTATGGTCATTCATCCTAAAAGTCCTATGGTTCCTACGGTTCATGCAAACTGGCGCTATTTTGAAATGTACGATACTTCGACAGAGCTCAGTACAGGTTCACGGAAAGTAATTAACAGTTGGTTTGGTGGCGGACAAGATTTAACGCCCTATTACTTGTTTGAGGAAGATGCCGAACATTTTCATCAAACCTGTAAAACGGCTTGTGATAAGCATAATCCCGAATTTTATACTAAATACAAACAACAGTGTGATGATTATTTTTGGAATTCGCACCGAAATGAAGCACGCGGAATTGGTGGGTTGTTTTTTGATTATTGCAAGGCAACCGAAAATCAATCAATGGAAGATTGGTATAATTTCGTAACCGAAGTCGGCAACAGTTTTACGCAGGCGTATGTGCCAATTGTAAATAAAAGAAAAGAATTACCTTACACCGATGAGAACAGAACTTGGCAGGAAATTCGTCGAGGACGTTACGTGGAATTTAATTTGGTGCACGATAAAGGAACATTGTTCGGACTAAAAACCAACGGCAGAATAGAAAGTATTTTAATGAGTTTGCCACCACATGTTCAATGGGTTTACGATCATAAGCCCGAAGTTGGTTCAGAAGAAGAAAAATTAATCAACGTGTTAACCAAACCGCGCCAATGGGTAAACTAATTCTGTTTTGTGTCATCTGCCTTTGTTGTAATCGTGTTTGTGCTCAACAAGACACTTTGCAACCTTACATGGTTTCGTACAATGAAAAAATGGTTGGAAGCATTACCTATCAAAACAGTTCCAACACTTTTTTTATGACTTATGAAGACGGTGCAGATTCATACAAAGCCGAATTTATTCCCAACACACAACAACGGCTGGTTGCCGGTTTAAGTTATAAAATGATCGATGTTTCGGTCGGATTTACGCCGAATTTCCTAAAAAACGATGGATCAAAATTAGAATCGAATAATTTTAATCTAGGTTTTAGGTTCAATTACAAAAAATGGTATCAATCGGTAACATTTATCAATCAAAAAGGTTTTTTTATCGATTTTGATCATTTGCAACGATTTTATCTTCCAAGATTTCGATCCACAAAACTGGGCGGAACCACATCGTATGTATTCAACGATAAATTTTCGTACAAAACCATATTCAACCAAAATCAGTGGCAGCTAAAAAGTGCCGGTAGTTTTGTACCCAATTTTTCGGTTTACTACACCAATTTAACGTCTAAAGACACACCAGATCATGTGCATGTCGACATGTACACTTTTTCGTTAGCTCCGTCGTATCATTACAATTGGGTCATCAGTCAAAAGTTTTTGGTTTCGGCAGGTTTGCTGGTGGGTGCGGGGATAAACATTGCAGATAAAGACGTAACGCCCTTGTACGAAGTTTCTACAAACATTAAGTTGGGATACAATGCCGATTCGTTTTTTACCTATTTGGGCGTTAACAGCAACAGCTTTTTTCAAGAGGAAGGAAAAAATGAGTTCTACGATTCGTTTGCCGATGTTAAACTGGCAGTAGGTTACAGGTTTGATCCGCCAAAAAAGTTTAAAAAATTATATAATGAAGTAACCCGCAGAATTGGGTTTTAAAAAGAATAAATTATGTTTCCATTACACAGAGGTAGACGATTAAGAAAAAACCAATCTATAAGAAGTTTAGTAAGCGAAACAACATTAAGTCCGAGCGATTTTATGTTTCCGATGTTCATTGCCGAAGGCGAAAATGTAAATGTTGAAATACCGTCGATGCCTGGAATTTTCCGCAGATCAATCGATTTAACGGTAGAAGAAGTAAAAGAACTTTTTACATTGGGAATTCGTGCCGTGAATATTTATGTAAAGGTCGATGAATCTTTGAAAGACAATACCGGCAAAGAAGCATGGAACCCAAACGGATTAATGCAGCAGGCAATTAAAGCTATTAAAAATGCGTGTCCAGAAATGATTGTAATGCCAGATGTAGCTTTAGATCCGTATTCAATTTATGGTCACGATGGGATTATAAAAAACGGCGATATAGAAAACGATTCAACTGTTGAAGCTTTAGTAAAAATGGCGGTTTCGCATGCAGAAGCCGGAGCCGATTTTGTTGCACCAAGCGATATGATGGATGGTCGTGTGTTGCGTTTGCGTCAAGGATTAGACGCTGCCGGATTTACAAATGTGGGAATTATGAGCTATTCGGCTAAATATGCATCGGCATTTTACGGACCGTTTCGAGATGCTTTAGATTCAGCTCCAAAAGAAAATGAAAGAGTGGTTGCTGAGCCAGTCGAAGTACCAAAAGATAAAAAAACATATCAAATGGATTACGCAAACCGAATTGAAGCTATTAAGGAAGCTGTTTGGGATGCCGAAGAAGGTGCCGATATGGTTATGGTTAAACCCGGAATTGCTTACTTGGATATTGTTCGCGAAGTTAAAAATGCTGTAAATATTCCCGTAACTGTTTTTCATGTTTCCGGCGAATATGCCATGATTAAAGCCGCTGCCGAAAAAGGTTGGCTGGATCACGATAAAATTATGATGGAACAATTAATGTGTATTAAACGTGCCGGAGCAAGTTTAATATCGACGTATTTTGCTAAAGAAGCTGCTATTTTATTGAACAGTTCTAAATAGCATCTTTTCACAAAATTGTAACAAATAAAATGTTCACACTTTTTGGCGATGCCGTATTTTTGCATAAAATTTCAATCATGAAAAATCTTTTATTTATTGGGGTGTTATCTGTTGCTACGTTTGTTTCCTGCGGAAAGAAAGAAGATAAAAAAGAAGCACTGTATCCTGAAAATGTTGCAGAAAAATTAAGTCCCGAAGATCAGTTGGTTGCAGATGGAAAAGAGTTGTTTGAAAGTAACAAGGCAGCTTGTTTTTCATGTCATAAAGTAGATAAAAAAGTAATTGGTCCAAGTGTAAAAGATATTGCCAAAATTTACAAAGAACAAAACGGCGACATGGTGGCATTTTTACGTAAAAAAGCCGATCCTATTGTAGATCCTTCACAATACAACGTTATGGAAACCAATTTTGCCATTCTTAAAACCATGAGCGATGAAGAAATAAAATCATTGGAAGCTTACATGATGAGCACTATTAAATAACAAAAAGCATCTCAATTGAGATGCTTTTTTTATTCTTCTTTACTTTGAACAGATCTTGCTATGGCAATTTTATATTTTTTACCCTTCATTTTCTGATCTTGTATATCTTTTAATAATTGTTGGATTTTAGATCGTTTTACAGCTGCGAATGATATAAAATCTTTTACTTCAATCAATCCTAAATCACCTTTTTCTAAATTTCCTTTTTGAGATAGAAATCCGACAATATCAATTTTATTCAGTTTGTTTTTCTTGCCACCACTGATATATAAAGTTTCAAACATCGGTTGTTTTGGAGTAGGAGCTGATTTATCCAATTTAAAAACAGGCATTCCATAATCAATATAATCCATCTTTTTTTCGTCCTCATGGATGATCAAATACGCCGTTCCTTCGCTTTTCATACGAGCAGTTCTACCGTTTCTGTGGGTAAATTCTTCTTCTTTAAACGGTAAATGATAGTGAATTACGTGTTTAATATCCGGAATATCCAATCCGCGTGCAGCCAAATCGGTCGTGATTAAATAAGGTACACTACCGTTTCTAAACTGAATCAATCCACGCTCACGTTCGTCCTGATCCATTCCTCCGTGGTAATACGTTGCAACAATTCCTCGGTCGTTTAAAGTGTTCGATATACGTTCAACGGCATCTCTGTGATTACAGAAAATAATTCCAGCTGCGGAATTTAAATTACAAATCAGGTGAAAGAGTGTGTTTAACTTATCTTTTTCTTCGGAAATTACTTTTTTAACTTCTAATAAAGAGAAATTTTCTTCGGTTTTAGAAATGAAATTTAAAGTAGTTGGTTTTGATATTTTGGTGTATTTTGGAATTTCGATGGCATTGGTTGCCGATACCAAAACGCGTTTGTCAACATTCTTTAAACGAGAAATAATGAACGACATTTGTTCGTGAAAGCCCAATTGTAGCGATTTGTCGAATTCATCTAAAATCAATGTTTTAATAGTTTCAGGATCAATTGACTCTCTTTCCATGTGATCCATGATTCTTCCGGGAGTTCCAATTAAAACACTAGGTGGCGATGACAGATTTTTTATTTCGGTATCAATATTATGTCCGCCATAACAAATGTTGACTTTATAATTAGTGCCCATTTTTTTCCAAACCTGTTCAATCTGCAAGCCTAATTCTCTTGATGGAACTAAAATCAATGCTTGAATTCCTTTAGCATCCGGATCGATCAACTGATAAAGCGGGTACAAAAACGCCAGTGTTTTTCCCGAACCTGTAGGCGATAATAATAAAGTTTCGTTTTTATTTAAGATCGTTTCGTTCGCTGCAAGCTGCATTTCGTTTAACTCATCTATGCCTAAATTCAGTAATATATTGGTTGATTTTGAATGATAATTCATGTGGAAATAATATTAAAATGTGGGAAAATAAAAACTTGAACCTTTAAGGTTCAAGTTCCTTTTATAATTGTTCAATCACGTAATCTTTATAAAAATCTTCGATTTCATCAAAGATACGTAAAAGTTGGTTGGGATCATCTTCTGTAACCAATCGCTGACGATGTGCCTTAAAACCGTGAATTCCTTTGAAATAATTGGTATAATGTCTGCGCATTTCTACAATTCCCAAACGTTCGCCTTTCCATTCCATAGACCAGATCAAATGATTTTTTGCAGCTTCCAATCGATCTTTCATTGTAGGCGGAGCCAAAATTTCACCCGTATTTAGGTAATGTTTAATTTCATTAAAAATCCAAGGGTAACCAATCGCAGCGCGCCCAATCATCATTCCGTCTAAACCAAAACGTTCCTTGTATTCTTTTGCTTTTTGAGGTGAATCGATATCTCCATTTCCGAAAATTGGAATTTTAATACGCGGATTGTTATGAATACGTTCTATGTGCGTCCAATCGCTGTGCCCTTTGTACATCTGTGCACGCGTACGTGCATGAATGGTCAGTGCCTGTACACCGACATCCTGTAAACGTTCGGCAACTTCATCAATATTAATCGATTCATCGTCCCAACCCAAACGCGTTTTTACCGTCACGGGTAAACTTGTTCCGCTGATAACCGCTTTTGTCAAACGAATCATTAAATCAACATCTTTTAAAACTCCGGCACCGGCACCTTTACAGACCACTTTTTTAACGGGACATCCAAAATTAATATCAACCAAATCGGGCTGAACAGTTTCCACAATTTTTGCCGAAAGCTGCATGGCTTCCTCATCGCCACCAAAAATCTGAATACCAACCGGACGTTCGTAATCAAAAATATCCAATTTCATTTTGCTTTTCATTGCATCGCGAATCAACCCTTCCGACGAAATAAATTCAGAATACATCATATCGGCACCGTGCATTTTGCACAAACGGCGAAATGGCGGATCACTCACATCTTCCATAGGTGCCAGTAAAAGCGGATGTTCGGGTAATTCTATTTTTCCTATTTTAATCATTCAATGAAATTTTATGCAAAATTAATCTATTATTTTTAAAGAGAGAAATTCGATTTTCTTCCAAACTAAAACTTTAAATGGGGCAAATAGCGTTCTTTAATAATGTTTAAATGATGAATATTGTGACCTACAATGAGCTTTCCAATGGTTTCTACCGATAATTCATTGCTATTTGCTTTTCCTTTTTGTGCTAATTGTTCTGAAGTCAGCTTACTAAAAAAGACAAGAGAAAGCAATCTGTTTAAATGAAATTCCTCAATAAGTGTAGATAATTCTTGTTGATTTGCTGTCCCGTTTTCAGCATAATTTTCTTCATCAAAACCAACGAGTTCAGTTTGATCTTTCCTTGCAAAACGTAATGCTCTGTAATGAAATATTTTCTCTACATCGGTTAAATGCTCCAATAAAGTTTTCAATGTCCATTTTCCTTCCGCATAAGCAAAATTGCTTTGTTCTTCGGTTAATGATTGATAAATTTCTAATGTTTGGTTACACACGATTTTCATTTCTTCTAACCAGTTTTCAGAAGGAATCAAATTTAAGTATCGCTGTATATATTTTTCAAATTCAGTCATATTTCGTAATTTTAAACTTAATGTAAATTAACGATGTTTCCTGATGTTTTTTATATCTTTAGAAACATTAATTAGTGAAACTTATGTCGAATATAGATTTTATTTTTGAGGAAAAAGCTGCCGATATCGGTAATTTTTTGGTAGGTAGGTTGTTGCCTTTTAGACAGAAACGCAATATCGGCCCGTTTGTTTTTATCGATCACATGGGACCGGCACACATGACAGCAGACGAAAATTTAGATGTGAGCCCGCATCCGCACATTGGTTTATCAACTTTGACTTTTTTGTTTGAAGGTGCCGTAGCACATAAAGACAGTTTGGGTAACGATATTGTTATTAAACCTGGAGCTGTAAATTGGATGACTGCCGGAAAAGGTGTGGTTCATTCTGAAAGAACGCCCGATTATTTAAGAACGGTTGATAAAACCATGCATGGTTTACAAATTTGGATTGCTTTGCCTAAGCATTTGGAAAATATGGAACCGAATTTTGTACATATTGAAGCAAAGGATTTACCGGTTTGGCAAGAAGATAATTTAGATTTTAAACTGATTGCGGGCGAGTTTGAAGATAAAAAATCGGGAGTTCCTGTGTACAGTAGGCTGTATATGATTGAAATTAAAGCTAACGAAACCCAAACTGTTCATTTGAAAGACCGACTGTATGGCGAAAGTGGATTGTATATTTTAGAAGGAAGCATTAAGCACCAAGATACAGAATTTGGAGAAAAGCAGATTTTAATTACAAAAGATGCCCATTTGTGCGAATTTGAAATATCGGCAGGTTCAACCGTTTATTTGTTCGGGGGAGAACCTTTTCCTGAAGAACGCTTTATTTATTGGAATTTTGTATCATCGTCTCGTGAAACAATTGAAGAAGCCAAACTAAAATGGCAGGCACATGAATTTCCGAAAGTTCCTGGCGAAACCGATTTTGTTCCGTTACCTGTAGATTCGTTTAAGAAAAGTTAACAATGGAAAAAGTTACAGCAAAGATTGGCGCAGAAAATTATAAAACGGTTGTTACTTCAGCAACTTCAGAATTTATAACCGATATGCCAATCGACGAAGGTGGTCAAAATCTGGGTCCGAAACCAAAAGAATTACTTGCCGCAGCTTTGGCAGGTTGTGTTGCAATGACCGTGAAAATGTACGCTAACCGAAGCAAATGGTCGTTAGAAGATGTTTTTGTAGATGTAGAAATTGATACCGAAACAACTCCGGGAACCACCATTTTTACAAAGAAGGTTTCGTTTACAGGTAATTTAACCGAAGAACTAACGCAACGATTACACGTAATTGCGCAGAAATGTCCGATAAATAAGATACTCCAGAATCCCATAGTGGTGAAATCATAACAAAAACGCTCCGATTTTTCGGGGCGTTTTTATTTTTAAAAATCTACCAAAAAAATAAACTATATTTGCACTTTGTAGCCTTTGGAAACTGCGTGAGGGATAGAAGCGAAAAGCCCGCAAGAATGAGGACTTGAAGCGCATAGCCCGACGAAGGAGGAACGACGAGAGGCACGCCCAAAGAACAATTTATTTTTTACAATTTACATCAATGAAAAATATTAGAAACTTCTGTATTATAGCCCATATTGACCACGGTAAAAGTACCTTGGCGGATCGATTATTGGGTGCCACACAAACTGTGACAGCTCGCGAAGAAAAAGCGCAATTGCTTGATAATATGGATCTTGAAAGAGAACGTGGTATCACAATTAAAAGTCACGCCATTCAAATGGAATATAAATACAAAGGCGAAGATTATATCTTGAATTTGATTGATACTCCGGGACACGTAGATTTTTCGTACGAAGTTTCTCGATCAATCGCTGCCTGTGAAGGTGCTTTGTTGATTGTTGATGCGGCACAAAGTATTCAGGCACAGACAATTTCGAACCTTTATTTGGCGTTAGAGAATGATTTAGAGATTATTCCGGTGTTGAATAAAGTTGATTTACCTTCTGCAAATCCTGAAGAAGTAAGCGATGACATCATTGATTTATTGGGTTGCAAGTTAGAAGACATTATTCACGCATCTGGTAAAACTGGCTTTGGTGTCGAAAATATTTTGGCTGCCATTATAGATAAAATTCCTGCACCAAAAGGTAATGTAGAAGAGCCTTTACAGGCCTTGATTTTTGATTCGCACTACAATCCTTTCCGTGGAATTGAAGTTATTTTCCGTGTATTGAACGGACAAATTAAAAAAGGTCAGAAGATCAAATTTATGGCTACCGGGAATGAATATTATGCGGATGAGGTTGGTACTTTGAAATTAAATCAAGTGCCTAAAAACGTGATTTCGGCAGGTGATGTTGGTTATTTGATTTCGGGAATTAAAGAAGCAAAAGAAGTAAAAGTAGGTGATACAATTACCGATGCTGCTGTTCCTACAACCAACATGATTTCTGGTTTCGAAGATGTAAAACCAATGGTTTTTGCCGGAATTTATCCAGTTGACACGGAAGATTATGAAGATCTACGTGCATCGATGGAAAAATTACAGTTGAACGATGCTTCGTTGGTTTTTCAGGCAGAAAGTTCGGCGGCTTTAGGTTTTGGTTTCCGTTGTGGATTCTTGGGAATGCTGCACATGGAAATTATCCAGGAACGTTTAGAACGGGAGTTTAATATGACCGTAATTACAACGGTTCCCAACGTTTCGTACTTGGCTTATACTAAAAAAGAACCTGATACGCCTTTAGTTGTTAATAACCCTTCTGATTTACCGGAACCATCGAAATTAGACCGTGTAGAAGAACCTTATATTAAAGCAACCATTATTACAAAATCAGATTTTGTTGGAAACGTAATGAGTCTTTGTATTGAGAAACGTGGAGTTATTACCAATCAAACATATTTAACTGAAAGTCGTGTTGAATTAAATTTTGATATGCCTTTGGCAGAAATCGTTTTTGATTTTTACGATCGTTTAAAAACCGTTTCTAAAGGATATGCTTCTTTTGATTACCATCCAATTGGTTTACGAGCGTCAAAATTGGTTCGTTTAGATGTTTTATTGAACGCACAACCGGTTGATGCGCTTTCGGCGTTAATTCACGAAAGCAGTGCGTACCACATTGGTAAAAAAATGTGCGAAAAGTTAAAAGAATTAATACCAAGACAACAGTTCGATATTCCTATTCAGGCAGCAATTGGTGCAAAGGTAATTGCGCGTGAAACCATTAAAGCGTTGCGTAAAGACGTTACTGCAAAATGTTACGGTGGAGATATTTCTCGTAAACGTAAGTTATTAGAGAAACAGAAAAAAGGTAAAAAACGCATGCGTCAGGTAGGTAATGTTGAGATTCCTCAAGAAGCATTTATGGCTGTTTTAAAATTGAATGATTAAAAAGATTTTGATTTTTAGCTAATAAAAAAACGCTTTCAATTCGAAAGCGTTTTTTATTACATTTTAGCTAACTCTTTTTCAATAATATTTGGTAAGTAATTTTGAGTTAGTCTGTTAAAATTTGGATAACCAAAGTAGACAATTTTACCTTGCTGATCTAAAACTAAAATTGTAGGTGCTGCATTAAAGTTTAGTTGTTTGAAAATTTCTTCATTCGTATATAATCTTTTCAACTTAATTTCTGATTCTATCTGCTCAAATATATTTTCATTGTGTCGCTTACCTAAATTAATATTAACCACTCTAAAATCAACATTTTTATCTGATCTATACTGCTCTGCTAGCTCATGGAATTTAGCAATGCTTTCAGGACAATTAGCACAAGAGGTTGTCCAAAATTCAAATAAAATTAATTTCCCTTTAAATGAGTTTAAAGAATATTTATTTCCTATTTTATCAATGAATCTAGCATTTACCATTTGAGTTAATTCGATTTTCTCTTTTTCATTTTCAACTGAATTATACCATACATATGCCGTTAAGACGAAACAAAAAGGTATAAAGAAATAAATTGCGTTCTTTTTGGAAATGCGGTTAATTGAAATTAAATAAATTAATATCGCAATTAATAGATAACCCCAAAAAAATGGCTCTCCAGTAAATCCTTCATCGTAAATTAGGTCGTAAATATATCCTCCACCATATAACAATAATATGGGTACGAAGATAATTAATAGAGTTATTTGTTTTGAAAATGGTGATTTACTTAATAAATAAAGTGATGAAAATAAGAGAAACAAATTTGTTAAAAATAACTGTATTATTTTAATTAAAAATGCTCCAGAAACAATCATCATAGTTAATACAATGATATTTAATAGTATAAATTGGATTTTTGAGAATTTCTTCATTCAACTTTAGCATTAATAATAATCTCATGAAAACGTTGTGGACTATTTGTTTCTAAAACAATTGCTTTTGATGTATGTCCTTTATCTCCATTAAAGTCTGCAATAAAATCAAAATCTAAACGTGTTTTACTATTTGGTTTAACAATACTGTCCTTAATAGTAATTGAAGTACATCCACAACTTGATGAAGCTTTTTTTATAATTAAGTTTTCTTTCATCAAATTTGTAATTTCTATATTAGAATGAACTGTATCATTTGATGATACAGTTCCTAAATCAACTTCTTTTAGCAATAAAACACTTTCTTTGTTTTTAGTACAACTAAAAATACTAATAATTGCAAACGATATTAAAATGATTTTAAAAAAAGTCATGTGAATTATTTAATTTATTTACTATTTTTCTCTGTATTCACAAGGCCACCACCATAAAAAACCGCAACCACTATTTGTACTAGTACTTGACGAACATGTTACTGAACAATCAACATCAAACATAGAGTCACCGTTACAATTACAACTTTTCAAAGAGCCAGATACCAAACCTATAGAACTATAATAAAAATCTAATTTACCTTGTTGTCCCCCATCTGCTATAGACGACCAAGTTCCTTTTGCAGCCATGTTGGTTAATGTTCCAAAATAATAATATGCTTGAATTGGCTCAAAAACAGAAATTTTAGTATTATCATACTTAGTTTTCAAAACTTGATTTTCGGAAGAGTTTTCTTGAAAAGAAGAGCTGTTTAAATCTGATTTAAGTTCATTTATGAAATTTACTTGTTGAACGGTTAAATCTTCATGTGCTAAAATATAATCTATTCTCTCATCCCACATAAAATATTTTTCTTCAGGGGTTAATAATTGATAAGCAGCTTTTGTAACCTCTGTACTTTTTGATTGTAATACAAATTGAACTTTTTCTTCATCAATATTTGAAGCGTTGTCTTCATTTGAACAAGAAATAAAGAAGTTAGACAGTAATAAACTGCACATAATTAAAAATGATTTTTTCATACTTGTTAAATATTTAAGTTAATATTTAACAAGTATAATATAATATAATATAATATAATATCCAAATAAAAAACGCATCAAGAAATTGATGCGTTTTTCGGTTGTTTGTTGTTAACTTACTTATTATGAAAAAATTATTTTGCTTTTGTAAATTCTAAATTAACAATGAATTTTACGTCTTTTGCAATACCCATACCAGTTGGGTCATAGTTTATGTTAAATGCTGTTCTGTCGATTGTTGTAGTAGCCTGAAAACCTACTTTTTGATTACCTTGTCCGTCGTCTTTCAATAAACCTCCGTAAACCAATGTAAAAGTAACCGGTTTGGTAACATCTTTAATCGTTAAGTTTCCGTTTAACTTGTAGTTTTTACCATCTTTTTTAATAGATGTAGAAACAAATTTAATGTCGTTATACTTTGCAGTGTCAAAAAAATCAGCTGAGCGTAAATGGTTGTCACGCGCATCGATTCCTGTATTTATTGAATTTGCATCAATAGTAAAGTTAAATTTTGCAGAAGTAATATCTTCATTCGTTAATTCTAACGAACCTTGGTACTTGTCCATTTTACCATCTACAAACGAGATTCCCATGTGACCAACCGAAAAGTTTAAGAACGAATGGTACGAATCTACATTATATTTTGTCTGTGCAAATGATGCTACAGAGAATAACGTTGCAACAAAAAATAGGGCTATCTTTTTCATTATTTACTTTTTTAAGTTTGATAATACAAATTTAGAGTAGTAAATACAGATAACCGTTAACCTAGATTAAGAAATTATTTTTTGGATTTCCAGATGAATCCGTCTAAAACATAATGGGTTAATTGAGGTAGTGTTAAAAGAGGAATCCATATAAAATGCAAGTTATCCGATATGTAGAATTTCGGAAAGTGAAAATGTTCTTCCCAAACAGTTAGTTCCCAAATTAATTCTTCTAAAAATGCCAACCCTAATAAAATCAGCAGAAATATAACCACTAAATATTTTGTTTGAAAAAGAGGCAGGTAGAAACTTCCCTTTTTATTGGGTTTGATTTCTTTAAAATAAACCAAAGCCATATAAGGAATGCCGTGTGAAACCACATTAAAAGCAGTAAAAATAAGTTCGTTGTTGTAATGCACAATTCCTAAATACCAAGAAATGTAAGTGCCTAAAATAAGTAGGTTTTTGGGAATGTTAAGTTGTTTTGTTTTAACGAAATCATATATCAACGAAACCAAATAAGCAATAAAAATAATTACAAAACAAATGAACAATATGTTGATTATCTGCGGTTGATTGCTCTGCAAAAATTCATTGCTTACAAACCAGTTAAAATTTCGATCGGGATTTAAAAACCAAAACAACATGGGGAAAACGGTTGCATTATAAATAACAATTTTATCAAACAGCAGTTTAAATTTGTTTTTAGGTTCATTTTTACTGTACAATCTCATAAAACCATACTGTTGTCGTATAAAATGAAACACGGCAATATAAGCCAGAACACTCCAGAAAAATTCTTTACTAACAATAAAAGCAGCCATGCTTAACAAAAGGCAAATACAAGGCGTAATTGTAAAAAGTTTCATGTGTTTGGATACTTCGGTTTTGTTAAGATACGTTTTAAAAAACGATGCGTAAACGTGTGCAACATCAATAAAAACAATGAATACAAGCCATGTTAAGAACGAATAATTGTCTTGAATTACTGCTAATTTCTCATTAAAAAGCAATACAATTAATGCAATGAAAAACGGAGGCAGTAAAATAAAAACAATATCGGTTTGTTTTTTATGAATCCAGGGCTGTATCATGCATTAGTTCTTTAGCGGCTTTAATGCCTTGGTAAAAAGCTTCTTCAAAAATAGATATTCCGCTTAAATCTGAATGAGCAAAGTAGATTTTGTTTTCAATTGGATGTGCTGCCTTTTTTATTTCTTCTGAAAAAATAAAATTTGGAAACGGACTAATCATTCCGTGTCCTTTTTTGTGGAGTTCCAACGAAATTACTTCGGTTGATATATTGTAATGTGCTTTTTCTAAATCGCTTAAAACAACTTTTTTCCAATAATCATCGGTATTAGAAAGTAATCTTTTTCGTTCTGATTTTAAATCATCGGTACACAAAGCAGCATAATATGTTATTGAAAAAGGCGTTTGATATTGGTTAAGCATTTGGTGCTGGTTGTAAATATAACCCAAGCCAAAACCGTTGTGTATAACGTTGTCCCAAGAAAGCGGAGCTCCTTCGCCAATAGGAAACTTGTTTAAGGCTAGTGTTGCAGTAATCCACGGCGCGTATTCAAACTTTTTAGAAATTTCGTTTCTGTTTTCTAAAATATATTTGTTTACAAACTGCGGTGTTGCCAAAATAACTTTATTGGCAATTATTTTGGTTGATGTTTTTAATCGATCGTCATAAACAAATAATTCGACTTTGTTTTCAGTAGTCTTTACAGAATATACCAACACGTTTTTATGTGTTTTATTTTCTGTGTAGGGAAGAAATTTCTTTGCAATGAAATAGTTTCCTTCTGGCCAGGTTAACACTTCGTTTTGCGTGTTTTTTCTTGAACAAAAATAATGAATACCTGCCCAAGCCGAAACTTTATCAATGCCAATTCCGTAATCGTCTTTACAGCAATAATTCAGATAAGTAAAAAGTTCAGCATTGTTCAAATTGTTCGCAAGTAGCCAATCTTTAAATGTTAACTGATCCAATTTTGTGAATTCTTCATCTTTTGATGATAAATTCAACGGAATATCAAACGCAAATGCGCCGTCTTTTCCTTTAGTATCTTTATAAAACTGCATTTTTTCATCGAACATTTTAAAAGATTGGTGATCTTCTTCCGAAAGTCCGTAATTCTGAATGATTCCTTCCTGCCAATAATTATGAATGAACAAGCGATCATGCGGAGTAAAACATAATTGCGATTCATCATAAACAGGAATTCCATCTTCTGAAAAATTGGTAATGATGTCGCTTTCATGTAAAAAATCAATCAAATTTTTGTTTGAATGATTGGGCAGTGGCAGATAATGTGCCGCAACAGGATATTTGCTGTATTGATTTTGTTTACCTAATGAATTTCCGCCTAATTCGGTTTCCATTTCAATAAGTTTAAAATCGGTAATATTGTTTTTAGAAAGCCAGCGTGCAGCAGATAATCCGGAGATTCCACCGCCAATAATCACGATATTTTCATTGATTGTTTTTGAAGGTTTTGGAAAATCACCGGTACGCAAACGATGCCCCAGAATGTGATTGGTTCCCGTGATCTTGAAAATCAGTTTCTCGACCGTTTTTTTGCACGATTGCACTAAAGGAATTGCAACCAATGCCAGTAATCCTGTTTTTAAAAAATTACGACGTGTCCAATTAAATTTTGCTCCACTCTTCATCAAAATATCGAACTAAAGATTGGTTATCTAAACGATTAATTTCAATATTTTCTGCTTTCATATCTTCAGAAAACTTACTAAACTCGTCTAAATTATAATTGTAAAACTTTAAATTGTTCAGCTTGCGGTACACTTTATTCAATCGAACCAGATTATTCGGAGAAAAAATAGCAAAGCCCCATTCACCAAAAGACGGTACATAGGTGTGATATCCGTTAATATTCGGATACACCGAACCTATTGTTTCATGTACACACCAATACGATTTTGGCGCATAATAAGGCGAAGTGGTTTGAACGGTAACTACCGCGTTGGGCTGCATACTTTCATACAGCGTTTTATAAAAATAGGTGGTGTATAATTTACCTAAACTGTAATTAGACGGATCTGGAAAATCGATAATCACAACATCGTACTTCTCTTTGTTTTGCTGTAACCAGATAAACGCATCGGTATTATGAATGGTAACTTTTGGGCTGTTTAACGAATTGTGGTTGTGCTTGCGCAGTATTTCGTTTGTTTTGAATAGATTGGTCATTCCTTCATCTAAATCAACTAGCGTTATTTTTTTAACGTCTTTATACTTTAAAATTTCGCGAACAGCCAAACCATCGCCACCGCCTAATACCAAAACGTTTGATATTGCTGGTGCCGCAGCCATTGCCGGATGCACCAACACTTCGTGGTAACGATACTCGTCTTTGGTATTAAACTGTAAATTGTTGTTCAAAAACAACTGATATTCGCCCGCACTTTCGGTTAAAATAATTCGTTGGTAAGGTGTACTTTGTTTGTAGATAATATTGTTTTGATACAGGTTGTTTTCGGTATATTTCAGCAAATCGTTTGAATATACAAAAGCAGTAACCAGTAAAGCCAAACTTAAAAAAGCCTTTATTTGCAGGCTTCGCAAGTTGAAAATTTCTTTTCTTAAAAAGATACAGAGCGATATTCCCACCAAAATATTGATAATTCCGAAGACTAATGATGTTCCCATAACACCTAGATAAGGAATCAATAAAGTTGGAAATAAAACCGAAGCAATCAGCGCACCGATATAATCAAACGTAAAAACGTCTGAAACCAGTTCGCGAAAGGTTACGCGGTTTTTTAATATATTCATTAAAATAGGAATTTCCATTCCCGATAAACATCCGGTTAAAAACACACTGAAGTAAAGTATAAACTGAAAATGCGATATTCTTTGGAAAAGCACAAACAATACAACAGAACTTAATCCGCCGATTATACCTATTAAAAGTTCAATTTCTATAAAACGATCAATTAAATTTCTTTTGATGTATTTTGCCAAAAAAGATCCTACACCCATTGAAAACAAATAGGTGCCAATAATAAAAGAAAACTGTTTTACCGAATCGCCCAGTAAATAACTGGCTAAAGCACCCGCAACCAATTCATAAACCAAACCGCAGGTTGATACTATAAAAACTGCGACCAGTAGAAAAAGTTGAAAACGTTTGTTTTTATCCATGTAGCGCAGCGCTAATTATCATAGATATTCCAATGATAAATCCTGCAAAAACAATGGCAAGTGCAATGTTTTTATTTTCTACTATTTCTTTCCAAGAATTTTCCGGAGTTAGTTTTTCAACAATTAAATAAGCAATCAGTAAAATTATTATTCCCAATATTGAATAGATTGCCGAATTTGTTATTCCGTTTAAAATTTGTTGCATAATAGTTTATTTATGGGAAGCTCCCGATGATGAATAGGTTCTGGCTATATAATGTACTCTGTTGCCCGTGTAGTTGGCATTTTCTAATTCGGTATTAACTTTTGATGAATTGCAGGTTAAGTTCGATATAAACATATAATTTCCAAAAATGTATAATCCTAAAATTATTCCTGCATATTTTAAAGGTTCGTAATTTTTGTATTTGTAAACGTTTTTAAAATCTTGTAATTCGTTTGTATGGTTTCTGTTAATAATCGTGTAATAGTAAAAAAAGGCAGCGGTTAAAGTAATTATAATAGAAATATACAGCCAAACCTGACTAACGCCACCAACAGTTATTTTGTAATCAACATCATACGAATTTTCTGGCTTATTAATGTTTGCAGTATAATGAAAAGCCAAATGATACGAGCCTTTATCTACACCGCAAAAAGTTACTTCGTTACCCGATGCGTAATTTTGTGAATTATTGAAATGTTTAAAAGTTTCGGTTAAATGCGTAGCGTTTGTTTTTTCGTTAACCAATGATACATTTAAAGCAATGTCCGGATCTGTAACTTCTGATACAAATGAAAGTTTAATCTTTTTATCATGACCCTTAACATCAAAAGGCGGACTTATAAACTGATTACTTGTAGAATTTGCCTTAATAATACTGTTGGTATAAGTAACCATATCTACATTGTTGTAATTTAAAGCATAATGCAAACCACCGATCACTAAAGAAATCAAAGCAAAAAACAACACCAGATTTTTTAATACATTGTTGTTTTTGTAGATGCTTTCGCGTTCTTTTATAAATAGTTTTCTAAAACTTGTTTTGTTTAAATATTCGCCAAAAAAAACTTCGGTAACATCGCCATATTTTTCAACCGATAAAAACTGACTTTGATTATAATTGTGCTGAAACGTTCTGTTGTACGATTCTTCTAAAATGTTATTAAAGAAAACACCGTGTGCCGCAACAGGTAATGCGTACTGTGCAAATTCAAAATCATATCCAGATCCTTTATACTTTATGGTTCCGCCTAATTTTGCTTGCTCTGTCAGTTCTGTGGTAATAGGAATCTCTGTTAAGAACGAATTAAAATCGCTTCCGTGCGATAAAAATATTAGATCACCGTTTTTGTCGGCTAAAATATATTCGTTCCACGAAACATAACTTCCTTTTTCTTGTTTGGTCGATATACCTACAATGTAATACGTTCGTCCGTTATAAGTAACCGTTTCATTTAACGACGCGTATACATCTTTAAAAGAGCCCGTTATTTTACCAGCATATTCCGTTGAGGTTTCGTTGATTTTAGATATGGACGAACAAACTGGGCACGCAAAAGTTTGCGGCTTTAATTTAGTGTAAGCAATTTCGGTAACACTGTGGCAGTTTGCACATTGATATTTTGCATTCATTAGCGGTACACATTTGTTTCATTTAACACTTCGGCATTAAAAAATTGTTTGTAGGCAGTACTTAAAGCTTCTACTTTTTGTGTATTGTCTTTTAAGTAATTGCATAGATAGATGTCAAGCGTTAATTGCTCAAATTCCGGCCAGGTATGTATGCAGATGTGCGATTCTTTTAAGCAAAAAGCCATTGTGTATCCGCTTGAATCAAATGAGTGATGCGATATACCTACAATTTCCAAATTAAAATCGTTAATAAGATTTTTAGAAAATTCCTGAAAGTTTTCAAGCGAAGTTAAAAGCATTTCGTCTTTAACCTGTAGAGTAAGCAGTTTGTGTAATCCGGGATTGTATAAGCTTTTTTCTGATTGATTCATTTTTCTTTCAAAAGTGTTAACAAATATATAAAAAGAACCATAAAAAACAAAAGCCCAACAACTGTTGGACTTTAATTTAATATTTCAAGAAGATTATAATTGTGGACCCGCCGCAACTAATGATTTTCCTTCTTCGTTATCTGTGTAGTTTTCGAAATTTGTTACGAATAACTTCGCTAAATCTGTAGCTTTTGTTTCCCATTCACTTGCAGTTGCATACGTGTTTCTAGGATCTAAAATGTTGGTATCAACACCTTCTAAACCTGTAGGAACTGCTAAATTGAAAATTGGAACAATTGTAGTTTCAGCATTTTCGATAGATCCATCTAAAATACGGTCGATAATTGCACGGGTATCTTTAATAGAAATACGTTTTCCGGTACCATTCCAACCAGTGTTAACCATGTAAGCGGTAGCA
Organism: Paenimyroides baculatum; assembly: GCF_008629655.1. Lineage (GTDB taxonomy): Bacteria > Bacteroidota > Bacteroidia > Flavobacteriales > Flavobacteriaceae > Flavobacterium > Flavobacterium baculatum. The sequence goes on from NZ_VWSG01000001.1 coordinate 162,478, forward strand.
TTGTGCTCTTCCATTTTCTTAACTAATTCTTCACCGTATTTAGTTGGGTGCAAGCTTAAGAATGCTTTACCAAAACAAGCCGAAAAAGTAGGTTCTGGTTGTGTAACACCACGCTCTGTTCCTGCTAATTTTGCTGTAAATCCTGATAAGAAATAGTATTTTGTTTGTTCTGGAGTTAATTTAGAAACCGGAGGCATAACACCAAAAGCATCTGCAGTTAAGAAGATTACTTTTTTAGCGTGACCTGCTTTAGAAACCGGTTTTACAATATTCTCAATATGTTCAATAGGATACGAAACACGAGTGTTTTGTGTTACAGATCCATCTTTAAAATCAATTTTTCCTTCAGCATCAAGTGTTACATTTTCTAACAATGCATCACGTTTAATAGCTGCAAAAATTTCTGGTTCGTGTTCTTTACTTAAATCAATTGTTTTAGCATAACATCCGCCTTCAAAATTGAAAACACCATCTTTATCCCATCCGTGCTCATCATCGCCAATCAATTCACGTTTTGGATCTGTTGATAAAGTTGTTTTTCCTGTTCCCGATAAACCAAAGAAAACAGCAACATCGCCTTCTTTACCTTTGTTTGCAGAACAGTGCATTGAAGCAATTCCTTGTAATGGCAAGTAGTAGTTCATCATAGAGAACATACCTTTTTTCATTTCGCCACCGTACCAAGTACCGCCAATTAACTGCATTTTTTCTGTTAAGTTGAATGCAATGTAAACTTCAGAATTTAAGTTGTGTGATTTGTAATCTTTAAATGAAGTTTTAGATGCGTTGATTACCACGAAATCTGGCTCGCCAAAGTTTTCTAATTCAGCGTCTGTTGGGCGGATAAACATATTTTTTACAAAATGTGCCTGCCAAGCAACTTCCATTATAAAACGTACTTTCAAACGAGTATCTTCGTTAGCACCGCAAAAAGCATCAACAACATATAATTTTTTACCTGATAATTCAGAAGTTGCGTTTTGCTTTAAAGCTTCCCAAGTATCTTGAGAAATAGGTTTGTTATCGTTTTTAGCGTTTTCAGAAGTCCACCAGATAGTGTTTTCTGTAACTGCATCTTTTACAATGTATTTATCTTTAGGAGAACGTCCGGTGAAATCACCCGTCATAACGTTTACTGCTCCAAGTTCCGATACTTGTCCGCGCTCAAAACCTTGCAAGTTATCATCTGTTTCAGCTTTAAATAACTCATCGTACGACGGATTGTAAATAATTTCTGTTACATTGTTAATTCCGTACTTATCTAAAGATATTGATTTTGAAACCTTCATTTTTAAATCTTGTGTTGTGTTAATTTGCATACAAACTTACTAATAAATTTAGTATTTTTTTTATTAATTGTTTTTTTGTTTCATTGAATAAAAAGCCGTTAAAAACCAGCTTACTATTAAAAATAATCCGCCAACGGGTGTTACTGGTCCTAAAAATTTAAAGTTTATGCCCGATAAACCTTGGGTTGCCAGTAAAAAAATAGACCCCGAAAATAAAAAAACGCCTATGGTAGTTAAAATACCAATGGTTCGCTTGTTTTTTTCTGTTAGTACATTTAATTGCGAAACAAGCAGTAAAAACAATGCGTGATATATTTGGTATCTTACGCCGGTTTCAAAGCTTACAAGCTGCTCTGCTGTTAAAACTTCTTTTAGTGCATGTGCGCCAAAAGCACCTAAAATTATTGCAACAAATCCAAAAAAAGCTGCCAATGTTACTAACTTTCTAGTCATGGGAAAATTTTTGTCAAATGTACACTTTTTTATTTTTCGATAAGTGTTTTTTTTCATGCGCTATTTTTTTAGTACTTTTAGCACATTCAAAACCAGAAATTAATGAAAAATATATTGTTGTTTGGTTCAGGAAGATCAACTTCTTCTTTAATCAAATATTTGTTGGAACGTACAGAAACACATCAGTTCAAACTTCATATTGTCGATCAGTCGATCACATCAATCCAAGAAAAAATCGCCGATAACCCCAACGCATTTGCCATTGCTTTAGATATTCATAACGATGCAGAACGAACCAAATTAATAGAAAAAGCCGATGTAGTAATTTCTATGATGCCTGCTTTTTTACACCCGATTATTGCTGCCGATTGTCTTAAATTTAGTAAGCATTTAGTGACCGCATCGTACATTTCGAACGAATTAAAAGAAATGGATGGCGAAGTGAAAGCTAAAGGTTTGATTTTTATGAACGAATGTGGATTAGATCCGGGGATTGATCACATGAGTGCCATGAAAGTTTTAGACGAGATTAGAGAAAAAGGCGGAAATCCGGTTCATTTTGAAAGTTTCTGTGGTGGTTTGGTTGCTCCCGAATCTGATGATAACATCTGGAAATATAAATTCTCATGGAATCCTCGTAACGTGGTTGTTGCCGGGCAAGGCGGTGCTGCGAAGTTTTTGCAGCAAGGAACTTATAAATATATTCCGTATCAGCGTATCTTTAAACGTACCGAATTTTTAGAAATTGAAGGTTTTGGAAGATTTGAAGCGTATGCAAACCGAGATTCGTTAGGATATCGCGAAGCGTATGGTTTGCAAAATGCCCATACTATTTACCGTGGAACCATGCGTAGAGTGGGTTATTCGCGTGCTTGGAATATGTTGGTGCAATTGGGTGTGACTGATGATACGTACACGATTGAAGATTCTGAAAACATGACGTATCGCGAATTTATCAATTCGTTTTTATATTATCACCCAACCGATTCTGTAGAGGTAAAATTCCGTTTGACTTTAAATGTGGAACAAGACGATACTGTTTGGGACAAGTTTTTAGCTTTGGATCTTTTCAATAACGATAAAAAAGTCGGCTTGAAAAATGCAACGCCAGCTCAGGTAATGGAAAAAATTCTTTCTGAAAAATGGACGTTGCAACCAAATGATAAAGACATGATTGTAATGTATCATAAATTTGGGTACACCATGCAGGGAAGTACTGAAACTTTTCAGATAGATTCTACAATGGTTTGTTTGGGAGAAGATGCTGTATTAACCGGAATGGCAAAAACAGTTGGTTTGCCAGTTGGTATCATTACCCTTAAAATATTAAATGGTGAAATTACTACACCTGGAATACAAATGCCACTTACAAAAGAGGTTTACGAGCCTGTTTTAAAAGAACTGGAAACTTTTGGAATTATCTTCCAAGAAAAAGAAGTTCCTTACGATGGTGGAATTTAAAAAACTACAACCCCGATTCAATATTGAATCGGGGTTGTAGTTTTTTAGCTAATATTGGTAGTAATTGTATGCGGCAAATAAATCAAAAAAATAACCACCTTATTTAATAAGATGGTTTGTTCTGTGAGATAGTATATTAACTTACTTTAATACCCATAAATAAATCATTTTTTTTTACTACAAGTAAAATTTTCATATTGTTTTCGCTGTGTTTGCGATTTTTTTTAAAATCTTCATTTACTTGTCGCATCAAACATTCTCGAATCAGAAATAATTCTTCTTCTTTAAATATTTTATAAAGATAGTAATTAAATTTAACAAAAGCGAATCTTTTTATTTTGTTAATCTATGTTTTAAACGTTGATAGTGTAATGATGTTAATATAATATCTGTATATTAGTAATTTATAAAAATTACTATTGAAACATCATCATTATAACGCACGCTTTTAAATTCCTTTCGGAATTGCGTTAATTAATTTTTGAGTATATGGTTTTTTCGGATGTTCAATTAAAGCATCAGCTTCGTTTTGTTCTTCGATTTTTCCTTTATTCATTACGATAATCTGATCCGAAATGTATTTTACAACCGCCAAATCGTGTGATATAAACAAATAGGTAAATCCGAAATTATCTTTTAAATCATTCAGTAAATTCAACACTTGGGCTTGGACAGAAATATCCAATGCCGAAACCGATTCATCGCAAATAATTAATTTAGGATTCACCGCAATGGTTCGAGCAATGCCTATACGTTGACGTTGACCTCCAGAAAATTCATGCGGATATCGATCGTAATGTTCAGGTAATAATCCTACTTTGTTCAACAAATCCAATACTTTTTCTTTACGTTCTTTATCGTTTGCGTACAGTTTATGAACTTTCATTGGTTCTAAAATAGCTTCGCCAACGGTTATTTTTGGATTTAACGATGCAAACGGATCCTGAAAAATAATCTGAATTTCTTTACGCAGTTCTTTTAATTCGTTTTTCGATAATTTGGTAATATCTTTATCTCTGTAAAAAATCTGACCTTTTGTAGCAGGATCTAACTGTAAAATAGCATTTCCTAATGTCGATTTTCCACAACCACTTTCGCCAACCAAACCCAACGTTTCGCCTTCGTACATTTTAAAACTTACATTGTCTACTGCCTTAAAATAATCATTCGGTTTAAATAATTGCGTTTTTAAAAGGTATTCTTTCTCAACGTTTTCAACGCGTAACAAAGGTTTTTTATCATACAATTTATCTAAATGTTCTTTGCGTTCTTCTTGTGAAATTGCCGCCGCATTTTCTGTTCCGCTTAAATAATCTTGAATGGTTGGCAAACGTTTTAAACGGACATTTAACGCTGGGCGAGAAGCAATCAATGCTTTTGTATAAATGTGTTCGGGATGTTTAAAGATCTTTAAAGCCGAATTTTGTTCTACAATTTCGCCTTTGTACATCACCAAAATACGATCGCAAATTTCTGATATTAATGATAAATCGTGCGAAATAAACAAAATGCTCATGCCGGTTTCTTGTTGCAGATTTTTTAACAACAAAATAATTTCCTGTTGAACCGTAACATCTAAAGCAGTAGTTGGTTCATCGGCAATCAGAATTTCAGGTTTGCAGGCAATTGCCATGGCAATCATCACGCGTTGTTTTTGTCCGCCCGAAATTTGATGTGGGTATTTGTTATAGAATGTAATTGGGTCGGGTAGTTTTACCTGATCGAACAATCGCAACACTTCTGCTTTAATTTCTTTTTCAGATAAATTGGTATGTGTTTCTAAAATCTCTGCAACTTGTTCGCCACAATTTATCGACGGGTTTAAAGAACTCATTGGTTCCTGAAAGATCATCGATACTTTTTTGCCTCGTATTTTCTGAAAAGCTTTCTCGGAATAATTGGTGATATCTTCGTTTTTAAAGTGAATAGAACCTGTGTTTAAATCGGATACATTTTTAGGGAGCAAACCCATTACAGCCAGACTTGAAACCGATTTTCCTGAACCCGATTCACCTACAATACCAACAATTTCGTTAGGATAAACTTCAAACGAAATAGAATGGATTACTTCGTTCCATTTTTTTTCCTGTAAAAAAGAAATGCTTAAATTTTCTACCCTTAAAATCGGTTCTTTCATAAAAAAAATACTACCAATAATTATAAAAATTAAAGGTAGTAAAAACAAACTAAACAATTTTTTTAAGCTATTAGTTTTTAGCTTTTAGTAATTAGATCAAGCTACATTCTGTGTATAATCTTTTGTAACAACCAAATTAATCGGGGTGCTGTTTAAAAGATTATCGTAAATAGGGCAACGTTCTTTAATTTCATCCATCCAAAACTTCAGGGTACTTAAATCGGCATTGGTAACGGGTTTTACAACCAGTTCAATTCGTTCAAAGCCGCTCCGGTCTTTTACGTTTAAGCCTTGTGTTTTGGCAGTATTTATGGTTCCTTTAATTTCAATCTGTATCGATTTTAAATCCATATCCAGATCATCTGCAACCTGATGTCCAACCATATTAATACATGCTGCAAATCCTGCTAAAAGATATTCTAAATGGGCATTTGAATTTTTTCTCATATCGTTTTGAGTGATTGAAAATTGTAATTCGCTGCTTTTAATGTTTAACTGGCTTTGGTTGGCAAAACTTAATAATGAAATTTGTTCTAGGCTCATGATTACTGGTTTTATGGATTAATATTAAATTATTGGGCATAAAAAAATCCCCTGCGGTTTTGCAGAGGATTCACTTAAATTATATTGTAAAATGGTTACAATTTAGTGCATACAAAACCTCTGCGGGAAAATTTCCACATTCTACAGTTGCGTGTATGTTTAATAAATTGTTGCATTTTAATTTTTCTGTTGATTTTTATTTCGGAACAAAAGTCTAAATTTATTTTTTAAAAAGAAAATTATTTTTAATATTTAACATTTAAATGTTTTAAACAGAAAATATTTCAGAATCACTTAAAATAGGTTCGTTGCGCATTCTTAAGAAAATCTGTGCTACGGCAACCACATCTCGTTCGCAGTATTTCGCAATTCGTTCTATGTTTTTCTCGTTGTAATATACGTTACGGACTTCACTTCCATCAATATCTTCTTTTGGCGACGGAATGTTTAAGACATACGTTAGTAATTTTAAAGACGTATAATGTTTATAATCGCCGAATTTCCATAATTCCAAGGTGTCGAGATGCGGAATTTCCCAAGGTTTTCTGCCGAAAAGCTGCAGTTTTTCAGGAATATTTATCCCATTAATCAGCATACGGCGACACATGTACGGAATATCGAATTCTTTAATATTGTGTCCGCAAAATACAAATGCCGGATTTGAAAAATGGGTTTTTACTAAGTCGTTAAATTCCTCTAACAATTGCTTTTCTTCGCCAATGATTGATTTTGTTCTAAACTGTCGCTCGGCATTTTTAATGGTGAAATATCCAACCGAAATACAAATGATCTTTCCGAATTCAGCCCAAATTCCTGCACGATCGTAAAATTCTTCGGGCGTTAAATCATCTTTTCGCTGATATTGTGTTTTATCGGCGAATAATTGCTGTGCATCTTCAGGTAAATCATTAAAAAATTCTGATTGTGGCACGGTTTCAATATCCAAAAACAGAATATTTGGTAAAACTATTTTATCAATCATAACTGTTTGCTTAACATATTATAGGTTTCGTCGATATAAACATATAAATCATTGCTGTGCGCATCGGTTGTGGTTTGCAAGCCTTTGACATGGCCCAAACGAACAATGATTAAATTGTCTTCGGGAATTACAATGGTAAACTGCCCCAAATGACCGCGCATGTAGTAGATATGCTTGTTTTTGTAGTTTGATAACCACCAGCCGTAACCATATTGCGGACTTTCTTTAAAACGCGGATTGATTGATTTGAATACAAATCCGGTTGATAAAATTTGTTCGCCATTCCACATACCGTTTTGCAGATATAGTTTTCCAAATCTGGCAAAATCACGAGCATTGCTTGCAACACAACAATACGCTTTTTCAATTCCGTTGTCTTTATGGTCGATCTGCCAAAGTGCATCATGTTCCATTCCCATAGGTTGCCAGAAATATTTCGAAACAAAATCAGCCAGACTCATTTTTGTAGCTTTTTCTAAAACCATTGCTAGTAATTGCGTATCGCCACTTTGATAGATAAATTCCTGACCAGGTTTTTTATCAATCGGTAAACTTAACATCAGTGATCGCAAATCGGTTTTAAAATATGCCTGCGTGGTAATCGATGTTGGTCCGTAATAATTTTCGTCCCATTTTTGTCCCGATGCCATACTTGCCAAATCGCCAACCGTTACTTCTTTCGCGAATTTGCCTGTTAATTCGGGTAAAAAATCAATTACTTTAGTGTATAAACTTTGAATCATTCCTAAATCGATCGCTTTTCCTAATGCCGATGTTACAATGCTTTTCGCCATAGAAAACGAGTTGGTTTTACTGTCTTCTTTGCCAACATCGAAATAACTTTCATGAAAAATACTGTCGTTTTTAATGATTAAGAACGATGTAGTTTGAAGGTCTTTATGTGTTTGATTCAGCTTTTCGGTAGCAGGAATTTTATTGTAATTTTTTGATATGTTCCAAGGTTGTGCCGTTCCTTTTTTAATTTCACGATTATTAAAATAACTGTAATCTTCTAAAAAAGCCGTTTTATGACCGGTTAAATACGTTACGCGAACCGCACGAATCAGATAACCGTAATCGAAAATGTACATAAGAGCAATGATCGATATAAAAATAATAGCAAACCATTTAAGGATTTTTATAAGAATTTTCATGATTTTATTTGTTGGATAAATTAAAGATAACAAAATTATTCATCGTCTAACTGAAAAATTTCGTTTACAGTTACATTGAACATTTTAGACATACGCAAAGCCAATTCTACCGAAGGGGCATATTTTCCGGCTTCGATTGCATTAATTGTTTGTCTTGTAACACCTAGTTTTTCTGCCAATTCTGCCTGTGTGATGTTATGAATGGCACGGAATACTTTAATCTTCGTTTTCATAACTAAACTGTTTTTTATAGATGAATAATTTGGTGTAGTAGAAGATGTTTAAAAATAAGATAAAACCATAAAAGAAAAACATAATTACTGGTATAAATGAAGCACCATAAATAAAAATTTCACTTAAAATAAGCATAGAAAATGTAAAGTCTGTAGAATACGTTAAAGATTTATAGCGAATTAATCCTATCATTTCGTCTTCGGTTTTTTCTTTAGAGAATGCGAGAATTACACCCGAAAGGAAGAACGTAATATCCAGAATTTCATTGTAAATGTTATCTGTTATAATGACTGAATACTTGTCTAAATTTTCTCCTTCCAAAATATAATCATTGGCGATCGCAAATACTTTTGTATTTATTTCTATGTCGAAAGTATGAGTAGCCTGCAAGAGAATTAAAATAAAGGATATTATAAAAACCACTAAAGCAGGAATTTTTAATTTGTTCGGGAATAAATAAATACTTTTCATAATAGATAGTTTTAAAATTATTGATTGAATCAAATGTAATAAAAATTTTATATTATGTAAAAAATATTTTACAAATAGTAAAAATAAAAATACTTTTTGGTAGGTTTAATCCGACTCTGAAAACAAGTTCAGAGTGACAAATACTGGGTCATCCTGAACTTGTTTTCAGAGTCGCATTGCTACCTTATAATAAAAAAAGCTCTATAAAGTTTTCACACCTTATAGAGCTTTGAGCTTATAACTAACAACTAAAGACGAATAATTATTTACAAATTCTGAAAGAAATCGTTTCCTTTATCATCGGTAATAATGAATGCAGGGAAATCTTTTACGGTAATTTTTCGAACTGCTTCCATTCCCAATTCAGGGAAATCAACTACTTCAACTTTTAAAATATTGTCTTGAGCCAAAATAGCTGCCGGTCCGCCGATCGATCCTAAATAAAAACCTCCGTGTTTCGCACAAGCATCGGTAACTTGTTGTGAGCGATTTCCTTTTGCTAACATAATCATCGATCCGCGGTTTTCCTGGAATAAATCAACATAACTGTCCATACGTCCCGCAGTTGTTGGTCCGAAAGATCCTGAAGCCATTCCTTCCGGAGTTTTTGCAGGTCCTGCGTAATAAACCGGGTGATTCTTGAAATATTCCGGCATTGGTTCGCCGTTATCTAACATTTCCTTGATTTTTGCGTGGGCAATATCGCGGGCAACAATAACGGTTCCGTTCAACATTAATCTGGTTTTGATCGGGTGTTTGCTTAATTCTGCCAAAATCTGATCCATTGGCTGATCCAAATCAATAGAAACCGGAGCTTCTAAATGCGGAGCAGTTTCTGGTAATAATCTTGCAGGATTTGTTTCTAACTGCTCCACAAAAATACCGTCGGTTGTGATTTTTCCTTTGATATTTCTATCGGCAGAACACGAAACGCCCAAACCAACCGGACAAGAAGCTGCGTGACGTGGTAAACGAATCACGCGAACGTCGTGCACCAAATATTTACCGCCAAATTGTGCACCTACGCCAGATTCCTGACAAATTTGCTGAATGCGTTTTTCCCATTCCAAATCGCGAAACGCTTGTCCCGCCATGTTTCCGGTTGTTGGTAAATGGTCGTAATATCCTGCAGATGCTTTTTTAACTGTTGCCAGTGTTGCTTCGGCAGAAGTTCCGCCAATAACTAAAGCTAAATGATAAGGAGGACATGCAGCCGTTCCCAAATCCATAATTTTTGCTTTAATGAAAGCTTCTAACGATTTATCGTTTAATAACGATTTTGTCTGTTGATATAAAAAGGTTTTATTAGCCGATCCGCCGCCTTTTGCAAGGAACAGGAATTCGTACGAATTTCCTTTTTTAGAATAGATATCTATTTGCGCCGGAAGGTTAGATCCCGAGTTTTTCTCTTCGAACATTGAAATTGGAACGATTTGAGAATAACGTAAATTTTTATTGATATACGTGTTGAAAATACCTTTTGACAACGCTTCTGCATCATCAATTCCGGTATAAACATTTTCGCCTTTTTTTGCCATTACAATTGCTGTTCCCGTATCTTGGCACGATGGTAATTCGCCGCCAACAGCCACTGCAGCATTTTGCAATAAGTTGTAAGCAACAAAACGGTCGTTATCGGTAGCTTCGGGATCATCGATAATTGCACGTAATTTTTCTAAATGCGACGTACGCAGCATAAACGAAACATCGGTCATTGCTGTTTCTGCCAATAATTCCAATCCTTTCGGGTCAACCGTTAAAATTTCGCGATCTCCTAATTTTTCAATTTTTACGTAATCTGAAGAAATTTTACGATACTGTGTATCATCTTTTTGTACAGGATACGAATCCTGATATAGAAAATCAATCATTTTTGCTGAATTGTTATTTAGTGGCGTAAAAATACTGAAATATGATTTTAGACTGACTCTAAATTTTAGGTAAAATCCTCAAAAAAAGAGAAGTTGCCTTCTCTTATCTTCTTTTTGAAACGTAGTTCATTAATTCTTTTTTGTTTTTGTCGAAATCGAAACTTTCGTAAACTATATAAAAGTTTTTGGTATCGATACAATAATCATACAGTAATTTTCCGGCTTGCAAACGCGTATCATCAAAAGAAAAAGTGCTTAACAACGTATTGATCTGTTGCGATGTAAACAATGCCGATTTTACCTGTTGTTCAATGTAAGCCATTTTGTCTTTATCAAAAGTAGCGTTTCGTTTTAATGTTTGCACAAAATTATCAAACGAACGGTTGTCCATAACTTCTTTAGATTGGTTATAGCCCGGTTGATTGTTGTAGTTTGGCGAGTTGTTATAAGGATTATTCCAAACATCGTCCCACTCGTTAAAACCATACATTTGTCCTTGAACTCGATACGAATCTAACAAATACAACCCATAATTATTGAAAAAATCTAACACCATACGCGTATTGTTTCGAACATTTAATGAAGTTCTGTAAACCAAATAACGGTCTTGATAGATCGAAAGCATCATTCTACCTGATTTCAAATCGAAAAACCGATATTTTCCCGAAGCTGAACTGATTACCTGATCGTCTATCTCAACAGTATAATAACCATATTCGGGAATTCGTAAAAATACTTCGGAATAACCTGTATTCTGATTCCAGTTATATCGGGTTTTGGTATTTCTGTTATCGCTTCTTGTCAGTGAACGGTTTCCAGATTGATTTGATGATGATGTAGTGCGAGGTAAATCTGTGCCACGTTGCGTTTTCATTTCGGTAGACGATGCTTCATTTTTTAACAGTTCTCCTTTTTTACCGGCTTCTTGTGCAAAAGCCAGCGTGCTTAAGGTTAACAAGCAAAGAGTAATTATTTTTTTCATGATTTATAACATTATATTTTAAAGAGCTTTTTCATGAACCATGCCAATTTTTGTTGAAGGAAATTATCAGTATAAAAAAACCTCTTCGTTAAAAGAGGTTCTGTATGTTATTTGTTAACTTTTGCTAGATATTGATCGATAGCCATTGTCATAGATGGAGCTTCAGGTGTTGGTGCCATAATGTCGACACGTAAACCAAAAAGCTCGGCTTCTTTTTTCGTTGTGCTTCCAAAAACACCAATTCTTGTATTGTCTTGAACAAAATCGGGGAAGTTTTTAAACAGCGAATTTATTCCTGTTGGACTGAAAAAGCATAAAACATCGTATTTTACATCTGCTAAATCAGATAAATCACTCATTGCGGTACGGAAAAATATTCCTTGTGTCCAGTTTACACCTAAATCGTTCAGCGTTTGGGGTACATCATCGTTTAATTTGTCCGATGCCGGTAATAAAAACTTGTCGTCTTTAAATTTTTTGATAAGTGGCGATAAATCAATAAAATCTTTCTGACCAACATATATTTTACGTTTACGGTAAACAACATATTTCTGCAGGTAATAAGCAATCGCTTCAGACTGACAAAAATATTTCATTGTTTCAGGAACTTTAAAACGCATTTCTTCTGCAACTCTGAAATAATGATCTACAGAGTTCTTGCTTGTAAGAATAATAGAGGTATAGTTGTTCAGGTCAATTTTTTGTTGACGCACTTCTTTGGCGTTTACACCTTCAACGTGAATGAAAGGTCTAAAGTCAATTTTTACTTTGTATTTCTGCTGTATGTCGAAATACGGAGAATTCTCCACTTTAGGTTCTGGTTGCGACACCAAAATTGATTTCACTTTCATGGCATTTGTGCTTTAGGTCTTAGAAAAAACAAACCAGTTATATAATATAACGTAGGGTGCTATTTCAAAGGTGCAAAGATACAAAATAAAATAAAACAAAAACTGACTAAATACTTTTTGATAACTTTTTAAGAGAAGAATAAACAAAATTGTGTTAAATAGCACGAAAACTCCCGATACTACCCATATAAAATAATCAAAAGAAAAACGGTTATAAAATAAAATGGCAACAACAGGTAGCAGTAATAATCCTAAATAAGATCGGTAACTAACCTTTACCAAATTGTACTGTTCGGCAAATTCTTCCATATTAAAACAAACCGCAATTATTTTTTCTACAAAATATTTTACCAGCACAAAAAACAACAAAATGCTTAAAATACGCAGATAAGTTGGGGAATAATTTAGGTTAGAAAATCCCGCAAGGCTTATAATATAATGCACAAAAAGACTTAACGAAACCATTTGCACAAAAAACATACTAATAGTAAAGCCGCTTTTCATATTATTGCTGTCGCGATACGTAGAAAGATATTTATTGGAGAAAGCCAGTTTTATAAAATCTTCAAAACGGTTTGGAAACGTAATTCGGGTAATAACAATTGTGGCAAAGGTTATTGTAAATAAAACCGTTGCCCAATCAAGAGAAAAATTGTTTCTATCTAAAAAATCTATTTCCATAAACGCTGTAAAAATACTAATTTTATGCGGAATAAAACCTTTTAATTTTATTAAGAAAACTACATTTAAAAAAAGCTACATTTGAGCAATATTTTTTTATGAAGCAAAATATAGTTGTAATACCTACTTTTAACGAAATAGAGAATATCGAAGATATTTTACGTGCGGTTATGAATTTGGAAACACCCATTGATGTTTTGGTGGTTGATGATAATTCGCCCGACGGAACTTCGGAAAAAGTATTACAAATTGCAGAAGAATTTCCCGACAGAATTTTTTTGAAGAAAAGATTAAAGAAAAACGGATTGGGAACAGCCTATGTTGCCGGCTTTAAATGGGCGTTAAAGCATAATTACGAATACATTTTTGAAATGGATGCCGATTTTTCGCACAACCCGAATGATTTGTCAAAGTTGTTGGAAGTGTGTAAAAATGTAGCCGATGTCTCTATAGGCTCGCGCTACGTAAGAGGTGTAAACGTGGTGAACTGGCCTTTAAGCCGTGTATTGTTATCGTATTTTGCGTCGGTTTACGTGCGGTTTGTTACCAGCATGAATATTATGGATACCACGGCAGGTTTTATTTGCTACCATCGTTCGGTTTTAGAGCAGATCAATCTCGATAAAATTAAATTTGTGGGATACGCCTTTCAGATCGAAATGAAATATCGCGCATTTTCACGTAACTTTAAGCTGGTGGAAGTTCCCATTATTTTTACGGATAGAACGAAAGGAAAATCAAAAATGTCGGGCAGTATTATTAAAGAAGCCGTTTTTGGCGTTCTACAATTACGATTTAAAAAACTATTTAATAAATTATAAATGAGTACTCTTTTAATTAAAAACGGAACCATAGTTAACGAAGGAAAAGTTTTTAAAGCCGATATTTTTATCGAAAACGAAATCATTTCTAAAATAGATACACAAATTACGGTTGCTGCCGATAAAGTGATCGATGCTTCGGGACTGCATATTTTTCCCGGTGTAATTGATGATCAGGTGCATTTTCGTGAACCAGGTTTAACACACAAAGGCAACATTGCAACAGAATCTAAAGCGGCAATTGCAGGCGGAGTTACATCGTTCATTGAACAGCCAAACACCGTTCCAAATGCCGTTACACAAGAAATTTTAGAAGAGAAATATCAGATTGCAGCCAATACATCTTATGCGAATTATTCGTTTATGATGGGCGGAACCAATGATAATTTAGAAGAAGTTTTAAAGACAAATCCACGCAATGTAGCCGGAATTAAGTTGTTTTTAGGATCATCAACAGGAAATATGTTGGTTGATAACGAAGAGGTTTTAGAGAAAATATTCTCGTCGACAAAAATGCTGATTGCCGTTCATTGCGAAGACGAACAAACCATTCGCGAAAATCTTGAAAAAGCGAAAGAACAGTTTGGCGACGATATTCCGGTAACACAACATCCAGTAATTCGTAGTGCCGAAGCATGTTATAAATCATCATCAAAAGCAATTGAATTAGCGAAGAAAACGGGCGCACGTCTGCATATTTTCCATATTAGCACGGGAATTGAAACCGATTTGTTCAGAAACGATATTCCGTTAGAAGAGAAAATGATTACTGCCGAAGTTTGCGTGCATCACTTGTATTTTTCAGACGAAGATTATAAAACCAAAGGTAATTTCATAAAATGGAATCCTGCGGTGAAATCGGCAACTGATCGAGAAAAAATATGGGAAGCATTGTTAGATGATCGCATTGATGTTATTGCAACCGACCATGCTCCACATACATTGGAAGAAAAATCTCAAAAATATTCTCAAGCTCCTTCTGGCGGACCGTTAGTTCAGCATTCGTTGATTACTATGTTGGAATTTGCAAAAGCAGGAAAAATAACGTTAGAAAAAGTCGTTCAAAAAATGATGCACAACCCAGCGATTCTGTTTAAAATAGAAAAACGCGGTTTTGTAAAAGAAGGTTTCTTTGCCGATTTGGTTTTGGTTGATTTAAACAGCGAAAATTGGACGGTTACCAAAGAAAACGTATTGGCAAAATGCGGTTGGTCGCCTTTAGAGGGCGTTGATTTTACAACAAAAGTACAATCGACTGTTTTAAACGGAAAGGTTGTTATGGAAAACGGCGTTATCAGCGAAGAACGTTTTGGTCAACGATTGTTATTCAACAGATAATAATTCGTCACTTCGAGTAGCGTAACAAAGTGGAGCGTATCGAGAAGTTAAGTTCTCGACAAGCCCGAACTGACGAAAACGTGTAAAGAAGTTTAAATACACATATATAAAAGTATGAAAAATTTAGTTTCAGTATTCTTTTTAATCATTCTGGTTGCTTGTTCAAACACAGAAAAAGCCGAAGTTTCTCAAGAAAAAATGGTCGATGTTTTGTATGATTTAACCGTATCATCAAGTGCGCGAAGTACCGCCAACAGACGCGATACAATTCAATACGTTGTAGATTATAAGCAGATTTTGAAAAAGCACGGTATAGACAGTTTAAAGTTTATCAAAGCACAAAAAGTCTATCAGCAAGATCCCGATGTGTATGCAGTAATTTATGATTCAGTTCAAAAACGTCTTCAGAAAAAGTTAGAAGAAGTTCGCGCAACCAAATTGGATTCAACCGAAGAAAAACTCAATCCGGTTATAAGTATTAAAGACGTTCCGTTCTCACGTCGCAGAGAATAATAATTTAGCAAAGTCACATTTTTTGTGGCTTTCTTTATTTCTGAAAATACTATATTTGCACAAAATATTTTAAAGATGAAAAATTTAGTAGAAGAATTACGCTGGCGCGGGCTTGTTCATGACATGATGCCTGGAACAGAAGAACAATTAACAAAAGAATCTACTACAGCATATATTGGTTTCGATCCAACATCCGATTCATTACACATAGGTAGTTTAGTGCCTATTATTATATTAAAGCATTTAAGAGATTTCGGACACAAGCCAATCGCTTTGGTTGGTGGTGCTACTGGTATGATTGGCGATCCATCAGGAAAATCAGACGAAAGAAATTTGTTAGACGAAGCTACGCTTACTAAAAACGTAAACGGAATAAAAGCTTTGTTATCTCGTTTTTTAGATTTTGATGCGAAAGATGAAAACGCTCCTATTTTAGTAAATAACTACGATTGGATGAAAGATTTTTCGTTCATTGAATTTGCGCGCGATGTAGGTAAGCGTATTACCGTAAATTACATGATGGCAAAAGATTCAGTAAAAAAACGTTTTGAAAGCGATGGTGCCGGAATGAGTTTTACCGAGTTTACCTATCAATTAATTCAAGGGTACGATTTTTACCATTTAAATAAAAAATACAACTGTTTGTTACAGATGGGCGGAAGTGATCAGTGGGGAAATATTACTACGGGAACCGAATTGGTACGCCGTATGAATGTTGACAGTGAAGAGCGAGCGAAAGCTTATGCAATGACTTGTCCGTTGATAACAAAAGCTGATGGAACAAAATTTGGAAAATCAGAAGGTGGAAATATCTGGTTAACAGCAGATAAAACTTCGGTATATAAATTTTACCAATATTGGTTGAATACAGCAGATGCCGATGCAGAAAAATACATCAAGATTTTTACTTTTTTAACGAAAGAAGAAATCGAAAAAATAATAGCAGAACATAACGAAGCACCACATTTACGTCCGTTACAAAAACGTTTGGCAGAAGAAGTAACCGTAATGGTTCATTCGCGCGAAGATTTTGAAAACGCTGTAAAAGCATCAGGAATTTTGTTTGGAAATGCATCGGCAGAAGATTTAAAAGCATTAGACGCTAAAACCTTTTTAGAAGTTTTCGATGGCGTTCCGCAAGCAGAAATTTCAATGGAAGATTTAAAAGCAGGAATTGATATCGTTGAGGTTTTAAATGCGAAATCTGGCTTTATGAAATCGAATGGAGAAGCAAGAAGAGCTTTAACAGAAAATTCGATCTCTGTAAACCGTGAAAAAGTTCAGGAAGACTTTAGTTTATCAACAAACGATTTAATAAACAATCAATTTGTGTTACTGCAAAAAGGTAAGAAAAATTATTTTATTTTAAACGTGAAATAAGAATAAAACCTCAGTGAAAGCTGAGGTTTTTTATTTTGAAATAAAGTTTGATATTTCGACGAAAGATGAAATCTAGTAAACCATTAAATTACAACCTCGAATATCCGAATTATCAAATCTTCCCAAAACTTCAAACGAAAAGTTAGAATATTTTTTACCTAAATCTTGTGTAGCAATAAACGAACACGAATTAATATTTGCCAAATCAATGATGTTGATTCCCCCTGTTTTGCCTTCATCAATAATAGTTAAGGGATCTTCGGTGTCTCGAATTAAAATATCCATCCAAGGCGGACATTCAAAAATACCATCGCCTAATGAATAAGCTTGAGATAGCAATTCGGTCATTCCGTATTCTGAATGAATTTTTTCCACTCCAAAACCTTCAGCTAAAATAGTATGCAGTTCTTCGCGAATCATTTCTTTACGCTTGCCTTTCATACCACCAGTTTCCATAATAATGGTGTTTTTAAGGTTGAACTTTTGTAGTTCAATTAAATCCAAAAGAGCGTAAGTAACACCAATTAAAAGCACATTTTGTCCGCTGTTATCTAATTCGACTAATTTCTGTGCAAGTTCGTTGTAATTATGCAGATAAAAACCAGAATCTGGATGATTTGATCCTTCGATAAAATCTTTTGCCATATAAATTAACGACGACCCTTCACGTTCCAAATAGGAGGGAAGCAGAGCTAAAACAGCATAATTTTCAATATTTCCGTAAAATTTTGAAAACGCACTGCGAAAACTGGCTTCATAAAATCCTAAATCGGTTACGTGGTGTTTTGAGGTGATCATACCGGTGGTTCCGCTGCTTGTAAAAGTTGTTTGCACAGCATCTATCGAACTTAATATATCTTTCGATTTAAAAAATTCGATCGGTAAAAAAGGAATCTCGGTAAGATGCTTTATATTCTCCGGACTTTTCTTTAACAGCAAACAGTATTTTTGATACACTTCGTTATGCTGAAACTGAAAGCGGAAAACCTTCATAGCCGTTTTGTGAAATTCTTTTGTGGTATGTATGGAAATGATGTCTTCTGGAGTAAACACGATTTTTGTTTTAATGTACAAAATTACGAATAAAAAAAGCATCTCGGTTAGGAGATGCTTTTATAGAAAATCTATTTTTTAATTAATTTAATACTATTCACTGTTTTATTTTTTAAATGAACTTTTAAAACATAAGTTGCTGATGTTAGATTTTCAATTGAACCAAAAATAGTGTTCCCTTGTGATACTAATTTACCTGATAAATCAAATAATTCCCACTTTTCTAATTCATTATTTTGATTATTTATAGTAAACTGTGAAGTAGTAGGGTTTGGATAAACAGAAATCATATTATTGACTAAACTATTTTGATAATTTTCCTCTTTGTCAAGATCATAATATAATTCTACAATTTGTAAAGGAAATCTTGTTGTAGAAGGTTTCATTGCGGGGCATTTTTTTATTGCTGCTAAATAACTTGATCCTGCTGTAATTTCAGTATCAGGTAATAAAGTAATACTATTACCTGCATTCATTATAATATTTTTGTTATTTGTATTATAATTTAATTGCGTAGTAATATTATTTCCTACTTGATAAACATAATTAGTGTTAGTTTCTGGAGCTGATAATGTAATGTCTGGTATGCAATTATTATGTAGTGGGATTAATTGTGGTAATCCCAATCTGCCATTTTTACCATTTAGATATGTATTGCTTATATCTAAATAGCTGCTTCCATATATGTCAGGATTTATTATTTTCCCCAAATAATTACCTGATCCTATAATAGCATATATGTCATTATGCATATTCCTTTGAATCATTGTGGGTGAATTAAAAGCATTGCTTCCTGTATAAATTGTATTTATAATTAGTGAGCTTTGAGAATTAGCTATATCTATTGCGAATAGCTTATTAAGACCATAACCACATAAATATAATATGGAGCCATCTTTGTTGAATTCAGATGAGAACGTATTAACAGAATTTATATTTATAAAATAATCATTAGTAATATTACCAGTTGCATTATTAAATGAAAATACATTATTACCTGTGTAAGTTGACCATCTGTTAATTGAAATTAAGTGGGTGAAATTTAAATTTGTATTAATTTTTGGAGAAACTCTTATACTGCCCACATAATTAAAAACATAATTTAAAGAATTAGCAACAGGTGTAGAACTTAAACCATTACTGTCTAATAAATAAGAGTACAAATAATTTCCGTTAGGTATTAAAATCCAGTAAGAACTACCGTCTGCGTGAGGTAATGCAGTTATCGCTTCAGTTTGCATAATATTACCGCCAGGATCAAGAACAGGAATATTTTTAGAAGCAGGTACAACAGCTCCTAAATTCAAGCCATTTGAACCTATGGGGCCTAAAGACATATCAATGATAGTATAAGCTATAAAAGAAGTTGGCGGGTTGGATAATGCCATTGCTGTAGTAAAAACATAGTACTTGTTAGAGTTAGAAGGGTCTTTTACAATAGCTAGTTGCTGGCTGGAATCATTACCTGCTAATCCTGTGCCGTTTTGCATGATTTGGTGCTGCCTATTCCATACCGTTATCCCATCTGTATAAAATAACAAATTACCATTACTATCACTTGCCGTACCAACGGCTTAAAAAGTATCTATTTGGCTGTTTGTGAGTACGGTAGGTGTAGCTGTCAAAAAATTAACGGCTGCCTTATTCCCAAAATACCAGTTGTCGTTTTCGCCCTGCGAAAACGCAAGTAAAGGAAACAATATCCAAAACCAAAGTAAAAATTTATTTTTCATAATCTTTATGTTTTGAATATTAGTTTTGTGCTTTTAAAAGTTGTTTTACCTGTGCTTTTAATTCTTCCAGTTGTTTTTCTTGGTTTATTAGGTGTAAGGTTAATTCTTCTATTTTTTCTTGTTGTATGGTAATTATTTCGCCCACTTCAATACCGTTTTCTTTAACCTGTGCTGCAGACGGTACATTAGGCAAATGCCCGTTTTGTTTAATAAACTGTTCTACTTCTTTTAGGCTTTTTAAATTGTAGTTATCTGCAAAAACATAATCTGCCCATTGTGCTTTTAGTATAACACGTACTTCTTCGGTTAAAATACCACCGTTTACAAATAAATTGTAGACCGAAACATTTACGCCACCCGCGGTTGTTGGGAAAGTACCAAAAGCATAACCAATACCTACTTTGCCGTTAAATTTTAATTTGTCGTTTGCAAAATCTCCCCAAATTAATGGTTTGTCTGACCAGCTATTTTCAATCCATAAAGTGTTATTCTCTTCAATAGTTGCAGAGCAGTTATTTCCAATTAATATATTATTAGATCCGTTACCTGTGTCAAAACCAGTGTCAGTTCCAATAAAAATATTATTACTTCCCCAATTCTCGAATCCACTACCTTTGCCTAAAAAAGTGTTGTTAGAGCCAGGATTAGACCCACCTGCATTTGAACCTAAAAAGGTATTATTAATTCCTGTAGTGATTGAACCGCCACTATTACTGCCTATGATTGTGTTTTCTGAGCCAGAAGAATTATATCTAGCTGTTTGATATCCAATGAAAGTATTATTACTGCCTGTGGTTGCTTTCCCTGAATAAGTCCCATAAAAGGTGTTGTATACACCCGCATTTCCAGCTTGTAATCCACCACTTGTTACATTTGCGGTTGATGCTACGTTTTGTGCCTGTGCTGAAAGTGTTGCAGCAATAAAGATTAACGATAATAAATTTTTTTTCATAATTTAAAATTTTTAAGATTAGTGTGTTTTAAAAATAGTTAAATTATGTTAATTAAAAACGGCATAAATATGTTATTTTACAATTATTTAAAATGAGTTCTCAACTTCGCCAGAAGTGACACAAACTCTAACTAAACTGTAGAAATACTTGTAAAATAAAAAAGCATCTCATAATTGAGATGCTTTTAAGTTATATTGAGTGAAAATTATTTGATAATAACTTTACGTGTAGCTGTTTTACCAGCTTCGTTTATTTTTGCTACATAAATACCTGCTTTTAATGTAGAAACGTTTACCTGATAAACAGTTGTAACATCTAATACTTTTTTACCTGTTAAATCAAATAACTGTACGTTTTTATCAGCAGTACTGTTTGAAGTAATGTTTAAAACATCGTTTACCGGGTTAGGGAAAATGTTTAAACCTTCGATGTTATTTTCTTTAGTAGAAGCGTTCACATAATTTACAGCTCCCCAATTATTCGCTAAAATCATTTCATCAACTTCAACTTTTCCCGTACCTGAACCATTTCTTAAAAATATAGATAAGATTGATGGGGGTAATGTTGGTGGAGTACTAGTGTTATTTGTTAAAGTAGCAGTTGGTTCAGTAGAAACCCCAACAGTAGGGTTAATCCATAATGATGCAGCTCCAGTAGCGACATCATATTTTGCTACTATAAATACAGGTGTTCCAAATGGTAAATCGGTAGTATCAAAGTTTACAGTACCTCCATTACCTGCAGTGTTACGTAGTCCTAAATTAAATGTTGTAGCTGTAGTACCTGGCTTAGCATGAACCTGAGCAAACATTTTAGAGTAACCTGTTGCTGCAGCTATATCTCCAAAACCAGTAAAATAATCACCAGCTGCAGCTAAATCTGTAGCATCAACATAGTTTATAATAGCAGATAAATATGCTGTAGTTGTAATAGGACTTGTTGAAGCCTTGTTGATATCTTCAAAAAGTACATTACTGTCTAAAAGAACTTTATCTCCTGTAGAAGTAATCCCTGTATAAGTTAAGCTACCTGCAGTGGTAACCACTTCGCCAGGAGTTTGCCCACTATGTGAAACCCAACCATTTGCATTTAAAGATCCCGTGTAATTAAAACTATCTGAGGTTTGTGCATTAGCAGCAAAAGAAGCTGCAATAATTGTAACTAAAGTGTAAATTTTTTTCATCTCTAAATTGTTTTTAAATTTTACTATGCAAAGTTACGGTAATTTTTTAAACCGTAAAAATGTGTATGTTACTAAATTGTTTCCATTAAAAAAGCCCACATATATTGTGGGCTTAATGGTTATTTTATTACAATTTTTCGTGTAATGCTGTTATTTTTTTCGGACAGTTTTAAAATATAAACACCGGCTTTTAAGTTGGCTACATTTAGTTCTTTTTGGTAGCCGTTCATTTCGGTAGTTAAAATGCGTTTGCCCAGCATATCGTAAAGTTCTATTGCTTTTACAGAATTGGTTTCGGCATTAATATATATTTTTCCGCTGGTAACCGGGTTCGGGTAAATTTGAACCTTATCTAGCGTATTTTCGGTTTTTACTTGGTCTGCTACTCCACTGTTTTTAGCTGTTTGTGCTTGCGCAGAAAAGCTTGTTATAATTAACATTAGAAGTATATATAGGTATTTTTCTTTCATAACTTTAATTTTAATAAGTAAATATATAAAATAAATATCAAATAAAATACCAAAAAAATAACCTCAATAAAAAATTGAGGTTATTTATGAAGATTTTAACTGATTTACTGTTTGTTTAAGTTGTTACATACCTTGATTTTGCTTGGTATGACAGACTGACTTAAATTGTGACAGTAAACTATTTGAAATTTATTATAAACCTACTGTCCAACCAGCTGCCCATGTTGGTGTAGCTGTACCGTTACCTGCACCTGTAGCATTAGCATCTTCTGTAAAGATTTTGCTTACATCTGCAGCAGTACCGTCGGTTTTCTTACCTTTAGATTTTGTAGCAATGTTATCAAATTTAACGCGGGTAGCTTTTAATTCGCCACTTGCAACATAACCGATACCTTCGTCATGCTCTACATCGAAACCTGTTCCAAAATTGCTTAAAACAACATTGTCAAAAGATCCTTTTGTACCTACACGTAATTTCATAGCTTGGTTTTCACTACCACCGTTATTACCAATTAACGTTAAGTTTTTAATTGTTGGGTTAGCAATTGGTGCAGCAGTGTGGTTGTTAGAGTTGTTGTCTGCTTCGATACCGCGGTTACCGCCGTTTGTTCTTTTTCCGTACCAGTTTTCCCCTAAACCGTTCCAACCTTCTGTCCAGTCGAATAAATCATCACCTACTTCAGCGTGGAAATTTGTAACAACTAAATGTTTAGCATCTACTGTACCACCAAACCACTCAAAACCATCATCTGATCCGTCATGAATTTGTACATAATCAATTGTTGTTCCTTTACCAACACCAAACATAGAAAGACCGTTGAATTCTTTATCTGCGTTGTAAGAATATCCAGAATATTCGATTCTTAAATATTTAATTGATCCTGAATTATCGTTAGCATCAGATCCACCATAAGTTAATTCAGAAACCTCAGCTGTTGCAGTTGTACCTTTATTAATTGGTGCTTTACCACAGATTACCAATCCACCCCACTTACCTGGTGCTTTTTCTTCTGCAGTCATTATTACTGGGTTAGATGAAGTTCCCTCAACAAAAATTTGCCCTCCTTGTGATACTGCGATGTATCTTACTGCATCAAACTGACCTGATCCTAATGCTGTAGCTTCAATTTTAACACCTGCTTTAATGGTTAATTTTGCACCGTTAGCTACGATTAGTTTTCCGGTTAATTTATAAGTTCCGTCTGTTAATGTTACGTGTCCGTCTTTAATTTCTCCTGTTAATGCGTTGCGATCAACTTTGAATGAAGATTCTTCACCTGGTTCTTTGATTGGCTCTTCTACAACTGGAGTTGAATCGTCACTAGAGCAAGAAATAGCTGTTGCTGCTAATGTTAATGATAATAATGTTAAGCTAAATAATTTTGAAATTGGCTTTTTCATTTTCTTTAAAAATTAGTTATTTTTATTTGATACAAAGTTGTGTATTAATACTTTAATGTGTGTTAAGCGTATGTAATGAATATGTTGTTAAAATGTATATTTTGCACCCAAACTAAAGAAGGCTCCTCTTTTATAGGTAACAGCATCTATTGCGCCCAATGCGTTGTCTTGTATTCTGCGGAATTCTGGATTTAAAATATTGCGTGCTGCGAAATCAAGTGCAAAGTTTTTATGGATTTTTGTCTTTAATATAAAATCTAAACTTCCCATTCCTTTGTCGATTAAGTTTCCTTTTTTCTCTACACCTAAAGCGTACAAACGGTCAGAATAATGGGTATATGCAACAGTAGCAGTCATTCCTCTACCTTCGTTCCATTCTGTTACATAAGAAAGATCTGCGTTTAACAATAAATCAGAAGCTCCGGTAAAAGATGAACGGTCAAAATCAAAATTGGTATTAATCAATCCCTTTGTTTCGCGTTGAATTTTATCCTTGTCTACTTCCTGATCAGTTTTCATATACGATATATTCAATCCGCCAAAAAGGTTGTTGGTGTTAGTTCTGCCAAAATCAAAAAGTCTTTTCTTGATTTCGAATTCTGCTCCGTACACATATCCCTTATCACCAATATTAACCCAAGTGATATCGTTGGTAGATGATGCCATGGTGATTTCGTTGATAGGATCTTGGATATATTTACCAAATGCAGCTACCGAAATTACTTCATCGTTCATTGGGAAAATTTCCCATTTTAAATCTAAGTTGTAGTTTTGAGACGGATATAAGTAAGGGTTACCTACTTTAATTTCGGTTACGTCTTCGTAAATAAATCGTGCACGTTCTTTAAACTGAGGCAATGTATAGGTTTTACTTGCTGCCAAACGTA
Organism: Paenimyroides baculatum; assembly: GCF_008629655.1. Taxonomy (GTDB): domain Bacteria; phylum Bacteroidota; class Bacteroidia; order Flavobacteriales; family Flavobacteriaceae; genus Flavobacterium; species Flavobacterium baculatum. The sequence goes on from NZ_VWSG01000001.1 coordinate 187,319, forward strand.
AGTTTTGTGTACCGCTTAATTCGTATTTCAACGATAAATTTGGTAAAAATTCGTTACGGTTAAATTTGTTTGTTTGTTCTATAGCATCTAATTGCGTTCTCCATTGCACCGTTTGATCTATTTTTTCGTAACGTAAACCAACAACCGCACTGAATTTATCGGTTAAACGGTATTCTAAATTACCAAAACCGGCATGTATGTTTTGTTCACCTGTGTATGTTTGTGGGGTATCGCCTGCAAAAGCTTCAATACCAAACAATCCGCCAGCATAGTTTTGCTGATTAAAAAAGGTATCCAAATTGTTCGGATTTACAGCACTTGTTAAAGCATCACCCGAAATACGGAAGTTGTATTGTATCGCTTCAAAATCTCTTTTCTTTACACGCCCGTTATAACCAAAAGTTACTTTACCTCTTTCATTACCGTTTTCATCGGTTCCTAACTTGTAACTTAATGCAAGGTTCGCTGCAATTTCATCTTCTTTAAGGTTTTGAAAGTAACGGTGGTTATCTGTAATTGTTCGTTGAGCTAAAGTGTAAGTGTTAGTATCTTTCCAGTAAAACATTTTATTCTGTGTTCTGTCCGGCATATCGCTTTCAATGGTGTTGTAAGAAACAGCCCAATCGAAACCTAATTTCTCGCTTAATTTGTGATTACCTAACAACTGATTAATTAACACAGTATTTTGAGTGAACGTACCACGTTGAACTAATAATTCATCATGATCTCCTTCAAAATCACGGTCACTACCGGTGTAAATATCTCTTGATAAATCAGATGAGTTAATGTAAAGCATATTATAACCCAAACGGTGATTGTCGTTTAAGTGATAATTGGCATTAAACATACCCGTTGTATTGGTAGTTTGCGAGAATTTTTCTTGATAGAACGATTTTAATTTTGCACCTTGTGCACTTGCACTTTGGTTGATACCTTCTCTAAAAGTAAAACCGTTATCAAAACTTGCTGTTGCAAATAAATTTAATTTACCAGTTTCTCCAATGTTGAATGATTTTCCTGCTTTTAAACCAAAGTTTCCGCCAATTGGCCCTGCGCTTTGTGGTTGTAAGCTGTTTTCAAAGTTGTATCCATTTAAAGCGTTGTTTGGTTTTCCGTAAGATGCGTAACCCATTTTACTTGGACCTTGTGGAAGTACAAAATCGCTGCCTTTGCTTAACGCATTGGTATTTGCATTTCCTCCCAATTCAATTTCGAACAAACCACTATCTTTAAAATCTTTTGATGAAATATCCACATTTCCACCACCAAAATCTCCCGTATTTCTTGAATTGAAAGTTTTATCGATCGAAATATATTCCACAATATCAGTAGAAAACAATTCTAGATTAATGTTCTTTTTCTCTGGATCGTTTGATGGAACCGGCAAACCGTTTAAACTTGTAGAGTTGTAGCGATCACCCAAACCACGAACATAAACGTTGTTGCTGCCTTCTTGTTGAGAAATACCTGCTGTTTTAGCAACTGCCGCAGCAACATCGCCCACACCTTTACGAGAAAGTTCTTGTGCACCAATTTGCTGTTTTATTTCTAAAGATTTGCGTTGTTCGTTTAATAAAGCGGTTTCCGATGATTTCCTGTTGTTAACCGTAATAACCAGTTCATCTAAGTTTGAAGCTTCCGGAGTCAGGTTTATATTTACCTCATCTGTACTTCCCGTTTCATACTGCATTACAAAAGTCTGGTAACCGGTGTACGATGCTTCTATCAAATAAGAACCTTGCTCGCATTCAATTTCAAAATAACCGTTTTCGTCGGTTTCTGCACCAAACTCGGTATTCTGTAGCATAATTGTTGCGTATGCCAAAGGTTCGTTGTTGTTAGCTGTATCGTAAATGTGGCCTTTAATCGTTTTAGTATCCTGCGCATAAGTCACCACTCCAAATAATAACGCTGCTGCCAAAAAATTTAATTTCATTTATCGTTTGTGTTATAAATTTTCGTTGCAAAGGAATTACCTAAAAGTTATTGTAAGGTTATGCGCGGTTTATGAAAGTGTTGGGTTTTTGTAAATTAATTGTTACTACATTAAATAATTGTTAAGCGGTTGTTTGTTTTTTATTTATCTTTAATTTTACAAGCGAAACAACACAAAACAAATGAAAAATAAGGACATTAAAATCTTGCTGGTTGATGACGATGCGGATATTTTAGAAATTGTAGGATTTAATCTGGAAGCTGAAAATTACCAGGTATTCACCGCAAAAAATGGTAAAGAAGCTTTAACAATTGCTAAAAAGGAAATTCCTAATTTGGTGATTCTTGATGTTATGATGCCCGAAATGGATGGTATTGAAACTTGTGAAAACATGCGCAAGCTATCAGGGCTTAACAGTACCATTATTACCTTTTTAACCGCACGTGGTGAAGATTATTCGCAGGTAGCAGGTTTTGATGTAGGTGCCGATGATTACATAACCAAACCAATTAAGCCAAAATTGCTGGTTAGTAAAGTTAAAGCATTGTTACGCCGAGTTAAAGAAGACATTTCGGTGGAAGATGTTTTAAAAATTGGTAACATTGAAATTAATCGCGAAGAATATAAAATCATTAAAGATAAAGTTGAAATTATTTTACCGCGTAAAGAGTTTGAATTGTTTTACCTTTTGGCATCAAAACCCGGAAAAGTGTTTAAACGCGAAGAAATTTTAGACAAAGTATGGGGTAACGAAGTAATAGTTGGCGGCCGTACAATAGATGTACATATAAGAAAACTACGCGAAAAAATTGGCGACGAGTTGTTTAAAACCATAAAAGGCGTGGGTTATAAATTAGAAGTTTAATGGGGGTAAAATACCGTAAATCTTATAAGTTTGCAGCAAAATCGGCAGCCGTAATAACCATTTTCAGTTCGGTTCTACTACTAGTGTTGCAACATTTATTCTTTCAAATAAACGTATTATTTACAGTAACATTCACGTTACTGTTTTTTGCGTTTAGCTTTTTTGTATTGCAGTACAGGGTAGAACGCTTTATTTACCGTCGCATTCAAAAAATATATAAAGAAGTAAGTATTCTAGACGAATCGGTTTTGCGAAACCAGCCGGTAACAACTGACATGCAGACGCTGATGTACGAAGTGAATAAATTTGCTACCGACAAAAAAGTAGAAATTGAATCACTGAAAGTACAAGAAGAATACCGTCGTGAATTTATTGGTAACGTAGCACACGAACTTAAAACACCTTTGTTTACGGTGCAAGGATACGTTTCTACGTTGTTAGACGGTGGTGTGAAAGACAAATTAATCCGTAAAAAATATTTGGAACGTGCCGATAAAGGTATTGAACGCCTTATTGATATTGTGAACGATTTGGATATGATTACCAAGTTAGAAACAAACGAATTAAAAGTCAATATTCAAACCTTTGATATTATTGAACTTTTTCAGAATGTTTTTGATCTTTTGGAAATGAAAGCCGATAAAAAAGACATCACCTTAATGTTTGATAAAGATCATTACAGATCAATTTTTGTAAACGGTGATCGTGAAAAAATCAATCAGGTGGTTTTAAATTTGGTCGATAATTCCATAAAATACGGTAAAGATAATGGTACAACCGAAGTATCAATAGAAAGTTTAACCGATAAAAAACTCTTAATTCGTATAACCGATAACGGTTACGGAATCGAAAAAAAACATATTTCCCGTTTGTTCGAACGTTTTTACAGAACCGATTCCAGCCGATCGCGTGATATTGGTGGTTCCGGTTTGGGTCTGTCAATTGTAAAGCATATTATAGAAGCCCACAACGAACATATTTACGTTGAAAGTAAAATAGGTGTAGGTTCCGAATTTTCGTTTACTATAGAAAAAGCTGTTAAAAAATAACAGCTTTTTTTGTTTTTGTAAATTTAAACTAACCACCAATTGTTGTATTTTTACCAAAATTTACAAAAGTGGGAAGTAAGAATAAATTGAGACGCTTCAGAGAAAACGAAACGTTTTCAAATGTGTATCAGCCGGGTAGAGAAGATGTTTTAAACAACACGTTCAGCCTAAAAGGAAACTGGAATAAAGAAGTTTTTAAAAACGATAATCCTATTGTTTTAGAATTAGGCTGCGGTAAAGGCGAATATTCTGTAGAATTGGCGCGTCGTTATCCAAATACAAATTTTATTGGGGTTGATATAAAAGGATCTCGTTTTTGGCGTGGTGCTAAAACGGCTGTTGAAGAAAATATTCCTAATGTGGCATTTTTACGCACACAGATCGAATTGATTGAAAACTGTTTTGGAACAAATGAAGTCGATGAAATCTGGATTACTTTTCCCGATCCGCAAATTAAATACAAACGTACCAAACACCGTTTAACTAACGCCGAGTTTTTGGCTCGATACAAAAACATCTTAAAACCAGAAGGTGTTGTAAACCTTAAAACCGATAGTGAGTTTATGCACGGTTACACTTTAGGATTACTTCACGGTGCAGGTCATAAAGTTTTATATGCAAACCACAATGTGTATAGAAACGAAGGTGCTCCGGAGGTTGTTACTGCTATTCAAACTTTTTACGAGTCGCAGTATTTAGAGCAAAACAAACCAATTACGTACATAAAATTTCAGCTTAAATAAATGAATTATCTTCTTCCTTTTTTAACAGGGCTTGGTGCTTCTGTGTTTGGAACTTTGCTGCCTGGTATTTTAAATGCCACGGTAGTAAAAATTTCTAAAAAGGAAGGAATGAAAAACGCCTACAGCTTTATGTTGGGCACATTTATTATTATTGCCCTGCAAACGTATCTGGCAGTTTTTTTTGCAAAAATTATCGATCAAAGTGTTTTTATAACAAACATTCTGCGCGAAATTGGTTTTGTGGTTTTTCTGGTGCTAACTATTTATTTTTTTGTTGCGAAACCAAAGAAAAAGAAAGATATTTCGGTAGAGATTACCCGAAAAAGAAAACGATTTACTCAAGGAATATTATTGTCACTTATAAACGTTTTTCCTGTATTTTATTATGTGTTTATAACCATTGCCGTTTTAAACAATAATTTGTACACCGTAAACTATATAAGTAATATTTTATTTACAGTTGGTGTTTTAATTGGTGCGTTTTTAGCCTTTATGTTTTATATAAACCTGTTTAAAAACAAAACAGTTAAAGATAATTTTGTCTTAAAAAATATCAATAAAATACTGGGTTGTATTACGGGAGTCATCACACTTATAAACCTTTGCAAACTGTTTTATAAATGATAGAGAAGGATTTTTTTCAGCGAGTTTATGAAGTTGTACAACAGATTCCCTACGGAAAAATTACAACTTACGGAGCTATTGCAAAGAAGATAGGTGCGCCAAAATCTGCACGAATGGTAGGTTATGCCTTGAATGCTTCTGCTATGCACGAAGATGTTCCGGCACATAGAGTGGTAAACCGAAAAGGATTGCTTACTGGAAAACATCATTTCCAAGGAACAAATTTAATGCAGCAGTTATTGGAAAATGAAGGAGTGGAAATCAAAGAAAATACGGTTCAGAATTTTAATGAGTATTTTTGGGAACCTTGAAAAGAATAGTGAAAAAAAACATCGCCAAAGTTTCAAACTTTGGCGATGTTTTTATATAAAAAAGCAGTTTTTTACTTTAACGCATTAATTGCATGGTTGTAATCTGGTTCTTGAGTAATTTCAGGAACTTGCTCGTTGTAAACTACTTTTCCTTCTGGGTTAATAACAACTACTGCACGACTCATTAATCCGTTTAAAGGTCCATCGGTCATTTGTACGCCGTAAGCATTCGTGAAATCGTTACTTTTAAAATCCGATAATGTTTCAACATTCTGTAAACCTTCTGCCGCGCAAAAACGGTTTAATGCAAACGGTAAATCTTTAGAAATACATAAAACAACCGTATTATCTACTGCTGAAACTTCTTTGTTAAATGTGCGTACCGATTGTGCACAAACACCTGTGTCAACACTTGGAAAAATGTTTAAAACCACATTTTTTCCTTTGTAATCGCTTAACGATTTTTCAGATAAATCGCTACTTGTTAATTTAAAATCCGGAGCTGTTGCACCAATTTCAGGTAAATTTCCTGCTGTATGAATTTGGTTTCCTTTAAATGTTATCTGTGCCATAATTTCAATTTTTGTTTCTATAAAATTACAGCTATTTTTAAATAAAGACTATACTGCCTGTAAAACTTTTTATTTAATTAACATCCTTCATCTGGCATCAAACATCCAATATAATTTATTAAATCATTAACTTTAAAGTATCATAAATTCGTGTTATCTTTGTAATTTAAAATAATTCTACATAAGTTGTTTACCAACAGGTTTTTAAACAGCTTTATTAAGATACAAAAAATGAAATTAGACAGAAAAGAGATATTAACTGCTTTAGAAACTATTTCTGTTGCAGGCGAAGGTAAAAATATGGTTGAAAGCGGTGCGGTACAGAACGTAATGACTTTTGGTGACGAAGTGGTGGTTGATGTTACCTTACACACACCGGCTTTACATATTAAAAAACGTGCCGAAGTGGATATTATGAAAGTTATTCATGAAAAAATCTATGACAAGGCGAAAGTAAAAGTAAATATTAAGGTTGAAACTCCGGAGAAACCGGAAATCAAAGGAAAATCAATTCCGGGAATAAGTAATATTATAGCAGTATCTTCAGGTAAAGGTGGTGTAGGTAAATCTACAATAACAGCAAATTTGGCGGTTACTTTAGCTAATATGGGCTTTAAAGTTGGTGTTTTGGATGCCGATATTTACGGACCATCGATGCCGATTATGTTCGATGTTGAAAAATCGAAACCTGTTTCGGTTGATGTGGATGGAAAATCGAAAATGAAACCAATTGTAAGTTACGGAGTGGAGTTATTATCGATCGGATTTTTTACAAGTCCTGATCAGGCAGTAATCTGGCGCGGACCAATGGCTTCTAAAGCATTAAACCAAATGATTTTTGATGCAGATTGGGGCGAATTAGATTTCTTACTTTTAGATTTACCACCGGGAACGGGCGATATTCACTTATCATTATTACAGTCGTTGCCAATTACAGGTGCGGTTGTAGTAAGTACACCACAGGCAGTTGCTTTGGCAGATGCAAGAAAAGGAGTATCGATGTTTATGGCAGAAAGTATCAATGTGCCGGTTTTGGGTATTATTGAAAACATGGCGTATTTTACTCCGGAAGAATTACCGGAAAACAAATATTACATTTTCGGACAAGAAGGTGCGAAAAATTTAGCATTAGACTTAGATGTTCCGTTTTTAGGCGAAGTGCCAATTGTACAAAGCATTCGCGAAGCAGGTGATTATGGTCGTCCGGCAGCATTGCAGGAAAAATCGGTTGTAGCTGATGCTTTCGTAGAAATTGCTAAAAATGTAGTATCGCAAACCGTTTTAAGAAACGAATCGCTTCCACCAACCGAAGCAGTTAAGATTACCACAATGGCAGGTTGTTCTCCTGCAAAAAAATAATTACTAAAATATTGATTGTTTTACATCAATTTTAAAAAATATGGCTTCAGAAACAATAAGACAAAATGTAGAAAAAGCGTTAGAGGAAATCCGCCCGTTCTTAAAATCAGACGGTGGTGACATCAGCTTAATTTCTATTGAAGACGACAAATACGTGAAAGTGCGTTTAGAAGGTGCTTGTACATCGTGCAAAATCAACCAAATGACGTTGAAAGCAGGTGTAGAAACTACCATTAAAAAATACGCTCCCGAAATTGAAACGGTAGAAAACATTTCGGTGTTTTAATAAACTATAAGCAAATTAGTGATGAATGATATTTATCACTTTTTTTGTGCTTATAGCTCTTTAATTTTATATAAATTTTACTTTTATGATTGAAACTGATATATTAATAATCGGTGCCGGACCAACAGGACTTTTTGCTGTGTTCGAAGCCGGATTATTAAAATTACGCTGTCATATAATTGACGGACTTCCGCAACCCGGCGGACAATTAACAGAGTTATATCCCAAAAAACCAATTTTCGATATTCCGGGCTATCCTTCGGTTGGCGCTGCCGAATTGATCGATAATTTAATGGAACAGATCAAGCAGTTTGAACCTGGTTTCACTTTAAACGAAGTTGCCGAAAGTATTGATAAGTTAGAAGACGGTACTTTTATCGTAACTACAAACAAAGGAACAAAACATCACGCTAAAGCCGTTGCAATTGCAGGTGGTTTGGGTAGTTTTGAACCAAGAAAACCTATTATTGAAGGGTTGAGTTTTTATGAAGATAAAGGTGTAGAATATTTCGTTAAAAATCCAGAACAATTTAGAGATAAAAACATTGTGATAAGCGGTGGTGGCGATTCTGCTTTAGATTGGAGTATCTTTTTAAGCGATGTTGCTAAAAGCGTAACATTGGTTCACAGAAGAAACGAGTTTCGCGGAGCATTAGATTCTGTAGAAAAAGCGCAGGAATTAAAACATCAGGGGAAAATCAATTTGATAACGCCTGCCGAGGTGACCGAAATTCACGGGAATGAGCATGTAGAAGCGGTTACCTTGTCTTTTGACGGCGGTATATCTACCCGAATTATTAAAACCGATTATTTTATTCCGTTGTTTGGTTTAACTCCAAAGCTGGGGCCTATTGCAAACTGGGGATTAGAGATCGAAAAAAATGCTATTAAAGTAAACAACGCGTTAGATTATCAAACCAATATAGAAGGTGTTTATGCCATTGGCGATATTAATACGTATCCGGGTAAATTAAAATTGATTTTATGCGGATTTCACGAAGCGACTTTAATGTGCCAAAGTGTTTATAACCGAATAAATCCCGGTAAAAAATATGTGTTGAAATACACCACTGTTTCTGGTATCGACGGTTTCGACGGAACACGTAAAGAAGCCGAAAAAGCAGTTGTAAAAGCAATTGATTAGTCGATCAATATAAAAGATAAAAGAGTATGTTCAAAAAGCATACTCTTTTTTTTGTAACATTTCGTTAAAAACAGTACTTACTAAATAAAAAGCAGTATGACATTTAAACAACTCGCCAATTTAGAATGGAAAGGCATGAAGCGTAAAGGCGGCATGGCGCAAAGTATAATAATGGCAATTGGTAAAGGCTATTTCGGGCTTTGCTATTTAATTATAATGACCGCAATGAGTGCCGGTTTATTTAAACTAGCCGAAGAAGAAGGAATGGATCCTTTTCAGGGCTTTTTTAAATACGCTGTTTATTTATGGTTGGGTGATCTGGTAATTCGTTACTTCTTTCAAAAAATGCCAACCACTTTGGTAAAACCTTTGCTGATACAGAATGTTCGTAAAAAAACAATTGTAAATTACTGTCTTACTAAATCGTCCTTATCGTTTTTTAACTTTGTAAACCTATTTATGGGCGGTGCTCTCTTTTTAGTACTGGCTTTAGATTATAAAGTAGGTTTTGGAACAAGTTTTCTGTTTGCGTTAACGTTTACATTGTTTCTGTTGGCAAATAATTTTTTGGTGCAACTTTTAAACCATGTAACTAAATTTGCATTGCCTTTTTTAGTGGTTTTTGCCGCTGTTCTGGCATTAGATTTCTTTAAATACGTAGAAGTTACCGCTTACACCAAATATTTCTTTGAAGCACTTTACAATTATCCGTTTTTGATAGTTGCTGTAGCTGCTTACCTGATAGCGTTGCTTGTAGCATGTTATCGTTTTTATTTTAAAAATTTATCGTTAGACAGTGCCGTTGTTGTAAAAAAGGAAACTTACAAATACTACGACTTAAACTTTTTAAACCGTTTTGGAACATTGGCTCCGTTTTTAAAGTTAGATTTAAAACTGCTTACGCGTAACAAACGAACCCGTATGGTTTTAATGATGAGCGCAATGTTTTTACTATATGGTTTGATATTCTTTACAGTGGATATGTACAAATCCAACACCTTTTTTACCATAGTGGCAGCCATAATGATTACCGGCGGATTTATGATGCTTTTCGGGCAGTATGTGCCAAGTTGGGACAGTAGTTATTATCCGTTAATGATGACGCAGAATATTCCGTACCGAACGTATTTAGAATCTAAATGGTTGGTTATGGTTTTAGGAACATTGGTTTCAATCATACTGGCAAGTTTTTATCTGTTTTTTGGATTGCAAACCTATTTGATTATCGTTGCAGTTGGCTTTTACAACATCGGTTGGAATTGCTATTTGTCATTAATTACAGGGGCATTTGTTCGTTCAAAAATCGATTTATCAAGCAATAAAAACGCATTTGGCGATACCAAGGCATTCAACGTTCAAACCTTACTTTTAAGTATTCCAACCATTGCAATTCCTATGTTATTGTATTTTGTTCTAACAAAATTATTACCTTTTAATACAGCAATGATCGTTTTTGTAGCAATTGGTTTAGCAGGAATTTTACTTAAAAAACCAATGTTCAATTTAATAGAAAATCTATACAAATCACAAAAATATAAAACCATAAAAGCTTACAAATAGTTATGATACAAGTTGAAAATTTAAAAAAGATATACGACGGAAATACTGTTTTAGATATACAGGGATTAGAAATTCCGATTGGCGAAAGTTTTGGTTTGGTAGGTAACAACGGTGCCGGAAAAACCACTTTTTTCAGTCTGCTGTTAGATTTAATTGAACCAACCCAGGGTTTCATTAAAAATAACAACGTTATTGTAAATAAAAACGAAGACTGGAAAACCTTTACCACTGCATTTTTAGATGATAGTTTTTTAATTGGATATTTAACCTGCGAAGAATATTTTTACTTTTTAGGTGAATTGCGTAACCAGGCAAAACAGCAGGTTGATGCTTTTTTACTGACGTATGCCGATTTCTTTAACAACGAAATTCTGGGTAAAAACAAATTTATCCGCGATCTTTCAAAAGGAAATCAAAAGAAAGTAGGGATTATTGGAACGTTAATCGGAAATCCTAAAGTAGTGATTTTAGATGAGCCTTTTGCTAATTTAGATCCAACAACACAAATTCGTTTAAAAAAGATTTTAAGAAATATAGCCGATACCAAACAGACAACTTTATTGGTTTCAAGCCACGATTTAAATCATACGTTTGAAATTTCGGACAGAATTGTTTGTTTTGAACGCGGTAGAATTATTAAAGATATTGACACCAAACAATATTCGTTCGAAGAATTAACTTCTTTTTTCGATGTGGTAGTTTAATAAAATAAAGAGCTTTTTATAAAGCTCTTTATTTTTGTTTTAATCTTTTGGTTCATATAGCTTCATCTTCAAATCATAAAAAGAATTTTTAGAATTTTGAAGGTAGATGTGGGTGTTTTTCCTATTCTTTTTAATCATTTCTGTAGGAATAATGATGGTTGGGTTGTACGAATATTCATCTTTATCGTAATTAATTGCCAATGGTTCCAACGATGAATAGTTTAAATACCAAAAATCATTACTTGCTACAGGTTTAACTTTCCATTTCATGGTTGTTAGATCTAAAACTCCCTTTTTGTTATTGGTACTCATAACAGCGTAGCCAATAGTTTGAGCAAAATTTTCCCAATTATCGGTATTGTCAAAAGTATCGGCAAACTGTTTTCCTTCAAATAAAGACTTAAATACAAATTGATTTTCACTTGTTGCAATCAAAAACCACAAATCGTTTTCGTGAGAGTAGCTTTGTTTTCTATGGGGATAATTCTTTAACCTTTCAAACCCAGAAAAAGTTTCTCCTTTTTGGTTGATTACTTGGTAAAAAGATTCATTGTTATCTTTAATACTTACAGTTGCATAATGGTTGTTCTTAAACTGAAAAATATCAAAAATATTAGGTTGATCTTTTTCAGCATTGTAAAATTTTGGATTAAAAGTCGTTAGTTTTCCCTTTTCATCAACTTCAAAACCACCAATTGCACTATCAACCTTATCTTTAAAAGACTTTTTAACCATACTTTCGGGTGGTATCATTGCTTCGTAAATTTGGTAATCGCTTTCATAAATATTTTCGAGTTGGTAGTTTTCCTTACTGCCCATAATTTTGCCGGTACAACCGTTTTCTTGTCCGTTGGTTTCTAAACTATAGTACAAATTTATATGCGGATGAAAAAAAGCAGCATCTCGTAAAATAGGTTCGGTAATCTTTCTTTTTGATTTTCTATCGAAATATCCCCATTTACTATCGTCTTCAGAATAATAAGGAATCAATTGGTTTGAAAGATAGTCTTTAATTTTATCAATCAGTAGCGTTTTTACTTTTTCTTCGCATGACACATTTTGTGCCCAAACAGCTACCGACAAAAAACTACAAAGCCCTAATAAGTAATTTTTCATAACAAGAATTTAGGTTAACATTTTTTTTGTAAATGTATACATCTTAATTAATCTTGCTAAAATTCTGAATGCTTTTTTTAATTAGTATCTTTGCAAAAATGCAGATTATGAGCGATATTAAAATAACAATTATAGATAGAGAAGGAGCAGAGCATACGGTTGATGCGCCTACCGATATGAACATGAATGTAATGGAACTGGTACGTGCTTACGAATTAGCCGAAGAAGGAACCATTGGTATTTGTGGCGGTATGGCAATGTGCGCGTCGTGCCAATGCTATGTTTTAAACGAGGAAGAGGTTAACTTGGTTGAGAAAAATCCGGATGAAGAAGCCATGCTTTGGGAGGCTTTTAACGTAAAAGAAAACAGCCGTTTAGGTTGCCAGATTTCTATAACTCCAGAAATTGAAGGCTTGCGAATTGAGCTAGCACCTGAAGTTTAGTAAATATTTAAACAAATGTGTTTTTTATATATAATTTTATTATCTTTATGAAAATTTTATAAAAAATATTAAATTATAGATTTATTTTATTGGATTATTTTTATTGAAAAACGAGGGATTCCTTCGTTTTTCTTTTTACCGATAACTTATTTTTGCACAAACGTTTGTTGAACGGAATATTTAATTAATTTTGCTCCATTTTAATTATCATCCTCTATGAAAACTTTATTAAAAGTTATAAAATGGTTGTTAATTGTACTGACTGTTTTGTTGGTTGGATACATATTGGGAATATTTTTATTCCACGACACGGTTTTTTATATGAACGAAAAATACCGTATCTATATGATTATTCAGTTGGTGCATCTTGCGGCTTCGTTAAGTGCATTGTTTGTTGTGTGGAGCAGCCAGTTGTTTGACCGCTGGAAAAAGATCGATCAAACATTATTAGTAGTGTTTTTGTCTATCTTCGGGTTGTGGTATTGGTACAAAAAATACAGCAAAACTTATCTGGATCACGAAAATACTAAAGAGTATTAGTTGATACTAAAATAAAAAAAATCCTGAACATTGTTCGGGATTTCTTAATTTATAAAAAAGTTGATCTTATTTAAAAGCCGGGAATCCGGTCACATCCATACCTGTAATTAACAAGTGAATGTCGTGTGTACCTTCATAAGTAACAACCGATTCTAAATTCATCATGTGACGCATAATAGAATATTCGCCGGTAATACCCATTCCGCCTAACATTTGGCGTGCATCACGCGCAATGGTTAACGCCATATCCACGTTATTACGTTTCGCCATAGATATTTGTGCCGATGTTGCTTTACCTTCATTACGTAAAACACCCAAACGCCAAGTTAATAACTGTGCTTTGGTGATTTCGGTAATCATTTCGGCTAATTTTTTTTGTTGTAATTGAAAAGCTCCGATTGGCTTGTCAAACTGTATGCGTTCTTTTGAATATCTTAAAGCCGTATCGTAACAATCCATCGCAGCACCAATCGCTCCCCAAGCAATACCGTAACGAGCCGAATCTAAACAGCCAAGTGGTGCGCCTAATCCAGATTTGTTTGGTAATAAATTTTCTTTAGGAACTTTAACGTTATCAAAAATTAATTCGCCGGTTGCCGATGCACGTAACGACCATTTGTTGTGTGTTTCAGGAGTTGTAAAACCTTCCATACCGCGTTCAACAATCAATCCGTGAATACGTCCGCTTTCGTCTTTAGCCCAAACAACGGCAATATCTGCAAACGGTGCGTTCGAAATCCACATTTTTGCACCATTCAATAAATAATGATCACCTTTATCTTTAAAGTTGGTAACCATTCCGCCTGGGTTTGATCCAAAATCAGGTTCAGTTAAACCAAAACATCCGATCATTTCGCCTGTTGCTAATTTCGGAAGGTATTTCATGCGTTGCTCTTCGTTTCCGTATTTCCAAATTGGATACATTACTAAAGATGATTGAACCGATGAGGTTGAACGTACACCTGAATCGCCTCGCTCAATTTCCTGCATAATTAATCCGTACGAAATTTGATCTAATCCTGCACCACCGTATTCCACAGGAATATATGGTCCAAAACCGCCAATTTCGCCCAAACCTTTTACAATTTGATGAGGAAATTCTGCACGTTGCGCGTATTCTTCAATAATTGGTGATACTTCTTTTTTAACCCATGCCCGTGCCGAATCGCGCACTAATTTATGTTCGTCTGTAAGTAAATCGTCTAATAAATAATAATCTGGTGCCTGAAATAAATCCGGTTTCATATCTACAATTGTTTAGTTGTCACAAAAATACTTATTTTTTAAGAAGAAAGGCAAAATATTTTATGATTGAATTTTTAGAATAAAATGTAGTAACTTGCTGTTTGTTATTGATAAATGAAAATAAAGCAATTATGATATGGCAAATAATGACGTGAATAATCAGAAAAAATTGAATAATCCATTTAATGTTTGCAGATATATTGCTGTTATTTTTGGAGTGATTTTGCTTTCTACTTGGACTGTAAAATCAGCACCTCTAGTAAATTCGACTAAACAAGTGTTACAGCAAAATCTTTATAAAGAAATAACTGGTGTTGTTAGAACCCAAGATGGGGAACCGATTCTGGGTGTTGTTGTAAAGTTGGCAGGAACTAACGTTGAAACAGTAACTGATGCTGAAGGGAGATACAAGTTTAAAGTGAAAAAAGGCGATAAAATTCAGTTTATTTATAGAGGATATAAAACAAGTTTGGCAACTGTTCGTAAGAGTAATATTTTGAATATTAAGATGAAACAAGACGATACGGATTTGCCTGATGTTATAATTTCTTTCAATTATCATTCAGCAACAGGATGTACTATTGATACAGTTAGTGTTAAAAAAACTGAACTTAATAAAAATCATATTGTAGATGTTGCATTCCCATTAGTTTTCAATGTCGATATGAGACCGTCAGAAGTTTACAGAAATCCCGAAACCATTTTAAAAGATGTAGAGAATTTAACACGAAATGGTCATTATACTTATATTGTAGATGGTGTGCGTGTTAGCGAAGAAACATTTCGTTCGTTAAATCAGAACGATGTTGAAAGTGTGGATATTTACAAACATACCGATGTTTACAATGCACGTTTTGGTAACAAAGAAAACCAAAGCAGAATATCATTAAACGCTCGATAAAATTTTACTTATTAGAACAAACACAACTGTTCGCCTTTGGTTCCATCAAACAAATCGGTTGATAACGCAGGAAATTTGGATTGACTGAAAAATTTCTTTCTTCCGATTTCAAAAGTTTTGTGAATCATATCAGCAAAATTTCCGTTTCCGGTATTTCTTTTGGCAATATTCTTTTCAGCCAAATTTCCTTTATGTAGCGATGCTATCTGGTTTAAAACCTTTTCTTTTCGGTCGGGATAATACGTTTCCAGCCAATCTTTAAAAACAGGTTCCACTTCGTCGTTCAAACCTATTAAAGTATATCCAAAAGAGTTCGCTCCGTTTTCTTCAATTGTTTTTAATATCGGTAGAATTTCCATACTGTTTAATCCGGGAATTATCGGCGCAACCATTACGTGAGTAGGAATGTTGTTTTGCGATAAAGTTTGCAAAGCTTTCAATTTTGTTTTTATCGATGATGTTCTGGGTTCTAACACCCTGCGCAAATCTTCGTTAATAGTTGGAATACTTAACGATACATTTACCAGATTTTTAGCTGCTAGTTGCTTTAAAATATCCAAATCGCGAAGTATCAATGCGTTTTTTGTAATGATACTCACCGGGTGGTGGTAATCTAAACATAACTGCAATATTTTTCGAGTAATTTCTAATTTGCGTTCAATTGGTTGATAACAGTCGGTATTGCCCGAAAGTTGAATGGTTGATGCTTTATAACCTCGTTTTAAAAAGAACTGTTCTAAAAGTTCCGGAGCGTTTTTCTTTACCAAAATAACGCGTTCAAAGTCTACACCGGCGCTAAATCCCCAATATTGGTGTGTCGGGCGAGCGTAACAATACGCGCAACCGTGTTCGCAACCCTGATACGGATTTACAGAATACAGAAAAGGCAAACTGTTGCCTTTTACTTTATTGACGATTGTTTTTGGAAAAACCTCTAATATCTGGGTTTTAGCAATATCCTCTTCATAATCATCTTGATAGATTGAAGTTTCATATCTGTTCTTAAAAAACCGATTGTGAATATTTTCTACGGCTCCTTGTCCTTTTATAAGTTCCTTTTTCATTATAACGATTGTTGTATGCCATAAAAGTAATAGGCTGATAAGGCATTAAATGTCGTCTTTAAAGACAAAAACTCAACCTTAACAGATTGAGTTTTTATAAATGAAATTCAAATAATATTATTTCTTAACAAATTTAGAAGAAACTTTTCCTTCATTTGTTGTAATGTCAATTAAATAAGTACCAGCGGAAAGGTCAGATACATTAATTGTTGTAGCGTTGTTTAATGTTTTTACAATTCTTCCAGATAAATCGGTAATTTTAATTTCTTTCATTTCTAAACCGCTTTTAGATGAAATGTTTAAAACATCTGAAGTTGGGTTAGGATATAAATTAAAGTTTTCTGTGAAGAATTTTTCGTTTGATACAGTGCCTGTTGTGGTAACTTTGAAATCATCAATTGCAAAACCAAACTGATCATTTGAAACACAATTTATTGCAATATATACTTGTTTCGCATCGTAAGATGGGTCTAAATTGAATGTATATTCAACCCATTGAGCTGTAGCTGGGTTTGTTATATATGGTGAAGCTGTAATAATGGTGAAATTTGCAGGAGCTGTTCCTGTAGTTGATATTCCAACTTTAAAACGTTCTGCACCAAAACTAGTATCACATGATTTTGCCCAAAATTTTAGTACATTGCCAGTACTTCCTAACATTATTTGTGGTGAAATTAACCAATCGTTATTTGAAGGGGTAGTTGCTGCAAAACATATCATTGCTTTAGATCCAGTTCGTGCACTCCAATTAGATGTAGCAGAAGCAGTTAACGGAGGTGTAGTAGCTGTAGAGTTAAAAACTGTAAAGGCTTGCGCTAACTGTGTGTTAGCGAATGTTACTCCCTGAAAACCATAGGTTGTCGATTTGTCTACGTCGTTAAGAGTCCAATTTCCAACATTTGCAATAGCAAAATTAGTGTAAGTTTCAAAACTGTCTTCAAAAACAGTAGTTTGTGACTTTGCCGTGAACAAAGAACTTAATAAAAGGGTAGAAAGTAATAATTTTTTCATGATGTTATTTTTTTAATTAATTACATAAAATTATAAAAAAAATATAACATATAATAATAATTTATAAAAAAAACACTAATTATTCTTTTTCTTAAAAGTTTTTTTTACATTTTCAGATAAAAGTCTTTTGTTAGTTCGGTATATTCTGCGGTGTATTTATAGCGATCTGTTTCAATGGTTAATTCATTAACAACTGGCTCTTGTTCTATTCGAGAAAAGGCTAGTAAACTGCGTTTAATTTCAGATGTTTCGTTTCCTTTAACTCGGGTTATCTTCAATAGAAATAAACCTACAGATTGTGCTAATTCTATAAAATTTCCTTCTTCTTTAAAAGGAATAATAACTGCGAAAATTCCATTTTCTGAGAGTAATGCTTGTGCCGATTCTATTAACTCATCAAAAGGTAAAGCTTCCTGAAAACGCGCCTGATCTCGTTTGTCGTTTCCTGACGAATAATTCTCGGAATAAAAAGGTGGGTTTGATATAATTAAATCATATTCTTCTTCCTCTTCAAAAAGTTCTTTTGTAAATTCATAGATTGATGCATGATAGCAAAACAAACGATCGTTCCATTTGCTCTGCTCAAAATTTTCTACACATTGTTCGTAAGCTTCTTCTTCAATTTCAACAGCATCAATCTGCTGTGCATCGCTTCTTTGGGCTAACATTAAAGCAATTAGACCGGTGCCAGCGCCAATATCTAATATATTAAACGGTTTGTGAAAAAGGGGAGTCCAAGCACCTAACAAAACGCCGTCTGTACCAACTTTCATGGCACAACGATCTTGTTCTATGGTGAATTGTTTAAATGAGAACATTGAAGTAGATTTTACTTCAAAATTACTGTTTTAAATGAAAATAAGTGGTAATTAAATATATAAATCAATCAATCCTTCCGGAGTGTTGAAAAGAATAGATTTGTTTTCGCGATTTACTTCAATAATGAATTCATCAATTAAAGGAATCAAAATAACGGCATCATCTTTTTGAACTTCAAACAAGGCTTGTACGCCGTTGTCACTTATTCTTAAAATAGTTCCGAAATTGCCTAATCGCTGGTCAATGGCATCAAAACCAACAACCTCGTGGTAGTAAAATCTGTTTCCTTCTAATTTAGGCAGCATGGTAAGCGGTAAGTATACATCTTTGCCTACAATGGTATCTGCAATTTCTTCAGAATCCATATCTTCAAACTGGGTACGAAGAAATTTTTCTCTGTGGAGTGATGATCTTTCAATAAAAAAAGGAACCAAATGTCCGTTTATTTCAACGAACATTGATTCCAATTCTGTGTACAATTCTGGCTCGTCTGTGTCTAAATAAACCAAGACTTCGCCTTTGAAACTATATTTCTTAGCGACTTTTCCTAAATAAAAACAATCTTTTTTACGCATTAAAAATCGCTTACAAATTATGCTTCAGTTTCTTCTGTATTTTCTTCTACTTCTGGAGTAGCTTCTTCTGCAGTTGCAGTTGCAGCTTCAGCAGCAGCTTTAGCTTCTTGTGCAGCAGCAATACGTTTTGCATTCACTTCTTTTTCAGCGTTTAATGCAGCTGTTTTAGCAGCAGCTTTGTTATCAGCTAATCCAGAAACTTTTGTGTTTACTTTGTTTGCTTTTTCATCTAACCAAGCAGTGAATTTTGCATCAGCTTGATCTTGTGTTATAGCACCTTTGCGTACACCACCATTTAAGTGATGTTTTAATAAAGCACCTTTGTAAGATAAAATTGCACGAGCAGTATCTGTTGGTTGCGCACCGTTAAATAACCATTTTGCAGCAGCATCAACGTTTAAGTCAATTGTTGCAGGGTTAGTGTTTGGATTGTAAGTTCCGATTTTCTCTAAGAATTTACCATCTCTTTTAGCACGTGCATCAGCAGCTACTACCCAGTAAAAAGGTTTTCCTTTTTTACCGTGTCTTTGTAATCTAATTTTTACAGACATAATCTCTAAATGATTTAATTGAGGTTCCCGACCTCTTAATTATTAAAATTGAAGTGCAAAAGTAATTATTTTTTCGTAATGATTGATTATTAACCCGTAAAAATTAACCTTAAGTTGTTAAATTTTAAAAAAGTTAAATAATTATTAAAAAAAAACATTTGGTGTTAAAGAAAAAATTCTATTTTTGTTTGGTAACATTGAATTCAGAATCTAAATAGAATATGAAAAAATACTTTTTATTTGCATTAATGGCAGTTTCACTAGTGTCTTGCGAAGAAGAACTAACTGTAAACACACCAACCTTTGAAGCCATGAAAAGTTATGACTTTTGGCGAGCTACAAAAATAACGGCAAATGTTGATAATGGAGATTTAGTAATTGTTGGTGCAACCGATTCGGAAAATGTTACTTTATTTATAGATAACTATGAATTGGGTGGAGAATATACATTAGGAACAGATAATTACAACGTTGCTACATATTCTAAAACAGAAAAAGATAAAGTTTATTTATACAGTACATCGTCATCAACAGGTAAAGGATATATTAAATTAGATCCGGTTGAAAAACAAACGCCAGGAACAATCTCTGGAACGTTTTATGCAGAAATGGTACCGGTTGATCCTGCTTTGGTTTTACCAGAAACACCATTAGTAAATTTAAATAAAGGAGTGTTTTTCAGAATTCCTTTGGTTTATCCACCTGCACAACTAGAAACACCAAATCCATAATAAATTTAAAAAATTTGTTTAACACATACTTAAGTCGTTCTTTTTTAAGAGCGACTTTTTTTATTGTAACTTTGTATAAAATCAACCTGAATTTTACCCATGTATATAATTTTTGATACCGAAACAACTGGTTTGCCTAAAGATTGGAATGCACCTATTACCGATGTTGATAACTGGCCGCGCTGTATACAGATTGCCTGGCAGTTACATGATGAAATGGGAAATTTGGTTGAGCATGAAGATTATTTGATTAAGCCCGAAGATTTTGATATTCCGTATGATTCTGAGCGAATTCACGGAATTTCTACGTTATTAGCAACCGAAAAAGGGATTGATATAAATACAGTTCTTGCAAAATTTAACATTACTTTGGGTAAGGCTAAATTTGTTGTAGGGCAAAATGTTGGTTTTGATTTGAATATTATGGGTGCTGAATTTCATCGTTCGTCTAAAGCAACGCCTTTAAATGCTATGGCGGTTTTAGATACTTGTACCGAAGTTACGGCCAATTTATTGAAACTTCCCGGTGGTCGTGGCGGTCGTTTTAAACTACCTACTTTGACCGAATTGCATGAGTATTTATTTGACGTGCCTTTTGGCGAAGCACACAATGCAACTGCCGATGTGGAAGCCACTACAAGATGTTTTTTCGAGTTAATTCGCAGAAATGTTTTTAATGAAAAAGAATTACAGCAATCGGCCGGATATTTACAGCATTTTAAAGAAGTAAATCCACAGCCTTTTCAGTTAATCGGGTTAAAGCACATCAACCTTAAGAAAGCATCCGAAGAAATTCGTAAACAGTTAGAAGCTGCCGGTGTTATTAAAGGTGAAGCTGAAAAAAACACAATTACTGATGATGTAAAAAAAGCATACAATGAAGCAGTTTTTGCTCATTTACATAATCATACGCAGTTTTCGGTTTTGCAATCGACTATCGATATTGGTGCAATGATCAAAAAATCGGCAAAAGAAAAAATGTCGGCTTTATCAATGACCGATCACGGGAACATGATGGGCGCTTTTAAGTTTGTAAGTGCAGTTTTAGATCATAATAAAAATGCAAAAAAAGTCAACGAAGCTGCGATTGAAAATGGAGAAGATCCTACAGAAACAGAGCTAAAACCAATTGTTGGTTGCGAGTTTTTTGTGTGTGAAAATCATACCGATAAATCGAAAAAAGACAATGGATACCAAGTTGTTCTTCTGGCAAAAAATAAAAAAGGATATCACAACATTGCAAAACTATCGTCAATAGCATCGATCAACGGTTTTTACTACGTTCCGCGTATCGATAAGCAGGTGCTTTTGCAATATAAAGAAGATATTATTGTGCTTTCCGGAAATTTATACGGCGAAGTGCCTAGTAAAATTTTAAATATTGGTGAAAAGCAGGCAGAAGATGCACTTTTGTGGTGGAAAGAACATTTTAAAGATGATTTTTATTTAGAAATCATGCGCCATAATCAGGAAGATGAAGATCGTGTAAATAAAACATTGATCGTGTTTTCTAAAAAGCATAATGTAAAATTAATCGCGACAAACAATACCTATTATTTAGAAAAATCTGATGCCAATGCGCACGATATTTTACTGTGTGTAAAAGATGGTGAAAAACAGGCAACGCCTATTGGTCGTGGCCGTGGCTATCGTTATGGCTTACCAAATCAAGAGTATTTTTATAAGACTCAAGATGAAATGAAGGCACTTTTTAAAGATCTGCCCGAAGCTATTATCAATATTCAGGAGATTGTCGATAAAATAGAAGTGTACTCGTTATACAGAGATATTTTACTTCCAAAATTTGATATTCCTGCTGAATTTATAAATGCTGAAGATGATGCGGATGGCGGTAAACGAGGCGAAAATGCTTATTTACGCTTTTTAACGTACGAAGGCGCGAAGCGACGATATAAAGAAATTAACGACGTTGTTACCGAACGATTAGATTTTGAACTAAAAACAGTAGAGAATTCTGGTTATCCGGGATATTTCTTAATTGTTCAGGATTTCATTGCCGAAGCTCGTAAAATGAATGTGTCGGTTGGTCCGGGTCGTGGATCTGCGGCGGGTTCTGCAGTGGCGTATTGTTTGGGAATTACCAATTTGGATCCTATAAAATACGATTTGCTTTTTGAGCGTTTCCTGAATCCCGATCGTGTATCAATGCCTGATATCGATATCGATTTTGATGACGAAGGTCGTGGTCGCGTAATGGATTACGTAATCAATAAATACGGATCTAATCAGGTGGCGCAAATCATCACGTACGGTAAAATGGCAACCAAATCGGCAATTAAAGATGCGGCGCGTGTATTGGATCTACCTTTATATGAATCGGAACGAATTGCCAAAATGATACCGACAATGATGCCAAGCAAGTGGAATTTGCGTCGATTTTTATCTGAACCCGAAGATGTTATTAAAAAAGCATTACGATCTGATGAGTTTGATGCGGTTAAAGAACTGATAGGTATTGCAAATCAGAACGATCTGCTTTCAGAAACCATTCAACAGGCAAAAATTATCGAAGGATCTATGCGTAATACGGGAATTCATGCGTGTGGAGTAAT
Organism: Paenimyroides baculatum; assembly: GCF_008629655.1. Classification (GTDB taxonomy): domain Bacteria; phylum Bacteroidota; class Bacteroidia; order Flavobacteriales; family Flavobacteriaceae; genus Flavobacterium; species Flavobacterium baculatum. Next base: position 210,041 of record NZ_VWSG01000001.1, read on the forward strand.
CATTACGCCCGACGATATTACGAATTTCGTACCTGTTCAAACCGCCAAAGATTCCGCTTTATATGTAACCCAGTTCGATAACTCGGTTGCCGAAAGTGCCGGTTTATTAAAGATGGATTTCTTGGGCTTAAAAACCCTAACCTTAATAAAAGATACTGTCGCAATTATAAAACAACGTACAGGTTTAGAGATCGATCCGGAAGAAATTCCGATTGACGATGTTAAAACCTACGAATTATTCCAACGTGGAGAAACGGTTGGTGTTTTTCAGTACGAATCGCCCGGAATGCAGAAATACATGCGTGAGCTGAAACCTACGGTTTTTGGCGATTTAATTGCCATGAATGCTTTGTATCGCCCGGGTCCGTTAGAATATATTCCGTCGTTCGTTCGAAGAAAAAACGGAGAAGAAGATATTACGTACGATTTAGATGCGTGCGAAGAATATTTAAAAGAAACCTACGGAATTACAGTTTATCAGGAACAGGTAATGCTTTTGTCGCAAAAATTAGCCGATTTTACTAAAGGTGAAGCCGATGTTTTGCGTAAAGCAATGGGTAAAAAACAAAAAGATGTTTTGGATAAAATGAAGCCTAAATTTGTAGAACAAGCAGCTGCAAAAGGGCACGATCCAAAAACATTAGAAAAAATTTGGAAAGACTGGGAAGCTTTTGCATCCTATGCCTTCAATAAATCGCACTCAACCTGTTATGCGTGGATAGCGTATCAAACTGCTTATTTCAAGGCGCATTATCCGGCAGAATATATGGCTGCGGTGCTTTCAAACAACATGAACGATATTAAATCGGTTACGTTTTTTATGGAAGAATGCCGACGTATGGGGTTAGATGTTTTGGGACCTGATGTAAACGAATCGCACTATAAATTTGCCGTGAACGAGAGTTATCAGATTCGTTTTGGAATGGGTGCGATAAAAGGAGTGGGCGAGGGTGCTGTTAATACCATTATCGAACATAGAAAAGACGGAAATTATAAATCGATTTTCGATCTGGCGAAACGAATCGATTTAAGATCAGCCAATAAAAAAGCATTTGAAAATCTAGCATTGGCAGGCGGTTTCGATTGTTTTACCGATACACATCGCGGACAGTATTTTTATACCGAAGGTGACGGAATTACCTTTTTAGAAAAAGCCGTGAAGTATGGTGGAAAGTATCAAGATAACGAAAATTCTGCGCAGGTTAGTTTGTTTGGTGAATCGAGCGAAGTGCAAATTCCAGAGCCTGTAATTCCAAGCTGTGAAGAATGGACAACTATGGAGAAACTTGCAAAAGAAAAAGATGTTGTGGGAATTTATATTTCTGGGCATCCGTTAGATGATTTTAAGTTCGAACTGAAATATTTCTGTAATGTAAGAATGGAACAATTGAAACATTTGGATCCTTTGGTAGGTAGAACTGTGACTTTTGGCGGAATGATTTCTAACGTACAGTTTAAAACATCGTCTAAAGGAAAAGACTGGGCAATTTTTACGGTAGAAGGCTACGACGAAAGCATTGAAATGCGCATGTTTAATGAAGATTATTTAAAGAACCGACATTTTCTGCTGAACAATACTTTTGTGTATTTTAAAGTTTATGTAAAAGAAGGTTGGATTAAGAAAGATACCAACGAAAGATCAGAAGCCCGTATGCAGTTTGTAGAATTAAAGCTGCTGAACGAAGTAATACCAACGTTTGCAAAAAAACTGATTATTCAGATCGATGTTTGTAAACTGAAAGAAATGCAGATTGATAAAATTAGGTTTGTTATGGATAAAAATCCGGGAACCAAAGCGGTTGTTTTTGAAGTTTTTGAATTGGAAGAAGTTCAAAACCGACTGCAAACACAGGTAGTTCATAAATTGTTGGAAGATACACAAGAAGAAATCCCAGACGACGCTTTGGAAGAAGTAGATGAAAAATCACCAGAAATCGAAGTGCCCGAGGTTCAGTACCTTAAAAAAAATCTGTTAGAAATGCCAAGTAAAAATATGCGCATTGAAATATCATCAGATTTATTGGAAGAGTTAGAGCGTATGCAGGTCTCGTTCCGTTTAAATTAAAAACCTTTATGCGGTTATAGATATTAGTTATAGTTGTTAACTTGTAGCAATTAAAAAAATAACTAAATTTGTATATATAGATTTATAAAAACTAAAATTATGGCTTTAGAAATAACAGATGCAACATTTGAAGAAGTAGTATTAAAATCAGCTCAACCGGTAGTAGTAGATTTTTGGGCAGAATGGTGTGGTCCTTGTAAAATGTTAGGTCCAACAATCGAAGAATTAGCCGGAGATTTTGACGGAAAAGTAGTTGTAGGAAAAGTAGACGTAGATGCTAATCAAGATTTCGCTTCACAATACGGTGTAAGAAACATACCAACAGTATTAATTTTCCAAAACGGAGAAGTAGTAGGTCGTCAAGTTGGTGTAGCACCAAAGCAAACTTACGTTGACCAACTTACCAAATTGTTGTAATAAATACAAAATATAGTAATAAAAGTACCAGAATTAGTTCTGGTATTTTTTTTTTGTAAATCACTGAAAAGTAGCAGTGTGAAAAAAATATTTAAAACAGTATCTCATTTTTTTTAAAAAATGTTTGCACCATTAGTAAATGGTCGTATATTTGCACCGTTGAAATGATGAAGCAAACGCAACATTAAGTTAACAAACGGTTTGGTAGTTCAGTTGGTTAGAATACATGCCTGTCACGCATGGGGTCGCGGGTTCGAGTCCCGTCCAGACCGCAAAACAAAGAACACGGTTCTTTACAATTTTGCGAAAGTAAAATTTCTTTGACATAAAACATTATCTTGGTTTGGTAGTTCAGTTGGTTAGAATACATGCCTGTCACGCATGGGGTCGCGGGTTCGAGTCCCGTCCAGACCGCCAAGATACAATAGCCCTTCGGTTACGAGGGGCTTTTGTGCCCTTTAATGTTTTGGTTTGGTAGTTCAGTTGGTTAGAATACATGCCTGTCACGCATGGGGTCGCGGGTTCGAGTCCCGTCCAGACCGCGAGATTCTCGCTTTAGAATCAAAAATAGTTGTGTTGTTTAGGTACGCAAGTACCTGGTTTAGTAGTTAGACCAATGAAAAGCTTTCCAAATCGGAGGGCTTTTTTGATTTTAATTGTTATTTTTATAAAAACATGTTATGAAATATCAATTGTTATTGATTCTTTTTTGTTGTTTTTCTCAAATATACGCTCAGCAAGATGGAGGTTACGAAATACTAGCTGAAGGAACTTATAGATTCCCTGAAAAAAAAGCAGAACCAATTAATGGATTGGAATCTTTTTATACTGAATTTTCAGAAAAATTTAATTTTTCCACTTTATCACATCCAAATATTATTGAAGCTAAATGCACATTAGAGTTTTTTGTTGAGAAGGATGGATCGTTAACGGAAATTAATGCCAAAATGGCTTCTTACGGAGCTGATAAAGAAGCAATACGTTTGATAAAATCTATGCAGAAATGGTCTCCTGCAATACAGAATAGTGAAATTGTTAGATCAAAATACGAACTTCATTTGACTATCAAAAAAAATTAAAGGATATATTTTATCATGAGAAAAATACTTTTACTACTATTACTTCTTATTCAAAACTTTTCAGTATTAGCTCAAGAAACGCCTATAATGCCTCAAGTGAAAGCCCAGCCAAAGGAAGGGTTAGAAGTTTTTTATAAAAATTTCATAAACGAATTTAAGTTGCCTTCCGTGCCAAAAGGAATTTATGAAGTAGCAATCAGACTAAAATTTATTGTTGAAAAAGATGGTAGCTTTAGTAATATAGAGGTTGTTGATGACAACTTAAATATTACAGAAGAAGCGATTCGTGTGTTAAAAGAAATGCCTATTTGGAACGCAGCTGTTTACGAAGGAAAATATGTTCGGTCTTCTTATACGCTTCCAATAAAAATTAAAGTAAAAGATCCTGATTCCAATGAGTTTAATAATAAAGAAGAAAAAAAAGCTTTTTTAAAGACATTGAATGCAAATGTTGTTGATACCGATTATTTCAACTTAGAATGTAATTGTGCTTTGGCTAAAAGTTCAAAAAATGATGAACTACAAACGGAAGAATTCTTGTTGTATTCTCAAGATAACAAAGCTTCTTACACTATAGCTTTCAGGAAAATGGATTTACAACAAGCTCAAAAAGAATTGGAAACTGTAAAAAGTGATGCTATAAGGCAAAAAGCTACAGTGAAAAATACAAAATTTAATGGAATTAAGACAACTGAAATTTCAATCAACATACCTAATGGTGATTATGTAGATAATTATAGGATGTTGTTTTTATACCACAACCAATATGTTATAGCTGTAAGTGTAGTTTCGTATAAAACACAATTAGCAGATTTGTTATTTGAGCATTTTAAAGGAAACTTTAAATTAAAAATATAAGTATATTTATAATAAAATATCTATTTATGAAAAAACTGATTCTTATAATTCTATGTGTTTTTTGTTTTAAAGCTGCTAATGCTCAAGATAAAGTATTTAAAAATAACGAAGTTGCTGTTATTGCCGAACCTTATGAAGGAATTGCCTTATTTTATCAAACAGTTGCAAAACAAATTAATGTGGTTAATCCAGCTAAACTGCCTGCGGAAAAAGTTGATTTCAGAGTATTTTTTGTGGTTGAAAAAGACGGTAGCTTTTCTGATTTCAATGTAGAAGGAATTAGTTTTGGGTATGCCGAAAATGTAATTTCGACACTCAAACAAATGCCTAAATGGAAACCGGCTGTTTATAACAACGAAAACGTGAGATCGCAAATGGTGTTTCCTGTAACATTAATTGATTCCAAAGCTAAAAAGTAAGAATGAAAATTTTGCTTATCATCATCTTTACCCTGTTTTCTTCAGCTAAAATTCAAGCTCAAGAATCAATTGAAGATGATGAAAAAGTGTATAAGTTTGTTCAAAAAAAGGCAGCACCAAAACAAGGAATATCTAAATTTTTGCAAGCCTTTACAAATGAATTTAACTCTTTAGTAATTCCGCCGAAATTTGATGAGATTTCTTTTAAATTAAAATTCGTTATTGAAAAAAACGGTATGCTTTCAAATATCGAAATAAAAGAAAATGAGCATGCTTATGCTTATGTCGAAGAAATAATCAGAGTTTTAAAAAAAGCACCTGCTTGGCAACCTGCCGAAAATAAAGGGAAAATTGTGCGATCTGTTAATGTAGTTCCGGTTAAATTAAGATTTCCTATGCGAAGTGTTGATAAAACTTTATTGGAAAAAGCAATTTTAGAACGAACAGTAAATACGGAATTTTTTGAGTTTGAGTGCAATTGTAAACTAATCAACAGCAGCACAAACCAATACAATAAGGTTAAAGAATTTGCGTACAATACAACTGATAATAATGTTTTTTACTCCATAACTTTAAAGGAAATACTATTAACCAATACAGAAAATCATTTCGATTTAATTAAAGCCGATGCCGAAAAGCAAAACGCAACAATTAATGAAATTGATTATAAAACTTACAGAGCTTTAGAAAGTAATTATATTGTTAATGGTAACGATAGTAAGTTTTACAACAACACGCTCTACTTTATCGCTGGAAATTATTTAATAACTATAACAGTGATTTCAACAAACGAACAAATTTCAAAGTTTAATTTTGCCGATTTAAAACAAACGTTTAAGCTAAAAATAGATAAAGAATGAAGAGTCTAATAATAATTATATTTTTTCTTTTAGCGAGATTTCAATTGACTGCACAAGAAAAAGGCTGGATTATTCAAGTATGTGGCGATCCTTCATATGATTATAAAACTAAAAAAGCAGATTTGATTAAAGGAGAAGATTATATTTATAAGTTAGTTCATAAAAAAGCACAACCACAAGAAGGTTTTGATGCGTTTTTCAAAGATTTAACTATTAATATTAAAGAAGAATTAGGAGATAAAATTAAACGTCCTTCAACTTTAAAGCATATTGTAATTAAAATTAGATTTGTTGTAGAAAAAGATGGCTCTTTAACGAACATGACAATTGTAGATGATAAATTGAGTTTAGCAAATGATGTGTTTAATATTATAAATATGAAGCCTAAATGGAAACCAGCTGAATTTGAAAATAAAATTGTTCGAATGCATTTTACATTACCAATAAAAATAATGCTCGATTAACCCCAAATATTTAAATTAAAATAGATTCATTATGAAAAATATAATTTTAATTATCTTCTATCTGTTGATAGGATTTCAATCAATAGCACAAGAAAAATCAGTATCACTAGAGAGTGATAAAATCTATTCTGCTGTTCAAGAGAAAGCCTCACCATTTGAAGGAATAGCAAGCTTCTTTAAAAGATTTATTAAAGAGTTTAATTATGATGTAATAACGGCTAATGAAAGTGAAATTAAAGTTAGAATGATTTTTGTTATTGAAAAAGATGGTAGTTTTAGCAATATAACAGCGGAGAATAGTAATGAAAATTATAGAGAAGAAGCCATTCGAGTGTTAAAAACGATGCCAAATTGGAAACCTGCTAAAGAAAATAACGAAGCTGTACGTTCGCGTTTCGTATTGCCTATTACATTAAAAAATAAGAATGTAAAAAAATAATCTAAAACCAAACACTCCAATAGTTCCAAACAGTGTGAATGTAAATTCCAAATAAAACCATACAGAACACAAACTTTATAAAGGTAGATGCCAAAAAGCCTAAAAAGGATCCGGTTGCGGCTTTTAAGGCTCGTTTAGAATCGTTTTGATCGTAGATCAGTTCGCCAATAAAAGCTCCAACAAATGGTCCTATTATAAAGCCAAACGGGATCGGAGCCAGAATACCCACAATCAATCCAATGTTTGTACCCCAAATTCCGTATTTGCTTCCGCCAAAACGTTTGGTTCCTTGTGCCGGAATCACATAGTCTAAAATCACAATAATAAGCGTAAAAACAAAGGTAATTCCCAATGTCCAGTAATCAAATTTAATGTTTGGCATGGTGTACAAAATCAGCAAACCAATCCAACTTAAAGGTGGTCCGGGTAAAGCGGGCAGCACACTTCCTGCAATTCCCACAAGCACAAACAATAAACTTACAATTAGTATTAAGATTTCCATAGTTATTTTCGTATTTTTGCTTTTAAATTTACGATTTAATTTTTCATGAAAAATTATTGGGCATTTGTTTTTTTTACTTTTCTGCTTACTTCCTGCAATTTTGTACAGAAAGAAATACCCAATTCGCAAGAGTTGTTAAGACGTGAATTGCATGCAATTGACTGGAGCAAGGTGGATACATATCCTTCGTACGATTCATGTGAGAAATTGACTGACGCAATTGAAAATAAGGAATGTTTTTTTGATCGATTGAATTTTGAAGTGGTTCGGGTTTTAAAAACCGATTCTCTGGTTAAGATTTCTACGATCGATTCGGTTCAGTTTAAGGTTAGTATTTCATCAAACAGCGAAATTGATTTTAAAACGGAAGCTGTGAACGAAAAATTAATGCCAAAGTTTATGTTAGACACTGTAATGAAAAAGCACAAGAACAATTTCTCTAAAATTCAGCCAGCAACAAAACGCGGAATTCCGGTTACAACCCAGTTTGTGCTGAATGTAAAGTTCGATCCTTCTTCGGATTAAAAATCAACAGAAAGATACTTCCGATCGAAATAGGAATTACCAGATTCAAAAGCCAGATTAAAGCGGTAACAAGTGTTACGATCCATTCGTCTACACCAAAAAAGCTGAATAAATAAATAGCCACACTTCCTTTCAACGCAAAATCTACCGCCTGAAAATTCGGTAAGCTCGATGCCAGTAAATAAATACTCGCAACAACTGCCAATAATACAAAATACGGGATTTCAACACTGAAAAGTGTGTACAGAATAAAGTACTGATGTATTAAAACCAAGTATCTTAACAACGCCAAAACGATGTTTTTTCTATGGATTTTTTTAGGAATTTCGTTTAAACTTTTAAACAGTGTTTGTAGAGAATATCCTTTAATTCGAATATTTTTAACCAGAAGTATTACTAAAATAACAGCAATTAAAATCCCGAAAAAAAGTAAAATATATTTTGCGTCAATAAACTGGTGTAAAGAATTTATGTAAAGCGTCCCGATCAATCCAAAAGTGACGGAGAAAATTACCTGAATTCCGTTACATACTGCGTTTAAAAAAACAATTTTAACAGCGTTTTTTTTATCGTAAAACCAGGCTTTTCCTGCGTATTCGCCAATGCCGTTTGGTGTAACAATGCCAAATGTAATGCCAATTAAAACCTGTTTGGTACTTTCCCAAATGCTTATAGGTTTTACAACTTTAGCTAAATTCTGCCATTTTAAAATCTCTAAAAAGCGGTTTAAAAACGTAAGCAGTAAAAGTATCGAAACTAAAATCCAAGCATTTGGTTTTTGTAAGGTTTGCGAAATAATATCCCAATTGAAATCTTTTTCTGTAAGCTGATTTTTAATAAAGTAAAAAGCGCCGCCTACTACCAAGAACTTAAGCAGCAATAATAAAATTTTTTTAAGTTGGGGCGACAGAAATTTCATATTGCAAAGGAATGATTTTTTTAAGCATACGCATACTAAATTAACGAATTATATTGACGATTGGCTTTGAATGAAATAAAAAATGCTCCAAAATTAATTGGAGCATTTTTGTTATAATTTTGAATTTCTTCAATATATTTTGATAACGAATTTAAATAACTTCTTCATTTTCTTTATCCAAATATTCCTGAACAATGTCAATGGCGTTGGTAACTACATCGCTTAAAGCTGTAATAAAAGTTCCATCTTCGGCACTGTTTATGGCATGTTTTATGGCATCGATTTCTTTAGAAATTATTTCGTAGGTAACCGTTCGTTCTGAAGCCGAAATTCCTTCCATAATTAAATCGATAATTTCTTGTTCGGTTCTTCCACGCAAATGTTTTTCCTGACGAATAATGATATGATCGAACATTCTCGCAGCTATCATGGCACATTCTTTAATATCTTCATCTCTACGATCGCCCACACCAGCGATAATTCCGATTTTTTTGATAGCTTCAACCGTACTTAAATATTCTTCTACACCTTTGTACCCCGACGGATTGTGAGCAAAATCAATCAATACTTTAAATTTCTTGAAATCGAAAATGTTCATTCTTCCCGGAGTTTGTGCTGCACTTGGGATAAATGTTTGTAACGATAAGCTGATGTCTTCAATTTTAAATCCTTGTAAATAAGCTGCTAAAGTTGCTGCTAATACGTTGGCGATCATGAATTTTGCTTTCCCGCCTAATGTCAATGGAACTTGTGTGGCTCTGTCTACCCTTATTTTCCACTCGCCTTTTTTTATGGTGATGAAACCGTTTTCGTAAACTGCTACAATTTTTCCTTCTTTGCTTAATTGTTTTACAATTGTAGAATCTTCGTCCATACTGAAATAAGCAATGTTACAACTTAAATCATTTGCCAGTTTCATGCAATATTCATCATCGGCATTTAAAATAGCCCAGCCGTCTTTCTTCACACTCTGCACAACCGTTGCTTTTACACGCGCCAAGTCAGCTAATGTATCAATATCGCTTATACCTAAATGATCTTCCTGAATGTTGGTGATAATTCCGATATCACAGCGGCTGAAACCAAGACCTGATCGTAAAATTCCTCCGCGTGCAGTTTCTAAAACAGCAAATTCTACCGTTGGATCTTTCAAAATATATTCTGCAGAAATTGGTCCGGTGGTGTCGCCTTTTTCCATCATATGATTCTGAATATAAATTCCATCCGATGTTGTAAAACCAACCTTGTAACCGTTGTTTTTTACAATATGAGCGATTAATCGGGTAGTAGTGGTTTTTCCGTTGGTTCCGGTTACTGCAATAATAGGAATACGGCTTGGTTTTCCTGGTGGATATAGCATATCGATTACCGGCGCAGCTACGTTTCTTGGTAAACCTTCACTTGGTGCCAAATGCATTCTAAAGCCGGGAGCTGCGTTTACTTCTAAAATACAGCCGCCGTTTTCTTTTAAAGGCTGCGTTAAATTTTCTGCCATAATATCAACCCCGCAAACATCTAAACCAATCACGCGCGAAATACGTTCGCAAAGAAAAATGTTTTCAGGATGCATCATATCGGTAACATCAACAGACGTTCCGCCGGTACTTAAATTAGCTGTCGATTTTAAATAAACAATTTCTCCTCTGTTTGGAACGGTTTCTAACGTATAACCTAATTTTTCTAATAGATCTGTTGTATCTCTGTCAACATCAATTTGGGTTAAAACATTTTCATGTCCGTAACCGCGTCTTGGATCTTTATTGGTTTCATCGATTAATTGTTGAATGGTTTGTGTGCCGTCGCCTTTTACATGGGCAGGCTCTCTTTTTGCAGCAGCAACGAGTTTATGATCGATGATGAGCACACGAAAATCAAATCCGGTAATAAATTTTTCTACAATAACTCTTCGACTGTAATTTTTTGCGTAAGCTAGTCCTGTAACTGCATCTTCCCATTTTTTTACATTGATAGATGCACCTTTTCCGTGATTTCCGTCTAAAGGTTTAATCACAATCGGATAGCCTATTTTTTTGATTACCTCTTCTAAATCTTCTTCATCAACACAAATTCCGCCACTTGCAACAGGAATCGAAGCTAATTCTAACATACGTTTGGTTTCTTCTTTATTGCATGCGATATCCACAGCAATATTGCTTGTTTTGCAGGTTATTGTTGCCTGGAAACGCATTTGATTGATTCCGTAACCCAACTGCACCAACGAATTAGTTCCTAAACGAATCCAAGGAATATCTCTCGCAACCGCTTCTTCCACAATGCTTCCTGTAGAAGGGCCTAAACGAACACGCTCACGAATTTCCCTCATTTTCTGAATATCCGTTTCAAAATCGTAATCAGTACCAGCAATTAAAGCCTCGGCAATTCTTACGGCACTTTCGGCAGCAAACATACCTACACTTTCTTCGGTATAACTGAAAACCACATTGTAAACACCGGGAGTTTTGGTTTCTCGTGTTCTACCAAAACCAGTTTCCATTCCGGCTAATGATTGTATTTCCAAAGCAATGTGTTCTATAACATGCCCCATCCAAGTGCCTCTTTCCACGCGCGAAAAGAAACCACCTCTACAACCTTCAGAACAACGGTGTTCGATCATTGTTGGGAACATAGCTTCAATACGTTCTCTGAATCCTTCAATTTTGTTTGTTGGAAATTGTTCCATTTCTTCCAAATCCAAACGCATCTGGATTAACTTTTTTCTGCGAACACTCCAGATGTTTGGCCCTCTTAATGCTTGTATTTTTAATATTTTCATATAAAACAATAATTTTTTTTTAATATAAGAACTATTTTGTTAAAAATAGAAAATAATATTACATATGTACTTTTTTTATCAAAAAAAACAAAATAAATTTTAAGATGTGCTTTTGGCTGTTTTTTTATCAGAATTTTACTGCTTATTGAATGATTTCTTGAGAAGTATGCAAACTTTTTTCTTGTTTTCTTATTCAATTTGATTTGTCTAGTTTAAAGAAATAGTTATTTTTACCGCATGGAAATATTAGGAAAATTAATAATTATAGGTGGCGCTGTAGATAAGGGAAGTTTTACAGAGACCAATTTGGATAAAGATGCATCGAAAAATCTGAATTTTTTTGAAGCAGGAATTCTAAAAAGAATCATTAAAGAATCAAAACATAAAGAACAATCTCGTATCGAAGTCATTACAACGGCTTCAAAAATCCCAAGAGAAATTGGTCCGGAATATGTAAAGGCATTCAGTTATTTAGGAGCTGAAAATGCAGATGTTTTATATATAGAAAAACGTGAGCAGGCAAACGATCCCGAAGTTTTAGAACGATTAAATGCGGCAGATGTGGTTATGTTTACCGGCGGTGATCAATTGCGTTTAACGTCGATTTTAGGCGGAACACCTTTTGTTGATTTGTTGATTTCGAAATACAAAAATACCGAATTTATTTATGCAGGAACATCGGCAGGTGCAGCAGCAGCTTCAAATAATATGATTTACCAAGGAAGCAGTTCTGAAGCATTGCTAAAAGGCGAAGTTAAAATTACATCGGGTTTAGGCTTAATTGATAATGTAGTTATTGATACGCATTTTGTGCAAAGAGGACGAATCGGTCGTTTGTTTCAGGCGGTTGTTAGCAATCCAAAAGTATTAGGTATTGGTTTGGGTGAAGATACCGGATTGTTGATTACGAACGGAAATCAAATGGAAGCAATAGGTTCAGGTTTGGTGATTTTGGTAGATGGACGAGAGGTTAAAGATACCAGTTTAACGCAGGTAGAATTAGGTCAGCCAATCTCAATCAATCATTTAATTACGCATGTAATGAGTCATTACGATACATTTGATCTGACTACCAACAAAATGAGCATTCATTCTTCTCAATACACCTAATCACAAACAACTAAGTAATGAAAATCATTATACATGGCGGTTTTTTTTCTGAATCATCTACAAGTTCAGAAACAAAAATTGCAAAGCAACAAGCACTTTTACGCATTGTGAAAGATTCGTATGCGTATCTGCTAAATCATTCGGCATTAGAAACGGTGGTTTACGCGGTTTCGCAGTTAGAAGACGATGAATTGTTTAATGCCGGAATTGGCTCGCAAATTCAATCTGACGGAAAAATCAGAATGAGTGCTTCTTTAATGGATGGCGAATCGCAGAAAATGAGCGGTGTTATTAATATCGAAGAAGTAAAAAATCCGATTCAGGTAGCGCAAGTGTTGATGAAGGTTGACGATCGAATTTTAGGTGGAAGCGGAGCTACAAACTTTGCCAGACAAAATGGATTTGAAGCGTTTTCAACTGAAATTCCTCAGCGAAGAAGTGAATACGAAGCAAAAGTAAAATCGTTAGGAACAGGAACCGTTGGTTGCGTTGCTTTAGATAAAGACGGAAAAATTGCAGTAGCGACTTCAACTGGCGGAAAAGGTTTTGAAATTCCGGGAAGAATCTCCGATTCTGCAACCGTAGCAGGAAATTATGCTAACGAATTTTGTGGTGTAAGTTTAACGGGTGTTGGTGAAGATATTGTAAGCGGAGCCGTAGCTGCAAAAATTGTAACCCGCGTTACCGATGGATTTTCATTAGAAAAAGCGTTTGAAAAAACCTTTGCCGAATTAAAACCTTACGATGGTTTTGCCGGTGCAATAGCCATTGATAATAATGGAAATATGCTGCATCAAGATTCGCATCCAAGTATGGTTTTCGCTAGTTTTGATGGTGTTAATGAACAGGTTTTTCAGTAAATAGAAATCAAATCATTGCAAAATCTTTAAATAATAGTTGTAACTTTCGTTGGTAAAATTTAATTTATTATCTTTTTGATAATGAATGGATTATGTTTTAAATTTTACATTATGTAAATCAACAAAGACTATTTTGGCTGCAGAACGAATTATATTAGGGATTGATCCCGGAACTACAATTATGGGTTTTGGTTTAATTAAGGTTGTAAAAAATTCTATGGAATTTATACAGCTTAACGAACTGAATCTTGCCAAAATGACCGATCCGTACTTAAAATTACAGCGCATTTTTGAACGAACCATTGAACTGATCGATACACATCATCCCGATGAAATTGCGATCGAAGCTCCGTTTTTTGGAAAAAATGTGCAATCGATGTTAAAATTGGGTAGGGCACAAGGTGTTGCTATGGCAGCCGGATTGTCGCGCCAAATTCCAGTAACAGAATACGAACCCAAGAAAATTAAAATGGCAATTACCGGTAACGGAAACGCCAGTAAAGAACAGGTTGCGAAAATGTTACAGCAATTGTTGGGTTTAAAAGAACTACCTAAAAACCTTGATTCTACCGATGGTTTGGCAGCAGCAGTTTGTCACTTTTTTAATTCGGGCAAAACCGTTGTTGGCAAAAGTTATTCGGGTTGGGATGCCTTCGTAAGTCAAAATACAGACCGTGTAATTAAAAAATAATGGCGGGCATTTACCTACATATTCCTTTTTGCAAGCAGGCGTGCCATTATTGCGATTTTCATTTTTCTACCTCGTTAAAAAAGAAAGAGGAGATGATTTCGGCTTTGCGTCGAGAACTTTTCTTACGAAAAGATGAATTTGTCAGTTCGAGCGGAGTCGAGAACCAAATAGAAACCATTTATTTTGGTGGTGGAACTCCAAGCGTTATATCTAACAATGAAATTAATCTCTTAATTGATGAAATTTATCAGTTGTTTGATGTTGCAGAAAATCCTGAAATTACGTTGGAAGCCAATCCTGATGATTTATCTGCAGATCGAATTAAAGAGCTTTCACTATCTAAAATAAATCGTTTAAGTATCGGAATACAATCGTTTTTTGATGAAGATTTAAGAATGATGAATCGGGCGCACAATGCAAATGAAGCATGGAATTCTTTACAGGAAGCCAAAAAGTATTTTGATAATATTTCGATTGATTTAATTTACGGAATTCCCGAAATGACAGTTGATCGTTGGCAACAAAACGTACAAAAAGCGTTAAATTTAAATATTCCGCACATATCGAGTTATGCATTAACGGTTGAACCGAAAACGGCATTGGCTACCTTAATTAAAAACGGAAAAATCCCCACACCAGACGACGGAATTGCACACGAACATTTTTTGTTGATGATTGAAATGCTAGAAAAAGCTGGGTTTATTCATTACGAATTATCTAATTTTGGTAAGCTCGATTATTTCTCAAAAAATAATTCTGCCTATTGGTTAGGGAAAAAATATTTAGGAATTGGTCCGTCTGCGCATAGTTTTAACGGCGAAAACCGATCTTGGAACATCGCCAATAATTCACTGTACATAAACGCCATTCAGCAAGATAAATTACCAAACGAAGTTGAAGTTCTATCAAAAAATGATCGATACAACGAATATGTAATGACCGGTTTACGAACGGTTTGGGGTGTATCGTTAGAAAAGATTAAAACCGATTTTGGAAGTGATTATTTAGATTATTTGCTGAAAAATGCCGACATATTTCTTACAAACGAAAAACTTATTATTGAAAATACTATTTTAAAAACGACTTTAAAAGGTAAATTCTTTTGTGACGGAATTGCAAGTGAATTATTTTGGATTGATTGATGAAATTCCCACAGATGCACGGATGATTTTAAAATTAAAAAGATGAAATTTATTATTTTAGTATTATTTACATTATGTAGTTTTGATGCAATATGTCAAGAAAATTTATCCTTTCGAAGATTTGAAACGATTTTAAAAAAAGGAAAAACTTTTTCAGGGAATGATGTTATAACAATAAATAATTTCAGTTTTGTTGAATTAGCTAATGTTGATAATTTTGTAATATTTCTTCCCGTAATTATAGATCATAATTTAAAAAATAAAGATTTTGGAGGATATAATTCAGGAGGTTACGTTTTAATACATGATAAACAGAAAAATTCTTACTTTGAAATAAGAATTGATCGCAGAGGAATAAATCTAGAAAAAAAAGATGATGATATTTATGAAGTTGGAGCTATACTTTTTTATGAATTTGGTGATGGATATTCAATTGGAATAGATATTACTTTAATAACAAATGGTAATAAACAATATAAATTCAATTTAGCGGAAAGAAATGATAAGCTTATAATTAATTCTAGATGCATAGAAACTAAATATTGTAAAGTTTTAACTTTAGAAAATAATTTATATAATTTGGATATGATTGATTTTGTAAACGAGATTTATAAATTAGACTTTGAAAGCTTGTTACATGATGATTATAGTTATTATTTTAGAAAAAAATAATTATAATTTAATCCGGGCATCTGTGGCAAACAAAAAATATAAAAATGAAAACAACCATACAACATAACAACACAACATACGAAATTGATCTGTCGAAACCAATCGATATTTCTTTACCTATTCAAAATAACGAACAAAACCCAATTGCGTGGTATTTAGATCAGCCCGAAATAAATCCGGTGGTTATGGGCGATTTTGTTGGCAGTGTAGCATCGGGAAAATCATCTACAAACTTTAATAATATTTTGTTCAATCCGCACGGACATGGAACGCATACCGAATGTTTGGGTCATATTACAAAAGATTTTTATTCAATCAATCAAACATTAAAAACCTTCTTTTTTACAGCCGAATTAATTTCTATTGAACCTGAAATGATTGATAATGATTTTGTTATCACAAAAAATCAGATTGAAAAGGCATTGAATGGTAAAATATCTGAAGCTTTAATCATAAGAACGCTTCCAAATTCAAACGAAAAGAAACATAAAAATTATTCTAATACAAATCCGGCTTATTTATCAGAAGAAGCGGCTGTTTTTATAAGGGAAATAGGTGTAGAACATTTGCTTATTGATTTGCCAAGTGTTGATAAAGAAGTTGACGAAGGTAAATTATTGGCTCACAAAGCCTTTTGGAATGTAAAAAATGTAGACGAAGTGAATGCCGATGCGCGTTTTAACTGTACGATTACCGAGTTGGTTTTTATTGACAATGAAGTTGCAGATGGTTCGTACATTTTAAACCTACAGATTGCATCGTTCGAAAATGATGCATCGCCAAGCAAACCCGTAATTTATAAAGTGCTATAAAAAAGAAACTCCTTCAATTTGAAGGAGTTTTATATGTGATTAATCTTGTTTTTGACCGTGATTAATATCGTTTCTGTGTTCTAAAACATCCAAGTTTTCGTCAACAAAATAAGCACTACCAAAACCGTTTACATAAGCACCTTTTAAAGGGTTTACAGCGATTAAGATAAAATCTTCCATTGGTGCAATTACTTCAACAACTTTTCCGTGTGTTTCTTTTAAAAGCGCAATAACAGTGTTCCATTGGTCAGAATCTCTTTCAATTTGCGTTGTAGTTGCATCAAAAGTTAAACGCTCGCGAGCATAAATCTGTTTAGAAGCATCTTCATCTGCAATAAACATCATAGAAACTTTTTTCTGATCTCTTAAGTTTTTAGTATGGCGCGCCATGAAAGAAACCAAAATGTAGAACGTATTGTCTATTTTTACGAAAGGTGCGTAGCTTGAATTTGGATTACCTTCTGCATCAACCGTTCCTAAAATGATCGATTTTGAATTTGCAACCAATTCTTTTACTTTCGGTGCAATAGGCTTTACCTCTTTGTGTGCTTGTTGTGTGTCGTGTGTACTCATGTTAGAAAAATTTTTACAAAAATAAGTATTTATATCGGTTTTATATGTTTAAAGAATGAAAATCAACTCTGATTGTTAGCGTATAAGTGAATTTTGTACGAACAGGCGATCCGTTTATTGTTGCAGGAATCCATTTTTTAGCTGCGCGTTTTACTGCTTGCATTATCCGTTTTTGAAAATATTCCAATTCCGGATCAACCATTTTAAAGTTGGAAACCGATCCGTCTTTTTCAATAATAAAATCAATAGCAATATCAAGCGTCGTTTTAGTTTTCGCCACACTTAAATTCGAACGTTCCTGATCGGTTATATAAAAGTTGTTGCTAACTTTTTCACTAAACTTTTTCATGCCGTTTATTGGTGTTGCTTTATAGCGTACGGCTTTGTAATAATTGTATTCGTTTATCACAAAAGATAAGTTGTATAAACTCGCTTTAGCTGTACCGTCTACTATTGCAGGATTGAAATTTGGAAGTTGTTTAATGATAGGAACGATCAATGCTTCAAGCTCAAATTCATCTTTTGGAATACTTGCTTTTGTAACTTCGCCTTTATCGTTTAAAAACAATTTTACCTGAATAATATTGTCTTTGCCGCGCATTTTATCAAAAGTTTCATCGGGTATATTTAGTTCCTGAATAATGTTTTGAACGTATTGTGTGGCTTCGTAAGGTGGTGTAGCTTTTGAGTCTTGAGCAGATGAAACGACGTTGGTAAGAATTGTAAAAAGTAAAAGTAGTGTGTTTTTCATGGTTAATTTTGATATTTAATTGTAATTGGAATAGTAAAACTTGATCGAACCGGTTTGCCATTTTCAATTGCGGGATTCCATCTAGTTGATTTTATTACGCTTATTGCTTCTGAATGAAACAATGGAGTATTAGCTTGTACTACTTCTACGTTTGAAAGTGTGCCGTCTTTTTCAACAAAGAATCTTAATCGCATTTTAATATCATAGTCCACCTTTTTACTATCAAATTTAAATTCTTCCATAAATCGTTTCATGAATTTTTCCAAGCCATCTTTTGGTGTAGCTTTCGTGTAAATTTTTCCAGCGATTGGTTGTTCTTCAATGATTTGATCTACAGGTATAACCAAATTAAAAGCTTTTCTAGAAACAACTGTAATACCATCTTCGGTTTTAGGATTCCATTTTGGTAATTTTTCAATTGCTTTTTTAAGGTTCGATTCTAATTGAAGTGAATCATTTTGAATTTTCGGATTAAAAACTGATCCGTCTTTGGTAATTGTTAGAATAAAAGTGATGTCAATTGAACTGTTTTGGTATTTCTTGTTAATTTCTTCAGGAATTTCCAGATTGGCAGCCAATAGATCTAAATACTCGTTTGTGGGAATGGTTGTTGAAGCTTCAACAGTTTGTGCTTCTATTTTTAAAGAGAAAACAATTACAAAAAGTAAAAGTAGTATGTTTTTCATGATTAGTTTTTTGCAAAAATAATAAAATTGTTCTTGCTGTTATAGATTAGGAGTGGATCAACCTTAAAAAAAATCATAAAAAAGATCGTTGTAAAATAAAGTTTATTAATTTTGTGAAGATTAAAAAATAGTCGTCGCTACAAATTTATTCGAGTAGTGAAATGAAAGAAGATTTACATATTTATGGATAAAAAAGATTTACGAAGTGTTATTTTTCGTCATTTAGACGGAATTGTAACGTTGCCGATTTTGGTTACGCTTCATAATGCTGATATATTACAGTTTATTTCGAACAATGATAAAGTAACTTTGAGCGAACTGGCTACGCAATTTAATGCGAATGAAGGCTACTTAAATGTGGCATTACGCGTATTAGCATCGCAAGGTTTCTTGAATTATCAAGTTAAACCGAAGCTTTTTGTTGAAAAAACATCAAAGTTCAATCAAATGTTGCGTTATGCAGACTCATTGAAACCGGTCATGGAAATGATCCAATTTTCGCAAGGATTTCATAATCGTTTGTTCGAAAAAGAACCATTTTTAAAACTGAAACCGTTGTTAGAAAGTTATCAGAACGATACACTTTTACCTTCGGCATTGAATGATGAAGACAATGAAATTCGCAAACAGCTGAATTATTATGTAGAAGGTTGTTTGGTTGGACCCACAATTGTTCGTTTGGGAATGAACGGAATGTTCCACAAATATTTTATGGAATCGAGTTTTAAGGCAGAAGAATATCATAAAGATCCAGAAAGCTTTGAAAAATTGCTCGATTTTTTGACGCATTTATGTTGGTTCAACAAGAAAAACAATAACTACAGTTTCACAGATCAAGGCTTGTTTTTTGCACGAAGAGCAACTTCGTACGGCGTTACGGTTTCTTATTTGCCAATGTTGTCTCAAATGCAGCATCTGTTGTTCGGAAATGTTTCAGAAGTAAAACAAGACAAAGGAGGACAGCAGGAAATTCATGTTGACAGAGCCATGAATGTTTGGGGAAGTGGTGGTGCACACGCAACTTATTTTAAAGCGGTTGATGAGTTGATCATTGAAATTTTCAACAAACCGTTAAATGAACAGCCAAAAGGAATTTTAGATATGGGCTGCGGTAACGGTGCTTTGCTGGAACATTTGTTCGAAACAATTGAAAACCGAACCTTGCGTGGAAAACATTTGGAAACACATCCGTTGTTTTTGGTTGGTGCCGATTATAATCAGGAAGCTTTGAAAATTACGCGTGCTAATTTAATTGCCAACGATATTTGGGCAAAAGTTATTTGGGGCGATATTGGAAATCCGGTACAATTGGCTGCCGATTTAAAAGACGAGTACAATATTGAACTGAACGATTTGTTGAATATGCGAACCTTTTTAGACCATAACAGAATTTGGGAGCAACCCGTAAAGACTGAAGGTTTGGAAGAAAGTCTTTCAACCGGAGCTTATGCAACCAACGGACTATTGTTACCGAATGAATGGGTGGAACAAAGTTTGGTAGAACATTTACAAAAATGGCAACCTTTTATTTCTAAATTCGGATTGTTGGTGATTGAACTTCATACGATAGATTCTGCAATAACATCCAAAAATATCGGATTAACAGCCGCCACAGCTTATGATGCTACGCACGGTTTTTCGGATCAGTATATTTTGGAATTGGACGTTTTTGAAGAATGTGTAAAACGTTCGGGATTATCTGTTGATGATAATTATACTCGAAAATATCCTGCCGATGAACGTTCAAACATCAGTATTCATTTGATAAAATAAAAAAATACCGCTTTTATGAGCGGTATTTTTATGATTAATTTTCTAACGGAAGAAAATTGTAGTTTTTAGAATAATACAACATTTGTTCTGCAAACGTTTTAGGGTAAGTTACCACAATATCGGTGATTTCTCCTTTGTCGTTCGTAATTGGAACCAATACCGGATTTACAAAACCGCGGTAAGGTGCCGTGTTGAATTTTTTGCTTCGTTCCAACACTTCTTTGTGCAGTTGTTTGTCAACTTTTACTCCGTAATTTTCAACAAGATCTTTTGCAGCTTTAAAATCTCCTTCTGATTTTATACGTTGTGTTTCACGCAACAATTGTCCGAATAAATCATGTAAACGCGCGTAATCATTTATTTTAAAGTAGGTTTTATTGTCTCGAACCACTTTTTCAATCACATTGAATTCTTTTCCTTTTTCAAAAACCCAAGCAGAAACCCACTGGCGGTTACGCATGTGAGCTTCTTCGATATCCTGACCCGGTTCAATGCGAACCAATTGTGTCATTAAACCGTTGCGGATATAATCGTTATAAGCGGTCATTCCCAGATTTTGCCAATTATCAACCATCCCTAAATCCTGAATTTTTTTATCGTACAAATAGTAAAGCGCAACCAAATCGGCACGACCTTCTTCTAAAGTAGATGCGTAACTTTTCAGTGTTTCTCTTGGCGTACCAACTCCCGGATTTAATTGCCCCGACGCATGCCCGATCACTTCATGTAAAGCCGTATGCAGTTTATCAGCCAGTTCACTGTAACGCTGCGATAGTTTAATTTCGTTTTCATCAAAGGCAAATTCCTTTAATTTATCGCCGCCGCCAGCTTTGTTGTACGCATCTATGATGTTTCCTAACGAAATTGATTTTGAACCGTGTTCAGCACGAATCCAGTCTGCATTAGGCAGGTTCACACCAATTGGCGTTGCCGGTGACGTATCGCCACTTTCGGCAGCCACAATTACGGTTTTATAAGATACACCTACCACGTTTTTCTTTTTATGTTCGGGCATTAAAGGCGAACTGTCTTCAAACCACTGCGCGCTTTTGGAAATAACTTCCATTTTTGCCGACATGTCGAAATCTTTAATCTGAACTGTTGATTCATATGATGCTTTATGTCCCAATGGATCATTATAAACTTCGATAAATCCGTTGATGTAATCAATATTTCCTTCGGTAGCTTTTACCCAAGCCACGTTGTAATCGTCCCATTTTTTAAGATCGCCGGTTTTGTAGAAATCAATCAAAATCTTCAACGCATCGGCTTGTGGTTTGTTTTCGGCAACTTCTACCGCTTTTTCTAACCAATAAACAATTTTATCAATGGCAGCACCGTACATTCCGCCACTTTTCCAAACGCGTTCTTCTATTTTACCCGATTCTGTTCTTACTAATTTTGAATTCAATCCGGTAGATAAAGGTCGTAAGGTGTCAGCAGGAATCATACTTCCGTAAAAACGTTCTACATCTTTTGCATTTAAGCCTTTTCCGTAAAAATTAACCGCAGAACCCTGTACCAAACCTTTCGATTCGTTTAAATTCACTTTTTTGCCATCGACTTCATTAAAAAGAACTTCAACAATACTTGCGTCTAAATTTGTTTTTGTTTCTTTCAATAATTTCTGAAGATATGTTTGCGGGAAATCTGGTTTGATTTTACTGTTTGAATAATGATGATGAATTCCGTTAGAAAACCAGATGCGTTTTAAATAAATCTCGAAATTTTTCCAGTTTTCGCTGTTTTTATCGCCTTTGTAGTTTTTGTAAACATTTTCAAGCGCCGTACGTATTTTTAAGTTGTATTTGTAGTTTTGATCCCAAAAGATATCGCGACCCGAATAGCCAGCCTGTGCCAGATAATACACCAGTTTTTTCTCTTTCAAGGTCAGTTTTTCCCAACCCGGAATATCGTACTTCAAGACCTGAACGTCCGCGAACTGTTCTGTTTCGAATTTCACGCTTTGTAAACTGTCTGTAACGCTTTTATATTTACTTGTTTTATCGGTTTTGTTGCAGGCTGTTAAACTCGCAACGGCTATTGCTATAATGGTAAACTGACTAAATTTCATGCTTAATAGTTGTATTATTAAAAACAAATATATTAAAATTTATGTTTTGAAGTTTTAACGAAATTGAAACCGCTGTATAAAAAAAGAGCTTTGAAATTTTCAAAGCTTATTAATTTTGCGGTAAAACGTTTTTAAGAAATTCGTTTAACTGATCGAACAGATCTTTGGGACTTGAATACAAAATATGGAAATTACTTAAAGCAAAAAGTAATTCGTTAGTTTCGGCTTCGGCTTTTTGCAGATAAACAATAGGTTTACGCTTTGCTTTTGCATAACCCAGTTCGATACACGACGTAACGTTAACCGATGTAGCTTCGATAATTAAAAAGTTGCTAGAATCTATTTCTTTCATAGCTTTCTGCATTAGGTCGGCTTCCTGACCGGCTTCAAACGGATATTTATCAACAAAGATAAACTGTTCCACATTCGCCGTACTCATTGCCATGCCCAGTGCAATAATTTCTTTTCCTAAAGATTTTCTTGTAATTGTATCAACCGATATATATGCTTTCATTAACTAGCAGTTTATGTGGTAAAGATAAATAAATTATTCGGTAACAACAGTTTCGCGGTCGCTTTCTTCGGCTTTTCCTTCTTCAATCATTTCAGAAACTTCTTCGCGGTCGTCTTTTTCCAAATGTTCCACCAAATCTTCCTGATCGTCGTTTATTTTATCGATAAAAAACTTGCAGTACAAAGGCAAATGATCAGATCCAACTGTTGGCATCGCTTTTAATTCTTCCACAAAAATATCGGTGGTATGAAACATTTGATCAATCGGAAAACGAAGCAAACGGTATTTTGCATGAAAAGTTGATATTAAACCACGACCGATTCTTGGATCGATAGTTCCTGATGTTTTTCTGAATAATATCGATGATTTTGCCCAAGCTACATTATTAAAATCACCAATTACTATGGTAGGTTTATGATTTTCTTTGACTTTTTTTGCAACCGACAATAATTCGCCATCGCGTTCTTTTGCATTTTCTTCTTCGGTTGGACTTGGCGGTGGCGGATGCACGCCAAAAAACACAACCTCAAAGCCGTCTTTTGTTTTAAAAGTAGCTTCAATACTCGGAATATCGTCTGCAACAAAATAATGTTTCTGGCAATCGACCATTTCAATTTTAGAATACAGATGCATTCCATAAGTGTTTTCTAAACCAATTTCACAAAAATACGGATAGTTCGGTTTTAAAGCCTGTAATGCATCTTCCCAATCTTTGTTCGATTCTATTGTAAGAATAATGTCGGGATTTTCGTTCTCTAAAAACTTCAAAAAACGATCGTATTCTTTATTAAACTGATAAATATTGGTGGAAACAATCTTAATGCTTTCAGACGATTTATTGGTTTTTACCTTTTTTTCGATCTTATAAAAAGGTGTGTACGGGTACAGCAGATAAATTTCGTAAACCATACAACCTACCAAAATTAATTGTGTAATGTAAAAGCCGGTGGTTTTTTGCAGAAACGCCCAGGCAGCAATGAAAACGATGAATTGTAATACTAAAATTTGGACTTTACCAAAATCGAAAATCCTGAAAAACCAATGTTGATCTTGTACAAGCGGAATTAACGATGCAAAAATTAAAAGGGTTGATAAGCTATAAAAAGCAATTTCCATTACGGTCTTTTTTACAAATCTAAAAATTTAAAATCAAGCATTTTATAACCAACGACAAATAGTTACGATCTTTTAACTGTTAAAGTGATATTTTGTTGCGTGCGAGTGTTGTTTGCCGTTCGGTTTGATAAATTATTTTGAAGTAGATATATATTGTAAAGTTAATTTTTATATTTTTAAGAAAAAGAAGATGGTAAAACTTGTTGTGTTATATTCAATTTTATTCTTTTCAATATTTCAGTTTGATAAAAGTTCAAAAACAAGCTATCAGTTAAAAAACGAAAAATTGGTTTATCAACTTAAAATGAAAAACGGTAAGCAATTGTCGGTTTGTATTGATAAAGACGAGAAGTATATTGTTTATAGATATGGTTCAAAAAATAAAATTGAATTAGAATATCCTAAAGAAAAAGATTTTTCGAGTTTTAAGAAGTTTGAATATTCTGGTTGGAGTAGAGGTGGAGGTATTAAAAATTCTGCAATGGAATTAAAATATTTAGCTTTTACAAACAACGGAATAAAGTATGTTGTTTACGATACCTATTTTTTAGAAGTAGACAAATTAGAAGCAGGAATTAAAGTGATTGAATCAGAAAACAAAATCACTGATTTAAAAGGATTGAAAAAATCAAGAAAAGGAAATTTATCTGATTTGAAAGATAAAGTTAACGAAGGTGAGGAGTTGTATGATTAAACAAAAAAATCGCCTTTTAAAGGCGATTTTTTTATTAAAACACTAATTTAATTATTTAGCGTCTGCATATTTTTTTGCAACTGCATCCCAGTTAACAACATTAAAAAATGCATTAATATAATCTGGTCTGCGGTTTTGGTAGTTTAAGTAATAAGCATGTTCCCAAACATCTAAACCTAAAATAGGCATACCTTCACATCCAATTCCTGGCATTAAAGGGTTGTCTTGGTTTGCAGTAGCGCAAACTTCTAACTTACCGTTTTTAACACATAACCAAGCCCAGCCCGATCCAAATTGTGTAGCACCAGCTTTAGCAAAAGCATCTTTAAAAGCATCGAATGATCCAAAAGTTTCATTAATTGCAGTAGCTAATTCACCAGTTGGTTCGCCACCTGCGTTTGGCGCCATAATTTCCCAAAATAAGTTGTGGTTGTAAAAACCACCACCGTTATTACGAACAGGTTTGTTGTTTAAATCTAAATTTTTTAAAATATCTTCGATAGATTTTCCTGCTAAATCAGTTCCTTCAATAGCTGCATTTAAGTTTGTTGTGTATGCTTGGTGATGTTTAGAGTAGTGAATTTCCATTGTTCTAGCGTCAATATGAGGCTCTAAAGCGTCGTAAGAATATGGTAATTTTGGTAATTCGAAAGCCATAACTATAATAGTTTAAAGATTAGTATTATTTTTATTTCAAATTTAAACAAAATACAACGACAACAAAAATTATTATGTGTCTTCTTTGTTAACATTTTTATAAAGTATCTTGGAAAAAAAAGCCTTTACCATTTATAACGCATCGGCAGGCGCCGGAAAAACGCATACGCTTGTAAAAGAGTATCTTAAAATTTTGTTGGGATATTCTAATAAAGACGATGCTTACCGAAATGTGCTTGCAATTACCTTTACAAACAAAGCGGTGAACGAAATGAAATCGCGTATTGTTTCGTGTATTTATGCGTTTACATTGAACGAAATTCCGCTGAAAGAATACCGATTGTTGGAACAAATTGTTGCCGAAACAACTTTTACCGAAGCCTATATTCGCGAAAAATCTAAAAAGATTTTAAAGAACATCATTCATAATTATGCGGGTTTCGATATTTCTACAATTGATAAATTCACGCACAAAGTAATTCGTTCGTTTGCGTTTGATTTGAATCTGCCTTTTCATTTTGAAGTTTCGTTAGATACCGAAGCGTTGTTGCAGGAAGCTGTTGATGCTTTGATTGCGCAAGCCGGTGTTGATGAAGAATTGACGAAATTATTGGTCGATTTTTCAATCAGTAAAGCCGATGATGATAAAAGTTGGGATGTTACCAATGAGTTAATGGAAATAGGTCGTTTGTTATTGAACGAAAACAACAAACAAGAACTGGAAGCTTTTGAGAACATTGAAATGCAAACGTTCTTGTCGCTAAAAAATTGGTTGCACGATCAGATCAATCAGTTAAAAGCCGAAACAGTTGCGTTGGCTCAAAATGCGTTGCAGTTGCTGGAAACGAATGGTATCGACAATAAATCGTTTAGCGGTGGTTATTTTCCAAAACATTTAATAGGAATTGTTGATGGAAACTACAACAACGCCAACAAAAAATATTACGAGTTTGATGATATTAAAATCAATAAAACCGCCAAAGACAAAGAGGCAATAGAGCAATTAATTCCCGATTTATTGGCGATTACAAAAAAGATTTATCCGCTGTTTGGAAAGATTTATTTCTATGAAGCTTTCCTGAAAAATTTGGTACCGCTTTCATTGTTGAATTCCATCAGTAACGAAATTAAACGCATTCAGAACGAACAACAGATTCTTTCTATATCGCAGTTCAACAAAATTATTTACGAAGAATTAAAAAATCAGCCAGCGCCTTTTATTTATGAGCGGTTGGGCGAAAAATACCGACATTTTTTTATTGATGAATTTCAGGACACGTCCGAAATGCAATGGCAAAATCTAATTCCGTTGATTGATAACGCACTTTCCGGAGCCGATGATTTTGGCAAAGAAGGCTCGTTAATGATTGTGGGCGATCCAAAACAGGCAATTTATCGTTGGCGCGGCGGCAAGGCAGAGCAGTTTATGCAGTTGAGCGATGGCGAAAATCCGTTTTCAAATCCATCAAAAGCAACCATAAGTTTAGATACCAACTACCGCAGTTTTTCGCAAGTGATCGAATTTAACAATGGAATTTTTAAGTTTCTGGCGAATCAGTTCAATAACCAAGCGTATCAAAATCTGTACGAAAATTATTCGCATCAAAACACAAATTCCAGAAAAGGCGGTTTCGTAAATATTTCGTTTTTAAACAACGATTTGTTGGTCGACGATGAGGTTACAAAAGACGATTTGTACCTGAGCGAAGTTTTAAAAACGATTGAAAGCGTGTTGGATCAAGGTTTTTCGTTGGGCGATATTGTGGTTTTAACGCGCAAAAGTAAAGACGGCGTTAAGGTTGCAAATCATTTAACAAAAAACGGAATTCGAATTTTATCGTCGGAAACTTTGTTGATCAATAACGCTACCGAAGTGCAGTTACTGTTGAATTTGTTGCGATTTTTAAAGAACAACCACGATAAAGAAGCAAAAGCACTGATTTTATATTATGTTGGACGATTTATTCTGAAAGATGCAAAAGTACACGATGTTATCGTGAAGGGAATGTTGATGGATAATGAAACCGATTTTCAGAATTATTTGAAAACGTTCGGCATTGAAATCAACTTTAAAGAACTCCGTAAAAACAATTTGTACGTTGCGGTAGAATTAATGGTTTCGGCATTTATTCCGACCAAAAAAACCGAAGCTTATGTACAGTATTTTCTGGATTTGATTTTAGAACGAACCGTAAAAAATCAATCCACAATAGCCGATTTTCTAAATTATTGGGAACAGAATTATCATAAATTGAGCATTCCGTCGCCTGAAAATGAAAATGCAGTGCGGTTAATGACAGTTCATAAATCAAAAGGATTGGAATTTCCGGTGGTGATTTATCCGTTTGCCGATGAAGATTTTTCGAAATCACGCGATAAAATTTGGGTCGATTTAGAAGAAAACGATCAATTGGTTATCCCTAAAGCATTGGTCGATCTAAAAAACGACGTGAAAATGTATGGCGAAACAGCGCAACGTTTATTCGATCAAAAAAAGCAAGAAGAACTGTTGGATAATTTAAATGTTTTGTATGTGGCGTTAACGCGTGCCGAAGAACAATTGTACATTATCAGTAATTATAAAAGATCTAAAACCGGAACGTTGCCAAATACATTGGCTGCATTTTTTGTGACGTATTTAGAAGATTTAGGTCGATTTTCTGAAAATGAATTAAATTATCCTTTTGGAGAAGCAATTAAAGTTTCTGCCGAAAAAACCGATCAACATTTAAAACCAATCGTGATAAAATCGGTCGAAAAACCAATAGATCAATCGGTAATAAAAATTGCTAAGCGCGAAGCAATTATGTGGGATACCAAGCAACAGCACGCCATTGAAAAAGGAAATTTAATACACGAACTTTTGGCTGAAATTATTACGGTTGATGATATCGCTTTTGTGGTTAAAAATGCAGTTTCAAAAGGAATGTTGCCCTCAACGGAAGAAATCGAAATATCAGAAAAAATCACAGAAATTGTTCAGCATACAGATTTACAACCTTTCTTCAATAAAGAAAATATCATTTACAACGAAAGACCAATTTTGCATGAATCGTTCAAAAACATAAAACCAGATCGCGTTGCCATAAGCGGAAATAAAGCGTATATCATCGACTATAAAACGGGTGAAGAACAAGCAAAATATACCAAACAAATTAACGATTATGCCTTGGCAATTGAAGAAATGGGCTACGAAATCGCAAAAAAGACGCTATTGTATATTCAAGACGATTTAAAAATAATAAATTTGTAACCTATCAATCTTAAAAATAAAACAAATCATATAACTATGTACGGAGCTATTAAAGAGTTTTTACAAACGGAAATCGATACCATTAAAGACAATGGTTTGTATAAAAAAGAACGCATTATAACATCGCCGCAAGATGCCGAAATTACTATTAGTACAGGCGAAAAAGTTTTGAACTTTTGTGCGAATAATTATTTGGGATTGTCGTCGCATCCAGAGGTTGTTCAGGCAGCAAAAGATGCTTTAGATACACATGGTTTCGGAATGTCGTCTGTTAGATTCATTTGCGGAACTCAAGATATTCACAAAAAATTAGAACAAGAAATTGCCGATTTTTACGGAACCGAAGATACTATTTTGTACGCCGCTGCTTTTGATGCAAACGGTGGTGTTTTTGAACCTTTATTGGGTGCCGAAGATTGTATTATTTCTGATAGTTTAAACCATGCATCGATTATTGATGGAGTTCGTTTGTGTAAAGCTGCGCGTTACCGTTACGAAAATAACGATATGGCAGATTTAGAAAAGCAGTTGCAACAAGCAGTTGCTGATGGTCGTCGTTTTAAATTGATTGTTACAGATGGCGTTTTCTCTATGGACGGATTGGTTGCTCCGCTGGATAAAATTTGCGATTTAGCAGATAAGTACGATGCTATGGTTATGGTTGATGAATGCCACGCAGCCGGATTTATTGGTGCTACAGGCAAAGGAACTTTGGAAGCTAAAAACGTAATGGGTCGTGTGGATATTATTACCGGAACTTTAGGTAAAGCTTTAGGTGGTGCAATGGGCGGATATACAACTGCTAAAAAAGAAATTATTGAAATATTGCGTCAACGTTCACGTCCGTATTTGTTTTCAAATTCATTAGCTCCTTCAATTGTTGGTGCATCATTAAAAGTTTTCGAATTACTAAAGAAAGATACCAAGTTAAGAGATCAGTTAGAATGGAACACCAATTACTTTAAAAAAAGACTTAGAGAAGCCGGATTGGATTTCATTGATGGCGATTCTGCAATTGTTCCCGTAATGTTGTACGATGCCAAGTTATCGCAGGTAATGGCAGATAAATTATTAGAAAAAGGTATCTATGTAATTGGTTTTTTCTTCCCTGTTGTACCAAAAGATAAAGCGCGTATCCGTGTGCAATTATCGGCAGCACATACACAAGAACATTTAGATAAAGCCATCAAAGCGTTCGCTGAAGTAGCTAAAGAGTTAGGGGTAGTTTAAAAAAATCTTATAAAAATGTTAAAGCTTTCACTAATTTATTTTGTATATTCGTTTAAACAATTTATTTTTGTGAAAATATTACGTAAAGTAGAAAATTGAATAGTTATGAAACAATTAAAAGTATTTGCAGCTGCTTTGTTGCTAGCTGGAACAGCTGCACAAGCGCAAAATGCTGATCAGCCATGGGCTATTACCGTGGGTGTTAATGCTTTGGACGGTGGACGTTCAAGTGTTGCCACAGACTTTGCAGATCGTTTTGGTCAATATTTCCAAACAGATAACTGGAGTATTTTACCATCAGCTTCTGTTTTAAATGTGTCTCGTTATTTAGGTGCTAACGTTTCATTTGGTGTTACAGGATCTGTAAACAAAATGAAAAAAGTTGTTATGGAAAACGGATGGGATGCAAACGGAGACTTTAATGGTCAAAGAAGAATTGATGCAACAGACTTAATGTACTATGGTGTTGATGGTCATTTCAAATACAGCATCGGTGGATTAATCGGTTCTAAATGGTTTGATCCCGCTGTACATGTTGGTGGTGGTTATGCTTTTTTAGGTAAAGCATCATCAGGTAATGTAAGCGGAGGTGCAGGTGTTACTTTTTGGTTGTCTGAGAACATTGGTTTAAACTTATCTTCTACGTACAAGAAACAGTTTGAAGACGAAGGTGTTCTAAGAGCACAAGATGTTTCAGTTCCTTCGCATTTTCAACACACTGCTGGTGTATCTTTCCGTTTTGGTGGAAAAGACACAGATGGTGATGGTATTTTAGATAAATACGACGAATGTCCAGAAGTTGCAGGTTTAAAACAATTTAATGGTTGTCCTGATACTGATGCAGATGGAATTCCTGATCATTTAGATCAATGTCCTAACGTATTTGGAGATGCCCAATATAATGGTTGTCCTGATACAGATGGTGATGGTATTCCTGATCATGAAGATGCTTGTCCAGAAGAGCCAGGATTAAAAGAATTCAACGGATGTCCTGATACAGATGGAGACGGAATTGCAGATAAAGAAGACGAATGTCCAGAAGAAGCAGGTCCAAAAGCTAATAACGGTTGTCCTTGGCCAGATTCAGATGGTGACGGAGTTTTCGATAAAGATGATGAATGTCCAGAAGTTGCAGGTCCTGCATCTAACAAAGGATGTCCAGAAGTGAAAGAAGAGCATATCAAACAATTAAACGAGTACGGTAAAACAATCTTGTTTAATACAGGTAAATCTACTTTCCAAGAGCAATCTTTCGCAGTGTTAGATAATATGGCTAAAGTAATGAACCAATTCCCTAATGCTAAATTTGCAATCGAAGGTCATACAGATAGTACAGGTTCTGATAAAATCAACGACCCATTATCAAACGATCGTGCAAATGCAGTTAGAGAGTATTTAATCTCTAAAGGAATTTCTGCTAACCGTTTATCTTCTCAAGGTTTTGGTTCTAAAAATCCAATCGATGATAACAAAACTGTTGCAGGACGTGCTAATAACCGTCGTACAGAAATTAAATTAGTAAAATAATTTACAGTTTAAATAAAATTGAAAACGTCCCGATTTGTCGGGACGTTTTTTTATTTTTATAAAATGAATACAACTTCTTTCCTACATAAAATAGCACAGCAAATCGCAGCTGACTGTGATTGGAATTTTACAAATACGGTTATTGTTCTTCCAAATAAACGTGCAAGATTGTTTTTATTAGAAGCTTTTAAAAGCACATCAACCAAAACATTTTTTGCGCCTGAAATTATCAGTATTGAAGATTTAATTACAAGAATTTCAAAGATGAATATGCTTTCGGGTGTTGAACAGCTTTTTGAATTTTATGAGGTTTATAAAGAAATCACCCCGAAAGGTGTACAACAAGATTTTGAACAATTCAGTAATTGGGCAAAAATACTGCTGCAAGATTTCAATGAAATTGATCGTTATTTGCTAAAACCAAGCCATGTTTTTGATTATCTTAAAAACATCGATGATATCAACCATTGGTCAGTTAAAGCAGAAGATCGAAGTGCTTTAATAGATAATTATCTGACATTTTGGGACCAGTTACCGACCTATTACAAGGCGTTTACCAAACACTTAATTGAACAAAATTCTGGTTATCAAGGATTGGTTTATAGAGTTGCGGTTGATAATATCGATGCCTTTATAAAAGAAAATACTTCTAAAACCATTTATTTTGCTGGTTTTAATGCATTGAATCAGGCGGAAGAACAAATTATACAGAAATTATTTAAAAGTGGTTTAGCGAAAGTTTATTGGGATACCGACGCTCTTTTTCTGAACGATCCAGATCACGGCGCGGGTTACTTCGCTCGTAAAATCAAACAAAACTGGTCGTACTATAAATCGCATCCTTATGATTGGATTGTTGATGAATTCAAACAAGCAAAAAATATCGAGATTATCAGTACGCCAAAATCGGTTGGTCAGGCAAAAATTGTTGGATCAATCGTAGAAGAACTTCAAAAATCAAATGAAAACCTGCAAAAAACGGCAGTTGTTTTATCCGAAGAAAATCTATTGATTCCGGTTCTTTATGCTTTGCCAATTACGGTTGCATCGCTGAATGTAACGATGAATTACGACAGTAAATCGAATCCTATTCAGTTGTTTTTTGCAAAGTTTTTTAAAATGCATGTTAATTCTTTAAACCGAGGAAAAAGCAATGCTACTTTTTATCATAAAGAGGTTTTAGATGTTTTATCGCATTCGTTAATTGAGAATTTGGCGGCTTCAAAGCAGGTTGTTGATGGTATTAATAAACGAAATTTATCTTTTTTTAACTTCTCTACGTTAGATTTTATTCCCGCTGATAATCCGTTTTTGCAGTTGATTATTAAAGATTGGAATATTGATGTTATTGAAATTATCGACAGAATTGAAGAGATTGTTTTTGAAATTCGAACGTATCTTCGAGAGAATAAGGATGATGTTTCGCTTACATTTTTATACGCATTTCATCAGGTTTTAACGCAGATTAAAAACTATCAGTTAAAGTATAAAGTTATTGAAAACGCCCAACAATTATTGACCATTTACAAGCAAGTTGCAGATTTGGCTGAAGTATCTTTTGAAGGCGAACCGTTGGAAGGTTTGCAGGTAATGGGCGTTTTAGAAAGTCGGGTTTTAGATTTTGATAATGTAATTATTACTTCTTTAAATGAAGGGAAATTTCCTGCAGGAAAATCGGCTAATTCTTTTATTCCGTATGATGTTAAAATGGAATTGGGTTTACCTACTTTCAGAGAAAAAGATGCTATTTATACCTACCATTTCTACCATTTGCTATTGCGTGCAAAGAATATTTATCTGTTGTATAATTCAAATTCCGAAGGCTTGGACGCTGGAGAAAAAAGTCGATTTATAACACAATTGGTTTTAGATCCGCAGGTAAATCATAACATAAAAGTGAACAATTATTTCGCTAAATCGCCCGATAGTATTAGCGAACCTCTAATGGTTGAAAAATCGGAATTATTGCAGAATCGATTGAAAGAAATTGCTTCAGATAAAGGTTTTTCTCCGTCGGCAATCGGCAATTACATGCGTAATCCGATGCAGTTCTACATGCAGCGCGTTTTGGGTATTCGTGAGTTAGATGAGGTGGAAGAAAATATCGCCTTAAATACCTTGGGGACCATTATTCATGGTGCTTTGGAAGAATTGTATAAGCCTGTGATTGATCAAAAATTAACCATTGAAATGGTTGATGAAATGCTTCAAAATTACCAGTCAGAAATTGTTAGTCAGTTTAAATTGAATTATTCCGAAAGTGCAGATAAACATGGTAAAAACCTCTTGGCGTTTGAAGTTGCAAAACGTAACGTGTATCATTTTTTGATGCTTGAAAAAGAGATGTTGGAAAGTGGTGACGATGTTACAATAATTGGATTAGAGCAAACTTTGGAAACCGTTTTAGAAGATGTAAAATTACCGTATGCAGTTAAATTATCGGGAATTGCTGATAGAATTGAAATACGCAACAATGTTCTTAGAATTATTGATTATAAAACTGGAAAAGTAGATTTAAATCAGGTTCAAATAAAAGAAATCGGCGGGATTACCACTGATTTAAAGTTCGAAAAAGCCATTCAGTTGCTCATGTACGGTTTAATGTATAAAAACAGTACGCATTTGCCAATACAGGCGGGGATTTATTCGCTTAAGAATAGAAAATCGGGTTATTTGCTTTTTGTTTTGAAAGAAGATAGAACTACATATGAGTTTATTACCGATGATTTATTGATTGATTTTAAAGCAGAATTAATCACTTTATTGAATACGATTTTAGATCCGGAAACAGTATTTGAAGAAAAAGTAGTTTAATTATTTTTCTTTAAAAACGATGTGATGATTGAAGCTATTTTGGGTTCTTGTTCAATAGTTGAAACATGACCGCCGGGAATAATTTCAAAAGTAACTTCGGCGCCTGCAACCTGATTTTTAATATCATCTAATGGAATAATGGTGTCGTTTTTACTTGCAATAATCAATTTTGGGTACGGACTAAAATGCAGTAATGCTTCACGATCTATACGGATCTTCATACCTTCTAAAGATGCGATAATTCCTTGTAACGGAGTTTTTAAAGCCTGTTGGGTAAATGCTTCAATTTTCTCAGGAAAAAGATTGTGTGCATCTTTATCGAACAAATTCTGCGTCGCCATTCTTGTAAAAGCATTGCTGTTCTTCTTTACGACATCAATGGCACGGTCACGATTTATTCTACGTTCATCGGAATCTGGTTGAGCAGATGAATTTAAAAGAATCAACGATCGAACATTATCCGGATACAACTCGGCAAAAGCCAACGCAATGTATCCGCCCATAGAATGCCCAATTAACGAAACCTTACGCAAACGTAATTCAGAAATCAAAGCAAAAAGCATATCCGCCTGATCTTCCATTGTGTGCACGTATCCGTAACAATCGCTTTTACCATGACCTAAAAGATCAACAGAAATAATTCGGTAACGTTTATCTAAATGCGACGTAAGATCGAACCACATCGAAGAATTCTCCAAAAATCCGTGAATAAGTAAAATGGTGTTTCCTTTGCCAGAATCACTATAATTTATTGCGGTATTTTTGTAGGTAAACGTGTTCAATCTTTTTTGTGTAAAAATAGTAAAGAAATCCAAAAAATTAAAAATTATGTTATTTGCAACTAAATTGTATTTTTGCAGATAATAAAAACATACTTATTTAACTTATGAAAACAAAAATTGCTTACCTATTATTTGTGTTATTTTCGGTAACCTTAAATGCGCAAACTGCTGCTCCAGAAAAAAAAGTAACTGTTAGAGAAATTCCTGTGTATCGAGATGTAGATGTTATGGCAACTTATCGTGGCGGTTATGCGGTAATTCTTAAACAGATTGAAGATGCTACAAAAAACTGTAAAAGAGGATCTTTTAAGGGAAAAGATACTACGGTTATTATTGATATTTTAATTACAGATAAAGGTAAAGTTGCAAAAGTGGAATTTGTAAAAGCTGAGGTTACATTGTGTAATGATGATATTCAAAAAGCTATTGAGAAAGCAACGCAGTGGATACCAGGAAGAATAGATAACAAACCAGTAAACTCCTATTTACAGTTAACAGTGAATTTAACGAGAGGTAATAATAGTGATAATAACGTAATCAGACGCTTGAATTAATCGATAAAAATAAAAAAACAGTTGGACTGTTTTTTTATTTAAAATATTGTTCTATTTTTATAGAACTAATTCTAATTTTATAGAATATGAAATTAACAGCTGCCGAAGAACAACTCATGCAATACATTTGGAAACGTGATAAAATTGTTCTTAAAGATTTAATTGATAGTTACGGCGATCCCAAACCTGCTAAAACAACCGTTGCAACAACGGTGAAAAAGCTTATTGATAAAGGTTTCGTTGGATACGACGAAATTGGAAATACACGTTTATATTTCGCCATAGTAAAGAAAGAAAACTATTTTTCTAAACAAATGAAAAATATGATTAAACAGTTTTTTGATGATTCAACATCGCACTTTGCTTCCTTTTTTGCAAAAGATGCCACGTTGACAAAAGATGAATTACAAAAGCTCCGTGATTTAATAGATGATGAACTTAAAAATAAGTAGTTATGATTTTGTACTTATTGCAATTAACATTTTTATGGTCGATATTTAGTTTAGTATATCATTTTATATTGAGCAAAAAAACAATATATGTTTTCAACAGATCTTATTTACTATTAACATTTGTTGGAAGTTTACTTATTCCTTTAATTCCTTTTAACTTGTTGTTTGAAAATGTGAATTATTTGCAAAGTGTTTCTTCAAGTAACATAAATGTTTTAAATGAAGTTGTGGTAGATATCAGCAATAAAACTACTCAATATTCTTATGGATATTTTGATGTTATTTGGATTGTATATACTTTAGGTTTTGTTGCTTTTATGATTCATTTTATAATCGGATTAATCAAAATTCTAAAACTAAAAAGGAGTTCACAGAAAAAAGCTTTTGAAGGAATAACTGTATGTAAGCTTCCGCAAGAAAATCAAGCATTTTCATTTTTCACGACGGTTTTTTTGAACGAAGCAGTTTTTAGCGATCTCAAAAACAATAAAGCAATATGGCTGCATGAAAAGGCACATGTTAAACAATTACATTCTTTTGATGTTCTGTTGGTTGAGCTAATGAAGATTATTTTCTGGTTTCATCCTTTAGTCTACTTG
This sequence comes from Paenimyroides baculatum, assembly GCF_008629655.1. Lineage (GTDB taxonomy): Bacteria > Bacteroidota > Bacteroidia > Flavobacteriales > Flavobacteriaceae > Flavobacterium > Flavobacterium baculatum. The sequence continues at coordinate 246,697 of NZ_VWSG01000001.1, forward strand.
TACAGAAAGAATATTAAGATGAATCACGAATATTTAGCAGACGAAGAGGTTTTGAAAGAAATTGATAATGTAAAAGATTATCAACATAAACTAATAGATCATATTGAACAAACAAATATTTTGTTAGCATCAACTTTTAATTACAAATTAACCCAAAAACGTATAATGATGATGACAATTAAAACGAAAAAACAAACAAAATTAGCAACAAAGTTTTTTACACTTTTTGTAGTTACTGGCATATTAACTATTGTAGCATGTACTAATAAAGAGGAGTTACAGCCCGACAGTAAGAGTAAAAAAAATGATTTGCCATATGCTGAAATTCAGATAGATGAAAAAGTATCAAGCGCTTATGATAGTTCTGAAAAAGCACTGCAGTTAGTTCAACAAAAAGCAAAGCCTTCTGAAGGCATACAAACTTTCTATAATGAATTTATTAGAAAATTCAATTTACCTAAAGATCCATTGTTGAATACTAATAATGAAATAAAAATAAAGCTGAAATTTATCATTGAAAAAGATGGTAGTTTTTCTGAAATAACAGGGACTTCTGAAGACTCTGAGGTTTTAGTAGATGAAGCGATTCGTGTTTTAAAAACTATGCCAAAATGGATTCCTGCAGAGCATGAAGGTAAAATTGTACGCTCTACATTCATATTACCAATAAAAATTAAAGTGAATCTATGAAGCTAAAGTTTTTCAGCATTCTTATTTTGTTCCTAATTTTTTCCTGCAAAATCAATCAGAAAAAAAATGGAGTAGAAGTCGGTAAATGGAAATATGTTTCAGGTACAAAAACAGAAAGGAGTTTAATTACTGGTAAATATGATAAGCATGGTCGAGAAAAAGGTGTTTGGAAATATTACAACAACGATACACTTTTTCGGTCAGAAAGATATTTTTACCCATATTCTGTAGATGTGCTGTATCATAAAAACGGAAAAGTTAGTCAAATAGGGAAAAGTTATACAACTAAAAAAACATGGACTAAAATTGGCACTTGGTACAAATTCAACGAACAAGAAAAGCTAATCGATTCAATCACTTTTGAAAACTAAAAACACCTCATTGAGGTGTTTTTTTTATCCGTGAATTGTTTCTTTTGTTCCGTAATTCTGAATTAACTGACCTTCAAAATCAAGCCATTCTTTCCAGCGTTTGTCAACATTTCGACGTTCACTGTATTTTTTCGCAAATTTTAAAAAAGTAGTATAATGGTTTGCTTCAGAAATCATTAAATCTCTATAAAACTTCGCTAATTCATCGTCTTTAATATTTTCCGAAAGCACGCGGAATCGCTCGCAACTTCTAGCTTCAATCATGGCTGCAAAAAGTAAACGATCAATAAAAGCATCGTTTCTAGAACCATCTTTACGCATAAATTTAAACAATTGGTTCACGTAATCGTCTTTACGTTCGCGCCCAAAAGTAAAACCACGTTGTTTAATAATATCGTGCACCATTTTAAAATGTTCCATTTCTTCAATAGCAATTTCGGTCATCGCAGTAACTAAATCTTCATGTTCAGAATTGTACGTAAGAATGGTAATGGCATTGGTAGCCGCTTTTTGTTCGCACCACGCATGATCGCTTAAAATTTCTTCTAAATTATCTTCGGCAATATTTGCCCATCGTGGATCGGTTAACAATTTAAGTCCTAACATAAACCTTAATTTCTGCAAATTTACAAATTAATTGCACAGTTAGTATCTTTTACATTTTACTTCGATATTTGCTTTATGAAATTACGTGTTTTAATAATTGGTTTGGTTTGGCCCGAACCTACTTCGTCGGCAGCTGGTTGGCGCATGTTGCAACTGATTGATGAATTGAAGAAAATATCAAACGATATTCATTTTGCCTGTGCAGCATCTAAATCTGTTTCTTCTCATCCGTTAGACGAGTTGAATGTTATTACGCACGATATTGTTTTAAACGATTCGTCTTTTAATGATTTTATTGCCGGTCTAATTCCAGATGTTGTTGTCTACGACCGATTTATTACCGAAGAACAATTTGGCTGGCGCGTAAAACAGCTTTTTCCGAATATAGTATCGGTTTTAGATACCGAAGATCTGCATTTTGTTCGCAGATCTCGAACTACGGCTTTTAAGACAAATACAGAAGTGAATTATGATACGGCTGATTGTTACAGAGAATTATCGTCAATTTATCGATCTGATTTATCGATCATTATTTCAAAATTTGAGTATGATTTGCTGATCAATCATTTCAATATTCCTTCAAAACAATTGTTATATCTGCCTTTTATTGAAACCAAAATTTCTAACGAAACACAAGAGAAACTACCTGATTTTAATAGCCGGAAAGATTTTATGTTTATTGGTAATTTTATTCATGAACCAAATTATCAAACAGTACTTCAGCTTAAAAAAATATGGACATCAATTAAAAAACGATTGCCAAATACTCAGCTTCATATTTATGGCGCGTATGCATCGCAAAAAGCACTTCAGTTAAACAACGCAAACGATGGTTTCATCATTAAAGGAAAAGCCGATGATGTGAATGAAATCATGCAAAAATATCGAGTTTTGGTTGCACCAATTCCATTTGGTGCGGGTTTAAAAGGCAAATTTGTTGATGGTTTTAGAAACGCATTGCCAAGCGTAACTTCTAAAATCGGAGCAGAAGGAATGTCTGCTGAAAATTGGGGTGGATTTATTGCCGTAAACGAAACAGATTTTGTTGATGCTGTTTGCAAATTGTACGGAGATGAAACGGAGTGGAATAGGGCAGTAGCAAACGGATTTGATATTTTAAACAATCAGTTTTCTGAAAGAATTTGGAGCGGAATTTTAAAAGATACTGTTTTGAAAATTTATGCAAATACCGAAACTCATAGAAGCAATTTATTCATTCAAAAAATACTGTGGCAGAATGGTTTACAGGCTGTTAAGTACATGAGTTTGTGGATCGAACAAAAAAATAAATAGCTTTTTTTTTAATGTTAACTTTTTGAAGATTAATCAAATAAAGCTGTATCTTTAAGAAAAGAAAATTCAAATTGTTATGGAAAATCCGTTAGTAAATCAGATCAAACAGTACATTTCGCCCGACTTTATTTCAAGTTTGGCTGTTAGTACAAACGAAACAGAAGCATCAATAAACAATGCTTTTGATGTTGCCATTCCGGCACTACTTTTAAAAATGCATCATAAAGGCGATGCGTATTTAAGATCAATGTTTAGCGAAATTCAGAATGTTTTTGCAAACTCTGTAAACGAATTCGAGTTTAAATTAGAAAAAACAGCTTCTTATTTAGACGATTTTTTGGGAACAGATAAGCAGGAATTTGTAGAAAGAATTTCGGCGTTTTCAAACATTTCTCAAACATCGGCACATAGCGTATTAAAAACTGCGTTTTTGGGAATTATCGATTATTATAAAGGCTTGGATGCCAACTTCGATCTTTCAACAATAAATGGCGTCATGTCAAACAATCTAACTTCATTAAAATCTATGATTCCTGTAGGTTTTGGATCGTTAGGTACCGTAGATTCTACAATTAATCAGCCAACTGCTGTGCGCATGGAAGAACGCGAACATGCCGATGCCGTGATTAATAATGTGGTGAACAATAACGAGAAAGATCAGTTTAAAACCAACGAATCGCCTTACGCAGATCCACAAAAAGATAAAAGCGGAAACATGTTGAAATACATTTTAATTCCGCTGCTTTTGGGAATTGTGCTGATCTTCTTTTTGTATCGCGGCTGTAACCGAGAAGTTACAATAGAAGAATCGGTTGTTAAAGATACCATTCAAAACGATACATCTACCACGGTAACTACAACCCGAACAACGAAGGAAATTGTAGTGAACGATCAGGTAAAACTGAATGCTTACAGCGATGGAATAGAAGATCAAATGGTTGCTTTTTTAAATAAAGGCGAATACAAAACCATGAACGAAGATCAGTTGAAAGATAAGTGGTTTAATTTCGATGATTTAAATTTTGAACATAACACCGCAAATGTTTTACCAGAATCACAAAAGCAGTTAGATAACATTGCACAAATTTTAACGGCTTATCCTGAACTAAAAGTGAAAATTGGTGGTTATACCGATAAAACCGGTGACGAAGCCATAAATAAAAAGGTTTCAACAGACCGAGCTATGGCTGTTAAAAAGTTTTTAGAAGGTAAAGGTTTAGGCAAGCAGGTTGTTGGTGCCGAAGGTTATGGATCTGAATTTGCAGTTCATCCGGCAGATGCATCAGAAGAATTAAGACTTACCGATAGAAAAGTAGCATTAAGTATAAGAAATTAGTAAAAGAAGGCAACATTTTAAATGTTGCTTTTTTTATTTTCGGTTAATATTTTAGACGAACTAATAAAATATGCTGAAAAAAGATAGTATATTTGCGCTGTTTTAATATAACAGAATACTAAATAACTATAAATATTATGAGTCATAACGGTCAAGACAAAAGCGGAAATGCACTTAAATACAGTCTAATTCCTTTGATGTTAGGAGTAGTGTTGATTTTCTTTATTCACAGAAGTTGCGATACTGCACTTTTTGATCCTACACCACAAAAAGGAACAAAATCAATTGTTGTAGAAGAAGAACTTTCGCCAGAGCAACCATTGGTTAAACAAGATACAACAAGTACAGTTACTACAGTTACGGCAACAGAGCCTGCTGCAGAAACAGTTGCAAAAGATACTGTACAAGCTGCAAAATAATTTTAGTTTACACGATAAAAAAAGTCCACTTCGTAATTGAAGTGGACTTTTTTTATTTAGACATTTCTGTAAAATACTTGTAAAACAACGGAATAGTTTCAATACCTTTTAAGTAATTAAAGATACCGTAATGTTCGTTTGGTGAGTGTATCGCGTCAGAATCCAGACCAAAGCCCATCATAATGGTTTTCGATTTTAATTCTTTTTCGAATAAAGCCACAATTGGAATTGATCCACCTGAACGAACTGGAATTGGCGTTACGCCGAAAGATTCACTGTAAGCTTTTGATGCAGCCTGATATCCAACAGAATCAATAGGTGTAACATAACCTTGTCCGCCATGATGTGGTTTCACAACAACTTTAACCGATGCCGGTGCAATGCTTTCAAAATGTTTTTTGAATAATTCGGTGATTTCTTCCCAATCTTGATTAGGAACCAAACGCATAGAAATTTTTGCAAATGCTTTAGATGCTATAACCGTTTTTGCGCCTTCGCCAGTGTATCCGCCCCAAATTCCGTTAACATCTAACGTTGGTCTTATCGAATTTCGTTCGTTGGTTGTGTAACCGGCTTCACCGTGAATTTCTTTAATATCCAATGCTTTCTTGTAATCGTCTAATGAAAAAGGACGTTTTCCCATTTCATCGCGTTCTTCTTTTGATAATTCTTCCACTTTATCATAAAAACCTGGAATGGTGATATGATTGTTTTCGTCGTGTAACGAAGCAATCATTTGTGCAAGAATATTTATTGGGTTGGCAACAGCACCGCCGTATAAGCCCGAATGTAAATCACGATTTGGACCCGTAACTTCAACCTCTACATAGCTTAAACCACGTAAACCTGTGGTGATTGATGGTTGTGTGTTAGAAATCATTCCGGTATCAGAAATCAAAATTACATCGTTCTTTAATTTTTCCTGATTTCTTTCAACAAACCAAGCCAAAGATGCCGATCCAACTTCTTCTTCGCCTTCAATCATAAACTTAACGTTACAAGGCAACGTATCGGTCTGCATCATTAATTCCAATGCTTTAACGTGCATAAACATCTGACCTTTATCATCACAAGCACCACGCGCAAAAATAGCTCCGTCTGGGTGTAATTCCGTTTTCTTGATAATTGGCTCAAAAGGTGGAGAATCCCATAATTCAATAGGATCTGCCGGTTGCACATCATAATGTCCGTAAACTAAAACAGTTGGCAGGTTGTCGTTAATGTGTTTTTCGCCATAAACGATCGGATAACCCGGAGTTTCGGAGATTTCTACTTTATCGCATCCGGCTTTTTCTAAAAATTCTTTTACCTTATCGGCAGTATTTAAAACATCTTGAGAATAGGCGCTATCGGCACTTACCGAAGGGATTTTTAACAAGTCAATTAGCTCATTAATAAAACGTTCCTTATTTTGTTGAACGTAATTTTTTATTACTTCCATTGTATGAATTGAATGATTGCAGTTGATTAGAACAAATATAATGATAAAAATTTAATGAAATTTTGTTGCAGAATAAAAAAGCATTTGTATATTTGCAACGTCTTAAAAGAACAATAGTTCTTAACAAAAACGCCGCGGGTATGGTGAAATTGGTAGACACGCCAGACTTAGGATCTGGTGCCGCAAGGTGTGAAGGTTCGAGTCCTTTTACCCGCACAAAAACCTCTGATTCATTTGAATTGGAGGTTTTTTATTTTGATCTAATTACTTCTTACTATACTAAAACAAAATCTTAAAACGTTAATGTTAAAAAAATACATATGCGTTTAATTTTATTGCTGTTTTGCTTGATAACTTTTAAAGGGTTTTCGCAGCAAAAACAAAGTTTCTATTTTAATTATAATGAAAGCGAATTTACTGAAATCGAAAGACAAAAGATCGATGATTGGATAAAAATTCATCCAAATCTAACTGTTTTAAAGGTTGAAGGTTTTTGTGATTGGGTAGGAAATAATCAGTACAATAATGAACTTTCTGATAAAAGAATCAATGCTGTTTTAAGCTATTTAACTGGGAAAGTTAAAATTGATCAGGCAATTAAAACAAAATCTTTTGGAAAAGAATTTAAACAAAACGAAGTCCAAGATTTGAATAGAAGGGTTGATGTTTATTTTACTTATTTGAAAGATCAAGACAATTCAGAAAAAAATCTCGATAAGGAACTATATTCTGCTAAAGTTGGTGAGAAAATAAATTTAAAAAACCTAAATTTTAATGGAGGAACAGCAGTTTTTAAATCTCATTCATACCCTGTTCTAAAGGAATTGTTAGAAACAATGAGATCAAATCCTAATCTCAAAATAGAAATTCAAGGTCATATTTGTTGCTATACTGAATCAAATGATCATGATGTTTCTGGTAAAAGAGCTTTAGCGGTTTATAACTATCTTATTAAAAGCGGAATCGATAAAAAAAGGTTAAAGTATAAAAGTTTTGGTGGATCGAAACCTATTTATGCAATTCCTGAACAAAACGAAGAAGAACGGGAAGCTAATCGCAGGGTTGAAATTTTAATCTTAGAAAAATAACAGCTTTTCTAGATACTTTTTAGTTACTTCGTACTTTAATTTTTTAAAATGAAATTTACTTCAGACGAATACAATCTACTTAAAATTATAATTGCAAAGGTGCTGGAACAAAACAGTGCTTTTGCAGATAATGAAAATAAAACAAAATTATTGACAGATTTGCATGAACGATTGGGTCTTGAAAAAATAATATTGGGCGTTTATCTGCACGAACTGAATATGCAGATTAGAATGTATGTTAGTCAGAATGAATTGGCTGATGATGTGAAAACTAAATTGGAAAATCTATCTGCGAAAATGAAACGAAAATCGCATTCTACTCGATAATTTTATCAAAACGAAGACATTGCACTTTAAATTTTCTTAAACAATCGCAATAACTGCCTTATCTTTGCAAAAATTGTATTGTTGTAAATGAACACAAAAATAAAAAAAGGTCTTAAATATACCGGAATCACACTGTTTGTGTTGATTGGTTTGGTGCTTATTGCACCACAGTTGTTTAAACCGCAAATAGAAAAAGCAGTAAAAGATGCAGCTGCCGAATTTGTTACTACTCCCGTAAATTTTACCGATTTAAACGTATCGTTTTTTACAAACTTTCCCAATTTAAGCGTTTCGTTAAAAGATTTAAGCATTAATGCGCCTAAAGAGTTTGGTAATCTTAAAACAGTTGAAAGTAATTCGGTCGATTTAGGGATCGATCTGTTCAGTCTGTTTTCAGATCAGATTAAGTTTACAAAATTGTATGTAAACGAAGGAAAATTTAATGTGGTAACCGATAGTCTGGGCAATTTTTCGTTCGCTATTTTTAAATCTTCCGACGAACCTTCTACAGACAGTTCTTTCTCTTTGGCGTTGAATAAAATTCACGTTAAAAACACCGATGTACTGTATCAGGACGATCAATCTAAAATAAAAATTCAGACCAAAAATACCAACATCAGCGGAAATGTGCAGGTAACCGACAAATACATTAATTTTGAAACCGAAGCCGATATAAAATCTCTGTTTTTTGGGTTAGATAAAAGCATTTTGGTCGATCATAAACCGTTAAAAGGAACCATAAATACCAAGGTGAATTTGGATCCTGTTTCTGTTGAGTTCAATAAAAGCGAATTGCTTTTGGCGAATTTACCGTTGAATGTTCTGGGAAAAGTAGCAGTTCTTGAAAAAGGAATCGATTTTAATTTAGATGTAAAATCTAATAATGCGTCGCTTGAAAATCTGTTTTCGCTTGTTCCGCAGGAATATCAGAAATGGTACGACGGAATGACTTTTAAAGGAACATCGAACATTTATTTGTTGTTAAAAGGATTAATGCAAGATAGCGTTTCAAATCCCGATTTAAATATTAAGCTCGATATCGCCAACGGATCGATCGCAGCTAAACAGTTTCAAAACATTCCGGTTGAAAATCTACACACAAAAACCGAACTTAACCTGCCACAGTTAAACCCCGATTCGTTAACGGTAACCATTCCCGATTTCGCGTTTAATCTGGGTAAAGGTCATGCAAAAGGCAAGGCTTTGTACAAATTTCCAATGTTTGTTGATGCCGATTTAAATGCTAATTTAAATGTTACGCAATTGTGGCAAACGCTTGCCATTTCGGGCATGCAACTAAAAGGCGATGTTGTTTTAAATGGATCTGCAAAAGGTAATTACACAACGAAATCTTTTAAAAACAAACAAGGGATTTTAATTACTGAAATTACCGAGATTCCTAAATTCAATGTTCAGGCAAACTGGACAAACGGTTATTTTAAATGGAGCGAAATGCCTTTGGCGATCGATTATTTAACCTTTGATTTGAATACAGAAAATACTAGTGGGAATTATAAAACTACCAAAGTAGATCTTAAAAATATCGATATTAAAGCAGCAGATGATTACGTGAAAGGACGCTTGAAAATTGATAATTTAATCGATTTTAATACTGATACTGATCTGAAGGCTTTTGTAAATTTATCAAACGTTAAAAATATTTTTCCTATAAAAGAAGTCGATTTTGGCGGACAATTAACCGTTGATACCAAAGCAAAAGGTCGATTGGATCTGGATCGAAACAAAATTCCTGTTACAACATCAATCGTGAAGCTTAAAAACGGTTATCTGCGTTACAACAGCTTGCCTGATCTTCCGTTGGAAAAAATTAATCTCGAAACGCATATTTCATCGCCACGTGGTTCGCTGAACGATTTGCGGGTAAATGTACTGCCAATTTCGTTTGTTCTTGCTAATGAACCTTTTATGGTTGATGCCAATCTGTTCAATTTTAATAACCTTACATTCGATATCGGAACAAAAGGAAAACTGAATCTGGGCAATCTGTATAAGGTTTTTGCAATTGACGGATTGAGTGTTTCCGGACAGTTGGAAACCGATGTGAAATTGAAAGGAAAAGGTGGGGCAGATGATCCTTCGTCGCTTAACAACCGTGGTTTTGTATTGTTGAAGGATATTCATATTAAGTCTGAATTTTTTCCACACGATTTTGTTTTTACCGAAGGGAAATTCAAGTTCTTCCGAAAACAAATGAAGCTTGAAAATATTAAAATGAACTACGCCAAACAAACGTTTGTGTTAAATGGCGATTTGGAAAATTATATCAATTATTTTCTAACTCCGAACGCTACATTAAAAGGAAAATTGGCGGTTACATCACAGTTTATCGATGTTAATTCGTTTATGTTGCCGGCAAATCCAAACGCATCAAAAACAACATCTGCATCAAATTCTGGTGGAAGTGTTGTTTTGGTTCCCGATAAAATTGATTTTGAATTAACGGCAAACGCTCAAAAAGTAAAGTTCAACGATTTACAGTTAGATAATTTAAGCGGTGTTTTAAAAGTGTTCGATCAAAAATTGGCGTTGCACGAAGCAAAATTCGGTTTAATTGATACGCAGTTTTTGTTAAACGGAACGTATCAGCCAATAAACAGCAAACGCGCGTTGTTTGGTTTTGATATTGATGCGCAACAGTTCGATATTCAGAAAGCTTACAAACAATTGGCATTATTCCGCGAAATGGCTCCGGCTGCAGAAAGTGCTTCGGGGCAGGTTTCTTTGAAATATCAGTTGCAAGGCACGCTTAATCAGGAAATGTATCCGAATATGAAATCGATCAAAGGATCGGGTGATTTAATTTTAGAGAATATTCAGTTTAAAGGTTTTAAATTGTTTAATGCGGTTGCAAGCGAAACAAAAACGGATGCTTTGCGCGATGCCAATGTGAAAAATGTGGTTGTTAAAACATCGATCGCCAATAATGTAATGACAATTGAACGTACAAAATTCAAGGTTGCAGGCTTTCGCCCGAGAGTGGAAGGTCAGGTTACGTTAGACGGGAAAATGAATATTGGCATGCGATTGGGCTTGCCACCTTTCGGAATCATCGGAATTCCTATCACGGTAAACGGAACGAGTGATAAAATGGATATTAAGCTGGGTAAATACAAGAACGAAGATTTGGCAGAGGACGATGAAGATTACGATGCTTATAAAAAATCGATTGATACTTTACAGCAACCTGCTCAAAATCAATAACTACTTAATCAATAAAAAGAAAAGTTAAAATCAATTATCAGTAAAATAAATAAATATCTTTGCAAATACTAAATAATCTAAATATGAAAACATTAAAAGGAATATCATTATTATTTATGGCTGCTGCTTTTATGGTAAGCTGTAAACAAACTTCAAACGAGCAAAAAGAAGCGGTTACTACAGAAACTTCTGAAAAAGTAGCGTCTACAGAAGTTGCTGGAACTATGCAAAAAGCAACATTTCAGGTAGAAGGTATGTCTTGTGCCGTTGGTTGTGCAAAAGTTATTGAAGGAAAATTAGCGAAAATGGACGGCATGAAAAGTGCTAAAGTTGATTTTGATACAAAGACGGCAACTGTAGAGTTTGACGATGCGAAACAAAACACCGACGCTATCAAGAAAATGGTAGAAGAAATTGCAAACGGAGCTTATAAAGTAGAAAATGTAAATGTTTCTAAAGAAATGGCAATGGTTTTCCAAGATGATAAAACAGACCAAAAGAAATGTTGTTCATCTCACAAAGACGGTAAATCTTGCGGTGACAAAAAAGGTACTGAAAAGAAAAAAGACGGATGTTGCAGTAAAGACAAAAAAGATAAGAAAGCAACTACAAAACAGAATATAATCTAAATAAAAAACTCTTGAGAAATCAAGAGTTTTTTATTTGTTGGTCCATTCTAACGATTCCATTAAGGCTTTCATATCATCTTCGATGTATTTTGTAGCAGGATAAATTGAATCAAAATTTGGTTTAGAGTAAAAGTATAACGTACCTACTACAAAGTTTTTGGTGCTGTCTGTAGCGTAAAACTGTACATTGGTTGCAGCATCACCAATTACCTTATAAAACATGCCGTACGTTCTTTTTTCAGGATGTTCAAAAATCGATTCTTGGATATCGTCTGCTTTTATGGTATGGTTATACGTTAATTTTTGTGCGTCTTTCAACAATAAATTCAAGTTATTGTTAACCGGGCGGTAGTTCATATAAATACTCGCCTTCATCTTAGGATAATCAATTTTAAACGAAAAATTTTCATCGGGTTTTACAACAGCCCATTTGTTTTTGTTGAATTTGAATTTTCCACTTGGATCAGTATAAGTTTCATACGCCGCTGTAGGATATTCTAAACTTAAATAACCGTCGGGTTTTGGGATTGCATCTTCTTTACAACTTGTTAAAGCCAGTGCAATTATAGCGGGAATTAAAAATTTACTAGTTTTCATTAATGGTTACTTTAATTTTTTCTAATCTGCGTTTGTGAATGCTTACAACTTTAAAGCGGTAGTTTTCAAAAGTGATTACATCGTCGATTTTTGGAAAATCTTCAAACTGTTCCAGTAAAAACCCACCTAACGATTCGGCATCTTGTCTGCTTTCTTCAAACGGTTCTTCGTCAATATCTAAAATTCTGCAAAAATCAAGAATCGATACTTTTCCGTCAAAGATATAAACATTTGCATTTAGTTTCTGATACAATTTATCGTCTTCGTCTAATTCATCGGCAATTTCGCCTACAATTTCTTCAATAATATCTTCTAATGATATAATTCCCACGGTTTCGCCAAATTCATCAACAACGACCGCCAAATGGTTTTTGTCCGACTGAAAATCTGTCAGTAAATCATCTAACTTTTTACTTTCGGGAATAAAATAAGGTTCGCGCAAAAGAGTTGTCCACTGAAAAACTTTTTTATCCAAAAACGGAATCAAGTCTTTAATGTACAAAATGCCCGTAATATTGTCGATACTTTCTTTATAAACCGGAATACGCGAATAGCCTTTTTCTATAATTTGAGGCAGAATTTCATGAAATAATTCTTCATCACTTATCGCAAAAAGATCAATACGCGGAGTCATTACTTGTGTAACTTCGGTTGATCCAAAAGAGGCAATTCCTTCTAAAATTCGCTGCTCGTCCTCGTTTGCCGGGTTGTAATCGGTCATTTCCAAAGCCTGCGACAATTGTTCCATAGAAAACGAATCGTCTTTTTTGTCGATCTTTCCCATTATAAATCTGTTGGCTTTTCTAAAAATCCAGGTTACAGGCGTTAAAACGGTGCAGAAAACATAAATAGGTGTAATTGTTTTTACAACCACTTTGTTTAACTGGCGCGAGCTGTAAATTCTTGGGTAAATTTCGCCAAATAATGCCAACGAAAAAGTGCCAATTAATACTACAATGATGATTCCCCAAAAACGTGTATAAAAGAAATGGTTGTAAATAACGAACAAACTCCACAAAAACAAAACCTTGAAAATGGTGTTGCTTAGATTAATGGTTACCTGAAGTTTTATGGGTTTATCGAGTAATTTTTGATACATTTTTGCTTTTTGCGGAAAAGATGCCAAAAGCTGCTCAAAACGATTTCTAGATGTTGAAAAGTACGCAACTTCTACTGCTGCAAACAATGCAACAAAAAATAACGAAGCTACTAAACAAATGGTTGTGAAAGCTATAAAAAGTAATTGTAATGTGGCGGGGTCGGGATCCAAAGGGGAAAAGTTTAATTAATTAAAATGGAATATCGTTTAGTTTGTCGTAATCAGAAATTTTAGGAACTTCAAAATTGTTCAATTTATCTTCTTCGGCATGTTTCATTGCCTTGGTTTTAGCATCAATTTCTTTTTTTACGTTCAGAAAAATAAACTCGGTAACCTGAATTTCGGTCGTGTGTTTTGTAGTACCGTCTTCGGTTTGCCAGTTGCGCGTACGAATTTTTCCTTCTACATAAATTTTATCACCCTTGCTTAAATATTTTTCGCACAATTCGGCAGCTTTGTTTCTAAAAACAAGATTATGCCATTCTGTAGAAGTAATTTTTTCGTTGGTAGTTTTATTAATGTAAACCTCGTTGGTAGCAATAGAGAAGCGCGCAATAGAATTACCGCCTTCAAAATAATGCATTTTTACATCGTCGCCCAAATGGCCAATTAAAGTTACTTTGTTTAAAGTTCCGTACATAAAATGTGTTCGTTATCAATCAAAAATACTAAATTTTTTCAAGCGTAAAAAAATCTTTTAGAAAATTCCATATAACAATCGGATACGCATATAAATGTAAATCTTGAATTGCCGATGTTTGTTGGTTTGAAGTAAAATCAGAAACATTTATTTCATAAAAATTGATATGCAGTTGCTGGTGCGATAATTTGTGTTTGATGGTATTTGCAGTAACTTTTTTTATGCAGTTGTTTGGATAAAGGTTTGATAAATACAGGAAAAATTCTTCTTCGTTGTCTGTTGAAGTTTCGATAAGGGGAAATTCGAACAACTGTTGCCAAATGTCTTTTTCTGTTCGTTGCTGAATAACTATTTCGTTGTTTTTCCGTAAAATAAGATAATTCAAATACCTGTTTTTAACGCTGATCTTTTTGTTTTTTACGGGTAATTGTGCCACTTCGTTTTTCAGGAAAGCGAAACAGTTTTCGTTAAAAATACAGCTGCTACATTTTGGGTTTGCAGGTAAACAAACGGTTGCACCAAAATCCATAATGGCATGATTGAACAAATCGGGATGTTTTGTTGAGATCAGTTCGTTTGCCAGATTTTGAAAAACAGCTCGGGTTTTTGTTATAGCGATATCATCATAAATTCCAAAAAATCGAGCCAAAACTCTAAAAACATTTCCGTCAACAACTGCAACCGGTTCTTTATAAGCAAACGATGCTATTGCCGCCGCCGTGTATGGACCGATACCTTTTAGTTTGATAATTTCAGCATACGATTTGGGAAAAACGCCATTGAGTTCGTTGTAAATGTATTGAGCCGTGAAATGTAAGTTTCGTGCGCGAGAATAATATCCCAAACCCTGCCAAAGTTTTAAAACCGCATCTTCATCTGCCGTTGCCAGATCTTTTAATGTCGGGAATTTAGTTGTAAACGCCTCATAATACGGCAAGCCTTGTTCAATGCGTGTTTGTTGCAGAATAATTTCAGAAAGCCATATGTAGTAAGGGTTTGTGGTTGTTCGCCACGGTAAACTCCGCTTGTGTTTTTTATACCAATTAAGCAGTTGGTGGGTAAAATCCATCAATACAATTTTAAGGTGCAAAGATACACGATAAAAGTGTGGAAGATCAGCCTAAAAAAGGGTTTAATTTAAAATGAGTAACTTTGTAATAGTAGAAATTAAAAAAATGAATATGTTAGAAATCAAGACGTACAGTCAAGAAAACAAACCTGATCAAAATGAAAAAGAAACAATTTTAAACTTTCTATTTAAAAATTTAGAGCAATACGGCGATCCAAAACAGGATATCGAAAAGTGCATGAACTATGCCTTGAACGAAACACCTTCTTTCGGTGGATTCATCGTAACCGCTTCGTTAGAAAACAACATTGCAGGTGCTGTGATTGTTAACGAAACCGGCATGAAAGACTACATTCCCGAGAATATTCTGGTTTATATTGCAACCGATGCCAATCAACGCGGAAAAGGTATTGGTAAAGCACTAATGCAACATGCAATTGATAACGCCCAAGGAAACATTGCCCTACACGTAGAACCAGACAATCCTGCAATAAAACTTTACGAAAAGCTAGGTTTTACCAACAAGTATTTAGAAATGCGCTTAAACAAGTAATTGTTATGGCGATAATTACTTTACACAAAGAACGTTTACAATACAATTTTGAACGTTTAGATTATTTCTTTAAACTAAAAGAAATTCAATGGTCTGTGGTGACCAAAATACTCTGCGGAAACGAACTTTTTTTGAAAGAAGTTTTAAGTTTAATGCCCAATCAGGTATGTGATTCACGCGTTAGCAATTTAAAAGCGATCAAAAAAATAAATCCCAAGGTTGAAACCATTTACATTAAGCCAACTCCAAAACGGTCGGTTGCTTCGGTGGTAAAATATGCCGATATAAGCATGAATACTGATATTGAAACCATTAAACTGCTTTCGCACGAAGCCCAAAAGCAAAACAAAATCCATAAAATTATTATTATGATTGAATTGGGTGAGTTGCGAGAAGGTGTAATGCGTGATGATATTATATCATTTTACGATCAGGTTTTTCAGCTGAAAAATATCGAAGTAACGGGGATTGGAACCAATCTTTCTTGTTTGTATGGCGTGTTGCCAAGTACCGATAAATTAATTCAGCTTTCATTGTACAAACAGTTGATCGAGGCGAAGTTCAACAAAAAAATACCGTGTGTTTCTGGCGGATCTTCCGTAACAATTCCTTTGATCTTTCAAAACAAACTTCCGGCTGGTGTAAATCATTTCAGGGTAGGGGAAACGCTTTATCAGGGAACCGATGTTTATAAAGATGCACCAAGTAATCTGCTAAAGCAGGATATTTTTACTCTGAAAGCAGAAATTATTGAACTGATTGAAAAACCTAAAGTTCCCGAAGGTGATTTTGGAACTAATTTAGAAGGAAAATCATTTACTTTCGATCAAAAGGAAATCGGAAAAACATCGTTCCGTGCCATTTTAGATTTGGGTATTTTAGATGTAGATCAGGCAAATATCTTTCCTAAAGATGAAAATATAAAGTTTTTTGGCGCCAGTTCAGACATGATTATTGTTGATTTACAGGCTAACGACAAAAAATATAAAGTAGGCGATTATTTAGAATTTACTTTAAATTATATGGGCGCTTTGCGGGCAATGAACTCGTCGTACATAGAAAAAGTGGTGGTTTAGCAGTTATAACAAACCAATGGTAATAAAGAATATTGGTTTATTTCATTAAAATTTAATGCATTGAACGGTAGATATTATAATTAAATTAATATATTTGCACACTCAAAAAACAGACAACAAATTAATTTATAAACAGATAATGACTAAAGCAGACATTGTAGCTAAAATTTCAGAGAAATTAGGGCTTGAGAAAGGTGATGTGCAGGCAACTGTGGAATCTTTTATGGAGGAAGTAAAATCTTCTTTAGAAAGTGGAGATAACGTGTATTTAAGAGGTTTTGGTAGTTTTATTATTAAAACTAGAGCCGAAAAAACGGGAAGAAACATCTCTAAAAACACAACAATTAAAATTCCTGCTCACAACATTCCGGCTTTTAAACCAGCTAAAGTGTTCGTAGAAGGTGTTAAAACAAACACAGACGTAAAATAAATAATTACTAACTTAAAAACTACAAGATTATGCCAAGTGGTAAAAAAAGAAAAAGACATAAGGTAGCTACGCACAAACGTAAAAAAAGAGCGAGAGCTAACCGTCACAAGAAGAAAAAGTAGTTTTAAACTACTTTTTCTTTTATTACAAATTAAAAAGTTCTTTGAAAAATCTTTTAAATTTTATTTTAAAAGAAAGGGTAATACCTGTTTAATGTTTAATCCATCTGTGCTTTTAAGTTATTAGTTTTGGGTTTTAAGTTTTAAGTTTTTGGACTTTCAACTTTTTACTTTCGACTTTCAACTGAAATAGTATGGATAAAAATGTACCAAGTGAACAAAGAGTTAATTATTAGGTCTGGTTCCAATACAGTAGATTTTGCCTTATTAAAAGACGGGAAATTAGTAGAATTACACAGAGACAGAGAAGACGAAAAAGGTTTCTCGGTAGGCGATATTTTTATAGCAAAAATACGCAAACCGGTTCCTGGCTTAAACGCGGCGTTTGTAAATGTTGGTTTCGATAAAGATGCCTTTTTACATTACCACGATTTGGGTCCAAACCTTCCTACGCTTATGAAGTTCACAAAACTTGTAACTGCAGGTAAATTAAATGATTTCACTCTTAAAAAATTTCCTTTTGAACCTGAAATTGATAAAAACGGCGTTATAACCGATGTGTTAAGTGCCAACCAATCAGTTTTAGTACAGATAGTTAAAGAACCTATATCAACCAAAGGTCCGCGAATTAGTTCAGAACTTTCGCTTGCCGGTCGTTATTTAGTATTGGTTCCTTTTTCCGAACGTGTTTCGATCTCACAAAAAATCGAATCAAAACAAGAAAAAGAGCGTCTTAAAAAAATGATGCTTACTATTAAACCAAAAGGTTTCGGCGTTATTGTTCGTACAGTAGCCGAAGGCAAAAATGTTACAGAATTAGAAAAAGACTTACAAGGTTTAATGGATAAATGGATTTTACTTTGTAAACGTTTAACCACAGCTCATCACCCATCAAAAGTTTTTGGCGAAGTAAACAGAGCATCAAGCATTTTGCGCGATGTTTTTAATGATACTTTTACCGGAATCCATATAGATGACGATGAACTTTATTACCAAACGAAGGACTATCTGCAAGAAATAGCCCCTTCAAAAGTTTCCATTGTAAAGCATTATAACAACAAAGAAGTGCCGTTGTTCGAGAAATATCATATTGAACGACAAATTAAAACTTCATTCGGTAAAACCGTATCTATGAGCAAAGGAGCCTATCTTATCATAGAACACACCGAAGCTTTGCATGTTATCGATGTTAACAGCGGAAACCGCTCAAACAAAGCTCTATCTCAAGAGGACACAGCTCTTGAAGTAAACATGATCGCCGCATCAGAAATTGCACGCCAGTTAAGATTGCGCGATATGGGCGGAATTATTGTAGTCGATTTTATCGATATGAGTAATCCCGAAAATCGTAAAGTTTTATACGATTACCTAAAAGAAGAAATGAGCGATGATAAAGCAAAACACAAAATCTTGCCTCCTAGTAAATTTGGATTAATTCAAATTACTAGACAAAGAGTTAGACCTGAAGTTTCTATCAAAACAAAAGAAGAAAACCCTGACCATAACGGTGAAGGAGAAATTGAGGCTCCAATTTTAGTTATTGATAAAATATCAGCTGACCTAGAAAGAATTGTTAAAGACCATAAAACTATGGTTTTAAGTGCGCACCCTTTTATAGCTGCGTATCTTACAAAAGGTTTACCGTCGGTACGTGCTAAATGGTTTTTAGAACACAAACGTTGGATAAAAATTATACCGCGAGATGCCTACACCTATTTAGAATACCATTTCTTTGACAAACAAGGAAACCAGATTGAATAAAAAAATGCCGAACCTACGTTCGGCATTTTTTGTTTGTACTAATTCTTAATTGTTAACATATCGATTAATTAGTAGTTGAAATATTTTGTTAAAATGTATTAATTGTTATATTTGTTATTAAAATTTAAAAGATATGTTTATGAAAAAAAGTTTTTTAACCTTATTAGGTTTAGTTGCTATCTCTACAACTGCAGTAGCGCAGCAAGAAGTAAAATTTGGTCCAAAAGCCGGCGTTAATATTGCTAATTTGTCTGGATTAGACAATAGTGAAATGAAAATTGGTTTTCATGTAGGTGCTGTTGCAGAAATTAAATTTAACGAAAAATTTTCAGTTCAACCAGAGGTTCTTTATTCAGCTCAAGGAGCAAAAAGTTCAATAGTAACACCATTAGGGACTATTGAGAGTGAGGTAAAGAATGACTACATTAATGTGCCAATTATGGCAAAGTATTACATAGTAGAGGGTTTTTCGGCTGAATTAGGACCGTACGTTGGTTTCTTGATGAAATCTGAAACAAAGGTTGGTGATGTTACGGCTGATGCTAAAGATTCTTATAAATCTGTTGACTTTGGTTTAGGTGTTGGTTTAGCTTATGATTTACCTATGGGACTTTTTGTTGGAGCGAGATATAATTTAGGATTATCAAAAGCTAATGAAGATGTACCAGCAGGAATTCTTACAGTTCAAACAGATGATATTAAAAACGGTGTAATCCAAGTAGGAGTTGGTTACAAATTCTAATAATTAAGATATTTAGTTAAACCGCAACATATTGTTGCGGTTTTATTTTTTATATTTTTTCGTTAAATTATATAACATAATTATATTTGTTGAAAATTAAAAATTACAATTATGAAAAAAATTACCTTAACCCTTTTAGGGTTAGTTGCATTCTCTACAAGTGCATTAGCGCAACAAGAAGTAAGATTTGGTCCTAAAGCAGGTGTTAATATTGCTAATATAAGTGGAAAGGATGCAAATGACAATAAAATGTTAATCGGCTTTCATGTGGGAGCATTTGCAGAAATTAAGTTCAACGAAAAATTCGCTGTTCAGCCGGAGATTCTGTATTCGGCTCAAGGGGCAAAACGTGAAGGAACTAGAAATGTTATGGGTGTGAATGTAACTACAAATACTACATCTAAAATTGATTATATTAATGTGCCTATTATGGCTAAATATTATATAGCGCCAAGTTTTGCTGTTGAAGCAGGACCTTATGTTGGTTTTCTAATGTCTGCAAAAACGGAAGGAACAATTAATTCCATGGGTGAAAACGTGTCAATTGAGAGTGATGATAAAGATTTTTCTAACTCTATTGATTTTGGTGTTGGCGCTGGAGCAAGTTTCAATTTAGATAATGGTTTTTTTATTGGAGCTCGTTATAATTTAGGTTTGTCAAAAGTAGGTAAAGATAATACACTAAATTTTGGAGATGTTGATATTAATGTTGAAGCTTTAGATACTAAAAATGCAGTCATTCAAGTTTCTGTTGGTTACAAATTCTAATAAGTAAAGATATTAAGTAAAACCGCAACAATTTGTTGCGGTTTTTTTGTGGAAAAAAGTTACAGTTTAATAATTTGCGCAGTAACATGTTTGTGTTATTTTGAGTAACTTCGGCTTTGGATTAAAATTTGATAAATAATTCATAAAGCCCAATACTATGAAAAAGTTACCTAAAATTATAACAATGCTTTTTACTGTGTTTTTATGCGGAAATGCAGTACAGGCGCAAGATTTCTCATTCGGACCTAAAGTGGGTTACAACAATGCAAAATTAGAAGGGAAAAGCTGGCAGGATTTTCACGACAATAATTCCATTAATGGATTTCACGTGGGTGCATTTGCAGAAATTCGTTTTAACAAATTTGCCATTCAGCCCGAAGTTTATTATTCGTCAGCAGGTGGTAAATGGAAAACTACATTTGAAAACGCTACCGTTGAACACGATTTTAACTTAAGTTATGTAAACGTGCCGTTAATGTTGAAGTATTATATTACCAACGGAATTGCCATTGAAGCAGGTCCACAAGCCGGATTTTTAACCGATTCGAAAGTTAAGTTTTCAGACTTAAATCCGGACAGTACTAAATTCAATGACTTTGATTTTTCGCTGAATGTTGGTTTAAGTGTCAATTTACCATTAAACTTTATGATTTCTGCGCGTTACAATGCCGGAATGACAAATGTTATCGATGAACCGAATGTTGACTGGAAAAACCGCGTAATGCAACTTTCTGTCGGATATCGTTTTTAATTCGTAGATTTTTAAATAAGTTAAATTTTACGTCAGTTCGAGTAAGAATTTCGAAGAGAAGCGGAGGAATTCTGTATCGAGAACTAAATAAGAAAGCTGTTTAGGAAAGTTAACTATTGTCATTCCGGACTTGATCCGGAATCTCATTTATTTTGATTAAAAACTTTATGAGAAGCTGAATCAAGTTCAGCTTGACAAATTAGTGTTTGTTAAACAGTTTTTTATCTTTTATTCTGAAAAAAAGTCAGCATCAATTCTTTACATTCATCTTCTAAAACACCGTAAACAATTTCCGTTTTCGGGTGCAGTTGTCCGCCAATTGTGGTAAACCCGCGTTTATTATCTTGTGCACCAACCACAATTTTAGAAATCTGACTCCAATACAACGCACCGGCACACATTTGGCAAGGTTCAACCGTTAAATACATGGTGCAGTTTTTTAAATACTTGCCACCAATGGCGTTTGCTGCAGCTGTAATTGCCTGCATTTCGGCGTGAGCGGTAACATCCTTCAAATTTTCGGTTAAATTATGCGTCTTCGCTATTATGGAATTATTCGCCACGATAACCGCTCCAATAGGAATTTCGTTTTTTAAAAGCGCTTCTTTTGCTTCGTTTAAAGCAATCCGCATAAAATATTCGTCGTTCAACAGCATTTCAATCAGTAAATTATTCGTTCAAAAATAAGATATTATTGTAAATTTGTTTAATAATTTAAAAGTTAATGACCCCAATTTTACCAACAATTCAATTTCCTTCCGATTTAAAATCGAAAACCTTGGAACAGCTGCAACAGTTGGCAGATGAAATCCGTAGGTTTATTATCGATGTTGTTTCGGTAAACGGCGGTCATTTAGGTGCAAGTCTGGGTGTTGTAGAACTAACCATTGCATTGCATTACGTGTTTGATACACCTATTGACAAATTGGTTTGGGATGTGGGACATCAGGCGTATGTGCACAAAATTTTAACCGGTCGTAAAGCCGATTTTGAAACCAACCGACAAAAAAACGGATTGAGCGGATTTCCTAAAATCAGCGAAAGCGAATACGATGCTTTTGGTGTTGGGCATTCATCTACATCTATATCGGCAGCTTTGGGAATGGCGATTGCCAGCAAATTGAAAAACGAGGACGATATTCAGCATATTGCGGTTATTGGTGATGCATCTATTGCTTCGGGAATGGCGTTTGAAGCCTTAAATCATGCCGGTGTTACAAATGCCAATTTAATTGTGGTTTTAAACGATAATGCTATTGGGATCGATCCGAGTGTAGGTGCGTTGAAAAGCTATTTAATGCAGGTAAAGCAAGGCGAAAATCCAAAGAGTAACAACATGATAAAATCATTGAATTTTAAATATGTGGGACCGGTTGATGGACACGATTTAAAAGCATTGATTCATGAACTGCAAAGATTGAAAGTTAAAAGCGGACCACAGTTTTTACATATCACCACCACAAAAGGCAAAGGGTTAAAGCAGGCAGAAGAAAATCAGGTGTTGTATCATGCGCCGGGAAAATTTGATAAAATTACAGGCGATCTGCTTGAAAATAATACACAGAAGTTTACAAAATATCAGGATGTTTTCGGACTGACTTTATTAGAATTAGCGCAGCAAAATTCCAAAATATTTGCCATTACACCTGCAATGCCAACGGGAAGTTCGCTAAAATACATGATGGACGAAATTCCTGAACGCGCTATTGACGTAGGTATTGCTGAACAGCATGCGGTTACATTGGCAGCCGGCATTTCATTAAGTGGTTTCACTGTTTTCTGCGCCATTTATTCTACTTTTTTGCAACGCGCGTACGATCAATTGATTCACGATGTGGCGTTGCAGAATATTCCGGTTATTTTCTGTATAGATCGTGCCGGTTTGGTGGGCGAAGACGGTGCAACACATCAGGGCGTTTTTGATATTGCGTATTTACAGGCAATACCAAACCTTACCATTTTGGCTCCGAAAGATGCAGTAGAATTGCGTCAAACCTTATTCACGTTGCAGAATAATAATTCAAAGCCGGTGGCAGTTCGTTATCCACGCGGATATTCATCTGTCGAAAATTGGAAAGTTCTTTTTAAAACAGTCGATCTTTCTAAAATTCAATCGATAAAAAAAGGAAAAAAAGCAGCCGTTTTTTCAACAGGAACCATTTTAGAAAATGTTTTAGAAGCATTAAGTTTCGATACAGATTACTTTGCGGTGCATCATTTCTTACAAATAAAACCTTTAAACGAAACAGAAATTGTGGAGTTGATTAAAGGTTTTGAAACTATTATTACGGTAGAAGAAGGAGTAATTAAAGGCGGTTTTGGCAGTGTAATCAATCAGATTATTTTGGCAAACAATATAAATGTTAAGGTAATAAATTTAGGTGTTCCCGATGTTTTTATAGAACACGCAACGGTGAACGAACAGCTTAAGCAGTGTGGATTAGATGTGGAATCTATGCAGAATTTATTTAAAAAAATACGTAATGTTTAAATTTAAGATAATTGTTTTTTTTATGTTATTGTCGGCAGTTGGTTTCTCGCAACCGTTGGATTCTCTGCACATAAAAAAAACAAGTACAGATGTAAATACTTTTTACAGAACGCAGTTTTCGGTTTTTGATACGCTGGTAAAAAGAAACGATACCCTTTTTTTACGACCAATTACGGTAGAACCTAAAATGGTTTTGCAAGATTCGGTACTCATGAATTTAAAATCGGGCGATGTGCAACAGGTTGTTGTTTCAACGTTCGAAGTTACCAAACGCAACAAAAATACCGATCTGGCATACTTTTTAATATCAAAACCAACCGGATTTGTTTATGACAGACTACCGCGTGCCAATTCGCAAATTCCGTATGATGCATTGTCTCCGATTCGATCTGAAGTAAGTTTCTGGAAAAAAACGAACAGTTTGGGATTAGATATCAACCAAGGAACCTTCTCTAACTGGAATGCCGGTGGTTTTAGTTCTGTTTCGGGCATCGTTAAAGGCGATTTTACAAGAAAATATGAAAAAGGACGAACAGTGTGGTTGAACGAATTAAAAGTGCGTTATGGTTTAAATAAACAAGAAAATTTGGAACTTCGAAAAACCGATGACGTTTTAAACATCAATTCCTCTTTCGGTTATAAAACATCGGTAAAATCAAACTGGTATTATTCTGCAAAAATGACGCTGAATACCCAAATGGCGAACGGTTACGCGTATCCCAACGTAGAAGATCCAATTTCGCGTGCATTTGCGCCGGCATATCTTTTTGCGGGTATCGGTTCCGAATATTTCAAAAACAACTTTAAAGCTTATATTTCGCCGCTTACCTTGAAATCTACGTTTGTTTTGGATAATACTTTGGCAAATAAAGGTGAATTTGGTTTGGAAGGTGGTATTTTCGATGCTGATGGAAATTTACTGAAAGCAGGAAAAAAATCGAGAAACGAACTGGGGTTTTTGTTTACCAGCGAATGGAATAAATCGATCATGAAAAACGTTAATCTTAAAAATAATCTGACACTTTATACCGATTATCTGAATAACTTTGGAAATGTTGATGTAGATTGGCAGTTGCAGTTAGAGATGAAGGTAAACAGTTTAATTAAGGCAACTTTGGGCGGACATTTGATTTATGATGATGATATTAAAAACAAACGCGATGTAAACGGAACACAGATTACCGAAGGTCCGCGCGTGCAGTTTAAACAGTTGTTAAGTGTTGGTTTGGTTTATAATTTTTAAGAGATGAAAGTTTTTTTTAGCATATTGATACTGTTGGTTTCTGTCAAAACATTTTCGCAGGCTATTGATAGTTTGCCGGCTTTGGACAGAACCATAAAAGTAACCGATCCGTTTTATCGAGAAGATCAGTTTTATGTGGGTGTAACGCATAGTTTAATGATGAAACAACCCGATAATTTTTCGACTAATTCTATTTCAATAGGAACAAATTTTGGTTTTCTGCGCGATTTTCCGATCAATAAACAACGAACGGTTGCAATTGCTCCGGGTGTTGGTTTTGCATTTTATAATTTGCGACACAATATGGCATTGATTGATAATGATCCCGTTACTTTTGAAATTGATAACGATCGAGAAAAAAATGTACAGAAACTGTCTTACATCGAAATTCCGTTTGAAATCCGTTGGCGTAATTCAAAAGTACATTCACATAAATTTTGGCGTGTTTATACCGGAATTAAATACAGTTATTTGTTGAATGCAACTTCAAAGTACGAAGGTGCTTTAGGAAATCATAGTTTTAAAAACAGTGATCTGCTGTCAAGATCAAATTTAGGAGTTTATATTTCGGCAGGTTTCAACACCTGGAATTTATACGGATATTACGGTTTTAAACCTTTATACAACAAAAATACAATTGATACCGGAAGCCATATAAACATGCTAAATGTAGGTTTGATGTTTTACATCTTATAAAACAAAATAAACGACGGTACAAAACCAATCAAAGCACCAACAATAATTTCAACGTTGGTATGTGCCCTTAAATACAATCGAGAGGAAGCTACCAAACCGATTATTAGTAGTAATGCCGGTAAAATATAAAACGGGTTTAAATAGTAGGTGGTAGTTTGGTTTACAAATAACGGGATGGCACTGCAAACGCTTGCTACGTGTACGCTGTATTTACGCTTTAACAATATGCCGAAGAATAAAATCGTATACGAAATACAGTATCCGATAAAAAATACTTTTAAAGAGGAATTGGATGCGTTTTCCCAGATTTTAAAAATAAGAATATTTATAATTACGATATTCAAAAACATTGGGGCACTGCGTTCTCGCAGATTCTGAATCATTACCGATGATTTTAACAATCCCAGTGATTTCAAGAAAAAGTAAATACACACAGGTAACAGAAAAGTCATTAAAAAAGCCTGACCGGTTGCTAGATATTGTTCTAACGGAATAAAAAAATCGGCATTTAATAAGTAAAAACATCCTGTGATTATTGTTGGAATAAAAACAGGATGGAATATGTAGGATATTATTTTAGCAACATACTTCATTAAATCTTTTTGCGCATTCTTGCCACCGGAATATCTAACTGTTCGCGGTATTTTGCAACCGTTCTGCGGGCAATAGGGTAGCCTTTTTCCTTAAGCATTTCTGCCAGTTTATCATCTGGTAAAGGTTTTTGCTTGTCTTCGTCGGCGATAATCCTTTGCAGAATATTTTTAATTTCAATTGTCGAAACCTCTTCTCCTTGATCGTTGGTCATTGATTCAGAGAAAAATTCCTTAATCAGTTTGGTTCCGTAAGGTGTATCAACATATTTGCTGTTGGCAACACGTGAAATGGTCGAAATATCCAAACCAACCATATCGGCAATATCCTTTAAAATCATCGGACGGATTTTTGTTTCTTCACCTTCCAGAAAATATTCTTGTTGATATTCGATAATAGCGCTCATG
Organism: Paenimyroides baculatum; assembly: GCF_008629655.1. Taxonomy (GTDB): domain Bacteria; phylum Bacteroidota; class Bacteroidia; order Flavobacteriales; family Flavobacteriaceae; genus Flavobacterium; species Flavobacterium baculatum. The sequence continues at coordinate 273,152 of NZ_VWSG01000001.1, forward strand.
GTAACAAAAAGTGTTTCCTGACGTTGTTTAATGGCATCGATAAACCATTTGGCACCGTCTAATTTTTGCTTTATGAACTGTACCGCATCTTTTTGAGCCGACGATTTTTGGTTTGCTTCTTTATAGGTTTGCAACATTTCCTGATAATCTTTAGAAACGTGCAGTTCCGGAGCGTTACGACTGTTTAAATGTAGTTCAATTTCTCCGTCATCGACCTTTACAGTAAAATCGGGGATGATGTGTTCTACAGCACGAGAATTTCCTGCAAAACTTCCGCCCGGTTTCGGGTTCAGTTTTTCAATTTCATCAATAGCCTTGCGAAGTTGTGATTGCGAAACGTTGTATTTCTGCAATAACTTATCGTAATGTTTCTTGGTAAAAGCCTCGAACTGATTATCAATAACGTCTTTTGCAAGATCTATCGATTCGTTTGGAGTTTTATTGTTCAGTTGCAATAACAAGCATTCCTGCAAATCGCGAGCACCCACACCGCTTGGTTCCAATTCGTGGATAATGTTTTCCAAAATACTTTTAACCTGCTCTTCGCTGGCGTAAATTCCCTGCGTAAATGCCATATCATCTACAATATCCTGAATATCACGACGAATGTAACCCATATCGTCCATACTGCCAATTAAAAACTCGGCAATAGTACGTTCTTCATCGGTTAAAATAAAAGTGTTCAGCTGTTCAATTAAGTTCTGATGGAAACTTACCTGCGCTTCAATCGGCATAAAGGTTTCGTCATCATCATCGCTGTAATTGTTGCTTTTAAGCTTGTAGTCGGGGGTTTCGTCGTCGCTTAAATAATCATCAATGTTGATGTCGTCTGTGTCGATGTGTTCATTGTCGTAATCATCAAATTCGTCCGAATTATCCTGAAACTCATCTGCATCGTTCACTTCATCTTTCCCAGATTCCAACGCCGGATTTTCAACCAATTCTTCTTTTAAACGTTGTTCAAATGCAAGCGTAGGCAATTGAATCAATTTCATTAATTGAATTTGCTGAGGCGATAATTTCTGCGATAATTTAAACTGTAAATTCTGTTTTAACATTTTATAATGCTCCTATAACTTTTAGTAATAAAAAAAGTTTGACACAAACTAATTTATTCAAAAATAACAAATAATTAGCGTTGTGTCAAACTTAATATGCTATAAAATCTATGAAAGATTCTTTTTTAAAATTCTGCGTTTTGTGGTGTTCTTGGGAACGGAATTACGTCGCGAATGTTGGTCATGCCGGTTACGAACAATACCAAACGTTCAAAACCTAAACCAAATCCAGAGTGAACTGCCGATCCAAATTTACGGGTATCCAAGTACCACCATAATTCTTCTTCGGGAATATTTAATGCCTGCATTTTTTCTACCAACACATCGTAGCGTTCTTCACGTTGCGATCCGCCTACGATTTCACCGATTCCAGGGAATAAAATATCCATTGCACGAACCGTTTTACCATCGTCGTTCAAACGCATGTAGAACGATTTAATATCTGCAGGATAATCAAACAAAATTACCGGACATTTAAAGTGTTTTTCAACCAAGAAACGCTCATGCTCACTTTGTAAATCGGCACCCCATTCTTCAATTAAATACTGGAATTTTTTGTTTTTGTTCGGTTTCGATCCTTTTAAAATATCAATAGCTTCGGTGTAAGAAACACGTTTGAAATTGTTTTCCATAACAAATTTCAGTTTCTCCATCAATGTCATTTCCGAACGATCTGCCTGTGGTTTCGATTTTTCTTCGTCTATCAATCGTGCTTCCAACTGTAATAAATCGTCTTCGCATTTTTCAACCGTATATTTAATTACGAATTTGATGAAATCTTCCGCCAAATCCATATTATCATCTAAATTATTAAAGGCAACTTCAGGCTCGATCATCCAAAACTCGGCTAAATGGCGCGATGTGTTTGAATTTTCAGCACGGAAAGTCGGTCCGAATGTATAGATCGATCCCAATGCCATTGCATACGCTTCGCCTTCTAACTGACCCGAAACGGTTAAATTGGTATGCTTGCCGAAGAAATCTTCTTTGTAATTAATGCTTCCGTCTTCGTTTTTCGGAGCAGAACCATCTAAAGGAAGTGATGTAACCTGAAACATTTCACCAGCACCTTCGGCATCAGATCCCGTGATAATCGGCGTGTTTACATAGAAAAATCCGTTATCTTGAAAGTATTTGTGCACCGCGTAAGAAAGCGTACTGCGCACACGCATAATAGCACCAAACATATTGGTACGAATGCGCAAATGAGCATTTTCGCGTAAAAATTCTAACGAGTGTTTTTTAGGCTGTATCGGATATTTTTCGGCATCAGAATCGCCTAAAATCTCCAACGTATTTGCCTGAATTTCGTATTTCTGACCTTTACCCTGACTTTCAACCAATGTACCTTTAACGCTAATTGCTGCGCCGGTTGTAATACGTTTAATGGTTTCTTCAGGAAAAGCGTCTAATTCTAAAACGCATTGTATGTTATGAATGGTAGATCCGTCGTTTAACGCAATGAACTGGTTGTTTCTAAAAGTACGAACCCAGCCTTTAGCCACTACTTCTTGTAAAAGACTTGAACCTGCTAAAAGATCTTTAATCTTAGTATGTTTCATTATATTTTGCTATAATTTAGATGTCAATAATTACAGTGGGTAAAATTACAACTTTTTTTAGTTTTTGGTACGATTAATTTTTAAGCTGTTGGTTGCCGATTTTTATATCTTTGATATAGTGTATTTATAATTGCTAATAAATGAAAATAGCTAGATTTCAAAGAAATGCAATAATAATTTGTGTTTTACCAATTATTGCATTTATAATAGCTAACTATACTCAACAGTATAGGGTTTCTAATAGAAATATTTATTTAACCATGATTGCAGCAATTTACATGTTATGGGCTGTGTCTCTTTTGTGGGGGCTTATTAATTCAATATTCATATTAAATGACAAAAATCATAAACTTAAAAAAAGAATTTTTTGGTCTATAATAAGTATGTTGCCTTTAATTTATTTGGGAATAATGTTGTGTACTTCTTTTATTATAGATGAATTTAATAATGATGATATAATTCTTGAATCTGGCGAAAGAATTGATGGTTATTATCGTAATTCCTGACCTGATTTTTAAAATCTGTGTATCTCCTATGTTTGCAAAGTTATAAATTTGAATAAAATAAGATAAAAAAGGATGAGAGTTGACAGTGCATTAAATAACATAGTAATGTATATTCAGCCACAGATATAACCTCATTCTTGTTTTATCTTTTAGAGTCTGAACAGAATGTAAGGAATAATCAACCATAAGATTATATCCAGAATATCCAACCAGGAGACAAGACGAAGGGAGATTTTTTATCTTATAATTTTAGTTTTATTCACAAAAAAAGTTGGAAATGAAAGTTTTAAAGCAAGTATTAGGAGTCGATGTTTCCCAAAAAGAATTAGAAGTGAGTTTAGGCAGGCTAAACGAAGATTTAAGCATTGAGTTGTATTCTCATCGGTTTTCAAGAACAAAGAAACAGGATTCGAGGCCTTGTATAAATGGCTTGAGAAGAATACTATTGTTGAATTCCCCGTCCGTATCGTGATGGAAGCCACCGGAGTTTATCATCAGAAGTTCGCTTGTTTTATAATAGAAAAAGGCTGTAATATAAGTATTGTTCTTCCCAACAAAATCAGTAATTATATGCGAACTTTGGACACGAAGACCGTAACGGATAAGACTTGTAGTGAAGCTATTACAAGGTTTGGTTTGGAAAGAAAGTTGGAAGATTGGAACAAACCTGATGATACTTATCGAAGCTTACAACAATTAACCCGTGAACGAGACCAGATAGTAAATGAAAGAACTGTTTGTAAAAATCGTTTACACGCAGAAGAAAGCGAGGCTTTTCCCAATGAAGGAAGTATTAGAAGGATCAATGAACTGATAAAATTCCTCAACAAACAAGAACAAGAAATTAAGCAAGAAATAGCCATAATACTAAATGAAAACCCAGCCATAAAAGAACAAGTAAAACGAATCTCTACCATTCCGGGAATGGGAGAACTAACAGCAACGATTATTTTAGCCGAAACCAATGGTTTTGAACTTATACGAAGTAAGAAACAATTGACCAGCTACGCAGGAATGGATATAAAAGAAAAGCAATCGGGAACATCGGTAAAAGGGAAACCCAGACTATCCAAAAAAGGAAATCGACACATACGGAAGGCAATGCATTTACCATCGTTATCAGCCGTGAAATACAATCCGATACACAAGGATTTATATGCGAGATTAGTGGCAAAACACGGAATCAAAATGAAAGGCTTAGTAGCAGTACAAAGGAAATTATTGGAATTATCTTTTATCCTTTGGAAAAACAAAATCAACTATAACCCTGAATATGAAAAAGAAAAGAGAGCTGTACAAAATGACAAGCCCTCTTTGAAACTAGCATAAAGCTGTTTTGAATCTCAAATATATAAAAAATACATATTTTATTTGGTGGTTAATACAGAATCTGTGGTAAAGATTAATTTTACAATAATTCTAAACAATAAAAACAAAATAAAAATGAGCATTAAAAAAGCATTACTAATTGAATTAGAGCGCGAAAAAGGAAATACAAAACGCATTATTAGTCGTTTGAACAACGAGAGTTTTGGTTACAAACCACACGAAAAGTCAATGACTTTAGGTGAATTGGTAAACCATATTGTTGAACTGCACAACTGGGTTGATTTTGTTTTAAGCAAAGAAACCTTTGATTTCCATGTTGATTATACGTCTACAAAATTAACTTCGGTTGATGATTTGTTGAGTAAATTGGAAAGTGATTTTGAAAAAAACAAAGCAATCATTGAACAAATGGACGAAGCCGTTGTTTTTGAAGATTGGGCTTTAAAAGCGGGCGATCATGTAATTGCTTCCATGCCAAAAACCGGTGCGTTGCGTTTTATTGTAACTAACCATTTAATTCACCACCGCGGGCAGTTAACGGTTTATATGCGTTTGCTGGATATTCCTGTTCCAGGAATTTACGGTCCGTCTGCAGATGATAAAGCGTAAAAAAATTGCTACTTGAAAAATTATATAACAGGTTATCATTTCGAACTTGATTCGAAGTCTCAAATTAATGATGGGAAGCTGAATCAAGTTCAGCTTGACAAGTAGTAACTTTCAGATAGTTTTAATTAAATTTATTCGTTTACAGAATCAATCAAACGTAACAATTCGGCGGTATCTAAATTACTCAAGGTGTGATTCCATTCGCCTACAATGATTTCGTTTAATTTATGCAAACGCTCGTAGGTATAATTGTAATCTAAAACTTCGTCGTTTTTTCCTAAAAGAATCAATCCGTTTGATAAATCTGCTGACGGATTTTTTAATTGATTTGCCAGCAACATCGGAAAAAGATAATTGTCTATTTTTCGTTGTTCCACATTCAGCAAAGGATTTATCAAAACAAACGATATTTCTGTATCTGCAAATTGCTCTAAAAGCTGGTACGTGAAATTTCCACCGGTCGATGATCCGATCAAACAAACCGGTTCTTTCCAATCAATTTCGTTTTCAAGTTGCAAAGTCAGTTGTTCTAAAATATCCGGCTGATGTTCGTTCCATTCCAACGCAATTGCTTTTGCATTTTTTGCCGTTGCGTGTGCCAGAATTTTTTTAAACTTGGTGCTGTTTGCGCCTGTGGTGCCAAAACCGTGAATGTAAACGTACTGCATTATTTTTGTGTGAATAATTTTATGGTGTAATCAATTAAAGCGGTGTTTCCTGTTGAACCGTGTCCGGGAATTACTATTTTGGCATCGGTAATCGTGCTTTTTAATTTAGTTGCTGTTTCTGCCCATGCTGCTTCATTTGCATCAGCTAAATTTCCTTTTCCAGCGTTTAATTCCTTAATCAAACATCCGCCAAACAACACTTTTTCGTTAGGATAATACGCTACAATATTGTCTTTGGTATGACCTTCTCCAAAAAAATAAAGTTCTGTAAATTGGTTTCCGACTGCTATTTTTTCTTGATTGGTAAACGATTTTAAAGGAACAGGAAGTTTCTTTTCTTTTGCAATTTCGATTGTTTTGCTGTTTGCTATCGATGGAATATGGTGTTTATGAAACGCATTCAATCCACCCAAACAGTCATCATGAAAATGAGTAGGAACTACCGCATTTATTTTGCTTTTTAAGCTGTTTTGAATCCATTGGATCAATTCTTCTGAAATTTCATCGTTAACCGGCGTATCAAAAACAACCGTCTCGTTATTGTTGTGTACAATCATTCCGTTGCAGGGAACATTACCAAAACTTTCGGTTTGTAAAAACGATGTATGCTGATACACGTTCGGCGAAACCTGTGTAATTATCAATGTTTCGGACTGATAAAAGGTTTTGTTTTCTGATTTTTTCTTTTGTGCAGAACAGCTTAAGGTTACTATAAAAATAACAGAAAGCAGAAATAATTGAATGATTTTCATGGAATGCAGATTTCATTCAAAAGTACAAAAACAAAAAATCCGTTTCAATTTAAAAACGGATTTTAACTGCTTATATTTTCGTGATTTTATTGTTTACACCGGCAACTGCACTAATAACTTTGCCATCGGCAGCCGATGTTTTCTTATAGTTGACTTTGTTTCCGGTTCCTTCAACACTGATAGATTTTACATCGTCAACCGTAACAACATTGTCTACACCTTCAATTTTAATGGCGTTACACGAACCTTTAATGGTGATTTTGTTGTTGGTGCCTTCAATTCTGATCGTTTCATCGCCGGTAGCTTCAATTGTTTTAGAAATTCCGACACCTTCAATAACGATTTCTTTCTGCTTATCGTCTGATTTTTGTTCACTTGCAGTATTAGGAATCAGTTTTGCCGCAGTGGCAGCGGTTACAATTCCTAAACATAAAACGGTGAGTGCTATAATTCTCTTTTTCATAATTTTCATTTTTAATAAATATACAATTTTAATACCAATTTCTTCAATTGCCTATTTAAAATTTAACTCTGCTATGATTTACATTTGTCAAGCTGAACTTGTTTAACTTCGTTCTGTTCGCAAGCTCGGGTCAGCTTCTCATTATTTTACATTTAAGTATGCGATCCTGAATCAAGTTCAGGATGACTGCGACGAAGACTGGGAATTAATAATACAGATGAAATCCTAAATTGGTGCAAAGAGCGTAATGTTTTTGAAACAACGCTTCAACAACATCGGTAACGTCATCAAAATCGGGGTACAGACTAAAAAAATGATAATCTAACAACATGCTGCTCGTAAAGCTTTGATCCTGATAGCCCGAAATAGCTTTTGCGCCCGTGACATCTAAAAAATATTGAGCAGTTTCACTATCCAAATTCAGTGTTTTAGAATTTGCGAAATGCAGTATTTTACCTTTTAATTTTCCTTCAAAAAGTTCTGCGATTTCTTCTAAAGTGTATAAATAATCGTTTACAATAATCTCGTTTTCACTTCCGCCACAGATAAAATAAAGCAGATCGTAATCTTTAAAATTTCGATCCTCATACAGTAGCGTGTTTAAACTGTTTTCAAAATCTTCAATAGAATCAACGGCTTTGTACACATTCACCATGCTGTGCTGTTTAACCAGTTGTTCCAAAAGCGGAAATATTTTGCTTTCTGCAGATTCATCGACCGTTTTAACGCATTCCAAGCAAAATAATTTCAGTTGATCGTTAGATAAATACATCGGTTATTTTTTATCAAAGATATTATTTCGTTTACTTTTAAAAAAGCGATCGTTTTTGCCAATCATTAAATTTTTGTAATATTTAATATACTATTTAAATTTCTTTAACGTTTTAACAATTAGGTTTGCAATAACCAAATTGTATTTATGAAACAACTGTTACTTTTCTTTTTACTTTCGATACCAGCCGTTGCACAAAAATCTTTTTTAGTAAAAGATAGTTCAACCAATGAACCAATTGCATACACAAGTATTTTTACTGAAAACGGAACTTTTAAGGTAAATGCCGAACCCGACGGAAGTTTTATAATACCCAATGAATTTTTACACGAAATTTTTGTTTTTGATGCCGTTGGCTACGAAGCTAAACAACAGCTTTTAACCGATATTGTTTTATTGGAACCAAAAAGCGAACTTTTAGATGAGGTTGTGATTGTTCCAAAGTTAGGAACAAAGGAAGTTAAGGTGGGAAGTATTAAAAAAAAGCTCTTTTCTAGCTATAATTATGGAATGGGAGCTAATACAGATAAGGTTGTTTGGTCCTTTGGACGCATGTTTCCATATTTTGAAGAATACAGTACAACTCCATTTATAAAAAAAATAACATTTTTATTAAGGTCAAAAGATAAAAATTCTACCTATGAAATCAAAATTTATGAGGCAGATGAAGATGGTAAACCAAATCAATTATTACACGACAATTTTATTAATGGAGTAGCGGAAAAAGGTTATAAAAAATCACAAATAGATCTTTCTGAATTGAATATTGAATTTCCAAAGAATGGCATTGTAATAGTATTTGATTGGTTAACAATACAAGAGAATTTGGTAGAAGATCTACATGACAATGAAATTAGATTTAAATATAACCCAAACTTTGAAGCTGAAGAAATTAAAAATCCAAATGAGGCATTAGTAAAAATCAGTGTAATACAAACTGAATGGAAAACGACCACGGAATCTAAAATAACCTTTGATGAAAACAAAGCTTATTCATTTATGTGCGAAATTACCCTTACAAACTAGAACCAATACAAACATTTTTGATAGCTATTTATTTAGCAGAAAAGCCACTCGATTGAGTGGCTTTTTAATTATACTTTCATGATTTCTGCTTCTTTTTCAGCGTAGATTTCATCGATTTTTTTAATGAAATTATCGGTTAATTTCTGAACGCGGTCTTCGGCATCTTTACAAACATCTTCAGAAGTTCCTTCCTTTTCCTGTTTTTTGATATCGGTATTCGCATCTTTACGTGCGTTACGGATCGATATTTTAGCATCTTCCGCTTCGGTTTTAGCCTGTTTTGCTAAATCTTTACGACGTTCTTCTGTTAACGCAGGAATGTTAATGATGATCAAATCACCATTGTTCATTGGGTTCAAACCTAGATTGGCAATCATGATTGCTTTTTCAATAGGCTGTAACATGTTTTTTTCCCAAGGCGTAACAGTTAACGTACGCGGATCGGGTACGTTGATGTTTGCTACTTGTGATAAAGCAGTTGCCGATCCGTAGTAATCTACAAAAACAGCACCCAACATTTGCGGGTTAGCTTTACCAGCACGAATGTTTAACAAGGCTTTGTTTAAATGCTCAATAGAACCGCTCATTGATTCTTTTGCTTCGTCTATAATAAAATTAATTTCTTCTGTCATTGCTTAAAATATCTTTGTTAATAAACCGTTGTACCAATGTAGTCGCCTTGGCAAACTTTTAATAAATTACTCTCTTTGTTCATATCAAAAACAACAATTGGTAAGTTGTTTTCCTGACTTAAAGTAAATGCGGTAGTATCCATAACATTTAATCCTTTTTCCAAAACATCGGCAAACGAAATGTTTTCGTATTTAGTTGCATTAGGATCTTTTTCAGGATCGGCAGTATAAACACCGTCAACTCGCGTTCCTTTTAAAATAACATCGGCACCAACCTCAATTCCTCTTAAAACAGCAGCGGTATCAGTTGTAAAATACGGATTTCCCGTACCTGCGCCAAAAATTACAATTCTGCCTTTTTCTAAATGACGAACGGCTCTACGTTTAATGTAAGGTTCTGCAATTGCTTCAATTTTTAAGGCAGTCTGCAAACGGGTAAGCATTCCGGCATCTTCCAAAGCACCTTGTAACGCCATTCCGTTAATTACCGTTGCCAGCATTCCCATATAATCGCCTTGTACGCGATCCATTCCTTTACTTGCTCCGGCAACACCTCTAAAAATGTTTCCTCCGCCAATTACAATGGCTACTTCCACACCTAAATTAACGATTTTTTTTATTTCTTGAGCATATTCTGCCAAGCGATTTGGGTCAATGCCGTACTGGTTATCGCCCATTAAAGCTTCACCGCTTAATTTTAGAAGTATTCTTTTGTATTTCATACTGAAGGAAATTTATTTGCAAATATATTATTTTTGCTATTCTTTAAAAACGCTTAAGGTAATTTATCTTTTATTTTTCCCGTTCTATTTTATTTGGGTTCTGACGGGTATCGAAAACATCGGCAATTTTTATCAGCATTTCATCGTCATCAATGGAATAAATGATTTTATAATTCAACGCTAAAATATAGTGATAAGTAATTAATCTTTGTTGTAAAGTGTGTTCTTTTTGTCCGATTTTTGGATTGTCGATTAAAATATCGGGAGCTAAAAGTATTTTTGTAACAATATCTAATGCAAGTTTGTAGGTTGCTTTTTGCGTGTAATAATTGAAAATACCATCGATCTGTTTTTCAGAAAATGCCGACCACACAATTTTATATTTCACAGCTTAATATTTTGAAAGAAGTTCGGCGGTTGTTTTAAACTTGTTGTTTTCAAAATCTTTTTCCGATTGTAAAATACGTTCGTTTAGTTCTTCCACAGTAAAAGTCTCAAAATCGTTTTCAGATTCTGATTGTTTCGCGTTTCTTAAAAGTTTTTCAAATTGAGAAATCATTTCTTCACTTTGAAGTTTAAGAAAAGCCTGTACAAATTCTATTTTTCTTGTTTGTAAGTCCATGGTTTTAAAACTCTTTACAATTCAAATTTACGAAAAAAATCACATAACTGAAAGTTATCAATTATGAACGGATTCATTAAGGTAATTTATCTTTTATTTTTTCGAAGTTCTTTTTTGCTTCCTGATAACCGATGTCAAAAATTTCGTCCATTCTTTTTTTCGATGTTTAAAGGTACTGTAATTTGCAAGCGCTTCGGGCTGAATGTGCCAATCGCACAATTCGTTTTGCGGAAAAGTGTTTTGCATCATCATAATTTCAAACGCCCTCAAAGCAACCGATTTTATCGATGTAAACCGAGTTTGATTGTACATTAACACCGGATTTACGTTGCTGCCTATTAAAAAATCGCAACGCCCCTGAATGGTATTTACCGGATAATTGTTTAAAATACCGCCATCGCTGTACACTTTGTTGTTGATGATTACCGGCGAAAATACTCCAGGAAATGCGCTTGATGCCAATATTGCCGAAACTACTTTTGTGTTTTTATGAAAGATTTTTAACTTGCCTCGTTCGATTTCGGTTGCCGAAATATACAGTTCGATATCTAAATCTTTAATGGTTTTATCGCCAAATTCTTTATCAAGATAACGTGCAAACTGATCGGCATCTAAAAAACCAGCCTTTTTAAAAGATAAATGCGTCCAGCTGAACAAACTAACCGATTTAAAAAAAGTAAGAATGCTTTTAGGTGTCATTCCGTTAGCGTACAATCCGCCTACGATGGATCCTGCGCTGGTTCCCGAAATAATTTCAGGAAAAATTTCCTGTTCGTTTAAAAACTGTAATACACCGGCATGGGCAATTCCTTTATGACCGCCGCCCGATAATGCCAAACCGAAAACGGTTGAATTGTTATTCATTATTTTTTGTAACGTTAAATCGTTATTTTTGTATAAAAATACAAATTATGCAGGCAATATTTCAAAAAGCAATCGAAAATTCGATGTCTTATAACGATTATTTAAATTTGATCGACCAAAAAATTAACGAGAACAGTTCAACCGGACACGAGCAAAATGAGATGCTTACCGATTTTACAAAACTGAACCGTGCCAGAATGAAGCGTTTAGATAAGACCCAACAGATACTTCCCGAATTGGAAAACATTACAAAACAGATTACCGAAAAACAGGTTTGGATAGTGCTTACAGAAAGTTGGTGTGGCGATGCTGCGCAGAATGTTCCGGTATTGCAAAAGCTTGCTGAAATAAATCCAATGATTGATTTACGTTTGGTTTTACGTGATGATAACGACGAATTAATGCAGAATTATTTAACCAATGGTGGAAAATCTATTCCTAAATTAATTGCGGTTTCTGCCGATTTAGATAAGGAATTGTTTACTTGGGGCCCACGTCCTGCAACTGCACAAGTTGAAGTAAAACGACTGTTAGATGAAAACGGAGGTTTTAACGACAAAGTAAAGGAAGGTATCCAGATTTGGTACAACAACGATAAAGGAATTTCTATGCAGAATGAACTGATAAATTTATTAAAAAACGCAGCTAATTAAGCTGCGTTTTTGATTATTTCAATAAAGCATTCGTTCGTCTAATTGCTTCGGCATCTTTATAATCTAACCATTGTTGACCTTTTGTTTTACGCATGTAATTATCGTAATATCTGTTGAAAACTACATTCTTTAAACCGTTGAATAAATTTTTTGGTCTGCCTGCCAACGATCGCAAACTTAACGAAAATCCTGGTGTTTGATATTTCATGTAATGCCACCAACCTTCGGGCATGTACAGCATTTCGCCGTGCTGTAACTGCGTAATGTACGGATTTACCTTTTTAAGTGCCGGAAAACGGTCAAAATCGGGATTGTCAAAATCTATTTCTTCATGACAAATCCACGAATACGGCAAACGGTACATGTATTTTGTTTCTTTAGGATCTACCAATACACACTGCTTTTTTCCATCGAAATGAAAATGGAAAATATTTGGAAAATCAATATCGTAATGCATAAAAACCTTGGCGTTCTCGCCACCAAAAAACACCAAAGGCAAATTTTTAAGCAATCTGATTCCTAAATCTGGCCAACGCATATCGTCTTTCATAGACGGAGCATCTTTCATAAGGTTGTACAAAAAAATACGTAAATCGGTCGGGCCTTTTTCTAAAATATCAATGTATTCTGCCATTGTCATTTTAAAATCGGGCTCGTTTACTTTTTTGGTATAATCGGTTTTTCTGCTGTCGTAAAGCGGAACTGTTTTATCGCCGGCAATTTCTTTAATAAAGTCTAAATTCCACTTGGTAAACGCAGGCCAGTCTTCAATTTGATTGGTAATTACCACAGGCTTCTGCTTTTTGTAGTAATTCTCTATGAACTCTTTTTTCGTAAGCTTTGTTACGCGTTCAATCTCTATATAATTAAAACTCATACTTAAATTACAGCTTAAATACTATGATGGATAAAAGTAGTGAATTTAAAGATTTGTTGTTTTTTATTGAACTTTTATTTAACAATAAATCCTTAACCTTTCGGGTTAAGGATTTACGTTTTTTTATTTAACTTAATGATTTAGTTTTCATTAAATCATCAAAAGCTTTATTGGTAGCTTCGGTTATTTTTGCATGAATTCCGTTACCGTAACTTACTCTGTGTACACCTAAAGTAGCAAACTCCTCGTAGGTTTTCAATCCGTCTTTCATAAAAACGTTTAAGGGTAGTTTCGTGGTTTCTAAAACAGCTTTAATATCTTCATCGGTATTTATCAATGGAACAAAAAATCCGTCGGCACCAGCAGTTTCATAAGCTTTAATACGCTTTAAAGTTTCATTGATAGCATCGGGATGTTTGGTTGTGTAAGTGTCGATACGCGCATTAATGTAAATGTCTTTTCCTTTTGATTGAAGATGCGATTTTATTGCTTTGATCTTATCAGTCAAAACAGAAATATCGCCTAAAGATCGATCTTTTCCGTTGGTTAATCCGTCTTCCAGATTGATTCCTAGAATACCGGCATCAACCAATTTTTCTACATTTTTAGCAACCTGTTGCGGATCGTCTGAATATCCTGATTCAAAATCGGCAGAAACCAATAGTGAGGTTGATTTTGTGATTTTTTCGACCACAAAAAACATTTCTTCAAACGGAATATTCTCGCCGTCTTCATATCCCAAAATATTTGCAATGGCATGGCTTGATGTTCCTATTACCTGAAAACCCGCTTTTTCGGCAGCTTTACTGCTAATAGCATCCCAGGTATTGGCAATTAATAACGGCTGGTTTTGGTTGTGTAACGATTTAAACTTTTCTAAACTCATAACTTTATAATTTTCTTGTTCTTTATAAAGTTACGCTTTTTTAAATCGAAACAAAAGAAGATTTTTTACAAAGCACTTTTTAGAGCAATATTAGGTTAAGCTGTCTAAAAACATTTCTTACTATGTCATTCCGGACTTGATCCGGAATTTCATTATCTACTTTATGAGAAGCTGAATCAAGTTCAGCTTGACAAATGATTATTTTTAGGCACCTTTTACATTTGAAAAACTTTCAAAGTTATTTTTTTATCAAGACTCATTCCGCCTGGGTTACAGCCCGGTTTTCCTTCGGGTATTTCTATTCCGCGTTTTGCAAAATGTTCCGTCCAAACAGGAAAAAAGTTGTCAGACTTTGGTTCTTTATACGTCATTAGGAACAATTTAAAAAACGGTTTGTTTTTATTGGCGAATTTAAACGCATCGTAAATTAATTCCGAACAATAATATTTACCGTTATCGTATAAAAAATCATCATCGTACGGAACGCCTAACTGTGATTCGCAAAACGAAATAGCTTTTGGAATTAAATCAGTATACTTACTTTTTAATTTGCCGACATAAACCGTGTTTTTGGTGTAAGCCAGAAAATTATTCAACGGGGTTTTTACAACGGCACTGCCAATAGCTTCGTAAACAAAAAAATCTTTATTATTTGTGGTAACAACCAAACCCATGTGGTTAAAATCGTTGTTTTTATAACCGTTTGTAACTGCATTAATAGCATCGCACATGCCGCCGCAATTTATATTGATAAACAGCAGATCGCCATTTTTTAATTCGGTTTTTTGAGCGAAAATAGATATGGAGAAAAGTAAAAAGAATAGAATATTTTTCATAGTTGATTATTTTTTATCTTTAAAAAGCGTACCGCCAAAACCAATACCTAATGTACGGTAAACCTGTTGTTTTAATCTAAATTGATGGTCGTTAGCAAATAAGAAAATTCTGGAACCACCGCCAAGTTCAACCCCAAAATGATAATGAGAAAAAACTCCGTTTAAGTTTCCTCTGCCAATCGCCGTATTCCAGCCATATGCTACCTTACCGTAAATTCTGGTTTCGCCGCCAATTAATGGTGCTAAAGTTACAGTCGGAGCAATTGGAATTGTATAAGCACTGTCAAAATAGTTTGCATGAATTCCTGTAAGTAGTCCAAGGCGAATCCATTGCTTGTAAGCAATTCCGTATTCATAATGCCCGGCAATTCCGCCAATTACAAATTTAGAAGGTTCTTCCATTTGCCCGGTATTGGCATCGTAATAACTTTCTTTGTCTGAATTTGCGTTGAATAGTAACATGTAATCTATTGCCTGATATTGTTCAAAAGCAGGTTTCTTCTCTTGAGCAGTTACTTGAAATATAGAAATTAATAAACTTATCTGAAAGATCTTTCTCATAAGCAAAAAAGAAGCTTATTCGGCTTCTTTAAAATTTGGATTGTATATTTTTTCAAAGGCTAACGGTTCTGTGGCATCATCCACAGAAAAATCGCCTATTTTGGTTCTTCGTAAAGCAGTTAAATGACCGCCTGAATTTAAAGCTTTTCCAAAATCGAAAGCTAAAGATCTAATGTAAGTTCCTTTGCTGCAAACCACTCTGAAATCAATTTCAGGTAAGGCAATTCGGGTAATTTCGAACTCGGTAATTTCAATTTTTCTCGATGCAATTTCAACTTCTTCGCCAGCACGGGCATGTTCGTACAAACGTTTTCCGTCTTTCTTCAACGCTGAAAAAATAGGAGGGAACTGATCTATAATTCCAATAAACTTCTTGCGAGTTTCTTCTATTAATTCGTTCGATATATGATCTGTAGGAAATTCCTGATTAATTTCGGTTTCCAAATCGTACGACGGTGTTGTTCCCCCAACAGTAATCGTTCCGGTGTATTCTTTAACCTGACCTTGCAATTCGGCAATTCGTTTGGTGAATTTTCCTGTACAGATAATTAAAAGTCCCGATGCTAAAGGATCTAACGTTCCCGCATGACCAATTTTGAACTTTTTCGGTAGATCTAAATTTTTTAGTAACGCGTATTTTATTTTGTTTACCGCCTGAAAAGAACTCCAAGTTAACGGTTTGTCTATCAGTAAAATATGTCCTTCCAGAAAATCTTCCTTTGATAACTTCTGCATTATTTCGTATAAAAATAAATTAACAACCCAATACCAATAATGATTCGGTACCAGCCCCAAAATTTAAAACCGTATTTAGTAAGTACGGCAATGAATGTTTTTACGGCAATTAAAGCGGTGATAAATGCAATAACGTTACCAATTATGAACAATATAATGTGGTGCTGATCTTGTAAAATCATTTCGTAACCTTTCATTTCGGTTGCTGTTCCTTTACCCCAGGTTTTTACAAAAATTGAGTAAACCGTAACGGCTAACATGGTTGGAACTGCCAAAAAGAACGAAAATTCAGCCGCTGCTTTTCTGCTTAAACCTTGCGTCATACCACCAATGATCGATGCTGCCGAACGCGATGTTCCGGGCATCATTGCCAAACATTGCCAAAAACCTATGGTGATTGCCGTTTTAAACGAAATGTCTTTTTCGTGAATGATTTTAGGATTTTTAAACCAGCGATCCACAAATAAAAGTACGATTCCGCCGATGACTAAAACCGATGAAATGGCAATTTGATTTCCTAAAACGGCTTCAATTTTATCATCTAACAAATAGCCCAATCCCAATGCAGGAATTACGGCAAATGCCAGTTTGTAATAGAATTGCAGGTTGCTGAAATCGAAGAATTTTTTCCAGTATAAAACAACGATCGATAATATGGCTCCAAACTGTATCGAAACCTGAAACATCTTTAAAAACTCAGACTCTTCCATTCCTAGAAGAGCCGCGGTAAAGCCCATGTGAGCTGTAGATGATATAGGTAAATATTCGGTTAGTCCTTCAACAATTGCAATGATGATGGCTTGTAATAAATCCATTTAAAAGTTTTTTATGATTTTTTTGCAGGGTTTTTAAAGATCGAATAAATGCAGATTCCAAAACCAATAAAAATTACGGTTGGTGCTAAACGAATTCTTCTAAAACTGAAAACAGCTTCGTTAAAAACATTCGGATCTTCACTGTTTCCGCCTGCCATCAGTAAAAAGCCTAAAGCAATTACTGCGACACCTGCCAATAAAAGTATGTAGTTCTGTTTGCTAAACAAAAATGATTTTTCGGTATTATTTTCCATAAGTTACAGGTATAAATCGTCTGATTTTAAATTTAAAAAGCGCTGTGTTGCAAAATACGTGCTAATGTAGGTAATGATTATTCCGACAATAAAAACGGTTCCACATACTAAAACAATCGACTGTATATCGCTCATTAATCCCAAAGTAGGCAGTTTGCTGTCTGCATAAGCTGTTAACGCCAAAATACCAATAATTGCCAAAACCGATCCTATTACACCCAATTTAACGCTTGTAACGATGAATGGTTTACGAATGAACGATTTTGTTGCGCCAACCATTTGCATGGTTTTTATGATGAAACGTTTTGAATAGATCGATAATCGAAGTGAACTGTTAATTAAAAGTATTGATATAAAAGCAAATACGCCACTGATAATCAATATCCAGAAACTGATTGTTTTTATGTTTTTGTTCACTAAATCAACCAATTGCGAGTCGTAAACAACTTCGTCAACCAACGGGTTTTCTTTAATGCTTATTTCAATATCTTTAATAGAATCTTTTTCAACGTAAGCTCCGTTAAAATGTAAATCGAACGAATGTTGTAGCGGATTAAAACCTAAAAACTTCACGAAATCTTCGCCAATTGTTTTTTGGTGTGCGTTTGCTGCCGAATCTTTATGAACAAAAGTAAGGTCTTTAATAAATTTCTGCTGACCTAATTCGGTTTGATAGGCTGCAAGCTGTGTTTCGTTTACATTCTCTTTAAAATAGATCGACATTGGAATGTTTTCCTTAAAATTGTTCGATATTTTTCCATAATTAATAACGAACATTCCTAATGATCCCAACAAAAACAACACTAAAAAAATACTTAAAATAACCGAAAAGTAAGACGATATTAATCTGCGCTTTTGATATTTTTCGTACGCTGTAGCCATAATTTTATTTTTTAATGGGTAAAGATAATAAACAATTTAAAAATATACTTAACCAATCTTTAGAATGTTGAAAAACTAATGTTTCTAATTACGTTCTTAACTAAAAAAGAGATTCCGGAACAAGTCCGGAATAACACAAATAAATATTTTAAAACTGCTTTTATATGATGCGGTAAATTCTGTTCACGGGTATGGTAACGCCTTTTTTAAGCACCAAATGTTCGGGTGTTACCGCCCAAACAGTTGTATTGGCTACCAGCTGGTTTTTATCGTCTTCAAAGAAAATTTCAATCTTCACGTGATCTGTATTTCCCATTGCCATTGCTTTTTCAAGATCTTGTTTGCGTTGAAAAATCTCGTGTTTGTCTGTCAAAACATCTTCGGCAGGAAAATGCAGTTTTGCTATATCTTCTTTTTCTATAGGTTTAAATGTTGTAGTCATATTCAAATGTTTTTAATACTTTATAATGTAATTTATTTTTGTAAAGATAATTTTTTCTAAAATAATTAAGTTTTTTGTTATTTCAAGCAAGTTTGTGATTTTTTTGATTAAATCAAATGTATAAAAAAAATAATCGCTTAAAATTAATCAAGATTAATTTCGACGATTGGTTAATATAATAAAAAATTAGTAATCTAAAGAATTTAAAGTAATTTTGTAATTGTTAAAAATCACAGGCTTACAAAATGAAATACAATCCAAAAGAAATAGAAGCCAAATGGCAGAAATACTGGAGCGATAACAATACGTTCAAAGCAAGTAATCAATCTAATAAACCAAAATATTATGTGTTAGACATGTTTCCTTATCCGTCTGGTGCAGGCTTACACGTTGGGCATCCGCTAGGTTACATTGCGTCAGATATCTATGCGCGCTACAAACGCCATCAGGGTTTTAACGTACTGCATCCGCAAGGATACGATTCTTTTGGTTTGCCGGCAGAACAATACGCAATTCAAACAGGGCAACATCCTGCAGTTACAACCGAAACAAACATAAACCGTTACCGCGAACAGCTGGATAAGATTGGTTTTTCATTCGATTGGAACCGCGAAGTGCGTACATCAAATCCGGAATATTATAAACATACACAGCGCATTTTTATTCAGTTGTTTAATGCGTGGTACAATAAAAATACCGATAAAGCAGAAAGCATCTGTACGTTGATCGATTTATTTTCGAAAGAAGGAAATGCGACTGTAAATGCAGTATCCGATGAAAATATCGAAGTTTTTTCTGCCGATCAGTGGAATGCTTTTTCTGCCGATGATCAAGAAAGAATTTTATTAAAATACAGATTGACCTATTTGGCTGAAACCGAAGTAAACTGGTGCCCTGCATTGGGAACGGTTTTGGCGAACGATGAAATTGTAAACGGTGTTTCAGAACGCGGTGGGCATCCGGTGATTCGTAAAAAAATGACTCAGTGGAGCATGCGTATTTCTGCTTATGCAGAACGTTTGTTGCAAGGTTTGGATACGATCGACTGGAGTGAATCTATCAAAGAAGCACAACGTAACTGGATCGGAAAATCTGTTGGTGCGTCTGTAACTTTTAATGTAAAAGAATCAAACGAAACAATCGAAGTGTTCACAACGCGTCCTGATACTATTTTCGGTGTTAATTTCATGACATTGGCTCCGGAACACGAATTGGTTGCTGCAATTACAACTGCTGATCAAAAAGCGGCTGTTGATGCGTATATTCAAGCAACGTCAAAACGATCAGAACGTGAGCGTATGGCAGATGTTAAAACCATTTCGGGTGTGTTTACCGGTGCGTATGCAGAACATCCTTTCACCAAAGAACCGGTTGCAATCTGGATTGGCGATTATGTTTTGGCAGGCTACGGCACGGGTGCGGTTATGGCGGTTCCGTGTGGTGACGAGCGCGATTATGCGTTTGCGAAACACTTTGCCTTACAAAACGGAATGCCTGAAATCATTAATATTTTTAATAAGGATATTTCTGAAGAAGCGTACACCGAAAAAGCTGGTTTTGAATTACAGAATTCCGATTTTTTAAACGGAATGGATTACAAGGAAGGGACTAAAAAAGCTATCGACGAATTAGAAAAGATAGGGCAGGGCAAAGCCAAAGTAAATTACCGTTTACGTGATGCTGTTTTTTCGCGTCAGCGTTATTGGGGTGAGCCTTTTCCGGTTTATTATGTGAACGGATTACCTAAAATGATCGATCCGAAATATTTACCGATTGAATTACCCGAAGTAGAAAAATATTTACCAACCGAAGACGGACAGCCGCCATTAGGTAACGCGATAAATTGGGCTTGGGATACCGTAAATAATAAAGTAGTTTCAAGTGATCTTGTCATCCCGAACGAAAGTGAGGGATCTCAAACCATTTTCCCTTTAGAACTAAACACCATGCCGGGTTGGGCAGGTTCGTCTTGGTATTGGTTGCGATATATGGATGTTGATAATGAAAACGAAATCGCATCGAAAGAAGCTATTGATTACTGGCAAAATGTAGATTTATACATTGGTGGAAGCGAACACGCAACCGGACATTTACTGTACTCTCGTTTTTGGAACAAGTTTTTAAAAGATTTTAATATAGTACCAACCGAAGAACCGTTCCAAAAATTAATCAATCAAGGAATGATTTTGGGAATGAGTGCAATCGTTTACAGAGTTTCTGGAACAAATAAATATGTTTCTAAAAATCTTAAAGGCGATTATGAAGTTGAAGAATTACGAGTTGATGTAAGTTTAGTAAATGCTTCTGATGAAATTGATATTGAAGGATTAAGAAATTGGATTCCTGAATTTAAAGAAGCAGAATTTATATTAGAGAACGGAAAGTACTATGTTGGGCGTGAAGTTGAAAAAATGTCTAAACGTTGGTATAACGTAGTAAACCCGGATGATATTTGTAACGAATACGGTGCAGACACTTTGCGTTTATACGAAATGTTTTTAGGTCCGTTAGAACAATCTAAACCTTGGAATACTGCGGGAATTACTGGTGTATTTGGTTTCCTTAAAAAACTTTGGCGTTTGTATGCAGACGATAACGGATTAATCGTTACCAACGATGAACCAACGGCTGAAATGTATAAATCGTTACATAAAACAATCAAAAAGGTAACCGAAGATATCGAGAATTTCTCGTTCAATACATCGGTTTCTCAATTCATGATCTGTGTAAACGAACTGCAACAGCAAAAATGCAACCACCGAGCTATTTTAGAGCCGTTGTCAATTGTAATTTCGCCTTATGCACCGCACATTGCAGAAGAATTATGGAATATGTTGGGTCATACTGATTCAGTTTCACAACAACCATTTCCAAAGTTCGAGGAGAAATATTTGATAGAGAGTTCAAAAGAATATCCGGTTTCGTTCAACGGAAAAATGCGTTTTAAAATAGAATTACCTTTAGATTTAACCGCAGAACAAATCGAAGAAATTATTATGAACGATGAACGCACACAGGCGCAATTACAAGGTAAAACTCCTAAAAAAGTAATTATCGTTCCTGGTAAAATCATCAATTTGGCTGGGTTTTAAAAGAAACCTTCGTCAGTTCGAGCTTGTCGAGAACTTAACTTCTCGATACACTTCACTGCGTTTCGTTACTCGAAGTGACGATATGAATTCGAATTAATTTATACAAAAACCGCTCAATAAACCGAGCGGTTTTCTTTTTGGCTTGCTTTTTGTATTGGCAGAAGAAAAATCTAACATTATGAAACACGCACTACTTTTATCAGCATTTTTGTTTACACAAATAACATTCGCTCAATCGCAACAAAACGATTTGGCGTTTACCGCAAAAGCAACTGTTTTGCCGGTTTTTAACAGCAACCGTTTAGGAGCCGAAGTCGGTTTAAGATATTACATCACCGATGCTTTCTCTATCGGGAACAACTACATCTATACAAACGATAAGTTTACGCATGGTTTTGGGTACGATACCAATAATTCTATTATGCATTATTTGGGTATCAATGTACCGTTGCAGTACGATGTGGTTAACGAAAGTAAGTTTCAGTTTGCAATGGGAATTTCTCCGGGACTTTCTTTAAGTACGTTGCGCGATAAAAATCAGCTGAAAATAGAGGAACATTATGACGAAGAAACAGGAGTAACAACAGTAGTTAAAACACCTGTTCGTTTAAACCGAGATGCCTATTTTTCATTAACGCCTAATATTGATTTATCTGTAAAATTGGCAAACATCGATCCTAAAAGTAATACCGCAATATATGTGACCGGAAATGCGGGTTATCAGTTTGCTTTCGGCAAGGGCGACTTTACAAAACCAAGCGATTTTAGAAATTATATTGTATCTTTAGGCTTTACAATAAAAGGAGCATTAGATTAATTATGAAAAATTCAAAAGCATTAGTAATTGTATTTGTAGCCATTGCAATTCTGGTTGTGGTGTTAATGGTTGGGTTGCCGGTTTACAATGTTTGGCAACAGGAAATGGCTGGTAAAGCAGAAATGGCAAAGGCAGAACAAAACCGTAAAATTTTAATTGAAGAAGCTAAAGCCCGTTTAGAAGCCGAAAAACTAAATGCACAGGCAGAAGTTGAGCGCGCACGTGGTATGGCAGAAGCAATGAAGTTGGAAAACGGAACATTAAATACAACTTATAATCAATATTTGTTTATTAGAACTTTAGAGAAATTGGCAGATAAAGGCTCGCTTCCTCAAATCATCTATATGCCTGCAGAAGGTTTGGTTCCTGTGATGGATGTAAGCACAAAAGCACCTGCTAAACCAATTGTTGTAAACGACTAATGGGCTTTAAAGACTATATAATTTTAGTGCTGATTGTTGCTGTTGGCTATTTCTGGTTCAGAATGCGCAAATACAAGCAAACAATCGAAGATTATAATAAATCAACCGGTTATTTAGAACGCAAGTACGAAACTATTGAGTTAGAAAATATCGATACGCGTTTAAACCAGCATTTGTTTAAAAATGTACTGAATTCTATACAGTCGCACGTTTATCAATCGTATTATACCATCGAGAAATTATCGAATGTGTTGGATTATGTTTTATATAAAACCCCAAAACAGCTGGTAACACCGCGCGATGAAATCAATTTTATAAAGAATTTAATCGAGATCAATAAAATAAAGTTGAGTCCGCTTTTTGATTTGCGAACCAAAATTTTGATAGATGACCGCGATCCGTTTTTAGAACGAAAAGTTATTGCGCCTTTAGTAGCAATCGATTTAATTGAGAATGCCTTTAAACATGCCGATGCCCAGAACAACGATTCTTTTATTTCGATAGTTGTCGAATTGAACAACGGTTATTTTACGCTTTCGGTATCCAACAAAATATCGGTTCAAACTCCGTTGGCTAAAACAAGCGGCGGGATTGGTGTTAGCAGTTTGGAAAAACGATTGAAGCATCTTTATGAAGATCGATACAAACTGCAGAAAAGTATCCACGATCAGGTTTATTCTGTATCATTAAAAATTAAATTAGAAGAATAATGCTGCGCTGTGTTTTGTTAGATGATGAGTTGCTTGCACTGCAATATTTGAAGTTGTTGTGCGAGCAGATTAGCGGGGTTGAGGTTGTGAAAGCCTACAATAACGCCGAAAAATTTATTCAGGAAAAAGACGAATTGGATTTTGATGTTTGTGTTTCCGATATCGAAATGCCGTCGATCAACGGCTTGCAGATTGCAAATTTATTATCGGAGAAGCACATTGTTTTTACCACAGCCTATCGCGATTTTGCCGTAGAAGCGTTTGATTTGGAAGTGATCGATTACATTACGAAACCGGTACAGAAAGATCGATTGGAAAAAGCATTCCGTAAAATTGAAAAGCTAACAAAAGAAGCCAAACAGGTTTCGGAATATATTACGCTGAATTCCGAAAAAGGAAAAAGCATCATCAACACCAACGATGTTTTTTATATTACGGTTTCCGATGTTGACAGCCGCGATAAAATCATTCATTTTAAAGATGAAACCACACTATTGGTTAAAAATAATTCCTTTGAAAAACTAAAGGAAATTCTACCAACCGGAAAATTTTCTCGTATCAACAAGCGCGAAATCATTGCTATGAACAGTGTGAACTACTACTCGCATGATGAAATTGTATCTAAAATTTTAATCGATGGTAAACCTAAAACCTTTACAATAGGCATCAACTTTAGAAACGAATTTTTAATGCTGTTATAAATATAGGAGATTGTTGTGAAAGTCATATCAAGCTTTAATTTTACGCTTCTAGGTCATGCTGAACTTGTTTCAGCATCTCACAAGATTAAAAAATGATGATATTTATGATGCGATTGCTTCGCCAGTTCGCAAGCTCGTGTCCGTGTCAAGCACGGAATGACATGCACTGCAAAGTAAAAGTTATTCATTCGTCTTTATTACAACTTTTTTACGTTTTGTTACATTATCTGCGTTTTATTTTACAACGTTAACAAGTGTTTGAGCTAGGTTTAGCACTTTTGTGTGAAATTTAAAATAACACACATGCGCAAGTACAAGAATTCTATTTTTTACGGGGCTGTAATTGTTGTTTTCTCCTTTATAATGTACCTAACGGTTAACAGGGGAAAATTCCTTGAAGTCGATGTCGTAAATGTAGCTTCAGATAAAAATGATTGGCAGGAATTTTTAGATTCGTTTATAAATAATCTTCATCATCCGTTGGCATTACTGTTAATGCAGATCATTGCCATTGTAATAGCCGCTCGTTTCTTCGGTTGGCTGTTCAACAAAATTGGTCAGCCCGCAGTAATCGGCGAAATCATTGCAGGTATTGTTTTGGGACCATCCTTATTCGGAATGTATTTTCCCGAAGCCTCGGCAGCTTTGTTTCCATTAGAATCATTAGGGAATTTACAGCTTTTAAGTCAGGTTGGATTGATTCTCTTCATGTTCGTCATTGGAATGGAACTTGATCTAAAGGTTCTTAAAAGCAAGGCGCAGGATGCTGTTGTAATTAGTCATGCAAGTATCATTATTCCGTTTACATTAGGCATGGTGCTGGCATATTATACCTACACGCAGTACGCCCCAGACGGAATCAACTTTTTATCGTTTGCCCTTTTTATGGGAATTGCAATGAGTATTACGGCTTTCCCGGTGTTGGCACGTATTGTTCAAGAACGCGGTATACAGAAAACAAAATTGGGTACTGTAGTACTGACAGCTGCCGCTGCCGATGATATCACTGCCTGGTGTATTCTGGCAGTAGTAATTGCCATTGTAAAAGCAGGTTCGTTTGTAAGTGCTTTGTATGTAATTGTGCTGGCAATTGTGTATGTAATAGTAATGCTTAAACTGGTTCGTCCGTTTTTGCGTCACATAGGTAATTTAAATGCTAATAACAAAACATTGAGCAAGCCGGTTGTTGCCATATTTTTACTGGTGTTGATTTTATCATCGTACCTAACAGAAATCATTGGTATTCATGCGCTGTTCGGTGCGTTTATGGCAGGTGCGATCATGCCCGATAATCATAAGTTCCGCCACATATTCGTTGAGAAAGTAGAAGACGTTGCTGTGATACTGTTCTTACCGTTATTCTTTGTTTATACCGGCTTAAGAACCGAAATAGGTTTATTGAACGATATATCGTTATGGAAAATGACCGGAGTCATTATTCTGGTTGCCGTGGTAGGAAAATTTGTTGGTAGTGCCGCCGCCGCCAAGTATGTAGGACAAAGTTGGAAAGATAGTTTAACCATTGGTGCTTTAATGAATACCCGCGGATTAATGGAACTGGTTGCCTTGAACATTGGTTACGAATTAGGCGTTTTAACGCCCGAAGTTTTCGCAATGATGGTAATTATGGCATTGGTTACTACTTTTATGACCGGACCGATATTAGATTTTCTGAACCGAATTTATAAGGATAAAACCCAGAGTGCCGAAGAAATTCTGAATGAAACCAAGTTTAAGATTCTGTTTTATTTTGAACGAATCACTACCGGAAAAAATCTGTTGAAGCTTGCGAATACGTTTACCAAAAACCAGCAGGAAAATTCGGTTGTTACTGCACTGCATTTGGTAAACAGTAGTGATGTTGATTTAATGGATAACAAATACGAGGAAAAGATATTTTCGCCTATCGAAGAAGAAGCTCATAAGATCAATCAGAAATTAATCAATCTTTATAAAGTATCTACCGACGTAAATTCAGAAATTGTTGATGTAGCGCACAAAGGTAATTATGATTTAATTTTAATGGAACTAGGTTCGTCTATTTACGATGGCACTATTCTGGGAAGATTGTTAGGCTTTACCACGCGTATTGTTAATCCCGAAATCATTGTTGATAAAGTAATTGGTAAGGAAAAGTTCTTTGATTATTCTCCGTTCGACGATCAAACGCGTTACGTAATCACCAACTCTAAAATACCTGTCGGAATTTTTATCGACAAAAACCTGGAAGAAGTGAATAAGATCTTTGTGCCGTTTTTCCATGAAAGCGATAAAAAGTTAATTCCGTTTATATTGAAGTTTATTCAGAACAACGATTCGCAGATTGTAATTATGGATATTAAAGGTCATTTAAAAACAAATACGTTTATTAAAGAAGAAATCCGTTTGATAGAACAAGCAAAGCCTAATCATATTTCAGTATTGTCTGACACGGAAATCGATTTGAATCTGATCCAGCAACAGGATCTTATTCTTACAACCGTAAAATCGTGGCGTAATATGATCGATAAAAAATACAACTGGCTAAAAAATACTACATCGCTACTATTAATAAAGCCTTAAATAATTATTACAACCAACCAAACCCTAATTAAAACGGAAAGCAGCACAATTGTGCTGCTTTTTTAATTTTTTAGCTTTACTACAAAAGCATCGGGATATTTGCCTGCAATTTTTTTCAACAGATGTTCTGCTTCAATTTTATTCTTGTAATTGCCTACAACCAATTTAAATTTAGGGTTAGCATAAATAATGGTAGCATCGATATCAGGATTTTGCGTTGTAAAATCTTTATACATGCTTTCAACATCTTCTTTTAAACCGTTTTTAAGCTGTACCGAATAATTTGTGTAAAGTGAAAACTGATTGTTCTGGCTCATTTTTCGTTCCAATAACAGATCAATGGTTTTTTGTTCGCTGTTTTCAATAACATTAATTTGTGCGTTGACATTTTGCCCTGCAACAAATGTTAAAATAAATATAATAAAAACTTTATAAGTTCTTAAATTCTTCATAATGAGTAAATTTTACTACAAAATTAAAAAATTATCGTCAAAATAGAATTTAAGAATTTATTTAGAATTGTTATAAATTAAGTTTTGCCTTTTATTAGGTTTTAATTACTGCGTGTTATGTTGTATTTTTGTCAAAGTTTATAAATAAGGTAACGCAAATACTATAGTAAAATATAGGAAAACCGGTGCCAAAATTAGTTGATAATCATTTTTTTAACTATGAAAAAAGTGGGTAACCATACTTCGTTTTCAAGGATTCTTTTCTTGTGTTTAACATTTGTGTTAACATTTTCTACAGGATCTTTTGCTCAAGATGTTGCAAAAGGTAAAGAGTTATTTAATGCAAACTGTGCAGCTTGTCACAAGCTGGATGCTAATTCAACAGGACCTTCTTTAAGAGGTGTTATTGATCGCCATTCAACCGATTGGTTGCATAAATGGATTAAAGACAGTTCAGGTTTAATCAAATCTGGCGATGCAGCAGCTGTTAAGATTTTTAACGAGTGGAACAAGGTTCCAATGAACTCGTTTCCTAATTTATCTGATGAAGATATCGATAACATCATCGCTTATACATCAGAACCAAAACCAGAAG
This sequence comes from Paenimyroides baculatum, assembly GCF_008629655.1. Taxonomy (GTDB): domain Bacteria; phylum Bacteroidota; class Bacteroidia; order Flavobacteriales; family Flavobacteriaceae; genus Flavobacterium; species Flavobacterium baculatum. The sequence continues at coordinate 301,029 of NZ_VWSG01000001.1, forward strand.
TGAAAGCTCCAGCGCCAGGAACTGCTCAAGCGGGTGGTGGTGCATCAAGCGGTGTTTCTGAAATGGTTGTTTTAGGCGGTTTAATCGTTGTTCTTGCAATGTTGGTAGTAATGCTGGTATTGGTAAGAAGAGTGTTAAACAAAGTTGCCGATAGAAACAACTTAACGGTAAACGAAACTAAATCGTTGCCAATTTGGAAAGCTTTTGTAAAAAACCAGTTCTTGGTAATTACTTCAGTAATCTTGTTAATGTTAACAGGTGCATACTTTGCTTTCGGGTTTATGATGCAGGTTGGTGTTGATCAAAATTACGAGCCTATCCAGCCAATTCACTTCTCGCACAAAATTCACGCAGGTGAAAACGGTATCGACTGTAAATATTGTCACTCTTCGGCACGTACGTCTAAAACATCGGGAATTCCTTCTTTGAATGTTTGTATGAACTGTCACAAGAATATTACAGAGTTTACAGGAAGTGCAGATTCTACTTATGTAGATTACAGTAAAGAATTCTATACTGCAGAAATTCAAAAGATTTATGACGCAGTAGGATGGGATCCGGCAAAACAGGCATACACAGGTAAAGAGAAACCAGTTAAATGGGTACGTATTCACAATCTTCCAGATTTTGTTTACTTTAACCACTCACAACACGTTTCTGTTGCAGGTTTAGAATGTCAAACTTGTCACGGTCCTGTTGAATCTATGGAAATTATGAGACAACATTCGCCATTAACAATGGGTTGGTGTATTGAATGTCACCGTGAAACGGAAGTAAACGTTAAGGATAACGAGTACTACGCTAAAATTCACGAAGAATTATCTAAAAAGTATGGTGTTGAGAAATTAACAGCAGCACAGTTAGGTGGTTTAGAGTGTGGTAAATGTCACTATTAATAATAATTTAAGAAGCTAATATATATACAATGGCATCAAACAAAAAATACTGGAAAAGTGTTGAGGAACTTAACGAGAACAGTTCTATTGTTGAGACGCTAAGAAACAATGAGTTTGTTGAAGAGATTCCAACCGAGGATTTTCTTGGAGACAAAAATGCGTTGTCGTCTTCATCAACATCTCGTAGAGACTTTTTGAAATACGTTGGATTTTCTACAGCTGCAGCTTCTTTAGCAGCGTGTGAAGGACCAGTTAAAAAGTCTATTCCTTATGTATTTCAACCAGAGGAAATTATTCCTGGTGTTGCTGATTTTTACGCAACTACTGTTGCAGATGGATTTGATTTCGTAAACGTGTTAATTAAAACACGTGAAGGCCGTCCTATTAAAGTAGAAAATAACTTTATGGAAAGCGCATTAACAGGTGCAAACGCACGTGTACACGCTTCTGTATTGTCTTTATATGACAGTTTACGCTTAAAGCAACCAAAAATTGAAGGCAAAGCTGCTTCTTGGTCTGATGTTGATCAGAAAATAAAAGCAAGTTTAACAGCTGCGACAGGTCAGATTGTTTTATTAACAAACACTATGGCATCGCCGTCTACAGATAAGTTAATAGCAGAATTCAAAGCTGCTTATCCAACAGCGAAGCATATCGTACACGATGCGGTAGGATCTGATGCTGCTTTAGATGCTTATCAGCAGGCTTACGGTGAACGAGCAATGGCTGATTACAATTTTGGAAAAGCTGATGTAATTGTTTCTGTTGGTGCAGATTTCTTAGGAGACTGGCAAGGTGGCGGATACGATAGCGAATATGCTAAAGGCCGCGTTCCTAAAAACGGAAAAATGTCTAAACACATTCAGATCGAGGCAAACATGTCTTTATCTGGTGCAAATGCAGACAAACGTATTCCGTTAACTGTTGCAGATCAAAAATTAGCTTTAGTTAAGATATACAATATTGTTACAGGTAATGCTGTAGCAGTTACAAATACTGCTGCCGATGCAGAAGTTACAAAAGCGGCACAACAATTAAAAGCTGCAGGTTCTGCGGGTGTGTTGGTTTCAGGTTTAGACGATGTAAATGCACAGTTATTAGTTTTTGCTATTAACCAGGCATTAGGTTCGGTTGCTTTTAACCCTGCACAAGCTAAATATGTACGCGGTGGTAACAATAAAGAAGTTACCCAGTTGGTAAAAGACATGAATGCAGGTTTGGTTCATACATTAATTATGAACAATGTAAACCCGGTTTATACATTATCAAACGGAGCTGCTTTTGCTGAAGGATTGAAAAAAGTGAAGCTTTCTGCTGCTTTTTCATTACGTGAAGACGAAACAGTATCTTTAACTACAATCGCTGCTGCAGCACCTCATTATTTAGAATCATGGGGCGATGTTCAAATGCGCAAAGGACATTATTCTATTACGCAGCCAACAATTCGTCCGTTATTCAATACAAAACAATTCCAAGAAGGTTTATTAACTTGGTTAGGTAAAACAGAATCTTTCTACGATTATTTAAAAACAGCTGGTGCTGGTTTAACTAACGGGAAAACTTGGAACCAAATGGTTCATGACGGTTTTTCTGCTGTAGAAGTTACAGGTTCGGCTGCTGCGTCTGCTGATTTTGGTGGAGCTGCATCTGCTTTAGCTGCAACTAAAAAAGCTGCTGGTTTAGAGTTGGTATTGTACTCAAAAACAGGAATGGGAGATGGTCAACAGGCAAACAACCCTTGGTTACAAGAGTTTCCTGATCCTATCACACGTGTTTCTTGGGATAACTATTTAACAGTTTCTAAAGCTGATGCGGAAGCATTAGGTATTAAAAACTACAATGTTGCAAACGGTGGTTTAAACGGATCTTACGTTACTTTAAAAGTAGGTGATACTGTTTTAGAGGATGTTCCTGCATTTATCCAACCAGGTCAGGCAAAAGGTACTTTAGGTTTAGCGTTTGGTTACGGACGTAAATCTGCCTTAAAAGAAGAAATGCAAGTAGGTGTTAATGCTTACAAATTATACAAAGATTTTAATAATACACAAAACGTATCTGTTGAAGTAGGTACAGGTGATCATGAGTTTGCTTGTGTTCAGTTGCAAAGAACTTTAATGGGTCGTGGAGATATTGTTAAGGATACTACATTAGAGATCTTTAATACAAAAGATGTTAAAGAGTGGAATGTTAAACCACATGTATCTTTAGATCACCAGTCGGTTGAAGCATCAACAGTTGATATCTGGGAAGAGTTTGATCGTTCGGCAGGACATCATTTCAACTTGTCTATCGATTTGAATTCTTGTACAGGTTGTGGAGCATGTGTTATTGCATGTCACGCAGAAAACAACGTTCCTGTTGTTGGTAAAGCCGAAGTAAGAAGATCACGCGATATGCACTGGTTACGTATCGATAGATATTATTCTTCTGAAGATACTTTTGCAGAAGATGTAACTACAAAGAATGCTGCTAAAGGTTTAATGGAAAACATCAGTACATTTAACGGTTTAGAGCATCCAGCAGACAATCCACAGGTAGTTTTCCAACCGGTAATGTGTCAGCACTGTAACCACGCACCTTGTGAAACGGTTTGTCCGGTTGCTGCAACATCTCACGGTCGTCAAGGTCAAAACCATATGGCGTATAACCGTTGTGTTGGTACACGTTACTGTGCAAACAACTGTCCGTACAAAGTACGTCGTTTCAACTGGTTCTTATACAGCCAAAACGATGCGTTTGATTACCACATGAACGATGATTTAGGACGTATGGTATTAAACCCAGATGTTAATGTACGTTCTCGTGGAGTTATGGAAAAATGTTCATTATGTATTCAAATGACACAAGCGAGCATCTTAAAAGCGAAGAGAGAAGGTAGAGCAATAAGCGGAGATGAGTTTGAAGTAGCTTGTTCTGCAGCATGTACATCAGGATCAATGGTTTTTGGAGATGTTAACGATAAAGAGTCTGAAGTTGCTACATTGTTTGAAGATGACAGAAGATATCATTTGTTAGAGCATATCGGTACTAAACCAAATGTGTTCTACCATGTTAAAGTTAGAAACGTATAAGTTAGTATTAATTAGAAACATTATAATAAAGGATTATGTCGTCACATTACGAAGCACCCATTAGAAAACCTTTAGTTATTGGTGATAAATCATATCACGATATAACGGTAGATGTTGCTAGACCTGTAGAAACACGTGCGAATAAACAATGGTGGACTGTTTTCACTATTGCTTTAATTGCATTCCTTTGGGGAGCTGGTTGTATGGTTTATACAATTGGTACAGGTATTGGTACATGGGGATTAAATAAAACTGTAGGATGGGCTTGGGATATTACCAACTTTGTTTGGTGGGTAGGTATCGGTCACGCAGGTACACTTATCTCGGCTGTATTATTATTATTCCGTCAGAAATGGAGAATGGCTATTAACCGTTCTGCAGAAGCAATGACCATTTTCTCTGTAGTTCAGGCAGGTTTGTTCCCAATTATTCACATGGGTCGTCCATGGTTGGCTTACTGGGTATTACCAATGCCAAACCAGTTCGGGTCGTTATGGGTTAACTTTAACTCACCGTTATTATGGGACGTATTTGCGATCTCTACGTATTTATCTGTATCATTGGTTTTCTGGTGGACAGGTTTATTACCAGATTTCGCCATGTTACGTGATAGAGCGGTAACACCTTTTTCAAAAAGAATTTATTCTACTTTATCATTCGGATGGTCTGGTCGTGCAAAAGACTGGCAACGTTTTGAAGAAGTATCTTTAGTATTGGCAGGTTTAGCGACGCCATTAGTACTTTCGGTACACACCATTGTATCTTTTGACTTTGCTACGTCGGTAATTCCAGGTTGGCATACAACCATTTTACCACCTTACTTCGTTGCGGGTGCGATCTTCTCTGGGTTTGCCATGGTAAACACGCTTTTGATCATTATGCGTAAAGTTGTAAGTTTAGAAGATTATATTACCATTCAGCATATCGAATTAATGAACATCATTGTAATGATTACAGGTTCGGTTGTTGGTATTGCATATATCACAGAGTTATGGGTAGCTTGGTATTCGGGAGTAGAGTATGAACAATACGCTTTCTTAAACCGTGCAACAGGTCCTTACTGGTGGTCATACTGGTTAATGATGACGTGTAACGTAATTTCTCCGCAGGTAATGTGGTTTAAAAAGATACGTACATCAATTTTAGGATCGTTCATTATATCAATTATCGTAAACATCGGTATGTGGTTTGAGCGTTTCGTGATCATCGTAACATCATTACACCGTGATTATTTACCATCGTCTTGGACAATGTTCCAACCAACATTTGTAGATGCAGGTATTTATATCGGAACAATAGGGTTCTTCTTTGTATTATTCTTATTATACTCTAGAACATTCCCTGTAATTGCACAAGCAGAGGTTAAAACAATTTTAAAATCTTCTGGTGAGAATTACAAGAAAAAGAGAGAGAACGAAAACCATTCACATAATCATTAATAAATTATGAGTACAAAAGTTTTACACGTATTATACAATGATGATGATGTTTTAATGGATGCAGTAAAAACAACCAGAGCTGCACATCATCATATCGAAGAGGTTTTTACACCTTTTCCTGTACACGGTTTAGATAAAGCAATGGGATTAAAACCAACGCGATTAGCAATTTGTGCATTTATCTATGGTTTATGTGGTTTGTCTTTCGCAACCTTCATGATGAATTACATTATGATTCAAGATTGGCCACAGGATATTGGTGGAAAACCAAGTTTCAGTTACATTCAAAATATGCCATCATTTGTGCCTATTATGTTTGAATTAACCGTTTTCTTTGCAGCCCATTTAATGGTTATTACTTTCTTTTTAAGAAGTAGATTATGGCCGTTTAAAAAAGCAGAAAACCCTGATGTAAGAACAACCGATGATCATTTTTTAATGGAAGTTGCTTTACACGGTAGCGAAGAAGAAGCTTTAGAGTTCTTTAGAAACACCGGTGCAGTAGAAGTTAAAGTAATCGATAAACATTAGTAGTAAAAATGAAGAGTTTATATAAAATAGTTGCGTTGGCAGCAGTTTCAACTTTAGCTACATCTTGTTTTAATAAGGAAAAACCTAATTATCAGTTATTTCCTAATATGTACGAGTCTGTAGCCTACGAAACATATTCTGAATCAAGCGCATTTAAAAACGGAAAAGAGGGTCAGGTGCCTGCACAGGGATCAGTACCTCGCGGATTTACACCTGAAGAGTATCCAAATACACCGGCAGGTTTAGCTGCGGCAAGACTAAATTCAAAATCTCCTTTAGATTCAATTACTTCAGGCGATTTAGATAAAGCAAAGCAGTTATACACTATTTACTGTGCAATTTGCCACGGTGATGCAGGAGACGGAAAAGGTAATTTAGTTAAGAGAGAAAAATTCCTGGGAGTACCAAGTTATGCTGAACGTGAGTTGACAGAAGGTGGTATTTACCACGTTGTAACGTACGGATTGAACGCAATGGGATCACATAAGAACCAGTTAACACAAACCGAAAGATGGATGGTAGCTGCTTATGTGTTAAAATTGAAATCGGAATTATAATTGTAAAACTTATTTGAAAGTTTAGATATGTACACATTTTCAGGCAAATTAAAAACCTTTTCTATTATTTTAATGGCTTTGGGGATCATCGGGATAGCTTATGGCTTTCTTACGGCACCTAAAACAGTTGAAGAGGTTGAAGCAATTTTAAGCGAGCAACATCATGGTGGTCATGGTTCGCACGATGCTCATGCAGCACCTGCACATGGCGAAGCTACTGCTCATGGAGCAAATACAGCTAGTCACGATGCACATGCAGCAAATCATGAGGAACACACTGCAACTGTAACTGCTGTTATTAATGATAGTACTGCTCACGCTGCAGATTCAACGGAAACACACATTGCACATGTAACAGAAGTGACTCCGGCACATGCTGAAGCGAATGCACACGTTGCAAAAGCAGATACGCATGATGCGCACGCAGAACACACAAAACATTTAGAGCACGTATTACACCAGTTACAAAACAAACCTTGGGCTGCTGTTTACGTTGGGTGTATCTTTTTCATGCTTATTTCTTTAGGTATTTTTACATTCAATCAAATACAATATGCTGCATCAGCAGGTTGGTCACCGGTATTATTCCGTGTAATGGAAGGCTTATCAGCTTACTTGTTACCAGGTTCTGTATTGTTTTTCTTACTATTATTGGCTAGTTCGGCACATTTGAACCATTTATTTATTTGGATGGATGCTGATGTTGTAGCAAACGATCCGCTTATCGCAGGAAAAACAGGTTTCTTAAACATACCGTTCTTTTTAATCCGTGCTGTATTGTTTTTAGGAGGATGGAATTTATTTAGAATTTTATCTCGTAGAAATTCATTGGCATTAGATGAAACAGGCGATTTAACGTACTTCAAAAAGAACTTTAAATTGGCAGCAGGTTACTTGGTGTTTTTCATCATAACAGAATCTATCATGTCATGGGATTGGATCATGTCAATCGATACACACTGGTATTCAACATTGTTCGGTTGGTATGTATTTGCATCATTCTTTGTAACAGCGGTAACTATTATTGCGTTGGCAACATTATATCTTAAAAACAAAGGATTGTTAGAATTTGTAAACACATCACACATTCACGATTTAGCTAAATTCATGTTCGGTTTATCTATCTTCTGGACGTACTTATGGTTCTCTCAATTCATGTTAATGTGGTATGCAAACATTCCTGAAGAGGTAACGTACTTCATTTTCAGAATAGAAGAATACAACTTGCCTTTCTTTGGTATGCTGGCGTTAAACTTTTTATTACCTATATTATTATTAATTAATACAGACTTTAAACGATTATCTTGGATTATCGTTATGGCAGGTGCATGTATTATTGCAGGTCACTATTTAGACTTCTTTAATATGATTATGCCTGGAACTGTTGGTGCATCTTGGTTTATTGGTGCTGCCGAAATAGGATCTGTATTGTTCTTTGGCGGATTGTTTATCTTTGTCGGATTCTCGGCAATTGCTAAAGCTCCGTTATTGGTTAAGAATAATCCAATGGTAGAAGAAAGTAAACATTTTCATTATTAATATTTAAAGTAATAAACAAATGACGAGTTTATTAATATTAGTTATTGTAGCTTTATTAGGAATTGCAGTTTGGCAATTAACTAAGATTTTCGACTTAACTCAGAGCAAACAACACGTTGGCGAAGATTACAAGACACAGGTTGCTACACATAAAGACAATAATATCAACGGATATTTAATGTTCGGATTCCTGGCATTCATCTACATTTTCACAATTTATAGCTGTGTTAAATGGGGTTATATGCCGTTGTTAAGCAATTCTGCTTCTGAACATGGTAAAGATGTTGACCAGCTAATGTGGATTACTTTATTAGTTGTCTTCTTTGTTCAATTCTTAACGCAGTTTTTATTACACTACTTTGCATTTGCATACCGTGGTAATAAAGACAGAAAAGCAGAATTCTTTGCTGATAATGATAAGTTAGAGTTTATCTGGACAATTATTCCGGTAATTGTTTTAGCAGGATTGATCTTATACGGATTATACGCTTGGAACAACATTATGCATTACGACGAGGAAGAAGAAGTGATTTACGTAGAAGTTTACGCAAAACAGTTCAACTGGGATTTCCGTTATGCAGGTGACGATAACGTATTAGGTAAAGCAAACGTTCGTTTTATTGAAGGAATCAACGTTGTTGGTGCCGATATGGCAGATCCAAATGCACAAGACGATGTTGTAACAAAAGAATTACACTTGCCAGTTGGTAAAAAAGTAGTGTTGAAAATGCGTTCTCAAGACGTTTTACACTCTGCTTATTTCCCACACTTCCGTGCACAAATGAATACTGTTCCTGGTATGGTTACGCAGTTTGCAATGACACCAACGGTTACTACTACAGAAATGAGAGACCGTGAAGAAATTGTAGACCGTGTAAACAAAATCAACGAAGCACGCAACAAACACAGCAAAAAGCTGGTTGAAAAAGGTGAGCCTGGTTTAGAGCCATATACGTTTGACTATATTTTATTGTGTAACAAAATATGTGGTCGTTCACACTATAACATGCAAGCAAAAGTTATAGTTGAAACAGAAAACGAGTTTAAAAAATGGATAGGTCAACAACCTAAATTAGGAAAACAAGTAGCTGAAGAAAAAGCTGCTGCTGCAGCTCCGAAAGTTGAAGCACAGCCGGTTCAAACTCCAGTAGCAGAACCACAAATTGTAGTTGATACTACAGCAGTAGTTGCTCAAGTAATTAAATAATTTGTTTACCAATATAAAATTATTAGTATGTCAGCAGTAGTAGGACACGAATTAACACACGATCACTCACACGATGATCACCACCATAAAGAAACTTTTGTAACAAAGTACATCTTTAGTCAGGATCATAAAATGATTGCCAAACAATTCCTTGTAACAGGTATTATTATGGGAATCATTGGTATTGCAATGTCATTATTATTCCGTATCCAAATCGCTTGGCCAGAAGAATCATTCAAAGTATTCTCTTGGTTATTAGGAGACGATTTCGCTCCGGGTGGTGTAATGCGTAACGATATTTATTTAGCTTTAGTTACCATTCACGGAACCATCATGGTATTCTTTGTATTAACTGCAGGTTTATCAGGTACGTTCTCTAACTTATTAATTCCATTACAGATCGGAGCGCGCGATATGGCTTCAGGATTCATGAATATGTTATCATATTGGATCTTCTTTATTGCTTGTATCGTAATGATTTCTTCATTGTTCGTAGAGTCTGGACCGGCTTCGGCAGGTTGGACTATCTATCCTCCGTTATCGGCAGTTCCTGAAGCAATTCCAGGTTCTGGTACAGGTATGACGTTGTGGTTGGTTTCTATGGCATTGTTCATTGCACAATCGTTAATGGGGTCATTAAACTATGTGGTAACGGTGTTAAACATGCGTACAAAAGGTATGTCTATGACACGTTTGCCGTTAACAATATGGGCTTTATGGGTAACTGCAATTATTGGTATTGTATCGTTCCCTGTATTATTATCGGCTGCATTATTGTTAATTATGGATAGAAGCTTTGGTACGTCTTTCTTCTTGTCTGATATTTATTTAGCAGGAGAGGTGTTACATTATCAAGGTGGATCTCCGGTATTATTTGAACACTTGTTCTGGTTCTTAGGTCACCCTGAGGTATATATCGTAATTTTACCAGCAATGGGTATTACGTCAGAAGTAATTTCGGCAAACGCTCGTAAACCTATCTTTGGTTACCGTGCCATGATTACATCTATCTTAGCAATTGCATTTTTATCTACAATTGTTTGGGGTCACCACATGTTCGTATCAGGTATGAACCCGTTCTTAGGTTCGGTATTTACCTTTACAACATTGTTAATTGCAATTCCATCGGCAGTAAAAGCGTTCAACTACATTACTACATTATGGAAAGGTAATTTACAAATGAACCCTTCTATGTTATTCTGTATTGGTTTCGTATCAACGTTCATTACAGGTGGTGTAACAGGTATTATATTAGGAGATTCAACGTTGGATATCAACGTACACGATACGTATTTCGTTATTGCACACTTTCACTTAGTAATGGGTATATCTGCTCTTTACGGAATGTTCGCTGGTATTTACCACTGGTTCCCTAAAATGTACGGACGTATGATGAATAAGAACTTAGGTTATATTCACTTCTGGGTAACGGTAGTTTGTGCTTACGGAGTTTTCTTCCCAATGCACTTTATTGGTATGGCTGGTTTACCACGTCGTTACTACACCAACTCAGCGTTCCCAATGTTCGACGATATGGTAGATGTGAATATCTTAATTACCATGTTTGCATTAGTAGGAGCAGCGTTCCAATTGGTATTCTTGTTTAACTTCTTCTATAGTATTTTCTATGGTAAGAAAGCGCCAAGAAACCCATGGAGAGCTACAACTTTAGAATGGACTACACCGGTAGAGCACATGCACGGTAACTGGCCGGGGGCAATTCCAGAAGTATACCGTTGGCCTTATGATTATTCTAAGCCTGGTTACGAAGAAGATTTTGTTCCGCAGACTGTGCCTTTAAGAGATGGCGAAAAAGATGGTGGACATCTTTAATATATATAAAACTCCCGCAATTTGTGGGAGTTTTTTTATGGATGTTATTTTGCTAAATAGGCTTATATTTATAGTTGAATTTTTTTAAATTTAAATGAAGACACTCTCATGAAATTAAAAGTTGGTTTTATATATATGTTTGTATGTATCTTTTCTGGTGTGGTTTATCCACAAGAAATGAATAATAATTTACTGTTTATACGAGTAGATAAGATCAATGATCTTACTATTGATAAATATCAAACAAAATTTTTCGTTATTGAAGTTGATTCGATAAATATCCCATTGAAAGATAGTGGAATGATGCCTGTATTAATAGATGATTTTGCTGACGTTCAACTTGAAGATTGTAAACGAGGCAAATCTTTTAATATTAATGATGTGTATACGACAGATACATTTAATGCTGTAAGCAATTACGGAGGGGATAATCTGGAAAGAATAATAGATAATCTAAAAGAAATGAATTATTTATCATCAATTAAGATTAAAGATTTATCTTATTCCAAGAACATAAAAATATATTATACTATAATAAAAAGTGAATATTGCATTGGGAATTTGACTGATAAGAGTGATAGAGACTATTATAATAATAAAAAGATCGTAATAATGAGCAGTCCAATTACTATAGATAATAAATATAAAATCCCTAAATCAGATCTTTTTGAAGTTTATAAAGCTATAAATTATAATTATTTCATGGTAGATTAAGTAAAATCTGTATCAGAGAAATCCCGTGACGCGGATTTGTAATCCGTGAATTTAAAAATCATGCTGGCGCGAGCATCTTGCTCGTGCTCATAAAAAGATTAATATGAAACAAATTGCAATTATAGGTGCAGGAATTGGCGGACTAACTGCTGCTTTAGCTTTTAAACAAAAAGGTTTTAATGTTACAGTGTACGAAAGTGCTACTGAGATTAAACCGGTTGGTGCCGGAATCGGAATAGCGAACAATGCCATGCAGATTTTTAAAAAGTTGGGTATTCACGAAAAGATTGAAAACGCAGGCGTAAAGGTTTCTTCAATGAATATTACTGATCATAAGTTGCGATCACTTTCGGTTATGGATCTTAAAGAGTTTGAAGTTAAATACGGCGTTTGTAATGTTTCTATTCACCGTGCAGTTTTACAAAATATCTTGGCAGAAGAAATCGGTTTTAAAAATATAAAATTATCAAAACGACTTTTAAAGATTGAACAAAGCGAAAACGTCAAATTGTTTTTTGAAGATGGCTCAATTGAAACTGCCGATATTGTTATTGCTGCCGATGGTATTAAGTCTTTTGTGCGAAATCAGTTGTTTGATCCATCACAAATACGCGATACAAAGCAGATATGTTGGCGAGGTGTTTCAAAAGTATTGTTGCCTAAAGATTACAACAATAAAGCTGTAGAAGCTTGGGGTAAAGGAAAACGCTTTGGTTTTGTTCAAATTAATAGTCAAGACATCTATTGGTATGCCGTTGTAAACGAATCTTTAATCAATCAGCATGATAATGACTTGGAGGATTTATTTTCAGATTTTAGTAACGATGTACTAAATATTATTGAAAGTACGTCTAATGGTACTGTTATTAAAAACGGAATCATAGATTTAAAACCTATTCATAAATGGTATAATAAAAACGTATGCTTATTGGGGGATGCAGCACATGCTACTACTCCAAATTTAGGTCAGGGAGCTTGTCAGGCAATTGAAGATGCCTATTTGCTTGCCAAACTTTATCAGGAAGATAAGCCAATAGAAACTGTTTTTAAAGAGTATCAAAAGCTACGAATCAAGAAAGCACATGAAATTGTAAAATCAAGCTGGAGAATTGGTAAAATAGCTCATCTCGAAAATAGTTTTATTATTTATGTTAGAAATTTATTAATGCGTTGTATTCCAAAATCAGCTAACAACAAACAGTTAGAAAGTATTTTTAAAGTGGGTTATTTAAGGAATTAGTAGTAAAGTTATTATAGATACACCGTAAAAGTAAGGTAATGTATCATAAGTGTTGATAGAATTTATAACCCCACGCTGGCGCGAGCATCTTGCTCGTGCTATAATAAATGGCAGCTATATTTTTATTAAAGAAATCTTTAAACTTTTTATTGGTAATCATTTTATCAATTAGTTTAAAAATGGTGTGTTTTTTGCACCTTGCGTACGCATTTAAAAAGATTGAACCGTAAAACCATCTGCTTTAGTAAAAGAGAAGTTATGCTCAAGGCTGTTTTAAATATTTATTTTTCCTAGATTTTCAACAATCAGTGAATTTGTAGCTAAGACTTATAAGTACAAAAAAAGCAGGCGTTATGCAAGTCATGTTCGGGCTTTCTTTAAATCTTTAGCTCTGTAAGTACATTACCTTTATGAAGGATTTCTTTTCTTTATGTACTTGGTACCGAATGTGGTTTATCTTATATGGACCATCCCTATGGACCGAAGTGAGAAGGTTATTTTAAATTTTTGCTAAATGTTTACAATGTGAATAGTCTAAATCAACAGCCGATTAAGATATTTATGAAAAACATACATTTTTACCATATATCGGTTACATAACTAATAATTACTCAAAAACGAATAACCGAAAGATTTTCTAAAATAGCAGCTAGGGGGATGCTCCGTAGATAAAGCATGGTTAAGGCTACCCTAGTGTATGAAACATATTTTCGGTAAAATGGATAAAAAGCAAAAAATTCGACTACCTCTTTATGAAATAGTAGAATTTATTACTTTTTGTGGGATATTAAGTTAATTGAGTAATTCTTATTTTTTTAACAATTGTTCTAAGTAAAGTGTCTTGTCTTTTTCTGCTTGTAAAAGACGTTCGTATAATTTCTTGTTCTCATCATACGCTTCTACTAGTTTGTCTAAAGGATTGAAAGTTGGATTGTACAAATTCTTCACAGCAGAAGAATCATTTTGAAAAGTATTATGAGAAATTATATTAATCATTCGTTCGTCCGAATATTCTTTTATTGCGTTCGCTGGCACGTCTAAAGCTTTAGCAATCTCGTTTAGCTTGGCATCGTCTAATTCTTCTGTATTTTCAATTACCGACATTTTTTGCTGGCTGATACCCAGAAGCTCCGCAAGTGTTTCTTGTTTCATTCCTTTCATTTCGCGTATACGGCTAATGTTACGTCCTAAATGTTTTTTTTGAGTCGTCTCCATAAGTCCTCTGTATTTTGATAAATTCAAATATACTCATTTTTTTTAATAACAAAAGGCATATCTAAAATGTATGCTCCTTAGGAAACGCAAAAAAGTGAAGAGTATCGTGAAGTTAAAAGAACCAAGAATTCCACAGTTGATTATGAATATCAACAGATGTATTTTTTTATTACTCAGTGCAAAAAAACATGCATGGCTATTTAAATAAAATTGTCCGATTGCGTAATTTATGGAGCAGGTTATTTTGTTTACACTTGCCGAAGTTGGAGTCACGCTAGAGTTATTATATTTACAAGTCTTTTGTGCTCTTAAAACTGGAAATGATTTTTATTCGACATAATAAAAAAAGAAGCCAACTTAATGGCTTCTTACTTAATTAAATTACACTTATTATTGTTTGTTGTTTATTTTAAAATCCAAGCCCAACAGCCATTGCTGTTATATTATTTTGAAAACTTGATACTAAAGTAGCTTGCCCGGTCATTAAATTAATACTGTAAACTCCTTTTGCACCGTTCACTGTAAACAACCCGAAAGCACTGTTACTTGTTCCTCCAATATCAAATCCGTTATCTGCTTCAATATTTATTCCTAAAGCCCCAACAGAAACTAAAACGCCGTCATTTGGTGGGGTTTGGGTGTATAACATATTGGTTTCAGAATCAACTACATATAATAATGTTGATGTTGCAGACGCTGCACTATTTGTGTACGCGGCTCCTGTAATATTGGGAGATCCGGGATTTAGATTTCCGTCTGTTGCTGCAACAGTTCCTAAATCTGGGTGTAACCTTAAATTTTGACCATTGTTACTAACTAATCTTATACGGTCAACAGTTGGATTGAAATCAAAACCAAATGTGGTTCCTGATAAAGCAGGAGTCAGAGTAGCACCAATCGCGGTTGTTTGACCGTTAGATGTATTAATAGTAAGTAACCTGCTTTTATTAGTTATGGCATATAGCATTCCTTTTGCAGGACGAAAATCTAAACCAACAATCATTTCATTGCTTTCAAGACCTAAAAGATCAGCTTGAGAAGACGAACCGTTAATTGGATTAAATCGAATAAGCTTGTTATCAGATGTGGTAGCAAATGCAACTGGGTTTGTTTTAAATGCCAAACTTATAACAGGTTCGGCAAACATTCCAACCATACTTGCTTTTCCTGAAGTCAGGTTAATAGTATATAGTGTTGATTTATCATTATTGCGGGTTACAGCTAAAGCCGCAGAATTATCGGGATTAATATCGAAATCACCTACACCGTTAAAATCTACTGTTAAATTACCGACAAATTGTAAACCACCATCATTAGGCGGAGTTTGAATGTAAAGTTTATCTTCTTCAAAATCAATATCGTACAATTGTGTTGAAGCAGCTCCTGCCACACTGTTTGTATAGGCAACAGCACCAATTCTTGGAGAATTTCCACCGTTTATTGATCCGTCAGTAGCCGCTACCGTACCAAGCTCCGGGTGTAATCTTAAATTTTGTCCCGATTCGGTTACTAATCTGATTCTGTCAACAGTTGGATTAAAATCAATAGAAGCATTTGCACCCGAAACAGCAGGATTTAATGGTTGGTCACTTAAAGCAGTTGCTAAGCCAGAAACTTCATGAATAAAGTACAACCTGCCGGTGCTGCCTAAACCGTATAATTGACCGGTTGCCGGACGATAATCGATACTCGTAATTGTTTCGCCAGACTGCATACCAGTTATTGAAACCGTACTTATAGGATTGTTAAGATTTTTAGCATTATAAAATGCCAGTTTGTTATTGTTTGTTAAAGCAGTAAAATTAACATCAGGAGCTTGAACCGGATTGCCAATTTGGTCGATCGGTAAAATATCATCGTTACAGCCAACAAAAGCCAAACATAAAACAGATGTTTTTAAGATTCTTTGAATTGTTTTCTTTTTCATAACTTTCAATTTAGAATTTTAAATTATATACGAAGCAATTACTGTTTTGGATTTAGAAATTAAAAGAAAATATAATATTTTGTACAATTTATTGACTTTTGTAAACAAGGTTTCCGGCATAGTGTCTCAAAGTTTTAAAAAGGATCAAATGAAAGTGCTGTAATTTAGGGAGATATGTAATTTTTCTATTTATGTTAGAAATTTATTAATGCGTTGTATTCCAAATTCAGCAAACAACAAACAGTTACGAAGTATTTTTAATGTGGATTATTTTAGATGCATCAAATGAATAAAAAAATCCTTTTACCTCTTCCTCAAAACCACCAATTTTTCTTCTATTGTAACGATATCAAATCCAAAATGCTCGGCTATATATTCAAAAGTTTTAAAGGTGTAGATGAAAACATGTGTTTGATCTTTACGATAATACCAGTTTTTAAAATCGGTTTGGTTGTTGTATAAATGAGTTTTCACAATTAAAAGTCCGCCTTGTTTAAGAATGCTGTACAGTTTAGTTATTTCCTCTAAAGGATTATAAAAATGTTCAAACACCTCGCAACTAAAAATATAATCGTAGGTATTGTTTAAGTACGAAGTATCCGGATAAAAATACGGATCGTACAAATCAACGCGATATCCTTTTTCTATAAGCTGTTTGCTAATCACCGGACCTTTACCACAACCATAATCTAACCCAAGCATTTCGTTAGAACAGTATTCTAAAACAGTATCTGTAACAGGCGCGGTGAAATTCTTGTAACCTACATCGTTTACATCATTGTTGTGTTGCTCGTAATGATTTTTCTCATTTGCTTTATCAAAATACAAATCATCACGTTTTAAATAAGCGTTACATTTAGAGCAGATGTAATAATCAACATCAGCATTTTCGGTCAAAAAAGTAGAGCAAAGCGTACAGTTCATTTTGATAATTTTAATAGTGATTTTGACTAAAGATACAACGGGTTAATTTGTAATATCATTTTTTACAATCACAAAACAGAAAATTTTTTCTTGTGTAAAAATAGTATATTTGCACTATGAACGAACATTTAAATCCAACCAACGAAAATTATTCGAACGAAGAAATCGATGTAGAAAAAAAGCTGCGTCCGCTCTCGTTTGATGATTTTGCGGGTCAAGATCAGGTATTAGAAAATTTAAAGGTGTTTGTAAAAGCTGCCAATTTGCGTGGCGAAGCTCTAGATCACACGTTGTTTCACGGACCTCCGGGTTTGGGAAAAACAACTTTGTCTAATATTTTGGCGAACGAATTAAATGTAGGAATCAAGATTACATCGGGTCCGGTGTTGGATAAACCCGGAGATTTAGCCGGTTTGTTAACCAATCTGGAAGAACGTGATATTCTGTTTATCGATGAAATTCACAGGTTAAGTCCCGTTGTAGAAGAATATCTGTATTCGGCAATGGAAGATTTTAAGATCGATATAATGATCGAATCTGGTCCAAATGCACGTTCGGTTCAAATCAACCTGAATCCTTTTACGTTGGTTGGTGCAACCACACGTTCTGGTTTGTTAACCGCACCAATGCGTGCACGTTTCGGCATTCAAAGTCGTTTACAGTATTACAATATCGAATTATTATCAACCATCGTAGAGCGTAGTGCAACCATTTTAAAGGTTCCTATTGATATGGAAGCTGCCATTGAAATTGCAGGTCGAAGCCGTGGAACACCTCGTATAGCCAATGCGTTGTTGCGTAGAGTGCGTGATTTTGCGCAGATAAAAGGTAACGGAAGTATCGATATTGAAATTTCACGTTACGCCTTAAAAGCATTGAATGTTGATAAATACGGATTAGACGAAATGGATAACAAAATCCTTTCGACTATTATCGAAAAATTTAAAGGCGGTCCGGTAGGTTTATCAACGTTGGCGACAGCCGTTTCAGAAAATTCGGAAACCATTGAAGAAGTGTACGAACCATTTCTTATTCAGGAAGGATTTCTTTACCGTACACCGCGCGGACGTGAAGTTACCGAAAAAGCATACACCCATTTGGGCAAACAGAATTTAGGCAAGCAAGCAGGTTTGTTTAACGATCATGACTAACAAAGAAAAATATACACAGTTTATAAAAGATAAAGCCCGCGATTTGGGCTTTTCTTATTGTGGTATTTCCCAAGCTACTTTTTTAGAAGAAGAAGCGCCGCGTTTAGAAAGTTGGTTAAAAAACAACATGCACGGCGAAATGAAGTATATGGAAAATCATTTCGATAAGCGTTTAGATCCGCGTTTGCTGGTTCCCGGTGCAAAATCGGTTGTGTCTTTACTATTGAATTATTTTCCTTCCGAACAGCAAAATCAGGATTCTTATAAAATTTCAAAATACGCGTACGGCGAAGATTATCATTTTGTGATAAAAGACAAATTGAAAGATTTGCTTCATTTTATTAACGATGAGATAGGCGAGGTCGATGGTCGCGTTTTTGTCGATTCGGCTCCGGTGTTAGATAAAGCTTGGGCAGCAAAAAGCGGTTTGGGCTGGGTTGGTAAAAACAACAATTTAATCAGAAAAACTGAAGGATCGTTTTTTTTCGTGGCTGAATTAATCATTGATTTGGATTTGATGTACGATACCGCAACAACAAATCACTGTGGTTCGTGTACCGCTTGTATCGATGCTTGCCCCACACAGGCAATAGAATCACCTTATATTGTAAACGGTAGCAAATGTATTTCGTATTTGACAATTGAACTGAAAGATGCCATTCCCGATGAATTTTCCGGTAAGTTAGACGATTGGATGTACGGTTGCGATGTTTGTCAGGATGTTTGTCCGTGGAACCGTTTTACAAAACCAAATTCAGAACCGCTGTTTAAGCCAAAACCTACGTTGATTGATTACGACAAACAGCAATGGAACGACTTAACAAACGAATTGTTCAACGAAATTTTTAAAAAATCGGCGGTTAAACGTACTAAGTTTTCTGGTTTAACTCGGAATATAGCGTTTTTAAAGAAAGAAGATTTGTAATTTGTTATATAAAAAAGAAGAAACTGAAAAGTTTCTCCTTTTTGCGATATTGAGACAATACGATTTTAGCAGACATTCTTTATTATTTCTTTAAGTTTTTCAAATTCTGGATCATCAAGGATATCAAGTTCTTTGTTAGTTGCCAACAAAATAGACTCTCTACAAACATTTATTCGTCTTAATAAAGGCATAATTATTGAGTTTCCGTGCTGAACATATTTTTTTACTTCTAAGTAATTTGCAGGGATTTTATATCCTTCACGACTACTACCAATTAGTATTCCTTTATCTCGCAAATTACCTATCATATTCACAAATTGTTCTTTACTAATATTAGTTTCTCTATTTACGTTCAAATGATTTATAAATTCTTGTGCAGTTGTGTAATTTTTAAAATGATTTGATTCGTGATATCTTACAAGCAATTTTAAAAAATTAACAGAATCTTGTTTTTGTTGGTTATCTATAAGAATTGTATCTAAATAGTCAAAAATACTTCTTAAACTTAAATCAGTTATAGTTTGATTAAAATTATCATCAATTGTATATTCTTGAATTAAGTATGGTTTAGGAAATTGATTTATAGAAATTAATCTTTTAGAGATTATATTCATAAATGTTTCTGAGTATTCACTTTTTTTATGTTCATCAAAAATATAACCTAAAGTACCAGCTATTAAATCAGCAACTTGTACACCTAATTCATTATGACTTTTGTTAACTAAAAACTCTGAACCTTCAAATAATGTACTGATATGGTTTTGCTGAACATAATTTTTGAATTCAAGCATAAAGTCATTTCCGCCGTGTTCATCTACTTTAAGTTCTAATTTTGGGAAAGTTTTAAATAATTCCTTGTAAAGTATACCATTTAAATATTTATAAAAAGATTTTTTAAATTTGAAACCTTCTCCAAATAGTTTAGTTTTATCGACTACGACAGAATAAATATTAAATTTTAATTTAACAATATCTTTTAAGATAAGTTCTCTTCTTTTGTAATTACCTTTGATTTTGGAAGATTTAATTTCACCTGTTTGAAAATATTTTTTTCTAATATTTTCTATGTTTTCATAAAATTCAGGAAGATCTTCATAATTTACAATTATAGCAGCGATTATAAAATGGGTACTTTCAGTATTAAATCTAAATGAATTATTACCAAATTCATCCGCAAATGCTATAACTTGTTTCATACGTTTTCTAAAAATGTCTGCTTAAATATACATCCACGCAATATACTATTTAAATGTTAAAAAAAGTATGATTTGTTTTATATTGTAAATTTAAGTGTTGTAAGGTATTATAGTTTTATAATAAATGTCAGTATTATTTTATTTAAAATGAACAATTACAATGGAACTATTAAAATGTGTAAAAAATAATTAATAGCATTTGTAACAAACAACAAAATCTTGTGTAATGCTATTATTTATTCCATTTCTTCAAAAAAAGTAAGCAAAACTTTTTCGTTCTTAATTTTAAGCTTGTTATATTTGTTACTTATCAAAAAACGAAATCATGCACAAAGATTCAAAAAGAAGAGAAGCTTTATTATATCACGCAAAACCAAAACCCGGTAAAATTGCCGTAGTACCAACAAAACCTACAAGCACACAACGCGATTTGGCATTGGCTTATTCACCCGGAGTTGCTGAACCTTGTCTGGAAATCGAAAAAAATCCTGAAAACGCTTATAAATATACCGCTAAAGGAAACTTGGTGGCAGTTATTAGTAACGGAACCGCAGTTTTAGGTTTGGGCGATATTGGTGCATTGGCATCAAAACCGGTAATGGAAGGTAAAGGTTTGTTGTTTAAGATTTTTGCTGATATCGATGTTTTTGATATTGAGGTAGACACAAAGAATGTAGACGATTTTGTTAAGATCGTAAAGGCTTTGGAACCTACTTTTGGCGGAATTAACTTGGAAGACATCAAAGCTCCCGAGTGTTTTGAAATTGAACGCCGTTTAAAAGAAGAAATGAATATTCCTGTAATGCATGACGATCAGCACGGAACGGCAATTATTTCCGGTGCGGCATTAATCAACGCATGTGAGTTGCAGAAAAAAGAAATTAAAGACGTTAAAATTGTTGTGAACGGTGCCGGTGCCGCAGCAATTTCATGTACGCAAATGTATATTTCGGTAGGTGCAACAAAAGAAAACATCGTTATGCTAGACAGTAAAGGTGTTATTCGTGCCGATCGTGAAAATTTAGACCCTTCAAAAGCTGTTTGGGCAACCAACCGCGACATTCATACGTTGGAAGACGCCATGAAAGATGCCGATGTTTTCATTGGCTTGTCTGCAGCAAACGTACTTTCTGCCGATATGTTAAACACCATGGCTCCAGATCCTATTGTTTTGGCAATGGCAAATCCAAACCCTGAAATCGCATACGATTTGGCAATGGCTACTCGTAAAGATATCATTATGGGAACAGGTCGATCTGATTTTCCAAATCAGGTTAACAACGTTTTAGGTTTCCCTTTCATTTTCCGTGGCGCTTTGGATGTTCGTGCAACTAAAATTAACGAAGAAATGAAGCTGGCTGCCGTTTATGCATTGGCAAATCTGGCAAAAGAAACCGTACCAGAACAAGTAAATATAGCATACGGAGCAAAGAAATTAAGTTTCGGAAAAGATTATATCATTCCTAAACCTTTTGATCCGCGTTTAATGACTGAAATTCCGCCGGCAGTTGCAAAAGCAGCGATCGAATCGGGTGTGGCTACAGAACCTATCACCAATTGGGAAGCGTACCGCGATGAATTGTCAGACCGTATGGGATCAGACAATAAATTGGTTCGTATGTTAATGAACCGTGCGAAGTTAGATCCTAAAAAAGTGGTTTATACCGAAGCTGATCAGCTGAATGTATTAAAAGCGGCACAGATTGCTTACGAAGAAGGTATTGCTATTCCGATTTTATTAGGAAATAAAGAGATTATTTTAGAATTGAAAGAAGAAATTGGTTTTGATGCCGATGTGATGATCATTGACCCAAAAACCAATGAAGAATCAGAACGCAGAAACCGTTACGCTGAATTTTTCTGGAAATCAAGAGAACGCAGAGGTGTAACAATAATCGATGCTCAAAAATTAATGCGCGATCGTAGTTATTTTGCATCAATGATGGTGTTACAAGGTGAAGCTGATGCAATGCTTTCGGGCTATTCACGCAGTTATCCAACGTCACTAAAACCGGTATTAGATTTAATTCCGCGTGCAAACGGTGTATCAAAAGTAGCATCAACCAACTTAATGCTTACCAATCACGGACCTTTATTTTTGGCTGATACAGCGGTAAATCCAAACCCAACAGCAGAAGAAATTGCTAAAATTGCCTTAATGACAAGCCATGTGGTAAAAATGTTTGGTTTTGATCCGGCGGTTGCAATGGTATCGTTTGGTAATTTTGGATCTTCTAAAGACGAATCTCCGAAGAAAATGCGTAAAGCGGTAGAGTTTTTACACCAACAGTATCCTGAAATGATTGTTGACGGTGAAATTCAAATGGATTTTGCATTGAACAAACAAATGTTGAAAGAGAAGTTTCCGTTTTCAAAACTTGTAGGCAAGAAAGTTAACACGTTGGTTTTTGCTAATTTAGATGCTGCAAATACAACCTATAAAATGCTGAAAGAATTGAACGGCGCTACATCAATAGGTCCTATTCTATTAGGTTTAGATGCTCCTGTACACGTTTTTCAGTTAGGTGCAGGTGTTGAAGAAATGGTGAATATGACAGCCGTAGCGGTGATTGATGCGCAGGAAAAAATCGCCCGAAAAAAGAACATATAGTTTTATAAAATATACCAAAGCCTTTAAGCGTTAATTTATTAATAAAATTTTCTATTTTTGAAGAAAATATAAAGCATTAAAATGATTGCGTTTTTAAAAGGTAGATTGGTTGAAAAAACTCCCACAGATATTATAATAGATTGCAACGGAATTGGCTATCAGGTCCATATTTCGTTGCATTCTTATTCTTTAATCAAAGATGCTGAAGCAATTCAAATTCACACCTACCTTCAGATTAAGGAAGATGCACATATTTTATACGGCTTTATAGAAAAAACAGAACGCGAGCTTTTTAAGCTGCTAATTTCTGTTTCGGGGATCGGTGGTAATACAGCACGCAACATGCTTTCGTACGTTACGCCTAAAGATCTTATAAATGCAATTGCATCAAACGATTTAAAAACAATTCAGTCGATCAAAGGAATCGGACTAAAAACAGCACAACGCATTATATTAGATTTACAGGAAAAAGTGCTGAAATTGTACGGATTAGAAGATTTATCTGTACCTGTAAACAATACAAATGCAGAAGAAGCGTTATCTGCTTTAGAAGTTCTTGGTTTTGTACGAAAAGCTACCGAAAAAGTAGTCAAAAAAATCGTAGAGCAAAATCCGGAAGCTACTGTTGAGCAAATTATTAAATTGGCATTAAAAGGGTTGTAAGATTTTGAGAGCATCTTCACGTATATACATTTATTTAAAATACTTTTTGGTTGTTATCTTTTTGGGTAACGCCGCACCTGCTTTGGCACAAATTGAAGAAACCGACGAAGAAACCGTAATTATGCGCGGTGCTATTTCTTTGAAAGATGTAGACAGTATCATGAAAATGTATACCTATGATCCGGTTTCAGACAAGTACTTGTACACCGTTACCAACAATGAGTACAATTTGGAATATCCTATGGTTTTAACCCGTAAAGAATACGAGGATATTTTACTGAAAGCTGCCATGCGCGAATACTATGCAAAACGATTGGCAGCAGCCGAAGACCGTTTGTCAGAAGATGAAAAGAAAGATTTATTACCGGGATATTATGTAAATTCTAAACTTTTTGAAACCATTTTTGGTGGTAATACTATTGATGTTAAGCCAAGCGGTAACGTAGAATTAGATTTGGGGGTTCGATTTACAAAGCAAGATAACCCGATTATATCGCCAAGAAACCGCCGTACGTTTGCGTTAGATTTTAACCAACGTATTAATTTAAGTTTACAAGGAAAAGTAGGAACGCGATTAAATACCGATATCAACTTTAACAATCAGTCAACGTTAGATTTTCAAAAGCAAATGCTGAAGTTAAACTATGAACCAGACGAAGATGCTATTCTTCAAGGAATCGAAGTTGGTAACGTAAGCATGCCTGTAAACAACTCATTGGTACGTGGTGCGCAAAATCTTTTTGGTATAAAAACCAAGTTGCAATTTGGTCGTACAACAATTACAGGAGTAGTTTCTAAACAAACATCAGAACGCAGAACTATTGTTGCCGAAGGTGGTGGAACGGTTCAAAACTTTGAAATGTTTGCTTTGGAATATGAGCAAAACCGAAATTTCTTTTTATCGCAATTTTTTAGATATCAGTACGATAATGCATTAAGAAATTATCCGTATATCGACAGCCGTGTGCGTATTACCCGTGTGGAAGTTTGGGTAACCAACCGTCAAAACCGTGTTGGGCAAACAAACAATAACATGCGTAATATTATCGCGCTTCAAGATTTGGGTGAGGCACGATTAAGCAACGCAAGTACCGATCGTATCATTGGGTTAGATGTAACAGCAAATCCTACATTTTTTGGAACTTCGCAAATTAATGCACCGGTTGATAATAAAAATAACCAGTTCAATCCGGGAGCAATCGGTACCAACTTTTTAAACGAAGGCATCCGTCAGATCAATACCGCACAGGCAGGTTTCAATATTCCGGTGACCGAAGGTCGCGATTACGTGAAATTAGAAAATGCCCGTAAATTAGTCGGAAACGAATTTAAGTTTCATCCACAGTTGGGATACATTACCTTACAGCAACCATTGAATAACGATGAGGTTTTGGCTGTAGCGTTTGAATATACCATTGGTGGAAAAGTTTATAAAGTTGGAGAATTTGGTACCGATGGAGTAGATGCTACCGTAATTGGTCAGGATGGAAACAATCAGGATATTCCAACAACGCAGAGCTTGGTTTTAAAAATGTTGAAGAGTACTTTGGCATCTGTAGACGAACCTGTTTGGGATTTAATGATGAAAAACATGTATAAAATTCCAAATACAAGTTTTATCGAAAAAGAGGGTTTCCGTTTAAACATCATGTACACCGATCCTTCTCCGTTAAATTATATTTCTCCGGTTGCAGGAACTACATTGCCAGCAGATGTTGCAAATACGCCGTTACTGAATGTTTTTAATTTAGATAGATTAAATTCTACCGATGATCCCCAAGCTGGTGGTGATGGTTGGTTCGATTATATTGCAAACAGCCCAACCAGTAATAATCCTTCAAATAACAATAATAGCAATCAGGGTGGTTATGGAAACAACAACTCTGCGTTACAAAATACCAATAAGTTTGAAGGTATAACGATCGACGAAGAAAACGGGCGTGTTATTTTTACAACGGTTGAACCTTTTGGGGAACACTTATTCAAGAAACTTTCTGGCGGAACAACAGAAAATTATGAAGTTGATGCAAGTTATAACCCTAACCAGAAAAAATACGTTTACAAAAATTTATACCGTAATACGTACACTAAAGCATTACAGGAAAGCGAAAAAAATAAATTTCAGTTAAAAGGAAAATCAAGCAGCGCAGCAGGCGATGGGATTCCAATTAATGGATTTAACATTGCACAGGGATCTGTTGTTGTTACGGCAGGTGGTAGAACATTGATGGAAGGTGCCGATTATACCGTTGATTACCAGCGTGCAGTGGTTCAGATTTTAGATCCGGGCTTACGAGATAGTAATACGCCTATTGAGATTTCTGTGGAAGAGAATTCGATGTTCTCTCAAAACCGCAGAAACTTTTTCGGGGTTCATGTTGATCATCAGGTAAACGATAAATTAATTTTAGGTGCCACCTATTTACGCTTAACAGAACAACCTTTAACCGTAAAATCAAACTATGGCGAAGAATCTGTAAACAACACTATTTACGGTTTCAATGCCAATTATTCTACCGATTTACCTTTCTTAACACGTTGGGTAAACAAGTTGCCAAATATCGATACCGATGTAATGTCAACCTTAACTTTTAAAGGAGAATTTGCTTATTTAAAACCGGGTGCATCTAAAATGGATCGACTTAATGGTGAAGCAACTTCTTTCATTGAAAATTTCGAAGGAACGCAAAGTAACATCGATGTATTAAATCCCACCATGTGGTTTTTATCATCGGTGCCGGTTGGTTTCGGAGAGAACTTTACCGATTTACAGTCGGGCTATCGTCGTGCAAAAATGTCGTGGTACAACATCGATCAAATTTTTTATAGTCCGTATCGTCGTCCAGACAATGTTACCGATGCCATGATTTCATCGAACAAAACCCGCCGAATCAATAAAGAAGAATTATTCCCTACCATGGATGTGGCGCAAGGTGAGTTGTTAACGGTAAATCCGTTGAACTTAACTTATTATCCTAAAGAACGTGGACCTTACAACTTTAATCCACAGTTTTTGAATGGTAACGAATTGCCAAATCCACAACAAAACTGGGCAGGTATTATGCGTTCCATTGCATCAACCAATTTTGAACAAGCGAATGTGGAATACATAGAGTTTTGGATGATGGATCCTTATACAGGAAATGCGGGCGATGTTACAAGTACTGCAAATACCGGTAAGGTTTATTTTAACTTGGGATACATTTCAGAAGATATTTTGCAGGACGGTATGAAGCAGTACGAAAACGGATTGCCAACGCCTGGAACAAACGCACCAACGATTAGTTCGGTTTGGGGTAAAGTTCCTGCATCAACCGCTTTAATTTATGCTTTTGATACCGATGCAAACAACCGTATTTATCAGGATGTAGGTTTAGACGGATTGAACGATGAGGAAGAAAAAGCCAAGTTTACGCAGTTTGCGGGCATGGCGGATCCTGCTGCAGATAATTATGAGTTTTTCCTGACTGCGCAAGGCGATATTATTTCGCGCTATAAAAATTACAATGGTTTACAAGGCAATACGCCTATTCAGTTTTCGGATACAAACAGAGGTAGTACCAATTTACCCGATGTAGAAGATATTGATAACGACAATACCATGAACACCATTAATGCGTATTATCAGTACGAAATTAATGTAAATTCAAATCCGGTAATCGGTGAAAATTATGTGGTTGACGTTCGTACAACTACCGAAAAGTTTTTAAACGGAAATACAACTCCGGTTAAATGGGTGCAGTATAAAGTGCCAATTATTGCAAGTCAGGAATATGCTGTTGGAGCCATTTCAGATTTACAGTCGGTACGTTTTATGCGTATGTTCCTTACAGGTTTCTCTGAAGAAGTAACATTGCGTTTTGCAACTTTGAATTTGGTTCGAAGCGATTGGAGAAGATACACCGATAATTTAGTAGAAGATCCAAATGTTGTAGTGCAGGGAACAAACACAGGTTTCGATGTTACTACTTTGAATATATTGAATAATTATTCGCGTACGCCTATACCTTATGTTTTGCCTCCGGGTATTAACCGTGAACGTGTAAACCAAAATAATACTATCATCAACCAAAACGAGCAGGCATTGTCTTTACGTGTGTATAAGGCAAATTCAACTGTTACTCCTGATGGTTTAGAACCTGATGATTCAAGAGCAGTATTTAAAAATGTAGGGAATATTGATATGCGTCAGTACAAAAAACTGCGTATGTTTTTACACGCTGAAGCATTAGAAAGTGCTACAGATGCTTCTAGGTTGAAAGATGATGAAATGGTAGCATTTATTCGTTTTGGTAACGATTTTACTAACAACTTCTACCAGGTGGAAATTCCATTGAAAACAACAGAATGGGGTAGAACTATTTCAGAAGAAATTTGGCCGTTAGCCAATGAAATTGAATTACAGTTAGAATTGCTTACCAAGTTGAAGCTGATGCGTAACCGTGATCAAAATCAAGATCCTAATTTTATCTATTTTAAAAACGAAGACGAACTGGCGCCGGAATTGGCAAGTAAAATCAACAAGCTGCGAATTGGTGTAAAAGGAAATCCGAACTTTGGAATGTTAAGAACCATTATGATTGGGGTTCGAAATAATACAAGAGTACTTTATCAGGATTCTCCGCAATCGCCAAGAGATATTCGCGGGGAAGTTTGGTTTAACGAACTCCGTATGTCCGATATGACCAATAAAGGCGGTTGGGCAGCTGTTGCAACTGTTGATGCTAAAGTAGCAGATTTTGCTGCGGTAACGGCAACGGTTAACAAGCAAACTATGGGCTTTGGTTCATTAGAACAAGGTCCGCAAGAACGCAGTCGTGAAGATATTTTTAACTATAATGTTACAACGGCAGTTAATGCACATCAGGTATTACCTAAAAAATGGAATTTGAATATTCCGTTTAGTTATTCTATTGCCGAAGAAAAAATTACGCCAGAATACGATCCAAACGATCCGGATGTTCGTTTAAAAACAAAAATGGACGAAGCACAAAGTGCCGATGAACGTAAACAGATTAAAGATCGTGCCATAGAATATACCAAACGTACAAGTATCAATTTTATTGGGGTAAACAAACAACGCGGACAAAACCAGAAACAACGTTTTTACGATGTAGAAAATTTAACGCTTTCACACTCGTTCAATCAGGTAGAGCAGCACAATTTTGAAGTGGAACAAATGTTAGATCAACAGGCACGTTCATCTGTAGATTATGCATACTCATTCAAACCTTGGAATATCGAACCGTTTAAAAAAGCGGAAGGTTTAAAAAAGAATCGCTATTTAAAGTTGATAACCGATTTTAATTTGAATCTTTTGCCAACAAACGTAACTTTTCATTCTGATGTATTACGTCAATACAACCAGCAGAAATACAGAATGATTGATGTTGAAGGTATCGAAATTCAACCGTTGTATCGAAGAAATTATTTCTTTAATTACAACTACGGGCTTAATTTTAACCTGACAAAAAGTTTAACTGTTAATTACACGGCATCTAACAATAATGTGGTTCGTAATTTTATGGATGAAAACCGTTTTGTAGATAATTCTCTAGGAATATGGGATGGTTATTTTGATCAAGGTACGCCTAATATGCGCATGCAAACGTTACAGTTAAACTATAAATTACCTTTTGATAAATTGCCTTTCTTGTCGTTCATCAACAGTGATTATTCATATACTGGCGATTACAGCTGGCAACGT
Organism: Paenimyroides baculatum; assembly: GCF_008629655.1. Lineage (GTDB taxonomy): Bacteria > Bacteroidota > Bacteroidia > Flavobacteriales > Flavobacteriaceae > Flavobacterium > Flavobacterium baculatum. The sequence continues at coordinate 330,375 of NZ_VWSG01000001.1, forward strand.
GCAACCGATGCTTTTTCAAGTGTTGACTACGAAGGTGTAAATTACCAGTTGGGTAACACCATTCAAAATGCAAACAGACATAGTTTAAATACCAACATACAGATGGATGTGCTGTATAAATATTTAGGCTTGGTAACAAGTAAACAAAATCCTAAAAAAGCTGCAGCATCTCTTTCTCAAAAACCAAAACCTGGAGAGAAAGTAGAACGCAATAAAGAGTTGACCGATAAAGAGAAAAAAGAGCAAGAAGAAAAAGGTTCGGCTGCTTTAGATGCCCTTATTAATGTAGTTACCATGGTTAAGAACGCAAGTGTAACTTACGAAGAATCTAATGGTACGGTATTGCCAGGTTATTTGGGTGGTTTAGGATTTTTCGGAACATCGCGTCCTACATTGGGTTATGTGTTTGGTTCGCAAGAAGATGTTCGTTACGATGCCGCTCGTAAAGGTTGGTTAACTTACTATCCAGAATTTAACCAAGAGTTCAGCCGTATGCATACTCAAAATTTATCGTTCAGAGCCGAAGCTCGTCCTGTGACTGATTTAACTCTTACGATTGATGCCAGAAAGCAATATAGTTCAAACATGTCTGAACAATATGATGTGGTAGACGGGATGTATAATTCGCGTTCGCCTTACGAATACGGAATGTTTCAAACATCAAACATCATGATCGGAACTGCATTTGGTAGAAGCGATGTTAACGGATCGGCTGCTTTTGAACAATTTAAAGCAAATAGAATAGTAGTAGCAAATCGTTTAGCTGCAGCACGCGGTATTGATTTATCAGATCCTGCAAATATCGATGAATATGGTTATCCGGTTGGCTACAGTAGAACCAATCAAGAAGTATTAATGCCTTCGTTCCTGGCGGCATATTCGGGTAGAGATATATCAAAACAAGACAACGGCTTTTTAAGAAGTATTCCGTTGCCAAACTGGGAATTAAGGTATAACGGACTGGCTAAATTGGGCTGGTTTAAAAATACTTTTACAAGGGTTACTTTATCGCATAAATATACTTCAGGTTATGCTGTAAACAATTTCCAAACAAATTATGAGTATCTGGAAAACCCAAATGTATTGAATGCTGGGGGTAATTATCCTACTAAAAATGTAGTTAGTAATATTACTATGACAGAAGAATTTAGACCATTGATGCGAATTGATTTCTTAACAAAGTCGGGTCTCGATTTTGGTTTCGGAATAAATAAAGACAGAATGTTGTCTATGAGTTTTGATAATAACTTGTTAACCGAAGTTCAAGGTAGCGAATACAACTTTAAGTTAGGTTTTATTATTAAAGATGTTGGTTTTACCACTAATTTTGAAGGTGTTGCTAATGGAGGTAGAATTATAAGCGATATGCGTTTTGTAACCGAATTTTCATGGCGCCGCAACCAAACACTTATTCGTTATTTAGATTATAACAACAACCAGATTGGGGCAGGGCAGGATATTAAAAACATTAAGGTAAGTGCCGAATATGATTTTAGTAAGAATTTTACCGCACGTTTTTATTACGAACATATGTTTAGTAAAGCGGTAATTTCAACCATGTATCCAATTACAAACTTGCGTTCGGGAATTACTTTACGATATAATTTCGGAAATTAAACATTAAAAATTTTTCAATCATCAATAAAGTTATACATTTGCTTTTAAAATAATAAACAATGAATATACCAGCTAATTTAAAGTATACAAAAGACCACGAGTGGGTTAGTTTAGAAGGCGACATTGCAACGGTTGGAATTACCGATTTTGCACAGAAAGAATTAGGAGATATCGTTTATGTGGAAGTGGAAACGCTTGACCAAACGTTAGATCAGGATGAGGTTTTTGGAACGGTAGAAGCCGTAAAAACAGTATCTGATTTGTTTTTACCTGTTTCTGGCGAAGTGGTAGAATTTAACGAAAACCTGGAAACAGAACCAGAATTGGTAAATACCGATCCTTATGCTGCAGGTTGGATGATTAAAGTAAAAGTTGCCGATACTGCACAGGTTGATGCTTTATTAACAGCTGATCAATATAAAGAATTAATAGGTGCATAATAAAAAGCTTATTGCCATAAGCTGGAATGTTTTAATATTGATTTTCTGTTTGATAAATTTATCAAACATCAACGAAGTTCAAAAAATACGCATTCCAAATTTAGATAAAGTTGTTCATTTTATATTTTACACAACATCGTCTTTTTTATGGTCTTGGGCGTTGCTGAATAAAAAAGCATCCACCTTTAAATTAAATCTTACCTTAATTGTTTTTGGTTTGATTTTATTTGGATTGATGGTCGAGTTTTTACAGGATATACTGCCAACACAGCGTTCGTTTGAATGGTTGGATGTGCTTTGTAACACCTTGGGCGTTTTATTCGGAACCACCGTTTATTTAATATATACAAAATTTAAACCTCACAATTCGTGAGGTTTTTTTATTTTAGTAACATGAAGAATGTAAACGATTTTTTAGACGCCACCTATCTTAAAACACCTGAACAAGCAAATATTTCTAAATTAGAAAATGATGCCGTTGTACAAGAGTTGTTGCAAAATGCTGTAAAAAACAAATACAAATGTGTAATGATTCGTCCGGAATATGTTGCAACTGCTAAACAGTATTTGGTTAAAAATAAAAGCAAGATTTTGGTGGGAACAGTTATCGATTTTCCCGAAGGAACAGCCAATTTACAAGAAAAATTATCACAAGCACAATTGGCTATTGATAACGGTGCAGATGATCTGGATTTTGTAATAGATTATCAGGCGTTTAAAAATGGAGAGCTTGCTTTGGTTCAAAATCAGGTGAAAGAATGTACTCTATTGGGTTTGCAACATCACAAAACCGTAAAATGGATTATTGAAACCGCAGCATTATCAAACAAAGAAATTATTCAGATTACCGCTTTAGTCAAAAACGTGGTGATTCGAAATTTTAAAGAAACCGATTACGCAAACGTGTTCGTTAAATCATCTACAGGTTTTTATAAAACAAAAGATAATCAACCAAACGGAGCAACACCCAATGCAATTACTTTGATGTTGGAAAATGCTACGCCGTTATCTGTAAAAGCATCGGGCGGAATAAAAACCTTGGTAGAAGTTTTGTTTTATTTGGAAATGGGCGTAAAGCGTATTGGTACTTCTGCACAAAACGAAATTATTGCTGAAACCGAACTGTTGTAAACCTTTTTTCGGTTTTGTTTAACACTTTAAAAGCGTAAATAGTTAGTTTTAAGATTTTTTTTAAAGTATATTTGCAAACCAAATTTCATCAGCAAACAAGTCATTTTGGAAACACCTTCATCAACAATAAAAGTTTCAGCGCTATCAGAATTTAAAAGCATGACCAAGGTAGGTTTAGCCATTAGCGTGGTTTTTTCTACTTTGGCAGGATATCTGCTGGCGGTAGAAGACTGGCAGCAGATCGATTTTATGAAACTGATGATGCTTGCGGTGGGTGGATATTGTATGGTGGGTGCATCAAACGCATTTAATCAGATCATAGAAAAAGATTTGGATGCTAAAATGGATCGTACTAAAAACCGTCCAATTTCATCGGGGCGCGTTTCAAAAAATACCGCATTTATTTTAGCTTCGGCATTAACTGTGGTCGGACTGTTGATTCTTTACATTGTAAGTCCAAAAACGGCAATGTTCGGCGCTATTTCTATCTTTTTATATACAAGCGTTTACACACCTTTAAAACCGTTAACACCATTGGCTGTCTTCGTAGGTGCTTTTCCCGGAGCCATTCCTTTTATGTTGGGTTGGGTGGCACATACCGATCAGTTTGGTATCGAAGCCGGGACACTTTTCCTGATTCAGTTTTTTTGGCAGTTTCCTCATTTCTGGGCATTGGGTTGGTTCTTATTTAACGACTATCAAAAAGGAGGATTCTATTTATTGCCAACGCGTAAAAAAGACAAGAAAACAGCATTACAGGTTATTTTGTACTGTGTTTGGTTGATCATTGCGTCGTTATTACCGGCAACAGGTTATACCGGCAGATTGTATTTATCGCCAGTTGCAGCAGTATTGGTATTGGTAGCAGGTTTGTGGATGTTGTATGGTGGCGTGCAGTTGTATAGAAAACAGACCGATAAATCGGCAAAAACATTAATGTTGATAAGCGTAACATATATTACTTTAATTCAGATAATTTTTATTTTAGATAAATTCCTGCGATAATGAATATTGAAGAGGTTAACAGAGAACAAATGCAAAAAGCAAAGGCTTACAAAACCATGCTTATTTTTGCAATGGGAAGTATCGTAATGATCTTTGCGGGCTTAACAAGTGCTTATGTAATCAGTAAAAACCGTCCGGACTGGTTAAAAGATTTCGATTTGCCACAGGCTTTTTTATGGAGTACTTTGGTAATTGTTTTAAGCAGTGTTACATTTCACATAGCTAAAAAAGCTATCGAAAAAAACAACCGATCTTTAACAAGTGCCATGTTGGGTGCCACGTTGATTTTAGGTCTTGCGTTCGTAGCATTACAGTTTCAAGGATTCAATCAGGTAATCGAAGCAGGATATTTTTTCACGGGTAGTCAAAGTACCATAACAACATCATTTTTATATGTGGTGGTTTTAGTACACATTGCCCATTTGGCAGGCGGATTAATTTCATTATTAATTGTAATTTATAATCATTATAAACAAAAATATAATGCATCTCAAACCCTTGGAATTGAGTTAAGTGTGATGTTTTGGCACTTTTTAGGTTTCTTGTGGTTGTATTTGTTTTTATTTTTTACTTTTTACAAATAGTCTTTTTACTTTTCTTTAAAAGAAAAAAGATGTAAATTTGGGAACTTTTTAACACTTAAACTTTTTATGGGAGCGACAGTTACTACAGCAGCGACTAAAGAAAAAATCTGGGAAGGTGGGGAAGATATTCATCCTCTTGGAGCGAGCTATGGGAAAATGATGATGTGGTTTTTTATCTTGTCAGATTCATTAACTTTTGCAGGATTTCTTGCTGCGTATGGATTTACAAGATTTAAATTTATGGACTCTTGGCCAATTGCCGATGAGGTTTTTAATCACTTTCCGTTTATGCATGGTGTAGATGCACCAATGTATTACGTAGCATTAATGACATTTATCTTGATCTTTTCATCGGTAACGATGGTATTGGCGGTAGACGCTGGTCATCAGATGAAGAAAAAGAAAGTGGCAACTTATATGTTATTAACCATTGTTGGTGGTCTTGTTTTCGTTGGATCACAGGCATGGGAGTGGAAAAACTTTATTACAGGTACTTACGGTGCTGTTGAAACAAGAGGTGGTGAAATACTGCAGTTTGTTGATAAAGACGGTAAACGTTTGGCGTTGGCAGATTTTGCTGATACTACAATGGCAAGAGAAGATGCTGCTTTAACAAAAAACAAAGGTGTTTGGGGAATGTCAGGCGGTAGCAATACTTCTGTTTCTTTAAGTCAGGTAAAAGCCGGATTAGAAAAAAATCCAGATGTTTTAATCAGAACACAACATACTGTTCCTGGTAACAAACACGAGAAAATAACTTTAAACCGTGAACAAACTTTAAAGCGTGCAAACGATTTTAAATTTGTGGTAGAAGGTGCAAACTTGGTTCGTAACGAATACGGTCACAAAAGTTTCGGAGATTTATTCTTCTTCATTACAGGTTTCCACGGATTCCACGTTTCTGTAGGTGTGTTGTTAAACATCATTATTTTCTTTAATGTGTTGTTAGGTACTTACGAAAAAAGAAGAACTTACGAAATGGTTGAAAAAGTTGGATTATATTGGCACTTTGTAGATTTAGTATGGGTGTTTGTATTTACATTCTTCTATTTAGTATAATCTATTAAAAATTAAAAAAATGGGAGCACACGCATCAAATACAAAAAGAATTTGGCAGGTATTCATTTATTTATCTGTACTTACTATAGTTGAAGTTATCTTGGGTATTTTAAAACCAGATGCTTTATTTCATAACGAATTATTTAGCTTAAGTTACTTAAACTGGATATTCATCATCTTAACAATCGTAAAAGCTTACTACATTATGTGGGCGTTTATGCACCTAGAAGGCGAAAAATCATCATTCCGCTGGTCAATTGTAGCACCAATGGTATTCTTAATAGCTTACCTTGTTTGTTTGTTGTTAATTGAAGGAGAATATATTCACGATGTATTTAAAACATCATCAATGAGATGGATATTTTAATCCATAAATAAGAGTTAAAAAGGCGGTAATTACACCGCCTTTTTTTATTTTTGTAAAAACTTTTTATAATGAAAAAAGTACTTCTTTTGGTCGCTCTTTTTGTAGTGCCCGTTGTTGCTTACCTATTTTTTGCCTCAGGTGTAAACTCTTTTATAAAACTACCTGTTGTTACAGAAAAAATCCCTGAACTTTCTGCAAGCTGGGAACCACTTTCGGGAAATCCTGTTGAAATGAAAAATAAAATTACCATTTTAGGTTTTGCAGGAAACGATATTAAATATGTCGAAGGAAACATAACCAACCTAGCTCATAAAATTTACGATAAAAATAAAGACTTTGTCGATTTTCAGGTGATTATGATTGCACCGAAAGGAACCGAAGAAGAGATCAATAAATTGGATCAGCAGTTAAGTGTTAATATCGATTTAAAACATTGGCATTACGTAATGGCAACTGAAAACGAAATTCAAGAGTACTTTAAAAAATTGAATTTAGTTGGTGGATTAGATTCAAAATTTGGTACATCAAACGTATATATTATCGATAAAGAACTAAATCTTCGCGGTAGAAAAGGCAAGAACAAAAAAGGAGAAGACGAGTATCGTGAAGGATACAACACCATTTCTGCAGCCGACCTGCATAACGAAATGTCAGACGATGTAAAGGTAATTCTGGCAGAATATCGTTTGGCACTTAAGAAAAACAACAATAAAGACAACATAACAAATTAGTAATGAAAAAAAATTATTCATACATCTGGATTTCGCTGATCGTTTTGATTTTCGGAATCTATTTTGTTCCAAAAATTGTAGCTCGTTTTAAAACTGCTTCGGTAGTAGAAAGCGATCGTTTAAATGTAGCGAACCGCAGAGAACTGAAAGAAATTGGTAAAGCACCTGCTTTTTCGTTTACTAATCAAGATAATAAAACCATTACAAATGCCGATTATGAAGGAAAAGTTCATTTGGTTGAATTTTTCTTCAGTACATGTCCTACAATTTGTCCTGTAATGAATGAAAACATGGTCAAACTTCAAGGCGAATTTGGTAAAGACGATCGTTTTGCAATTGCGTCTATCACGATCGATCCTGAAACCGATACACCAGAACATCTAAAAGAACATGCGAAATTTTTAAAGGTAACTATGAAAAACTGGCATTTTTTAACAGGGTCTGAAGATGCTATTTTCGCTCTTGCTAAAAAATTCAATATGTATGTTGGTAAAAACGATGATGCTCCGGGTGGTTTTGAACATTCAGGCTTATTTGCTTTGATCGATAAAAAAGGAAAAATCCGTTCACGTAATATGGAAAACATGGATTATCCGATTATATATTACGATGGAACTACAGAAGAAGGTGTGCAAATGCTTCGCGAAGATATTCAACAATTAATTAAAGAATAATGGATCATATACAAACTGAAAAAAAATACAGTATCTGGATTTGGATTTTATCAATAGCAATACCGGTTGTTGTTGCCATATTATTTAGTGTAAACCTGCACGATTTAGGTTACGATGTTAAACCTCTTTCGTTTCTACCTCCAATTTACGCTACAATTAACGGTTTAACGGCAATATTGTTGTTCTCGGCAGTTAGGGCAATTAAAAAAGGAAATCAGGCGTTACACGAACGATTAATTAAGATTTGTATTGCATGTTCGGTAGCCTTTTTAGCTATGTATGTTGCATATCACATGACATCGGTTGAAACAAAATTTGGTGGAGAAGGTGCAGTTCGTTACATCTACTTTTTTATATTGATAACCCATATTTTATTATCAATTATCATTATTCCGTTTGTATTGGTAACATTTGTTCGCGGAATTTCGGGTTCGTACCAACGTCATAAAAAACTGGCGCGCATTACGTATCCAATGTGGCTGTATGTAGCTGTAACTGGCGTTATTGTTTATTTAATGATCTCTCCTTACTATGTTCACTAAAAAAACATACTATCTATTTTCTATTTTCTTTCTTCTATTTTCTATTGAAGGATTCGCTCAATGTGCCATGTGTCGTGCGGCGTTAGAAACCGAAGAAACCGGAATGCAGGCTGGAGCCGTAAACGATGGAATTGTCTATTTAATGGCATTTCCCTATTTATTGTTGCTGGTTGGCGGAATTGTTATTTTCCGAATCATGAAAGGTAAAAAGAAGAATAAAGTTTAGCTTGATGATTTATATTTTAAATATTGAAACAGCTACAAAAAACTGTTCGGTAAGTTTAAGTAAAAACGGACAAACTTTTGCAATTAAAGAGGTGAGCGAAGAGCAATTTAGCCATGCCGAAAAATTGCATTTATTTATAAAGGAAGTTTTAGCAACAGAAAATATTTCATTAGAAAATTTAAACGCTGTCGCTGTAAGCAAAGGTCCGGGATCTTACACAGGCTTGCGAATTGGTGTTTCGGCTGCAAAAGGTCTTTGTTATGCTTTAAATATTCCTTTAATTGCAGTTGATACATTGGCTGTTTTAGCTGAAAAGGTTTCGATTAATTCAGGAATCATAATCCCAATGATTGATGCCAGAAGAATGGAAGTTTTTACTCAAATGTTTGATAAAGATTATGCACCTTTATCAGTTGCCGAAGCTCTAATCGTTGATGAAACTGCTTTTGCTGATATAACGGAATATATTCATTTAATAGGTGACGGAGCCTTGAAATGTAAAATTGTTTTAACAGACAATAAATTTATTTATCATGAAGATGTTGTCTATCCGTCGGCAAATGAAATGAGTAGAATATCATATAAAAAATATGTAGAAAACACTTTTGAAGACGTTGCCTATTTTGAGCCGTATTATTTAAAAGATTTTATGCTTACCACAAAAAAATAAAAGACTCCAATTTGGAGTCTTTTTGTTACTAGATAGTCGCTAAGAAATTTCCTAACTTAATCATATCGCTATCGTTTTCTTTAATTTTATTTTCCTTGTAAAAAGCTTTAATCGCATCACTTTTACCCGGAATAATTTTCTCTAAAGATTTTTGCTTACCATCAAATTCAAATGTTTGGTTATTGTAAGTTATAAAGTAAACTTCTTCATTTGGTTTATATTCCGCCTGTGTGTCTTTGTCGTAGCTGTTAGATGCTTTTGAAGCAGGAATTAATTTAATGCTTTGGAATTTCGATATTTTTATGTTATTGTTAGAAACAAGTACTTTATGATAGCGATCTACAGATGTACCTTTTAAATCATATACAAATAATTCGTAAACGCTGCCATCTTGAAAAGTAAAATGTGCGTTTTTTTCTTTGATTAAATCTAACATGTCAGTGCCATTTTTATACTCCATTATATCGCTGTAGGCATTATAACGTATTAAAAAATTCTGATCTCCTTTGTTAACTCTTGCATTTTGATATCTATCAATGTAATATCTTGAACCAGCTGCTTCTGTTTCTTTGAAATCGGCACTTTTTCTAAAAGATAGAGTTCCACCACTACTACCTAAGTTTACTTGTGCGTTAGAGGTTATAGAAAATATTCCAATTGAAAAGATTAAAATTATTTTTTTCATTTTTACTTTATAAAATTTGTTGTTACTTAAATATTGTTAATGTGATTTGTTGCTAATCTGCAACTATTTATATTACAGATTTGAAATTTTTTATCTTGACTTTTATAGTCATTTAAAATAGGTATATTTAGTGAATTGTCTAAAACTATTTTAAACGCACTTTTTTGATTAATTATTGTTAATTCTTCTCTTGAAACACCTTTTAAAACAATGTATTCAAAATCATCTTTAAAGATTAAGTTGTTTGTTAACCATTCTGAATACGCACTTCCATAATTAATCTGACCTAAAATTCGAGTGGTCATTTCTTTTGATAACTGCATGAAATAATCGTTTTTAAATAGAAAACCTACATAAAATAGATTTTTTGCCATTACTGCATTTGCAGAAGGTATTACATTGTCTTCAATTTCAAAAACTGTACCAATTGTTTCATTTTCAGAAGATTTAAAGAAACCTTGTTTAGTGTCAAAGAATAAATCTAGTGCTTGAAAAGTAAGATTTTGTGCAAATTTTAAATGCTGCAAATCTTGCGTTTCATTGAATAATTCTAAAAAAGATTTAATTGTAAAAGCGTAATCTTCTAAATTTCCTGAAATGTAATTTTGGTTGTTTTTATAAACGTGTCCTAAATTATCATTTTTATATACTTTAAACTGTAAAAATGTTGTTAAATTTTCAATTGCAGTATTTAATTCTGTTGAATAAATAATTTTTCGGGCACTTAAAAATCCGCTTAAAAGTTGCGCATTCCATGAGATAATTATTTTATCATCAAGCAATGGTTTTGTTCGCTGTTCACGATTTTTCAAAAGAAGATTCTCCCAATTTGCTTTTAGAATTTTAAGTTGATCTACATCGAAATTATGCTTTTTTGCAATGGTTTTTAAATCATCTTTCTGAAATAAAACATACGCATTTGCTTCTTCCCAAAATCCATCGGAATTAATTGAAAATACATCAACAAATAACTTCCATTCATCTTTGCTGATTAATTGTTCAAGTTCAGTTTTCGTCCAAAAATAATACGCACCTTCTTCTAATTTGTTGTTGCTGTTTAAACTGTCGGCATCGTAAGCGGTATAAAATCCACTAGAAGAATCCTGCCAATTATTCAATATAAAGCTAACGGTTTTTTCAACAACTTCTTTAAAAAGTTCATTTTTAGTAGCGATGTAAGCATTACTGTAAGTGACTAAAAGTTGTGCATTGTCGTACAACATCTTCTCGAAATGCGGAATATGCCATTTGTGATCTACGCTGTATCTTGAAAATCCGCCTTCAACAACATCAAACAAGCCGCCGTAAGCCATTTTAGTAAGCGTTAATTCTACATAATTGGTTAAAAAAGTATCCTTGTTAATTAAACCATATTGATAAAGGAAATTTAAATTGGTGGTCATCATGAATTTTGGTGCGCGTTGGTATCCTCCCAATTCCAAATCAAAACTTTTTTTCCAATTCTCAAGCAGTGGCTCAAGGTTGAAATCTGTTGTTTCTTTAGGATAAATCTCTAATGTATTATTCGCTAACGATATTCCGTTTTGAAGTTTCTCTGCATAATCATACATCTTTTCAGGCTCTTCTTCAAACAATACATTCAATTGCTGCAAAATATCGATCCATTGACTTTTTGGAACATACGTTGCACCCCAAAGCGGCAATCCGTTAGGTAAAGCCACTATGTTTAGCGGCCAGCCACCTTGTTTAGTCATTAACTGCAAAGCCTGCATGTAATATGCGTCAACAGCCGGTAATTCTTCCCGATCGATCTTAAAACTGGTAAAATAAGCATTCATGACAGCCGCGACTTCATCATTTTCAAAACACTCTTTTTCCATAACATGACACCAGTGGCAGGCTGCGTAACCAATACTTATAATAAGCAACTTGTTTTTGCTTTCTGCTTCTTGAATATTTTCATTGTTCCAAGGTTGCCAATACACCGGATTTTCTGCGTGCTGAAGCAAATAAGGAGAGTACGAATTGATTAACTGATTGCGCATAGAACTATTTTAGAAATGAAAAGGTTGAGAAAACTCAACCTTATTTTTTAACCGTTTAAAGCCTCAACAACAATATCGTTGTTATGCAGCATTTGGCGTAACATGTTTTCGATACCGTTTTTCAGCGTAAATGTTGACGACGGACAACCGCTACAAGCACCTTTTAAGATTACGGTAACTCGTTTTGTTTTGTCATCGTAATTTTCAAAAGTGATATTTCCACCGTCTGATTGAACTGCCGGTTTTACATATTCCTCTAAAATATTGATGATTTGTTGCGATGTTACATCTAAATTGTCAAAGTATTGCTCCTGCTGTTGTTCATGAGCTTTTGTTTCAACAATTAACGATTCATCTATAACCGTTCCACCGTTTTCAATGAATTGTTTAATGAAAGTTCGCACTTCAATAGTGATTTCATCCCATGAATAACTTTCGAATTTAGTGATCGAAACGTAATTCTCATCAATAAAGACTTCTTTTACATAAGGAAGTTTGAATAATTCTATCGCTAAAGGCGATGGTTTGGCTTCATCGATGTTTTTAAATTCAACCGCCGTTTTGGTAAGCGATTTGTTTGCTACAAATTTTAAAACCGCCGGGTTCGGAGTAGTTTCGCCATAAACAGTTACCGGGATTTTTTTGGTAGTTTCTTTCTGCGATTCAATTAAAACCTTTCCACCGTTAGTAACAAAGTCTTCAATTTGCTTTTTAACATCATCCTGTACATCTGTCCATTCCACAATAGAAAAGCGTTCAACAGCCACAAAATTCCCTGAAACATAAACCGATTTTACAAATGGTAGGTAAAATAACTGTCTTGCTAAAGGAGAATTTGCCGTATCGTCGATGTTTTTGAACTCAAAATTAGATCCATAGCTAATAAAATCAGGGAATTCAAACTTGATTATTGCTGGATTTTGGGTTTCTTTTATATTTATTTTAAACATTTTTTAAGATTTTTTTCAAAATTAACAAAGAAATATCAATTGAATATTTATATTTGGAAATTAAACGTAAAATTAACATATTTGAATTCATGATTTTGTAGAATATATTTTATAATCATGATATAAAATATTATACTTTTTATATATATTTGTTAACCATTTCTAAAGAGAAAAAAAGAATTTATGAATATATTTACTAAATCCTTAGTAGTTGTTATATCTTCATTATTTGTGTCGCAAGTAAGTAACGCGCAAGAAGGAATTGCAGTGTATCAAGATTATTTAACAGATAACTATTATCTTATCCACCCTTCAATGGCTGGTATAGCAAATTGTGCAAAAGTTCGATTAACGGCGCGCCAACAATGGTTTGGTGAAAAAGATGCACCTGCTTTGCAAACAGCCAGTTTTAACACCTCGATTTCTGAAAGATCTGGTGTGGGTTTTGTAGCATTTAACGATAGAAATGGATATCATAAACAAGCCGGAGCAAAAATAACATATGCACACCATATTACTTTTTCACGAAGCGATTACGATTTGAATAAACTTTCGTTTGGTATTAGCGGAGGTATGGTTAATTCTCAATTAGACCAGTCTGAATGGGGTAATGGTGTGTTTGATCCTTCTGTAAACGGAGCTGAATTGAAATACAATTATTTTAATGTTGATATCGGTGCATCTTACCATTATTTGGATTTTTATGCACACGCAACAGCTAAAAACGTTATTACTTCTGATCGTGAGATATATTCAGATATAGAAAGTGATAATTTACGTAAGTATATTGTTTCTGCAGGATATGTTTTTGCAAAAAACAGAGGATACAGATCTTATAGAGATCAAGGTTTTTCATGGGAACCATCTGTGTTGTTTCAATATACAGAGCAAACACAGGAAAAAATGTTAGATGTGAATTTAAAAATGTATAAAGAATTTGCAAACGGACAATTCTTTGCAGGTGTTTCTTACAGAACAATGTTTGAAGGCGCTGAATACATGGAGAATAATGCAGACGTTAAAAAACAAAACTATCATTCGGTTTCACCATTGTTAGGTGTTAAGTTTAAACAAATAATGGTTGGTTATACTTACTCACACCAGTTTGGAGAAATTGGATTTGCGAAAGGAGGGTTTCATCAGTTAACTCTAGGATTTAACTTCTTATGTAAAGAAAGTAATTACAAATGTAACTGTCCGTCAGTTAACTTTTAATATTAACAGAAAATCCCGATATTTATCGGGATTTTTTATTTTATAATATGGCTTTAATTAAATCTATAAACGGAAAAGAACCTAAATTTCCCGATAATTGTTTTATTGCAGAAAACGCAACTTTGTTAGGCGATGTTGAAATGGGCGAACACTGTAGTGTTTGGTACAATGCAGTGGTACGTGGCGATGTTCATTATATTAAAATGGGCAACAAAGTAAACGTGCAAGATGGCGCAGTAATACATTGTACGTATCAAAAACATCCGACAATAATAGGAAACAATGTTTCTATTGGTCATAATGCTATTGTGCACGGCTGTACTATTCATGATAATGTATTGATTGGTATGGGAGCAATTGTTATGGATAATTGCGTTGTTCACAGCAATGTTATTGTTGGTGCTGGTGCGGTGGTTACACAGAATATGGAGTTATTACCAAATGGAATTTACGCTGGAATTCCCGCTAAAAGAGTGAAAGAATTAAACGCATCTGATTTTGCTGGAGAAATTGACCGTATAAGTAATAATTATGTATTGTACAGCAGTTGGCAATAATCTTTGATGAATATATAATAACAAAAAGCGTTTCAATTTTGAAACGCTTTTTTATGTTTTCTTTAAAAAGTTCGATTTGCTATAGAACAGTATAAACTGGTAAACATGTAGTGATGCTTCTCCTTCAGTCATTCCGTTGTAGGTTAACCTGCGGACTAAACGTTTATAATCTTCAGTTTCCTTAAATCGCCTGTGCTGATAATCTTTAAAAAGCTTTAATTGGTTGTAAGTAAAAGTCTCTGTTCTGCCAATGTTTCCTTTTTGAACTTCAAACACAATGTAATTGTCATAAATTGGAACTAAAGAATCGTTTACTGAAAACTTTTCTGCACCCAAACCAATATCAAACAAACCGCTTACCCAGCTTAAAAACATGGCTTCGTCTTTTTTGTTTAGTTCGGCAAGTACCGATAAATCTTTTGTTTTAGGATTTCTTCCAGTGATGTACATATTGTTCAGAAAGAATTTTTTATCCTTAACTTCAAACGCTGCAATGTAATTTCTATTAACAATAGTGGTGTCAATATTAGGAACAGGACGTTTGTCTGGATAATACCTGAAATATTGCTCCATGTGGTGGTAACGATACGGATAAGTTGTGCCGTTCCATGTAATGTTTTCCGGTTCGTACTTTTTTTGCGCCCATGTGAAAATAGTGCTTAAAAGTAAAATAATCGTGTAGAAGTGTTTCATAAGCTTAAAAAAAATACCGACAAAAGCCGGTATTAATTATAATGAAAACGATATTAAAAATCGTCGAATTCTACGTTTGTATAGCTTTTTTCTTCAACGTTAGCTAGTTCTCTTTTGAAATCTTTTTGATGTCTTTCAGAGATAACCTCTTCACCTTTTTGATCTAAAACATAATCAGTCATTTCGTTTAAGATTTCCTTAAAAGAAACAAAATCTTCTTTATAAAGGTAAATTTTGTGCTTTTTGAAGTGGAATGATCCGTCTTCTTCAGTAAACTTTTTACTTTCAGTAATGGTTACATAGTAATCATCTGCTTTTGTAGATCTTACATCAAAAAAGTAAGTTCTTCTGCCGGCTCTTAATACTTTCGAAAAAATTTCCTCTTTTTCTAGCATTTCATGGTCTCTCATAGTCCTTTCGTTGTGTTAAAATTTTTACATCCCTTCAAAAGTCCAAAAAAAATCTTATAAAACAAAATTTAAAGTACATCTTTTTCTGCTAATTGTTTATTATATAAATTGTTGTAATATCCTTTTTGGTTTAATAGTTGATTATGAGTACCTTGCTCTATAATTTCGCCATCGTTCAAAATAATAATCTTATCGGCATTTTTAGCAGATGAAACTCGGTGTGTTACAATAATGGTGGTTTTTTTAGCCGAAATGTCTTTTAAATTATTAAGGATACGTTCTTCAGTTTCGGTATCAACTGCAGATAAACAATCGTCTAACAACAAAACAAGAGCATCTTTAATTAATGCGCGAGCAATGGAAACACGCTGTTTTTGTCCGCCCGATAAGGTAATTCCGCGTTCACCCAAAATGGTTTCGTAACCTTTTTCAAAACGCATAATGTTTTTGTGAACATCGGCAATTTTTGCAAAATGTTCAATTTCTTCTTGCAAAGCATTTTCTTTACCAAACTGAATGTTGTTTTTAATGGTATCAGAAAATAGAAAAGCATCTTGCGGAACAACAGCGATTTGATCGCGCAGATTTTCAACATTCCAGTTTTTAATATCGATATTATCAATAGAAATCGATCCGGAAGAAACATCGTACATTCTTGAAATAAGCTGTAATATGGTTGATTTTCCCGATCCGGTTTTTCCTAAAAACGCAACAGTTTCGCCTTCGTTAATAGTGAAGGATATATTGTTTAAGGCGTGAATTTTTGTGTCTTCGTAAATAAAATGAACGTTGTTGAATTCAATCTTTCCTTTTAAATCGTGCTTTTCTAATGTTGTTGATTGGATAGATGGAACTTCGTTTAAAAATTCGTTAATACGTTTTTGTGATGAATCGGCTTCTTGAACCATTGATGATACCCAACCTAACGACGCAATTGGCCACGTTAACATATTAATGTATAAAATAAACTGTGCAATAACGCCAATTTCGGTTATGGTACCGTTAATGTACATGCGTGCGCCAATGTAAATTACCAGTATGTTACTTATCCCGATTAGAAAAATCATTAGCGGACCAATTAATGCGTTGGTGTACGTTAAACGCATAAATTTAGTTTTACTTTCGGTTGTAGCTTCGTCGTACGCTTTATTCTGCTTATCTTCTAAAGTGTATGCTTTGATTACGCGTATTCCCGAAAAAATTTCTTGCGAAAAAGACGAAAGTTTTGATAAATTCTGTTGATAAGCAAAGCTTCGGTTGTTGATTTCGGTACTCAACTTATACATTAAAATTGCCAAAAATGGCACCGGAATCAAAGAATACCAGGTTAGCGTTGGGGATATGATATACATTTGCACAATTACTACCGCCATTCTGAATATTGTATTTATGGAATACATTACCGCGGGACCAACATATTGACGCACTTTGGCAACATCTTCTGAAATACGACTCATTAAATCGCCGGTACGCTGACGTTTGTAAAAATCTAAACTCAATTTTTGGTAATGCTCGTAAATTTCGTTTTTAATATCGAACTCTATATGGCGCGACATTACAATAATTGTCTGACGCATTAAAAAAGTAAGAAAACCCGCCAGTAATGTGGTACCAACAATTAAAAGCATATTGTGCCATAAAGCCTGTTTGGTGGCTTCGGCGGTTACTTCGCCTGTTAAAAAATGCTGCAAAACGGTAATAGCATCACCAATATATTGTGGTGTAAAAACGGTAAATATCTGCGATGCAATGGTAATAACAATACCAAGTAAAAAGCGGTATTTGTATTTTATAAAGTATTTATTAAGTTTTTGAAGTTCTTTCATTACTTATCTTCTATTTCTTTTAAATATTAAAAAACGCGGTGCGTTTGTTGTTAACTTTTTTAACAATTGATTATATGATTATTGATTTAATAATAATGTAATCAAAAAATAATAATAAAATAAATTGTTTTATATTTGAATCTATCCAAATTATTAAAATTATGACAACAAACGTATATACTCCAGACGAGTTAAAAAAAGTTGACCCAGTCTTTGGTCAGATTTCCTTTGATCATCACGAACAAGTTGTTTTTTGCCACGACAAAGATACTGGTTTAAAAGCAATTATTGGTATACATAATACAGTATTAGGTCCGGCATTAGGAGGTACGCGTATGTGGAATTATACTTCTGAATGGGAGGCTTTGAACGATGTTTTACGTTTATCGCGCGGAATGACTTATAAATCAGCAATTTCAGGATTAGATTTAGGCGGTGGAAAAGCGGTGATTATCGGTGATTCTAAAAAAGACAAAAATCCTGAATTAATTAAAGCATTTGCTAAATATGTTGATTCATTAAGCGGACGTTATATTACAGCAGAAGATGTTGGTACTACAACACCTGATATGGATTTAATTCATACAATTACGCCACACGTAACAGGTATTTCAGAAAGTTTAGGCGGATCTGGAAATCCATCACCAGTTACAGCTTACGGTGTTTACATGGGATTAAAAGCTGCAACAAAATTCAAATACGGATCTGACGATTTAAATGGTAAAAGAGTTTTGGTTCAGGGAATTGGAAATGTAGGTGAAACCTTGGTAAAACACTTGGTAAACGCAGGTGCTTTGGTTACAATTACAGATATTAGCAAAGACAGAGTTGAAGAGGTAGCTAAAAAATACAACACGGCTATTTACATGGGCGAAGATTTATATTCTTTAGATGTTGATATTTACGCACCATGTGCTTTGGGTGCTACAGTGAACAACGATTCTGTCAGCAAATTAAAAGCGCAGGTAATTGCCGGTGCTGCAAATAATCAGTTGGCAGAAGAAGCAATTCACGGTAAAATGTTACAGGATAAAGGTATTGTTTATGCTCCTGATTTCTTGATTAACGCAGGTGGAATCATTAATGTTTTTGGCGAAATTGCTAAATATGGTTCAGACGAAGCAATCCGTAGAACAGAAAATATCTACAACACTACATTAGATATTTTAAATCTAGCAAAAGAACAAAACATTACGCCAAACCAAGCGGCTATGAAAATGGCAGAGCAGCGTATCGAAAAGAAAAAGCAAGAAAATAAATAAAAATTAAAATTAATTTTTTAGTTTTGCAAAGCGAAAATCACTCCGATTTTCGCTTTCTTTATAAAAACAAGTTCTTAGTAGCATGGTAAACAGACGTCATATCCGTTCAAAAGTATTGCAGGCAATATATGCAATGACTCAAAACCAATCCGATCAATTAGATGTTTATGAAAAATATCTTTTCAGCAGTTTAGAAAACATCCGCGAACTGTATCTTTTAATGTTGTCTTCGTTAATTGAATTGCAGAAAGTAGAGAATAATTTTCTAGAAGTATCGGCGCAAAAACATTTAGCTACACCACAAGAAAAAACTCCCAATAAAAAGTTTGTCAATAATTTGGCGCTTCAAATTTTAAGTAATTCCGAAACATTGAATAATTGGCTGGAAGAATTGCATATCAATCAGTTTCATGTAAACGATCACTACATAAAAACGTTGTTGCAAGAAATTAAATCAAGTGAATTATACAAGCATTATATGCGTAACGGCGTGAATACTTTTGAAGAAGATAAAGACTTTTTAATTAAGTTATTTACCGATTTTATTGCTCCGAACGAAAAAATATACGAGTTTTTAGAAGATTATAAAATTTCTTGGATTGATGATATTCCGGTTGTAAACACAGCTATTTTAAAACAGTTGGAAGGATTGAAGAACGAAACCAGCTATTTTAAACTGAACAAGGTTTTTAAAGACGATGAAGATAAAGAATTTGCAAAGCAGTTGTTTAGAAAAACAGCGTTGAATGCAGATGTTTTTGTTAAGGAATATGAAGACAAAACCCGTAATTGGGAATTAGACCGTATTGCAGAAATTGATACTATTATTTTGAATTTGGGTGTTTGCGAACTGCAAAAATTTCCATCTATTCCTGTAAAAGTAACAATTAACGAATATTTAGAACTTGCAAAAGAATATTCAACACCAAAAAGCAGTATATTTATCAACGGAATTTTAGACGCTTTAGTTAAAGAATACCGCGAAGAGAATAAATTAAACAAAATAGGAAGAGGATTAATCGAATAATTATGAAAAAATTAATGTTTGCAGCAGGTTTCGCTGCATTAAGCTTAATGGCTTGTAATAAAAAAGAAGATGCTTCGTCACTTATCAAAGATGGTGCTTCAACAACAACTGAAACTACTACAACGGCTACCACTGCAAATGGTGTTACCGAAACTACAAGTTCAACAAGTACACAAACAGGTTTTCCTAAAATTGCATTCAACGAAACAACACACGATTTCGGCGAATTAAAAAAAGGATCTAAAGGTGAAGTTGAATTCGAAATTAGAAACGAAGGAACTGTAGATCTAGTAATTATCGATGCTAAAGCATCTTGCGGTTGTACGGTTCCAGAAAAACCAACCGAACCAATCAAACCAGGTAAATCGGCAAAAATGAAAGTTGTATTTTCTGCAAATAGTGCAGGTTTACAAAGTAAAAACATAACATTAACAACCAATACCGAAGCTGGTAGCGAAGTGTTAACTGTAAAAGCAAACGTAACAGAATAATTTAAAATGGAAAATATACAACAGTTTTTACCTTTTGTTTTAATTATGGCGGCAATGTATTTTTTAATGATACGCCCACAACAAACAAGAGTTAAAAAAGAAAAAGAATTTGAGGGTAGCTTAAAAGTAGGCGATAAAATTGTCACAAAAGCCGGTATCCACGGAAGAATTTCTGAACTTGCAGAAACAACAATGGTTGTAGAAACAATGGCAGGAAAAATTAAAATGGAAAAAGCAGCAATCTCTTTAGATTTAAGCAGAAAAGTAAATGCTTCTCCGGTCGTAGAGAAATCATAAATAAAAAACTCCTAAATTTCTTTAGGAGTTTTTATTTTTAAGGTCTGTTTCCAGTAATTAATCGGTATAGAATAGCAATAACTGCTAACACCAATAAAACGTGTATAAAACTTCCTACGGCGTCTGCGAAACCAAAATATCCCACAGCCCATAAAATAATTAGTACTACGGCAATAAGCCAAATTAAATCTCTCATAGCATACTAGTTTTAAAAATTAGTATCCTAAAGTTAATAAAAAAATATGTTAATCCTACTTTAACTTTTATATTTTTTGCAAACTTTGGTGGCTACCGCACAATTTTGTACTTTTATCAACATACAATTATAAGTAAACAAAAAGCTATAACATGCTTACAAAAAATAAAGATATTGCAATTGCAGGTGCTGGTTTGGTAGGCACACTTTTGAGTATCTATCTTAAAAAGAAAAACTACAACGTAACTATTTTTGATCGCAGTGAAGACATTCGCAAGGTTAAATTTTCAGGTAGATCTATAAATTTGGCAATGTCTACTCGCGGATGGTATGCTTTAGATGAAGTTGGTATTGGCGATGAAATCAGAAAAATTGCTATTCCAATGGATAAAAGAGCCATTCATTTAAAAGACGGTTCTTTATCTTTTCAGCCTTACGGAATCAACGGAGAAGCTATTTATTCGATTTCTCGTGGCGGATTAAATAGAATGATGATTGATCTTGCGGAAAAAGCTGGAGTAAATTTTGAGTTCAATCAGAAAATTTGGGACGTAAATTTAGATACCGCAACCTTATATATAGGTGAAAACGAACACGGGCCTTTTGAACAGCGTCAATTCGATCACATTTTTGGTGCAGATGGTGCTTTTTCTCGTATCCGTCACCGCATGCAACGTCAGAACAGATTTAACTATTCGCAGTTTTTTCTAAATATCGGCTATAAAGAATTAACCATTCCTGCAAATGAAGACGGTTCGCATAAAATCGATCCTAATTCTTTTCATATCTGGCCTCGTGGTGAGTTCATGCTGATTGCGCTTTCTAACGACGATGGATCTTTTACCTGTACACTTTTTATGCCTTTTGAAGGAGCAAATTCTTTTGAAGAAATCAATACAGACGAGAAAGTTACGGCGTTTTTCAACGAATATTTTTCTGACACAAAAGATTTAATTGTAAATCTTAAAGAAGATTATTTTTCAAATCCAACATCTTCGCTGGTTACCATGCAGTGCTATCCGTGGACGTATAAAGATAAAGTCGCGTTAATTGGCGATTCTGCTCATGCAATTGTTCCTTTTTACGGACAGGGAATGAATGCTGGTTTTGAAGATATTACTGAAATTAGTGATTTGTTAGATGAATTTCCGGACGATATTGAAACTGTTTTCGAAAAATATCAGGAGATACGTAAACCGAATGCCGATGCTATTGCCGAATTATCGTATCGAAATTTTATTGAAATGAGTACAAAAACGGCTGATGTTGATTTCTTGTTGCAGAAAAAAATCGAAGCATGGTTTACCAAACAGCACCCAGATAAGTGGCTTCCGTTGTACGATCGTGTTACTTTTAGCTTAAATCCTTACCAAGATGCTTTGGCAATTGGCGATTTACAGAAAAAAGTAATGGAAGACGTAATGCAGTTGCCGGATATTCATGAAAACTGGCAGACAAAAGAAGTTGAAAAACACATTTTAGATTTGTTAGATAAAAATAAAGCAGACATATAGTCTGCTTTTTGCTTTATATTACTTTTTAAATATCTTGGTAAGTACACCAAAAGCTCCCCGTATAAACGTTGCGCTGGTTAATACTTTAATAACCTGTTTGGTAAAATAACTTTCTTCTTTTTTCTTTGGTGCAGTACTGTTTTTCGATTCTTTAACAATTGCCGTTTCTGTTGGTTTTTCGGTAGTTAGTTTATGGTTCAGAATTTCGTAAGCACTTTCACGGTCAACCACATTATTGTATTTGTTTTTAAGGTTCGATTGCTGTATCAGCCCGTCAATTTCAGTAGGCGATAAAACATCCATTCGGCTCATTGGTGCCTGCATCATACAAACAGCAAGTGGTGTTGGGATCCCTTTTTCGTTTAAAACCGTTACCAAAGCTTCGCCTGTACCAAGCTGTGTAATAATTTCGTTGGTTTTGTAAAATTCGGTTGTAGGAAAATTTTCCGATGCCAGTTTAATAGCTTTTCGATCTTTATCGGTGAAAGCTCGCAACGCATGTTGAATTTTTAATCCTAATTGAGCTAAAACACCGTCGGGCACATCGGTTGGATTTTGTGTGATAAAATACAGACCAATTCCTTTAGATCGAATTAGTTTTACAATGGTTTCAATTTGATCTAAAAGTGCTTTGCTAGCTTCTTTAAAGATTAAATGGGCTTCGTCAATAAAAATAACCAGTTCTGGCTGTCCGCTGTCGCCTTGTTCGGGCATGGTATT
The DNA here is from genome assembly GCF_008629655.1 of Paenimyroides baculatum. Taxonomy (GTDB): domain Bacteria; phylum Bacteroidota; class Bacteroidia; order Flavobacteriales; family Flavobacteriaceae; genus Flavobacterium; species Flavobacterium baculatum. The sequence continues at coordinate 353,270 of NZ_VWSG01000001.1, forward strand.
GTAAACTTCCGCCAAAAGACACAACATAAAAGTTGAAAACAATTTTGGTTTATCTTGTATATCGTTTAAACGTAAAATATTTACAAAAGCTTTACCGTTTTCGTCGATTCGCATCAAGTCTTTAATATCAAATGATGTTTCTCCGAAAAATAAATCGGCATCTTGTTGTTCCAGTTCTATCAATTTACGCAGAATTGCTCCAGTTGATGCTGTAGAAACACGTCCGTATTCTTTTTCGATGTCTTCTTTACCTTCATTTGTTATAAACTGAATTACTTTTTTTAGATCCTTTAAATCTAACAAAGGCAGTTGGTGATCATCGCAGTATTTAAAAATTAACGACATTACACCACTTTGGGTATCGTTCAAATCTAAAATACGTGATAACAATACAGGTCCGAATTCAGAAATGGTTGCTCTTAATCGAACGCCGTTTTGTTTAGAAATGGTTAGTAATTCTACAGGAAACGCTTTAGGTTCAAAATGTAAATTCATTTTTGCATGGCGTTCCTCTATAAAAGCGTTTTTCACGCCTTGTTGCGCAATTCCGCTGAAATCACCTTTAATATCCATCATTAAAACAGGAATGCCTTTGCTCGAGAGTTGTTCAGATAACACCTGAATCGTCTTTGTTTTACCCGTTCCTGTAGCACCCGCAATTAAGCCGTGGCGGTTTAGTGTTTTTAAAGGAATATTAATAAAAAGGTCTGCAATTGGCTCATTGTCAATCATTGCACCGCCAATCGTTATATAGTCGGATTTAAAAGTATAACCGTCCTTTATTTTTTGTGTGAAATTTTCTCGATCCATTTAAACAATAATTCTATTTTTGATAAAGATATAAACTTCTTTCAACTAAAAAAATGCAATAAAACCGCAGGTTAAGTAATTGTTAAGAAATATTTGAAGTCAAAAAGCAATAATAATGAAAGTGAAACGTTTAATGATTAAGGATTTGATAAAAAAATATTAAAAAGTAAATTAATTGTTTCTTTTTCGTTAATTTTAAATTCTTAAATAATAACAGGCGAAATTTTATTTTTTTATATCAACTAAAAAACTAAATTTGCCTTGCTTCAATGAAAGCAAACTAATTTTAAAAATTGAGTAAACATTAAATTTAAATTTTATTAAGATGACACAAACAGTTGAGAAAAATCCAAGTGGTTCAGGATTATCAAACGTGGCTGCGGCGATTACAATTATTGCATGTTTAGTTTTTGGTTGGGTAATATGGAGATTTGTATTAGGAGCACCAGGTAACTTTATGAATGGTGACCGTAATGGAGATCCAAATCCAGGAGACTTAATGGGGATGATGTACAAAGGAGGTTACGTTATTGCTGTATTAATTGGATTAATGACAACAACTATTGTATTCGGTATCGAAAGATGGATTGTTATTAGCAAAGCTGCTGGTGCAGGAGATGTAAAAGCGTATGTTGGTAAAGTACAATCTTTAGTTAACGCTAATCAAATTGACGAAGCTATTGAACTTTCTGACAAACAAAAAGGTTCGGTTGCAAATGTTGTAAAATCAGCGTTGATTAAATTGAAAGAAGTTAAACGTGAAGGTTTTGATGCAGATAAAGCAACAGAAACTATTCAAAAAGAAATTGAAGAAGCTACTGTATTAGAAATGCCAATGTTAGAGAAAAACATGATCATTTTAGCAACATTAGTATCTATTGGTACATTAGTAGGTTTATTAGGTACAGTAACAGGTATGATTAAAGCATTCTCTGCTTTATCTACAGCTGGTTCTCCTGATTCATCTGCATTAGCAACAGGTATCTCTGAAGCATTAATGAATACTGCTACAGGTATTGGTACATCTACATTAGCTATTGTTTTCTATAACGTATTCACAACTAAAATCGATAAATTAACACATTTTATCGACGAAGCTGGATTCGCAATTACACAATCTTACAGAAGACACAATAAATAATAATTTATTGTAATTCGTATAAAAGTGTATAATTCCAGATTAAATCTGGTTAAAAAAGAAGAGAGAATATGGCAAAAATGAAAAAATCAAGTACAAGGATAGATATGACCGCAATGTGTGACGTATCATTCTTATTGCTAACATTCTTCGTTTTAACCTCTACAGCAAAAACACCAGAAGTTCACCCTGTTGATTTGCCTGTGTCTACAAAGGAAACTAAAATTCCTTCAGATGATATTTTATCAATAACCGTTGGTCAAGAAAACGTGTATATTGGTATCGCAGGTAAAGAAGATCGTAAAGATATCTTAACAAGAATGGGGCAGGAATATAAAATTGAGTTCACAGAAGCAGAGAAAAACGCTTTTGCTGGATTAGAAAACTTTGGTGCTGATATTCGTGAAATGAAGACCTTGTTGGCTAAGTCACCAGGTGACCGTATGCAGGAAGAGTTTCATAAGGGTATTCCTTATAAAGATTCTTTAAACAATCAGTTATCTTCTTGGGTACGTAATGCACGTGAATCATCTTGGCAACGTAAAGAGTCGTTTTTAAAAGTTGCGATTAAAGGTGATGCAAACGAGCAGTTTGGTACAATTAAAGAGATAATGAATATTTTACAAGAACAACGTCAAAACCGCTTTTACCTTGTTACAGGTTTAAGATCTGACGACTTTTAATCACTAAAATTTAAAAAGAAATGGCAGAATTAAATACAGGTGGTGGCGAAGGCAAAAAAGGCGGTAAAAAAGTAAGAAGTAAAAAACAAAATGCCGGGGTTGATTTAACGGCCATGGTAGATTTGGCATTCTTATTGATTACGTTCTTTATGTTAACCACTTCCTTATCTAAACCGCAGTCTATGGATTTGACTATGCCGGATAAAATTAAGGATCCAACAACAAAACCACAAGAGGCTAAAGAATCTAAAACTATGACTATTTTAATTGGTAAAGACCGTAAATTAAAATATTATATGGGGATTTTAAAAGAACCTTACCAAGGAGTTGGGCCAACAGATTCAACTTATGGGCAAAATGGTATTCGTAAAATCATCTTGCAGAAAATGGCTAATTTGAAAGCTAGTGGACAAGTTGGAAAAGATGGAGTTGTTGTGTTGATTAAAGCAATAGAAGAAGCTACTTATACTGATATGATTGATATTTTAGATGAAATGGCAATTACAGGAGTTGAGATCTATGCGATACAAGACATGACAGAAGAGGAAAAAGCAGTTATGCAGTAGCATAAATAAAAAATAAACTACTATGGCTAATATTAATTTATTTGGAAAGGATTGGACAAACGTTGTGTTTGAAGGTCGTAACAAAGCTTACGGTGCCTACAAATTGCGTCAGGAAAATCCTAAAACAACATTACTAGCATTATTGTTGGGGATTGTTTGTATTGGTTTGGCTTTTGGTGGATCAATAGCTTATAAATCTGTATTTGGTGAGAGATTCTCGTCTGATAAAGATGAAAAAGAAGTTGAGGTAACGGAAATTGTAATGCCTTTACCAGAACCAGAACCAGAACCAGAAGTAATTGAAGAACCAGAGCCGGAACCAGTTGTCGAGCAGGCAGATGCATCTAAATCTGTACAAGAAGAAGTAAAATTCTTGGAAACAGAAGTTAAGAAAGATAAAGATGTAAAAGACGAGCAAAAAACTACTCAGAAAGATTTTGATGATACAAAAACTTCTGGTCGTGAAAATCGCGAGGGTGATAAAGACGGTGATACTAAATTTGATGGTAAACAAACCGGTGGTGCTGAAAAAGGATCAAAAGGTACAGGAACCGGAGATAAAAAATCTGATGACGAAAATAAAGTTCACAGTTTTGTTCAGCAAAAAGCTGCGCCTAATGAAGGTTTAGCTAAATTTATGCAAAACTATGCGCGTAAATTTAATGCACCAGATGTTGGCGGAAACGTTACTGAAATTAAAGTGCGTTTAAAGTTTGTTGTTGAAAAAGATGGATCTTTTACAGATTTACAGGTTTTAGATGACAAACAAGGTGTGGGTAACGAGGCAAAGCGTGTGTTAAAAGCAATGCCGCAATGGAAACCTGCGCAACACAACGGTAAAACTGTACGTTCTAGTTTTACATTACCAATTACAATTAAAGTAAATAACTAATATGTTAGAAAACTTTATAAATAATTTTAAACAAAAATCGCTTTTACAGCGATTTTTGTTCTTTATTGGCTTGCTTTTCCTGATACTGTATTTTGTATTGGGATGTATGTTTATTTTTTGGAAAACCATTCCTTTGGAATTATCGTACAACCGCAGGCTGCTCTTTGGTATACTGCTTATAGTGTACAGTATTTTCAGATTTTTTAGAATAATAAACATAAGACAAGATTAATTTCTTGTCTTTTTTTGTTTTTAGCAGATACTAAATAAAATATATTTACGTTAATCTGTAAATGAGTGTTTATATTTTGTATATTTAGTTAAAACATTTTTATATGGTCTGATTTTTACGCTTTAACTTAAAAACATTTTAATCATGAGCAGTTTAAATTTATTTGGAAAAGAGTGGGGAAACATAGTGTTTGAAAACCGCAATAAGCTTTACGGAGCTTACAAACTACGCCAAGAAAGTGCTAAAACAACTTTTATGGCCTTGGCTATTGGTATAGGAACTTTAAGTATGATTTTTGGAAGTTCATATTTATATGCTTCTAATTCAAAAGAGGTAATTATTAGTTGTCCTGTTTCTGAGTTAGAACCTGTAGAACCTATTACAATAATTGAAGCCGATTTAATAAAAGTAGAACCAATTGTTGAAAAAGCGAAAGGTACAGAAGATGATGCAACTAAAGCAAACGCGACGAAAACGGATGTTATGGACAACAAAAAGTTAACCAATGTGAACATAACAGAAGATGACAAAGTAAAAAAAGATGATTTAACAGCTCAAAGCGAGTTTAACGATCATACTAATTCAAGTAGTGAAAATCTAAATGCTAATAAAAAGGGAACTTTGAATACTGATGGAAGCAAATCGGGTACTGAAAATACAGAAAAGGGTAATGATACTACGGGTTCTGGTTCAAATGATGGAGAGAAAAATATTAAAGGTAACGAAATAGTTAAGTTGGTTCAAAAAAAAGCAGCACCTACCGAAGGTTTTGAAAAATTCTTTGAATCGTACATCAGAAAATTTTCTGCAAAAGATCTTGGTGGAAGCGCAACAGAAATGGTAGTGAAACTGAAGTTTGTTGTTGAAAAAGACGGATCGTTTACAGACATAAAAATTGTTGAAGATAAACACGGTTTGGGTAACGAAGCAATTCGAGTCTTAAAATCAATGCCTAAATGGAAAGCAGCACAACATAACGGCAGAACGGTAAGATCTCAATTTACCTTGCCAATTAAAGTAAAAGTAAACAACTAAAAGAAGCCCGCTATTTAAAAGCGGGTTTCTCGTTTTTTATAAACATATTATTTGCAATTTAACGTAAGGTAAAATCATATTTAAGGCATCAATAATTTTTGTTTGTTAAAAATGCAAAATTTGTAAAGTTTATTAAAAAAAAAATTAGTAGATTTAGCAATCAATTAATATCTAAAATTATGAAGCAGATAATTTGGTCTGTGTTAGGGTTAAGCCTGCTAATTTCGTGTAAAAAAGAACCAGCAGCATCAACTGCTGAAGTGAAAGAAGCATACGACAGAGGAACAACAGAAATGTACGTAGAATCGTCGGTTTATCCTATAGTTGAAGATATTAACGAGGTATTTAAAACTTATTACAACGATGCCGATATAAAATTAAAAATGCTTTCGCAGAACGAGATTTTAAATGCGGTTTATAAAGATTCTAATCGTTTGGTAATAATGCCAAAGACGTTTTCGGCAAAAGAATTAGAAGCTTTCAAAGGTCGCGTTGTACCTAAAATAACGCCGATTGCTAAAGACGCAGTGTTGTTTATAACGCAGAAAAACGCAACAGATACTTTAATTAATTACAACGATGTAATAGCTGTTTTTAAAGGAGCTAAAAAATCAGAAAAAGTATTTGTATTTCATGATGCTAATTCAAACATCGTCGAAAAAATTAAGACAGATGCCGGTGTAAGCGAATTAAGCAAGAATGTTTATTATGCAAAAACGGTTGAAGAAATTGTATCATACATCAATAAAAATAAAAATGCAGTAGGTGTTGTTGGTATCAACTGGATGTTACAACCCGATGCAAAAATAAAAGAAGGTATAAAGCAGTTGCGCTCCATGTTGGTTTATAACGATTCACTAAAGAATTATTATGCACCATCGCAAAGTACCATTGCAGATAATACCTATCCTTTAATAAGAACAATAAATATTATAGACGTTCAGGGAAAAACAGGTTTAGGTACAGGTTTTGCTAGCTTTGCCGCTTCAGATAAAGGACAGCGAATTGTTTTAAAATCGGGTTTAATGCCGGTTACTTTACCAAAACGAGAAATTAACATAGTAGAATAATCAAGGTTTTTCAATATAATTGTAAATTATGAATAAAAAAATTACCCTAAGTTTAGCTTTATTATCATTCATTTTTAGCGCAAACGCACAGAGTGGTGCTAATGATATTGATACGGCAATTAAGTACGGTCGTTACGATGTTGCAAAAAAAGAATTATACAAGCTTGTTAGATCACAACCAAACCAAGGTAAAAACTTTTATCGTTTAGGGGTAATTCATTTAAACGAAAATAACCAGGATTCGGCAAGTTACTACTTCAAGCAAGGTTTAAGAGCCGTTAAAGATGTTGATATCAACAATCTTGGGTTAGGTAAATTAGGTTTGCTTACACAGAAAGATAAAGAAGCAAAATCAAAATTTAATGCAGCAACTTTAAATATGGGTCCAAAAGATTATCAAATCTATTTGGATATTGCAAATGCTTATACATTCGCTCCAAAACCTGATTACGATTTGGCTTTAGAGTTTGTAAACAAAGCATTGTTTCTAGAATTAGAAGAACCGGAACCACACATTGCTCGGGGAGATATTTACTTTGCAGAAAAGCAGTTTGTTGATGCGCGCAGAGTGTATTACGAAACATCGAAAAGATTCCCAAACAGTCATTTACCAAAAATGAAACTGGCTGATGTTTTACGCGCTGGTAACGAATTTGAAGATGCAATTAAAGTATATGATACCATTGTTTCTAAAGATCCGGCTTATGCTGATGTTTACAAGCAATTAGCATTAACGCATGCTGATTATGCTCGTTTTAAAGACGATAAAGCACTTTTACAGCCTGGTGTAGAAAACTATTTCAAATACCATGGAATGATTGGTGAAAGTATGGATGTTGATAACGAATTGGCTGCATACTTAATCAAAAATAAAGATTACAAGGCTTTAGGAGATTTGGTTAGAACAAAATGGTACACACGTGGAGATAACTTCTTTATGTACCGTTACCGTGCAATTGCCGATTTCCAAAACGGTAAATTTTTAGATGCTAAAGAAAACATCAACATGTATTTTGATGTTCAAGATAAGAAAGATCAATTATTGCCTATCGATTATTTATACAAAGGCTTGTCTGAATTAGAAGCGTCACGTAAAGAAGACGGAACTTTTAACGAAGCGGTTTACAAAAAATCAATCGATGAAATGGCTAAAGCGGTTAAAGAAAATCCTAAATTGGGAGTTGCTTTACACGAATTGGGAATGGATTTGTTTAAAGACGAACATTTTGAACAAGCTTATTTCGTTTTCGATTTAGCTTCTAAAGATGAAAAATCGCCTTATTACGTGTACGATATGTATTACAAAGGTAATGCACTTTACATGGCAAGCGATAAGCCTATGTTTAACGATCAGTTACAGAAAGCAAAAGACAACTTGGATAGCTCTTTGAAAAAGACGCCTACATTTGAAGCTTACCTGATTAGTGCGCGTGTTAACAGAAACTTGAATACGCCTACGTCTTTAGCTAAAATGGAAAAAGATTACGAAGGGTTTATCGATTTGTTAACTCAAAAAGGATTTGCAAACGATGCAGCTTTTAAAGACGCGTTAATTGAAGCTTACACCATGATTGGTAATTACAACCAAACTGCAAACAAAGCTAAAGCAACAAGTTCTTTCCAAAAAGTACTACGATTAGATTCTAGTAACGAATACGCAAGAAAACAAGTACAAAGCGCTAAATAAATAACAGAAGAGCAACTTAACGGTTGCTCTTTTTTTTATGAAAACTTTTTGGGATAACTATCGTATCTTTGCAAAAAAAATAAAAAATGACAACAGCAGAAACAATAGTTGAATCGTTACCTTTAATGGAGGCTTTTTATACCATTCAAGGAGAAGGTTTTTACACCGGTCACGCTGCGTATTTTATACGTTTGGCAGGATGCGATGTTGGTTGCCATTGGTGCGATGTTAAAGAAAGCTGGGACGAAAACCTGCATCCTAAAGTTTTGGTAAACGATATTGTTTCGCAAGCCGAAGAGAACGGAAAACTGGTTGTAATTACTGGCGGTGAGCCTTTAATGTGGAATTTAGATCATCTTACCTCAAAATTAAAAGAAAAGGGAATCCAAACAAATATAGAAACATCCGGAGCTTATGAACTGTCTGGTTTTTGGGATTGGATCTGTTTGTCGCCAAAGAAAAAGAAATTGCCGACACAAAGTGTTTACGATGCTGCCAATGAATTAAAATGCATTATTTACAATCATCACGATTTTAAATTTGCCGAAGAACAGGCTGCCAGAGTGAACAAGAATGCTAAATTGTATTTGCAGGTAGAGTGGGGTAAGAAGGATGAAATGCTGCCATTGGTTATTGATTATGTAAAAAATAATCCTAAATGGGCGATTTCTACACAAACTCATAAATATTTGGATATTCCTTAAAATATTTTAATTTTACCTTAAAAAAGTTATGAAGAAAATAATACTGTTCGTGTTTTTATTTGCAGCAGCAAATAGCTTTGCACAGGCGAATAAAGCTGATGTAATGAAGTTGGTTGAATTATCGGGCGAAGTAGCTGAATTCTACAATATTACCGATGAAATTTCAAAACAACTTTCTGTGAACAATCGTGAAAGTTTTAAAAAGGATATGGAGCCTTTAATTGCGAAACAAAAAAAGAGTTTAATTGCTTATTATTCGCAAAACTTATCACAAAGCGAAGTTGAAAACTTGATTGAATTTTATCAGACACCATTGGCAAAAAAATTCATGATGATCAAGCAAAATTATGCTACGGTTTTAAGCAATAAATCTGAAGATTTTAAAAGCGAAATACAAGGTATTATAATGAAATATATGATGTAAAAAGAGAAGCAACTGCTTCTCTTTTTTATTTTGTAATTCTAGCCAGATAATCAAAATTAGATCCTTCTAAAACCAACTCACATTTTAAATTTTGAGCTATACAGGCATTTTGAAGTGTATTAAAATCTAAATAAAGCCAATTAAAAGGTTCTTCTTTATCACCCTTGTATGAGACATTGAATGTTAGTTCGCCATAGTAATCGCCATAGATAGGAATCCATTTTCCACCATCATCGTCTTCGTCGAACATATAAATAATGTCTGAACTATCAATTAAAATCTGTCCGTTATCTGTCAGTAAAGTCTTTAATTTCGATAGGTATTGATCAATGTTTTTCAATCTACCAAAAATTCCGGTACCATTCATCAAAAGCAGAATCGTATTGAATTTTTCCGAATCATCAACTTGTAAAATATCAATCTGCATAGTTTTTTCAACACCGCGAATTTTACAGGTTTCAACAGCATTTGCAGATATATCAATTGCCAAAACATTCAATCCTTTTTCCTGTAAATACAATGCATGACTTCCTGCACCACAACCAACATCCAGAATGTTTCCTTTTGCAAGTTTTAATGCCTTTTGCTCTAATTTAGGCATATCTTTAAACGATCGAAAAAAATAAGAAACGTCCATTTCATCGGCTTCGCTGATGTTTGTTTCGGTAATTAAATTTTCGGGCTGATTATTTTGTACATAATCCAGCATTGCTTTGCCAAAAAGATCTTTAAACATAGTTTGATTATTTGTAATTTTGCATTTTAAAATTGCAATGGAACAGTATTTAAAACAATTGCCAAAGTTAGCAAAAGATAAGCATACAGAAAACAAGAAGTATTTCGATAAGCTAAAGAAAAAAACACCTAAAGATTTAGATTACAAAATGCAGCTTATTCATGACGATGTTTTTAAAAAGACCGATTGTTTAAAGTGTGCAAATTGCTGTAAAACTACCGGACCTTTATTTACTTTGGCAGATATTGAGCGTGTTGCAAAGCATTTGCGCCAAAAGCCACAACAGTTTATAAGCCAATATTTACGAATTGATGAGGATAACGATTATGTGCTGCAAAGTGTGCCGTGTACGTTTTTAGATCACGAAAATTACTGTATGATTTATGATGTTCGCCCGAAAGCCTGCAGAGAATTTCCGCATACCGATAGAAAAAAGTTTCAGCAGATAAGTAATCTTACCCTAAAAAATGTTGAAATTTGTCCGGCTGCGTTTGCAGTTGTTGAAGAAATGAAAAAGAAAATGCCTTTATAAAAAAGGCATTTAAGTTTTATATGAAACTATGTTCGTTGTCTAAATAGTTCTTTAAGAAATTGCTTGCGTCTTCTTCAGTATCAAAATTATTTATAACGTATTCAACCAAATTTAAAATAAACTCTTTAAATCGTTCAAATAAGTCAACCACACGACCTAAAATACGAAGAAACCACTCATAAAGAGATTGAAAACGATCAATGATAGAAATTATAGCGTTTGTTGTATTCATAACAAATTACTTTTTTTAACTTTTAATCAAATATAATAAAAAACTTGTGATTTGTAAGGTTTGTAATGATAAATTGAAGTTAAAAATCGGTGTAAAGTAAGTACTTTTTACGTGTTTCTTTAAAATCTTCAATACCGGCTTTCCAGGTTGATCTGATCTCTTTTTCGGTTAAACCTTTTTCAATTTGCTTTTGCAGTTGATCGGTTCCGGCAAGCTTGATAAAAAAGGTATTAAAGAATTTTTCTTTGTTCTCTGTGTTTTTATATGCTTTTAAAAGCCATTCTAACGATAAACCGTCGATTGTTTTATGAGTCGATAAATCTTCGCCAAAACATTTTACACCATTGTGCACCGGATCTTTTGCACCTTCATTCGGTTTTGGTGTAAAGGTAAAACCCATATTCTTTAAAGAGGGCGATCCGTAAATTTGAAACTGCTTTTCGGTTCCGCGACCCATACTTACATTGGTTCCTTCAAAAAAACACAAGCTGGTGTAGAGGTTTATTGATGTATCGTTTGGTAAATTTGGCGATGGTTTTACAGGCAATGAATACCGCATGCTTTTATTATAATTTTTAACGGGAATAATTGTCAATTTTGCCTGAGCTCCATTCTTCAACCATTTTTCGCCGTTAATCATTTGGGCATATTCGCCAATGGTCATTCCATGTAAAACAGGAATTGGGTGCATGCCTACAAAACTTTTGTTTTTCATATCTAAAACAGGTCCGTCAATCGTTGCACCTTTCGGATTTGGTCGATCCAAAACAATCACAGGAATATTATTTTCGGCACAAGCTTCCATTAAATAATGTAACGACGAAATATAGGTGTAAAATCGCGCGCCTACATCTTGCAAATCAAAAATCATTACATCAATCTCGGCAAGCTGTTCTTTTGTCGGCTTTTTGTTGTTTCCGTACAAAGAAATAATTGGCAAACCGGTCTTGGTATCTTTTCCGTCTTTAATCAGTTCACCGGCATCGGCAGTTCCACGAAAACCATGTTCGGGTGCATAGATTTTTTTAAGGTTGATTTTGTTATAATATAGAAAATCAATCAAATGCATTTGTTTATAATTTATTGTGGCTGTTTTCAAATCATGTGGATGAATTCCTTCATCTTCATACTTTAGATCAAAATTAACAATCCCAGTCTGATTCGTTAAAACTCCTACTTTTTTATCTTTTAATAACGAAAGATAAATCTCCGGTTGATCTGCTCCAGTTTTGAGATATTTTTCAAAAGCGATTGACTTTTGACTTTCTGCTTTCGACTTACTTTGCGCATTACAAACAAAACTTAACCCTGTAAATACTGTTACAAAGAAAAATAAAAATGTATTTTTGGAGTGAATTATAGATTTCATAGGTTTGAATTTATCTTATTTTATAGCTAAACGTTTAGCAACTTCTAAAAAGTATAAAAATAGTGTTTCTGCGCCAATTATAAAAATCGCTATTGCTGCGGTTGCTATCAGCGTTGTTATGATGCTGGTTTCTATTGCAACAGGCTTGGGTTTGCAGAAAAAAATACGCGATAAAATTACATCGTTCAACGGGCATGTGGTGATATCTAATTTTGATAACAACCAGTCCGAAGTTACTTTAGAGCCTATTTCTACCCAGCAGAATTTCTATCCGAAGTTTACCGAAGTGCCCGAAGTTACTGCGGTGCATCCGTTTGCTACAAAAGCCGGAGTTGTTAGAACCGATAAATCGTTTGAAGGAATTGTTTTTAAAGGGGTCGATAAAAATTATCAGTGGAATTATTTACAAGATTATTTAGTTGAAGGAAAATTGCCGGAATATAAAGCGGAAGGAATGACCAATGAAGTGATTGTTTCGGGCTATTTAGCCAACCGTTTAGAACTGAAAGTAGGCGATAAGCTGGATACTTATTTTTTAAAGAACGATGGTGAAGGTTTGCCAAACGTGCGCGCTTTTACCATTTCGGGAATTTACGATTCGGGTTTTCCGCAGTTCGATGAAACTTTTGTAATTGGCGATTTAAAGCATATTCAGCGTTTAAACAAGTGGGAAAAAGACGAAGTTGGCGGATTTGAACTTTTTGTGAACGATTTTACAAAGATCGATTCCATTGCAGATAAAGTGTATAGCCATATTCCATCAACGTTGAACAGCGAGCCAATAACAACCAAATACTATAATATTTTTGACTGGCTAAAGGTATTCGATTTAAATATTTACATCATTGTCGGGTTAATGATTTTAGTTGCCGTTATCAATATGATTGTTGCTTTATTGGTGCTTATTTTAGAAAGAACCCAGATGATCGGTATTTTAAAAGCATTAGGCGCAAGTAATTGGAGCATCCGTAAGATTTTTGTTTACAATGCAACGTATATCGTTTTAATCGGATTATTAATCGGTAACGCAATAGGTTTGGGCTTGTTATTGATACAAAGGTATTTCGGAATTATTACATTAGATCCAACACAATATTACGTAAAAGTAGCGCCTGTCTATATTTCGCCGGTTTATATCATTTTAATAAATGTAGCTTTAGTTGTTTTAAGCTATTTAATTATGCTGATACCATCAATTCTTATAACCAAAATTTCTCCGGTAAAATCGATTAAGTTTCAGTAGACTTAAAGACCGCGTGTCGGAATGAAATGAATACTGTCTACAATGAATAAAAATATAGTCCAAAATAGACTAATGAAAAATATTCTTTTTAAAGTTTTACTTGAATCATCTATTTTACAGTAAAGTGCTATAAATGTAATTAGAGTCATTGCAAAAGAATAGTACATACACCACATATAAATTTTCGGTACTAATTCTTGTGCTTTAATGGAATTTTTATACTCTTCATAAGTAAGACCTTTAATATCTGCCATGATTGGGTCGTAATCCATTATATAGTTGCTAATATCCATCTTAAAGAAGAATATTACAACGGAAATAAAATAAATCATAACTAAAACCCAATAAATATATCTAACAGCTTGTTTCATAAATTAAAAATAACAAAAAAGTCGCTACTAGAGCGACTTTTCTTATTTTGTAATGATATCAATCTTAAATAAACAAGTGCACCAAGTGGTAAACACCCATTGCGACTAATGCAGATACTGGTATAGTTAAAATCCATGCCCATAATAGCGAGATGGTTACACCCCAGCGAACTGCCGATATACGTTTGGTAATACCAACACCAATAATAGATCCTGTAATGGTGTGTGTTGTAGAAACCGGTATTCCCATGTGTTCTGTAACATATAAAGCAACGGCACCGGCTGTTTCTGCAGCAACACCTTCTAACGGAGTTACCTTTGTAATTTTAGATCCCATTGTTTTAACGATCTTCCAACCACCGCTCATGGTTCCTAAACCTATAAAAAGAAACGATGCTAAAGGAACCCAACCCCAATGGTCAACAAAATAACTGAAACGATCAGCGTTTTCAATTGCTAAATATGGGTTTAAATTATCAGGCAATCCCATGTGAAAACTAATAACAGCAGCACCAATAATACCCATTACTTTTTGGGCATCGTTACCACCGTGACCCAAACTGAACAAAGCAGAAGATACTAACTGCAATCTTTTAAACCATTGTTCTGCACGGTGTGGCTGTGCTTTGCGGCAAATCCACATAATACCAACAGTTATAAAATATGCCAAGATCATTCCCAGTAAAGGAGCTCCGAAAATAAACAAAAAGATCGGTACAACCTTTGCGTAAACAATTACATCTTCTCCATTAATATTCAAACCACCGGCGTGAGCAATAGCAGCACCCATAAAACCACCAATTAAGGTATGTGATGATGATGATGGTATTCCCAGTTTCCATGTTGCCAAATTCCAAAGAATAGCAGCAATTAATCCGGCAAAAATAACTTCAAGTGTAATAAATTGTTCGTTCACCGATTTGGCTATGGTGTTACCAATTTTAAATTCGCCAATAATATATAACGATATAAAGTAAGCGGCAAAGTTAAAAGCAGCAGCCCATAAAACCGCCTGAAACGGAGTTAAAACGCGTGTTGTTACAATGGTAGCAATAGAGTTTGCAGCATCGTGAAAACCGTTAATGTAGTCAAATCCCAACGCTAAAACTATAATTACAAGTAATAGCCAGGCACCGCTAACATCAAGGTTTGCAAATAAGTCAAATAGTTCCATAAAACTTTATCTTCTAAAAAATTATGCGTATTTAACCGTAATTGTTTCAAGTACGTTTGCTACACGACGACAACTGTCGGTAGCCGTTTCTAAAGCATCCATTACTTCTTTATACTTGATAATTTCTATAATGTTTGTTTCGTTTTCAAAGATATCGGCAACTGCTTTATCAAAAACTTTATCAGCCTTACGTTCTAAACGTAAAATAACTTTACAGCCCTCTGCAATTGCTTTAAGATTTTTCATATCCTTTAAATCTAATAAACTTTGTGCAACCTGCGTACAAGCTTCCAAATTAGCTTCGGTAAGTTTGCGCAACGGTTTGGTAACTCTGTCTATTTGATATAAACGCATACGCGATGCAGCATCACTTAAATGATCGGCAATTTCGTCAACCGCAGTCATTAAGTTGTTTATATCTTCTCTATCAAAAGGGGTAATAAAGTTTCTTCCTAATTCTACACGTGTAGTTTGTGCAATCGCTTCTATTTCCGATTTTAAAACTTCTACTTCACGTAATAATTTTTCTCTGTCGTTAGCAGGTAAGTTTACCGCTTCGTGCAATGTTTCCGATAATAATTTAATTTTACCGGCAGCTTGTTCAAATAAAGGGTAAAACGTTTTATCCTTTGGAACTAAAAATTGAAAAATTGAATTTAATGACATGTGTTTATTAATTTTTTCGCACTGCGAAAGTAATATTCTAATGTTAACTTAACATTAAGTTTATGTTTTAGTGTAAAATTTTTTCAAAAGCCGTTTCTCTAAATTAGCAGGAATATTTGTATTTTAGCAGAATTCAAAGAACTTAAACGAAATTTTATCGCGAAATGGATTTAAACTTCAATAAAAACGAAGATCATAATAAATTACTGTTATCAGAATTAAAAGAAAAATTTGCCAAAGTTAAACTGGGCGGAGGCGAAAAAAGAATCGCAAAATTACACGAACAAGGAAAGATGACCGCTCGCGAGCGTATTGATTTTTTGTTTGATAAAGATTCTAAATCAATCGAAATCGGTGCTTTTGTTGGCGATGGTATGTATCAGGAACACGGCGGTTGTCCATCGGGCGGCGTTGTGGTGAAAATCGGCTACGTTAATGGCAAACAGGTAATTGTTGTTGCAAATGATGCTACTGTGAAAGCTGGTGCATGGTTCCCAATTACAGGAAAAAAGAATCTGCGTGCGCAGGAAATTTCCATTGAAAACCGTTTGCCTATTATTTATTTGGTTGATTCTGCCGGAGTTTATCTGCCAATGCAAGATGAAATTTTTCCGGATAAAGAAAATTTCGGACGTATTTTCCGTAACAATGCCATTATGTCGTCTATGGGAATTACCCAGATTGCAGCCGTAATGGGAAGTTGTGTTGCCGGTGGAGCTTATTTGCCGATTATGAGTGATGAAGCATTGATTGTTGATAAAACGGGATCGATCTTTTTAGCAGGATCTTATTTGGTAAAAGCAGCAATTGGCGAATCTATTGATAATGAAACGTTGGGTGGTGCTACAACACATACCGAAATTTCAGGTGTTACCGATTATAAATCAAAAGACGATAAAGATTGTTTAGAGACCATTCGTAACATTGTTGGTAAAATGGGTGATTTTGATAAAGCAGGATTTAACAGAATTGATTCTAAAAAACCGGCATTAGATCCAAACGAAATTTACGGAATTTTGCCAAAATCTCGCGGGGAACAGTACGATACTATGGAAATCATTAAACGTTTGGTTGATGATTCTGAATTCGATGAATACAAAGCAGGTTACGGACAAACAATTATTACCGGTTATGCGCGCATTGACGGTTGGGCAGTTGGTATTGTTGCCAATCAGCGTAAAGTGGTGAAAACTACCGGAGCGAAAACCAAGCCGAGCGAAATGCAGTTTGGTGGTGTAATTTATTCCGATTCTGCCGATAAAGCGACTCGTTTCATTGCAAACTGTAATCAAAAGAAAATTCCGTTAGTTTTCTTGCAAGATGTTACCGGTTTTATGGTTGGATCTAAATCTGAACACGGCGGTATCATTAAAGACGGAGCTAAAATGGTGAATGCAGTAAGTAATTCTGTTGTGCCTAAATTTACCATTATTATGGGAAATTCTTACGGTGCAGGAAATTATGCAATGTGCGGAAAAGCGTATGATCCACGTTTCTTTTTGGCTTGGCCAAGTGCAGAATTAGCGGTAATGGGTGGCGCACAGGCAGCAAAAGTTTTATTACAGATCGAAGCATCATCATTAAAAGCAAAAGGTGAGGAGTTAACTCCGGAAAAAGAAGCAGAATTGTTCGATAAAATCAAGGCAAAATACGATGCGCAAACATCGCCTTACTACGCAGCAGCTCGTTTATGGACTGATGCTATTATTGATCCGTTAGATACCCGCAAATGGATTTCTATGGGAATTGAAGCAGCGAACCACGCACCAATTGAAAAACAGTTTAATTTAGGTGTTATTCAAGTATAAATTTATAAATTAAGTCTGCTGAAAAGCAGACTTTTTTAATCTGTCATGTTACAGTAAAATTGCAATTTGTGTGTCATTCTGAACGAAGTGAAGAATCTTTATCAATTTAAAAGAAAGAATCTTTCAATTGCGCAATAACAATAACACGTGTCAAGCTGAACTTGATTCAGCTTCCCATAATACATTTCATACTTTTGAGATTCCGAATCAAGTTCGGAATGACAAACTTAAATAAATCTATAATATTAGATAGATTCTTTAGATATGATAAAAGAAGATTCATCGCCTTACGAAAAATACCTGCCGTTGGTTGCCGCCGTAGCCATGTTTATGCAGTCGTTAGACGGTACCATACTTAATACATCATTACCAAGCATCGCTGCCGATATGAATTATTCGCCGTTAGAAATGCAGTCGGTAATTGTAAGTTATACGCTAACGTTGGCGTTGTTTATACCGCTTTCGGGTTGGCTTTCGGATAAATTCGGAACCAAACGAATGTTTATGTTTGCAGTGTTTTTATTTACGTTAGGATCTTTCTTTTGTGCGATATCTGTCGATCTGCTTACATTGAATTTATCACGCATTCTTCAGGCTATCGGCGGATCTATGATGGTTCCCATTGCCCGATTGGCGATTTTATATCAGTATCCAAGAAATCAATTATTAAAAATTATGAATTATATTACCATTCCGGGTTTGTTAGGTTTGGTTGTTGGTCCAAGTTTAGGCGGATTTTTATCTGATAACTTCTCTTGGCATTGGATCTTTTTAGTAAATCTACCTGTAGGTGTTGTAGGAATTATTTTAGCCTTCAAAATTATGCCGAACTTTAAAAATACCGTTGGTAAATTTGATATTTTAGGCTTGATCTATTTTAGCACGGCATTGGTATTTGTAACCTTTGCGTTAGAAGTAAGCAGCGTGGGTATCGATCATTATTCGTTGGTTTTAGGATTGGTTGCAGCAGCAGTTTTATTGTTTGTCTTGTATTACAAACATTTCAAAAAAACACCAAAACCAATTATTGACTTAAATCTTTTTAAAATAAGAACACTACGAATTGGTTTATTGGGCAGTTTAATTACCCGTTTCGGAATAAGCGGATTGCCATTTCTGTTGCCGTTAATGATGCAGGTTGGCTTTGGTTTTTCGGCTTCAAAGGCAGGAATGATGCTGTTGCCATCGGCATTAACAACTATTGCAATAAAACCATGGATTGTTCGTTTGGTAAGGCATTTCGGTTATCGAAACATTTTAATAAGCAACACCTTGTTTTTAGCAGTAATTATCTTTGTTTTTAGTTTTATGCAAAAAGAGACACCGCTAATGTATTATATTTTGCTGATGATTGCTTACGGAGCATTTACATCGATACAAATGACGGCGATGAACACCATTTCGTTAGCTGATTTAAACGACGATCAGGCAAGTGGCGGAAATAGTTTGCTGGCAATTATGCAACAATTATCTATAAGTTTTGGAATATCTATTGCGGCGTTGGTTTTAGCTTTCTATAAAGACAAAATGGATTTTTACCACGGCGATTTAGTAACTGCTTTTCATTTAACCTTAATAACATTGGCGGTTTTAACGGCATTATCAAGCTTAACGTTTACCAAACTTAAAAAAGGTGATGGCGAGAAAATGTCGGGGTAACAAAAAAGCCCAACATTACGTTGAGTTTTTTTATAGATAAATTCTGTAAAATTACAGCTAACGTTCCGGCGCTTGGCGAGGTTGCGAAGTTCGGGACCGATTATTTTCTGTTAAAGATAAAATTTCTTGCGAAATGTAAACGTGTATTTACTACAAAATTCGCAATCTTGTCAAACCCTTGTTAGCTGTAGTTTCTTTATTTAGGAGTCAATAGCTGTAATAAGATTTTCGATTTTCGATTTAAATTGAAGCTTTTCCAATATCTTCTCTATAGGAATTGAAACAATTGGTGCTCCAAATGCATAGGGTAAAATTTGATATGGGTTAAAAATTATATCAATTGAATTTTTCGAAATTAAAAAATTTTCAAAATTCTCCCAATTCGAATCTAAAGAATTTTCAAAGAATGAGGATTCACTACTTGTTTTATATTTTTCTATCTCGCTTTCATCTTCAATATGATTTCTACAAATATCTTCTAAGCAATAATTTGAAATGAATTTTAGTATATTTTCTTGATCTTCATATTTAAATAAACTTTGAAGTTCAATTTTGATTGTAGGATTTAGATAAAAGTTTAATCCAACAACACCATAATTACCATGAGCTCCACCAGTATATTCATAAAAATTTTGGATCAAACTTGCAATTTTTGAATTCGTAAAATTTGAACTTATTGAAGTATCAAAACTCCAATTATCCAGCTCTTGTCCAATTTCATTTTCAAAGTCATGATCAAAAATAGTTCTACGAGAGTTAACAATATATTCAGATATTTCACCATTTATTATATTATTTATCTCAATTAATGAATTATTTGTTGTGTCTTTAAAATTAATTTTCGCAGTTGTAATTTCACCAGTAAAAAATTTAGCATTTATTTTTTCAACATTTGTAAGTTCCTCTGTCTCATATTTTTCATTACAACCAATTTTCTTTCTCTCGTATGAAAGATACTTTTCTTGCTGTATTTTTAATGATTGAAGAATTTGCTCAAACGTTTCTGTATCTTTGAATTCTATCCATTGAAATTTAGAGAGACTTTCAGGAGCTTCACATTTATTAATTTTAATTGGAATTAAATAGATATCATCTTCTAATTTTTCTTCAAAATATTCTAAAGCATATTTAAATTCTCTTTGTACATATCCTCTTTTTTGAACGGATATTTCAGATAAAAGAAGAATTACATAGTTTGCATCTTTTAGTGCTTTTTGAATTTCTAATTTCCATAATTGTCCAGGTAATAACTTTCGTTTATCTAACCAAGGCTTAAATCCATAATTTTCTAAAAAATCATATAATTTATCAGCAAAAATTAAATCTTCTTTTGCATAACTAATAAATATTTTGTCAAACATATTTTATTGTAGAGTTTTTTGAAATTACAGCTAACACTCAAATATACGCAATTATTCTTTTTTTATACAAAAACTTCGTATAACCATAGAAGGCAGTTTTTTATGCGATGCATTTGCTGTAATTGCGCATAATTTTTAAATATATGGACAAAAAAAGCCCAACATTATGTTGAGCTTTTTAATTATACTTTTAGATAAAACATATAGATATCAATCTTTCGTCTTTCATCTATTCTCTTTTATCTAAATAAATATTACTTCTTAAAAAATCCGCCTAAAAGGTCTCCAAGGTTACCGTTTTTAACTGCACTTAAAGCATCATCGATACCTAATTTACCGTCGCCGTTTTGGTCTAACATTGCAGTTGCATTTCCACCAGTTAACGATCCTAAAATATCGGTAATGTTGAAATCACCACTTTTAGCTTTGCCCATAATCATGCTTAAAATCTGTGGGATAATACTGCTTGCAAAACTGCCCGATGTACCTGCATCTAAACCAACATTTGCGCCTAATTTAGATGTCAACGATTCAATAATACTTTTAACAATTGGGTTTGATGTTAACGAATTTGCATCGCTTCCGCTAAACATATTCATCAACTCGCCCATGTTACCGCCCGAAACTGCATTTTGCAATCCTTCCATTAAAGAACTACCTGTTTCTTTAGCTACATCACCTGCCAAATTGTTAGAAATGTTGTTGTTGCCCACTACTTCTTTCTCTGTTAGCTGATTTACAATCTGCTGAATTTGATCCATCATTTTTTTATAAATTTTTTATAAAGATAATAAAAAATCAATTGTGTCAACATTATCTGCATAATCCCAAAGTTCAGGTTTTTGGGTAGATCCAAAAGCAATGCTGTTCGATACTAAATCATTAGAAACAATACATTGAATCTTGTCAGCATCGGCTTTTAATTTCTCATTAACCTCATTTATATCCGTATAATATTCATAAAAAGCAGACGAAATTGGCGAAGCGTAAGACGCATCTTCTTTAATTGTAAAGAAACCGTTGTCTAACAATTTAAAATTACTCATTAAAAAAACAGCCTTGTTATAATCGTAATTATTGGTGTATTTATCATCATCTAAAACATCTTTAAACTGAAATAAACCTCCAAAAAAGTTGTCGAAATTATAATCTTTCGGAACAAAAAGTTTCGATACATTTCTGCAACCCAAACCGTAATATCTAAAAATATCTTCGCCCAAAGCCATTAAATCTTCTTTCGATTCGCTACCATTTAATATAGCAACCGAATTTCGGTTTTTACGGATAATGTTTGGATATTTCCCAAAATAATAATTAAAATAACGAGCCGTATTGTCGCTTCCTGTAGCAATTACGGCATCAAAATTTTCCAATTTATCTTTTGTGATTTCGTAGCGATCTTTAAATTGTGGTTCAACCATGCTAATGTAATTCAAAAGAACAGGAATCAACAATTTATCGTTCGATGAAAGTTTAATCAACGCTTTATTTCCTGACAGTAAAACTGATAAAATATCGTGAAAACCTACCATTGGTATGTTTCCTGCCAATATTAATCCAATCGTTTTTAATTTATCTTCGGTTAAATTGTATGCAGACAACCATTTGGTTAAATTATCGTTTGTTAAAGCATCGCTCCATGATTTAAAAGCAAAATGCAACTGTTCGCGCTTAAACCAGCTGTTGCTTTCGTGCAATTGATCTATCATCGAAACAAAAGGCTCAAAAAACACATCATTAAACAACACACTCGGGTTTTGCTGGTAAGGTTGTTGGGTAAACTGTTTTAAAAACGCACCTAACTGTACAAATGCGTCTTTTTTATCTTCTAAAATCATATAGATTTGTTTGTAAATTGTTTATGCAGTACTTTTGTACAAAGTTACATTAATTAAATAAAAATACTTGCTATGGCAATTATAATAACCGATGAATGCATAAATTGCGGCGCATGTGAACCAGAATGCCCAAATACAGCAATTTATGAAGGTGCCGATGACTGGCGCTGGAAAGACGGTACAAAATTAAGCGGAAAAATTGTTTTGCCAGATGGAACGGAAATTGATTCTGATGACGCGCAAACACCGATTTCTGACGATATTTATTACATTGTTCCGGGAAAATGTACCGAATGTAAAGGTTTTCACGAAGAGCCGCAATGTGCAGCCGTTTGTCCGGTTGATTGTTGCGTGCCAGACGATGACCATGTGGAAAGCGAAGAGCTTTTATTAGAAAGACAAGCTTTTTTACATAACGAATAGTTAAAAGCTTCGCGTTTTGCGGAGCTTTTTTTATTTTTATCGAAATTAAAATGTATATGAAAAAGATATTTTTACTTTTAGCTGCAACAACACTTATTGTTTCGTGTGCCGCAAAGAAAGAAATTAAAGAAGATCAAACACTGTTAAACGGAAACTGGGAACTTGCTAATGCGAGTTTTAGTAAAGATTTGTCGAAAGATTTTAAAGAGGGCTTGCCAACGCTGACTTTTGAAAGTGCCGAAAATTTAACGGTTTACGGATACGATGGCTGCAACAGAATTAACGGAAAGGCTGTGTTAAAGAAAAATCAGGAAATTAGTTTTCCTACCGATTTTATTTCGACCATGATGGCGTGTAATAAAGTGAAGAGTGAAGATTTTAAGAGTAGTCTTACACATGTAAAATCGTACGAATTAAAAAATAATGTATTGATTTTAAAGTCTGAAACCGGTGAAATGAAATTTCATAAGGTAACTTTAAACGGAAACTGGTATTTGGATAAGATTTATGTCGGAAAAATTAAAGCTGCCGATTTGTATCCGTACAAAAAGCCTTTTATTAAGATCGATATCAATCAGCCAGTATTTTCAGGAAATAGTGCTTGTAATGCGATTAACGGACAATTGTTGATGTTCCAAAATACCATGAAGTTTAACCACATTACATCTACTAAAATGTTTTGCGACGGCGTAAACGAAAAGATTTTTACCGATGCTTTAGAAAAAGTTACACATTATAAATTAGAAGGAACTCGTTTGATTTTATTAGAAAAAGAAAAGAAAATAATGGAATTGGTTCAACAGTATGAATAAGTAAAGATTTCCTGTTTTGTCAAGCTGAACTTGGTTCAGCTTCTCATACAAAAATATTAAGTTTTCAGATTAAGTCTGAAATGAAAAAAAGTCGCTTTCAAAGCGACTTTTTTTATTATGTTAGTTAACCTGTTCCCACCATTTTTCAAAAACCTGATCTTGTTGGTTTAAGTAAATTACCTCGCCAATTTTAGGAGTAATTAATTGTGATGTGGTTTGTTTTGTACTTGCAAGACTTACGCGTTCCAAAGGTTCTTTCCACGGATGGTTTGCCAGTTTAAATTTAGAACTGTGTACCGGGAAAAATCTTTTTGCCTGTAAATCGTTGCTTGCCTGTACAACTTCTTCGGGCATCATGTGAATGTATTTCCATTTTTTGTCGTACTGTCCGTTTTCTAAAATCGCTAAATCAAACGGACCGTATTTTGTGCCGATCTCTTTAAAATGGGTATCGTAACCACTATCGCCGCCTAAATACAACTTCAAATTTTTAGTCTGCAACACGTACGATGCCCATAAAGTGGTGTTTCGTTTAAAACTTCTGCCCGAAAAATGGCGTGCTGGCGTTGCTATTATTTTTATAGAGTCGGTTACAGACGTATCTTCATACCAATCTAATTCGGTAATGTTTTCTTTCGGAAATCCCCAATATTCTAAATGTTCGCCGACACCCAACGGACAAATAATTTTACTTACTTTATCTTTAATATTCTTAAAAGAAGAATAATCTAAATGATCGTAATGATCGTGCGTTAAAATTAAAACATCAATTTTAGGAAGAGCTTCACAAGTAAATAGGTCGGCACCAGCGAAGGCGGTGTTAGTTCCATATAAAGGCGATGCATTTTTGCTTAAAACCGGATCAATTAAAAACGATTGTCCATCGATTTTCATGTAGTAAGACGAATGCCCAAACCAAACCATAAAATCTTCATCAATGGTTTTTTCTAACAAATTCGTATTAACACAAGGAATGCTGTCGGTTGGTTTGGTGTGTTCAATTTTAGAAAATAGCAGTTCTTTCATAACACTGTAATAATTAGTGTCTTCTGAAAGAGCAGGTGTGTTTGATAAATTTTGAAACTGACCGTCTTTATAGTTTTTCGATTTTTTAATTCGTTCCAAACGATCGCCCGAAGGCTCTTTTCCGAACAGCGGATGTTGCAGAAAAATAAGAGTGCCTACAATTATAAGCCCAATAAATATAAGCGTACCTGTCATTAATTTTTTTCGTTTTATTTTCATGCAACGAATGTCGAAATTTTTTAGGAAAGTAATGTTAAATATCTCTGAATTTTTAACGCATCGTTATATCTTTAAATAAAAGTGATTATGAAAAATGTACTCGTTATTGTTTGTTGTTTAATGTTTTGTAGTTGTATGGATAAATCAATTGAAAAAAAACAAATAAAAAGTATAACTAAAGATTCAGATTCAGTTGATTTTGAGAAGAAAACTGTACAGCAAAAGACTATTTCTACACAAGAAGCTGTGCAATTGGCAATGAAACAGTTTGATGCTTATTTGCCAACTATTTTGGCTGAAAACTCTGATGCTGGGATTGATTTACAGATTCCGAATGTAGGTGATTTTACGGGCGATGGAGTAGAAGATGTTGCTATTTATTTTAATTTGGTTCCGAAAGATGGCGGTAATGCAATTATTAGTCAAGGATTAAGTTTGTATCAAAATACCGGACAAAACGTGAAAGTAATAGCTGGTTATGATCCTGAATATTTATTCGCATTTGATACGATACGCGATGGTAAAATACATGTTACGAAATTAGAATATGCGGAAACGGACGGACGTTGTTGCCCATCGATAAAAACGCCTCATACATTAACTATAAAAGGAAATAGAGCGTATTAAAAAAGTCAAGGCTTTAAGCTTGACTTTTTCATGTATTTTAGAACAAAAGGTTTAATATGTTACGGGTCTGTTTTTGGCAGTTGCCCAAATGTAAATTCCGGCAATTATAAACGGAATACTTAACCACTGACCTGTTGATAATAATCCCAATGAAGATTCAAATCCGCCTTGGCTTTCTTTAACGTATTCAACCACAAAACGAATCAGCCATAAGAAAACTAAAAATACTCCGAAAATTTTTCCTAAATAGTTGCGTGCGTCTGTTTTCCAATACATAAACATTAAAACGATGAATAAAATTACGTATCCGAATGCTTCGTATAATTGTGTTGGGTGACGAAACGGAATGGCTTCTAATATCGTTGAAAATCTAGGATCGGTTTGTATCAGTTTGTAAGCTTCATTTTTATTGGCAGCCTGTGTTATTCCTAAAAGATTCTGTGTTTGCCAAAATTCTTCTTCGCGTATAAATTTCACTCCGAAAGGCATCGATTTATCAGCAATATGACCATAAATTTCAGAATTGAAAAAGTTTCCAAATCGAACAAAAACACCGCCAATCGTTATCGATAAAACCACACGGTCTAAAATCCATAAAAAAGGCTTTTTGATCATTCTGCTGTAATAGAACATCGCTAAAAGAATTCCGACAGCTGCACCATGACTTGCCAATCCTGCAAAACCTGTAAATTCAAACGGATTTAATCTAAACGGTAGTAAAATTTCCGATAAATGATTTTGATAATAATCCCAATCGTAGAAGAAAACGTGACCTAAACGGGCACCTAACAATGTGGCAATAAAAGTGTAAAAAAAAAGTTTGTCTAATTCGTCTTGCGAACGGTTTTCACGTTCGTACACTTTTTTCATAATATAATAACCCAATGCAAATGCAATAACAAACATTAAGCTGTAAAAACGTAAGGTAAAACCTGCAATGGTAATTCCTTCGGAAGGATTCCAGATCATATAAAATATTTTTAGTTTTTAAGGAACAGGATCGTAACCCGATTTTCCCCACGGATGACATTTTGCAATGCGTTTTATGCCTAACCAACTGCCTTTAAACAAGCCGTGTTTTTTTAACGCTTCTAACGTGTAATGCGAACATGTAGGAGTGAACCTGCACGACGGCGGTGTTAAGGGCGAAATTACCAGCTGATAAAAACGTATTAGTACAACAAAGGGAAAAATTAGGATTTTTTTGAGTTGTTCCATAAGTATCAAAGATAAAAAAAGATACCGTTTAAGTAGCTTTTTTTTGTAAAAAATTATAGTGTAAAAGTTGTGCCGTCTTTTGCGTCTTTTAGTTCGATACCGATTGCTGCCAACTGGTCGCGAATTAGATCGGACTGGGCGAAATCTTTGTTTGCACGAGCCAAATTGCGCATGTTGATTAACATATTTACAACTTCTTCTAATTTAGCGTTATTGTTGGTGTTTTCACTTGCGTATAATCCCAACACATCAAAAACCAAAGCGTTTAATGTTTCTTTTAAAAGATCTAAATCGGCTGCCGAAATTGTTGCTTTGTTTTCTTTAACAGAATTAATGAATTTAACTGCTTCAAAAATCGTTGCAATTAAAATCGGACTATTAAAATCATCCAATAAAGCATCTAAACATTTCTGTTTCCATTCTGATAAATTAAAGGTTGATGTTGCCGACGTGTTTAAATCTGCAAGTGATTTTATCGCATCCATCAATCTATCAAAACCTTTTTCAGATGCCAACATTGCTTCGTTCGATATATCTAAAACACTACGGTAATGTGCCTGTAAAAAACAGAAACGTAATACGCCTGGTGTAAAAGGTTTTTCAAAGAAATCGTTTTCACCAGTGATTAACTGCATCGGTAAAATGTAGTTTCCGGTAGATTTGCTCATACGTTGTCCGTTCATGGTCAACATGTTTGCGTGCATCCAATATTTAACAGGCGATGTGCCATTACAAGCTTTTCCTTGTGCGATCTCACATTCGTGGTGCGGGAATTTTAAATCCATTCCGCCGCCGTGAATATCAAACTGATCGCCCAAATATTTTGTGCTCATTGCCGTACATTCTAAATGCCAACCCGGAAAACCATCGCCCCAAGGAGACGACCAACGCATGATATGTTGCGGAGAAGCTTTTTTCCACAAAGCAAAATCCTGCGGATTCTTCTTTTCATTTTGTCCGTCTAAATCGCGGGTGTTTTCAAAAAGTTCTTCGATATTTCTACGCGAAAGTTCGCCGTAATTCAAACCACGTTTGTTATATTCTAACACATCAAAATAAACCGAACCGTTACTTTCATAAGCAAAACCTTTATCGATCAGTTTTTGAGTAAGCTCTAATTGCTCGATAATATGACCGGTTGCAGTTGGTTCGATAGTAGGAGGAAGCAGGTTGAACAACTTTAATACGTTATGAAAATCAACCGTATATTTCTGAACAATTTCCATTGGTTCCAACTTCTCTAAACGAGATTGTTTTACAAAACGGTCGTTATTCACATCGCCATCATCGGTTAAATGTCCAGCATCGGTAATGTTTCTTACATAACGCACTTTGAAACCTAGATACTGAAGGCTTCTGAAAATAAAATCAAACGAAAGAAACGTACGCACATTTCCCAAATGCACGTTGCTATAAACAGTAGGTCCGCAAACGTACATTCCTACTTTTTCTTCGTGTAAAGGTTTAAAAAGCTCTTTCTCTCCCGTTAAGGAATTGTATATTTTTAGGTTTGATTTCATAATTGTTGCGCAATTGCGAATTAGCAAATTCGCGTTAAACTAAAACTGTGTATCTAATTTAATGTAATCCAAAAATTCTCTGCGGGTAACATCGTTTTTAAAAGCTCCGCTGAACTCTGCAGTAACAGTTGAACTTTCAATATCGCGAATTCCACGAGAATTTACACATAAATGTTTGGCATCAATTACACAGGCAACATCATCGGTTCCCAATACACGTTTTAACTCTTCAACAATTTGAATAGTTAAACGCTCTTGTACCTGCGGACGTTTTGCATAATAATCTACAATTCGGTTCATTTTAGATAAACCAACTACTTTTCCGTTTGATATATATGCCACATGTGCACGACCAACTATAGGTAATAAGTGATGTTCACAGGTTGAATAAACCACAATGTTTTTTTCAACCAACATTTCATTATACTTATATTTATTGTCAAAAGTTGATGAAGAAGGTTTTTTAGCAGGATTTAATCCCCCAAAAATTTCCTTAACAAACATTTTAGCCACACGGTTTGGAGTGCCTTTTAAACTGTCGTCTGTTAGATCCATACCCAAAGTGTTCAATATATTTTCGACATCTTTTTTGATCAATTCGATTTTTTCATCGTCAGAAATAGAAAAAGCATCAGCTTTTAACGGCGTATAATCGCTTGTTCCTATATGGTTGTCACCCATATCTTCGTGTAACGCGTCTGATTTACACATAATTTAATAGTATTTATTTAAAAAATAATAAGGTGCAAATATAATGAAATGCACTAAATAAACTGTTTTTATTAGCAATTTCATTAGTTAATATGTCCTTATTATATCTACATTATATATACGTGTATATAACCCTTATGTGTTAAAGTTTAAGTTGTTTAAATTTTTTTACAAAAAAAACTTAATAGTTTCTTAATTTTATGTAAATTTCGCTTTTTAAACTTAAGGCGTTTTATGCTTTATTTAACTCATAAAAATTTATATTAACTAACTATGAGAAACAAATATTTATTAATACTGTTTTTGTTAACTGGTATTTTAGGGTTCAGTCAGCAGTACAATTATGTTTCTGTTGATCCTACTTATACAGCAGATAATCTTGTTAAGAATGTCTTGGTTCGATCAAAATGTGATTTGGTATCTAATGTAAAGTATCAAAATGGAGATGGTTCGGTACAAGCACAGCAATTTTACAATTTAGCGTATTTCAATAAAAATGGTTCGACTTTTCCGTTTGAAGACGGGGTGGTTTTATGTACGGATTCCCCGCAGGAAATACCAGGACCTTCGCTTAGAGGGACTACCGGAGTAAATGGCCAACGTTGGGGGGGCGATAAGGATTTGAATGATGCTATTAATGATGCTGGTGGGGGTTCACAACCTACTTATAGATCGACTCAGTTGCAGTTTGACTTTATTCCGGTTCAAAGTAGTGTTACTTTTGATTATTTATTTGCTTCAAATAGTTATCATAATCAATGTGGTGAGTGGTGTGCAAATGGAGCTATGTTTGCAGCGTGGTTAATTGATACTACTACTGGAATAGGGCAAAATTTAGCATTAGTGCCAAATACTACTGACCCAATTTCTATTAATACAGTTCGGGATGTTACCAAGTCAGGGGGGACTTGTGCAAGTATTAATCCGCAGTTCATGGGAAATGTGTATGCTGCTCCATCAACGGTTCCGGCTCTATCTGCTCCGATCAACTATATTGGGCATACAGTACCTATGACTTCATTAACAGCAAATGTTATTGTTGGTAGAAAGTATACGATTAAATTAGCTGTTGTTGACTTTTGTCCAAATGATTCTCATAGTAGTGCTGCTTTTTTCAAAGCAGGAAGTTTCGATATTGGTAATTTAGATTTAGGAGATCCTGTGTTAATTGGTGCGGGTGATGGCTTATGCGTAGGTGATACTCATACATTAGAATCAGGCTTAGATCCAATTTTGTTTACTTTCGAATGGTTTAAAGACGGAATAAAGATTCCTGGACAAACCGGCCCAAACTTAGTAGTTACTACAACAGGTGATTATCATGTAAAGGCATTCATACCGACTGTAACAAGTTGTATAATGGAATCGGATCCAGTACGAGTAGAGTTTTTCGATTATGTAAGTATATTAGCACCCCAGAATTTGTCAGTATGTCCTAGTGCAGGAGCTACGACCCGTTTTGATTTAAAAGATGCTTTAGTTGGTAAAACAACAAATCCAAATATTTTATATAGTTTTTATACAAGCCAACAGGATGCGCAGAATGATACCAATTCGATACCTGATTTGTATACTTTAGCAAACAATGCAGTAACGCCTGTAACAATTTGGGTTCGTGCGTATGAGTTGAATAATCCATGTCCTTATATAGCATCGTTTACATTGAGTTTCCTGAATTGTACATTAGCATTAAATCCACTGGCAGACTTATCGATCTGTGAAGGGGAAAGTGTTCAGACATTTGACTTAACAGTACAGACACCTTTAGTATACAATAATGCTGCAGGTTATACGGTAAGTTATCATTTAAGTAAACCGGATGCAGACACTAATCAAAGCCCTATACCTGCGGGTAATCTTGCAACTTATAACGGTACTAATGGTCAGCGTATTTGGGTACGTGTAACAAGTAACACTAATCCGTTGTCATTTGGGGTAACATCTTTTTATTTATTCAGAAATCTGTTACCATTAACTCAAACGAATATTTTACCTGTGACAGCATGTGAAAAAGGTAATACAGGTTTGGCGGATTTTAATCTGAATATAGCTTATACTACTGTACCAGTAAGTGCTGTAGGTGTATCTTTAGAATTTTACAGCACCCAGCAGGATGCTCTTTTAGGAAATACTGCTTTAATGTTGCCTGTGAATTATACGGGAGCTGCAGGTACTATATATGTACGTGTACGTAATTTAGATGGAGATTGTTTCAAGGTAGTTCCTTTGCAGTTACAAATTATCAATACGCCAACTGCAAACAGTTTGGCGCCGTTAACCTATTGTGATTTAAACAATGACGGTTTCGGTGAGTTCAATTTAGATGTAACCCGTGTATTGATTGCAGGAAATCCGATGCCTGCAAATTCAGTAGTTACGTTCCATGAAACACAAAACGATGCAGATGCAAATGTAAATGCTATTGTTAACACAGGAGTATACATCAACAAAGTAAAAGACCAGCAAACAATATATGTACGTGTAGGTTTTACTAATTCAAGTTGTTATAATACAGTAACGTTGTTGTTGAAAGTGAATAAAACTCCGTCAATCACCCCGATTCGCAGTTTAAAAGTATGTGATATCAATAACGATGGAGTAGAGATGGTAAACTTACGTAGTAAAGAATCTGTAATGTTAACTGGCTTAAATGCGGCGAACTATACAATAACTTATCACATAAGTTCATCAGCAGCGATGGCAGGAACAGGTGTTATTGGTAACCCGACAAGTTTTTCAACGAATGTTTCAAAAGTAGTGTTTGTTCGTGTAACCGATAATGTAACAGGGTGTTTTGCGATAAACAGAATAGATTTAGAATTAATAGCAATGCCTGTAGTAGCTAATCCATTACCAACTTATTACAAATGTGATACAGACGGTAACGGCTTCGAGATATTTGATTTAGCAAGTTTAAAAGCAGGTATTGTTGGAACACAGCAAGGATTGGATGTAACATTCCATTATACTAATGCCGATGCCCAAACGGGAGCAAACCCATTAGCAAACCAATACCAAAATGTATCTGCTAACGTACAAACCATTTATGTACGTGTGTTTAATGCAAGTTCAGACTGTTATGTTGTGAGTACTTTAAAATTAGAAGTAAAAGCAAACCCAGTAATTATTTTACCAAGTACCCCGTATGTTATTTGTAGCGATTCAGGTTTTGGAACCATCAATATCTATTTATACGGAAAAGCATTAGTAGATGCAACCGGTCAAAATTATACATTCCAGTTTTTTGAAACAAAGTCAGATGCAGAGAATAACATCAATATTATTTCAAACCCAGTAGCATATAACAATTTAACGCCAGGAAATTCAACTATTTGGATCAGAATCCAAGATCCAGTGTCAGGATGTTCTTCTGTGTACCCAATTTCATTCCAATTGGTAGTCCCTCCAAAATTACCTGCAAGTTTACCAAAAGTAACAGTATGTGATACCTTAGGAGGAACACAAGACGGCTTGGGAGTTTTTGATCTAACAGTTCAAAATCCTTTATTATTGGCAGCGCAAACAACTCAAGGTACCTATCAAATCCGTTACTTTACTACACAAGCTTTAGCTAGTAGTAATATCAACTGGATTGTAAGTCCAACGCAGTTCCAAAATACGGTAAACCCTCAAACAATCTGGGTACGTATAGAAGATACTTCAAAACCGGGAAGTTGTGCACGAATAATGAGCTTTGTAATAGAAGTTAATGCACCATTGGTATTAAGCCAGCCATTACCAATTGTATTGTGTGATACAGAACTACCAAACGATGGTAAAATGGAAATTGATTTAACTGTAAGAGAGCAGCAGATATTTGGAGGACAGCCACCATTTGGAGCCGTAGTAACTTACTACCGAACAGAACAGGATGCACAAAACGGATTTAATAACATAGGTAACCCAAAACAGTTCTATAATACAGTAAATCCACAAACAGTTTATGTAGCAGTAGTAAACCAATATGGATGTAGAAGTATTGTGTCATTAACAGTACGTGTATTGCCATTGCCGGAGCCAAACATGACACCAACACCACTGGAACTGTGTGAAGAAACATTAGGATCAGGAATGGCAACATTCGATTTAACTTTAGCGCAACCTAATTTAAGTAACTTTTCAAACTATACATATAGTTACTATGTTTCTGAAGTAGGGGCACATATTGGGCCTAGTGATATAAGTTTTATCAATACACCTACAAATTTCTTTAGCGGCAGCTCAACAGTTTATGTGCGTGTAGAAAATTCATTTACCGATACCAATCAGAGATGTTATGTAGTTGTGCCTTTAGAATTGATAGTGAATCCATGGCCAACAGTAGGACCAATGACAGCACTGTTAGCTTGTATGGATACTCCTGTAGATTTCACAACATTTAATTTACATGATAAAGATTTAGAAGCAGTGGCAGGAGGCAACCCGGCAGATTTCATAGTACGATATTTCTTAAGTCAGGCAAACGCAGAAGACAATGTAAACCCGCTTCCTTATACATACATGAATACCACTGCAAGACAACAGGTAATCTGGGTGCGTGTAGAGAATAAAGATACAGGATGTTTTGATGTTGCAAGTTTCGCTTTACAGATAGAACAAGCAGTATATGCATTTACCCCAAGTGATACAGAGTTCTGTGAAACAGATTATGTAAACGACGGTGTATCGTTAATAGATTTAACAGTATTAGACACTGAAATTATAGGAAACCAACCATTAACGCCAGATTTAGTAGTAACATATGAGCGTTGGGATAGAACATCGATACCAAACCCTGCAAATAGTGTGCAAGTATATAATGGAGAAGTAATACGTGCCATAGTTCGTAATAATAATCCGGCTATCTTATGTACTAGTAGTGTTGAATTTACTGTACGTTTAAAAGATGCTCCGGAAGTAAAACCACTAGTAGACGGAGTAATTTGTTACGAGTACCGCGATTCGCAAAGATTAATCACAGGTCATTATTTAGAAACCGGTATTCCTTTAGATGTAAACTATACCTTTATATGGACTAAAAACGGAGGGGCTTTAGGAGCAAATGATGCTGATGTACTAGACGGTGGACGCAGATTATATGTTAGAACGCCTGGAACTTACACAGTAACAGTAACAGGTACTAACGGATGTACTACTACACGTAGTGCGGTAGTACAACAAGCAACAAGTATTACAATTGATGAAGTGAAGTTAACCGACAGTTTTGGCGACACTAATGCAATCGAAGTAATGGCTTATGCAGGAGCAGGGGTATTATTAGAATATAAGTTAGATAACGGCGCATGGCAGGATTCAAACATATTCTTAAATGTAACCCCAGGAGAGCATACAGTTTACGTACGTGCAAAAGATGCTTTGTCATGTGAGTCAAGTAAAGTAATCACGGTAATGGATTATCCTAAATTCTTTACACCGAATAACGACGGTTATAACGATACATGGAATATCTGGTCGTTAAAGAATCAGCCAGATACGAAGATTTATATCTTTGACCGCTTTGGAAAACTGATAAAACAGTTAAGCCCTGCAGGCGCAGGATGGGACGGAACCTTCAACGGCCAACCATTACCATCAACCGACTACTGGTTCAAGGCAGAGTATATAGATCCAAAAACAGGATTAAACAAAGAATTAACAGGTCACTTCTCATTAAAACGATAACCACCTGTTAGATAATAACCAAACAAAAGAGGAAGCAACTGCTTCCTCTTTTTACGTTTTAAATATTTTCATAAAATTTTATTAATTTTAAAATGTAATGATGTATATTGCACTGAAAATATTCTAAAAAGAATATTTGTGTGAAATTTATATTCTAAAATATGAAAAGGAATTTACATTTAAAAAGAACTAGTTGGTTTACGGTACTTTTTCTATTCATTTGCTTGTATGGTTTTAGTCAACCTATAACTGTGAGTACAACAACTTATACGGTAGATCAGCTAGTAAGAGATGTTTTAATTAAAACGCCTTGTGCACAAATTACCAATATAAGCTGGTCAACAGGAAATAGTTTTCCAACAGGGGATCAATCAAATGGTATTGGTTATTTTCAAAATACCAATCCAGCTTTTGATATGGCTGATGGTATCGTACTTAGCACAGGAAAAGCTATTGATGCCCCAGGACCACGTGGTTTAAATGGAGGTTCAAGTAGTGGTACTCAAGATTCATGGCCTCATGATCCCCAGCTAACAACTTATATGAATAATGTGTTGGGAAATACAGATAGATATCACAATGCAACGATATTAGAATTTGATTTTGTGCCTTTTACTGCGGACATGAGTTTTAATTTTATCTTTGCTTCTGAAGAGTATGGTACTTACCAATGTGATTTTTCAGATGCATTTGCATTTTTTCTAACAAATACAGTTGCTAATACTACTACAAATCTAGCATTAGTGCCAAATACTACTGACCCTATTTCTGTTGTAACAATACGAGACGCTGTCAATAATGCAAATTGTGCTTCTGTTAATCAGCAGTTTTTTGGAAGTTACAATGCAGGTAGTACTACTAATGCCATAAATTTTAATGGGCAAACAGTAAAAATGACGGCTCAATCTCCCGTGGTTCCTTTTACAAAATACCATATAAAAATGGTTATTCAGGACAGAGGAGATGCAGCTCTTGATTCATCCGTATTTATTGAAGGAGGAAGTTTTAATATAGGTAATTTAGATTTAGGAGATCCTGTGTTAATTGGAGAAGGAAATGGTTTATGTGTAGGTGATAGCTATACATTAGAAGCAGGTTTAGATCCATTATTATTTACTTTCGAATGGTTTAAAGACGGAATAAAGATTCCTGGACAAACCGGCCCAAACTTAGTAGTTACTACAACAGGTGATTATTATGTAAAAGCTTTTGTTCCTAATGTAAATTGTGATTTTACAGCAAACCCAGTACGAGTAGAGTTTTTCGATTATGTAAGTATATTAGCACCCCAGAATTTGTCAGTATGTCCTAGTGCAGGAGCTACGACCCGTTTTGATTTAAAAGATGCTTTAGTTGGTAAAACAACAAATCCAAATATTTTATATAGTTTTTATACAAGCCAACAGGATGCGCAGAATGATACCAATTCGATACCTGATTTGTATACTTTAGCAAACAATGCAGTAACGCCTGTAACAATTTGGGTTCGTGCGTATGAGTTGAATAATCCATGTCCTTATATAGCATCGTTTACATTGAGTTTCCTGAATTGTACATTAGCATTAAATCCACTGGCAGACTTATCGATCTGTGAAGGGGAAAGTGTTCAGACATTTGACTTAACAGTACAGACACCTTTAGTATACAATAATGCTGCAGGTTATACGGTAAGTTATCATTTAAGTAAACCGGATGCAGACACTAATCAAAGCCCTATACCTGCGGGTAATCTTGCAACTTATAACGGTACTAATGGTCAGCGTATTTGGGTACGTGTAACAAGTAACACTAATCCGTTGTCATTTGGGGTAACATCTTTTTATTTATTCAGAAATCTGTTACCATTAACTCAAACGAATATTTTACCTGTGACAGCATGTGAAAAAGGTAATACAGGTTTGGCGGATTTTAATCTGAATATAGCTTATACTACTGTACCAGTAAGTGCTGTAGGTGTATCTTTAGAATTTTACAGCACCCAGCAGGATGCTCTTTTAGGAAATACTGCTTTAATGTTGCCTGTGAATTATACGGGAGCTGCAGGTACTATATATGTACGTGTACGTAATTTAGATGGAGATTGTTTCAAGGTAGTTCCTTTGCAGTTACAAATTATCAATACGCCAACTGCAAACAGTTTGGCGCCGTTAACCTATTGTGATTTAAACAATGACGGTTTCGGTGAGTTCAATTTAGATGTAACCCGTGTATTGATTGCAGGAAATCCGATGCCTGCAAATTCAGTAGTTACGTTCCATGAAACACAAAACGATGCAGATGCAAATGTAAATGCTATTGTTAACACAGGAGTATACATCAACAAAGTAAAAGACCAGCAAACAATATATGTACGTGTAGGTTTTACTAATTCAAGTTGTTATAATACAGTAACGTTGTTGTTGAAAGTGAATAAAACTCCGTCAATCACCCCGATTCGCAGTTTAAAAGTATGTGATATCAATAACGATGGAGTAGAGATGGTAAACTTACGTAGTAAAGAATCTGTAATGTTAACTGGCTTAAATGCGGCGAACTATACAATAACTTATCACATAAGTTCATCAGCAGCGATGGCAGGAACAGGTGTTATTGGTAACCCGACAAGTTTTTCAACGAATGTTTCAAAAGTAGTGTTTGTTCGTGTAACCGATAATGTAACAGGGTGTTTTGCGATAAACAGAATAGATTTAGAATTAATAGCAATGCCTGTAGTAGCTAATCCATTACCAACTTATTACAAATGTGATACAGACGGTAACGGCTTCGAGATATTTGATTTAGCAAGTTTAAAAGCAGGTATTGTTGGAACACAGCAAGGATTGGATGTAACATTCCATTATACTAATGCCGATGCCCAAACGGGAGCAAACCCATTAGCAAACCAATACCAAAATGTATCTGCTAACGTACAAACCATTTATGTACGTGTGTTTAATGCAAGTTCAGACTGTTATGTTGTGAGTACTTTAAAATTAGAAGTAAAAGCAAACCCAGTAATTATTTTACCAAGTACCCCGTATGTTATTTGTAGCGATTCAGGTTTTGGAACCATCAATATCTATTTATACGGAAAAGCATTAGTAGATGCAACCGGTCAAAATTATACATTCCAGTTTTTTGAAACAAAGTCAGATGCAGAGAATAACATCAATATTATTTCAAACCCAGTAGCATATAACAATTTAACGCCAGGAAATTCAACTATTTGGATCAGAATCCAAGATCCAGTGTCAGGATGTTCTTCTGTGTACCCAATTTCATTCCAATTGGTAGTCCCTCCAAAATTACCTGCAAGTTTACCAAAAGTAACAGTATGTGATACCTTAGGAGGAACACAAGACGGCTTGGGAGTTTTTGATCTAACAGTTCAAAATCCTTTATTATTGGCAGCGCAAACAACTCAAGGTACCTATCAAATCCGTTACTTTACTACACAAGCTTTAGCTAGTAGTAATATCAACTGGATTGTAAGTCCAACGCAGTTCCAAAATACGGTAAACCCTCAAACAATCTGGGTACGTATAGAAGATACTTCAAAACCGGGAAGTTGTGCACGAATAATGAGCTTTGTAATAGAAGTTAATGCACCATTGGTATTAAGCCAGCCATTACCAATTGTATTGTGTGATACAGAACTACCAAACGATGGTAAAATGGAAATTGATTTAACTGTAAGAGAGCAGCAGATATTTGGAGGACAGCCACCATTTGGAGCCGTAGTAACTTACTACCGAACAGAACAGGATGCACAAAACGGATTTAATAACATAGGTAACCCAAAACAGTTCTATAATACAGTAAATCCACAAACAGTTTATGTAGCAGTAGTAAACCAATATGGATGTAGAAGTATTGTGTCATTAACAGTACGTGTATTGCCATTGCCGGAGCCAAACATGACACCAACACCACTGGAACTGTGTGAAGAAACATTAGGATCAGGAATGGCAACATTCGATTTAACTTTAGCGCAACCTAATTTAAGTAACTTTTCAAACTATACATATAGTTACTATGTTTCTGAAGTAGGGGCACATATTGGGCCTAGTGATATAAGTTTTATCAATACACCTACAAATTTCTTTAGCGGCAGCTCAACAGTTTATGTGCGTGTAGAAAATTCATTTACCGATACCAATCAGAGATGTTATGTAGTTGTGCCTTTAGAATTGATAGTGAATCCATGGCCAACAGTAGGACCAATGACAGCACTGTTAGCTTGTATGGATACTCCTGTAGATTTCACAACATTTAATTTACATGATAAAGATTTAGAAGCAGTGGCAGGAGGCAACCCGGCAGATTTCATAGTACGATATTTCTTAAGTCAGGCAAACGCAGAAGACAATGTAAACCCGCTTCCTTATACATACATGAATACCACTGCAAGACAACAGGTAATCTGGGTGCGTGTAGAGAATAAAGATACAGGATGTTTTGATGTTGCAAGTTTCGCTTTACAGATAGAACAAGCAGTATATGCATTTACCCCAAGTGATACAGAGTTCTGTGAAACAGATTATGTAAACGACGGTGTATCGTTAATAGATTTAACAGTATTAGACACTGAAATTATAGGAAACCAACCATTAACGCCAGATTTAGTAGTAACATATGAGCGTTGGGATAGAACATCGATACCAAACCCTGCAAATAGTGTGCAAGTATATAATGGAGAAGTAATACGTGCCATAGTTCGTAATAATAATCCGGCTATCTTATGTACTAGTAGTGTTGAATTTACTGTACGTTTAAAAGATGCTCCGGAAGTAAAACCACTAGTAGACGGAGTAATTTGTTACGAGTACCGCGATTCGCAAAGATTAATCACAGGTCATTATTTAGAAACCGGTATTCCTTTAGATGTAAACTATACCTTTATATGGACTAAAAACGGAGGGGCTTTAGGAGCAAATGATGCTGATGTACTAGACGGTGGACGCAGATTATATGTTAGAACGCCTGGAACTTACACAGTAACAGTAACAGGTACTAACGGATGTACTACTACACGTAGTGCGGTAGTACAACAAGCAACAAGTATTACAATTGATGAAGTGAAGTTAACCGACAGTTTTGGCGACACTAATGCAATCGAAGTAATGGCTTATGCAGGAGCAGGGGTATTATTAGAATATAAGTTAGATAACGGCGCATGGCAGGATTCAAACATATTCTTAAATGTAACCCCAGGAGAGCATACAGTTTACGTACGTGCAAAAGATGCTTTGTCATGTGAGTCAAGTAAAGTAATCACGGTAATGGATTATCCTAAATTCTTTACACCGAATAACGACGGTTATAACGATACATGGAATATCTGGTCGTTAAAGAATCAGCCAGATACGAAGATTTATATCTTTGACCGCTTTGGAAAACTGATAAAACAGTTAAGCCCTGCAGGCGCAGGATGGGACGGAACCTTCAACGGCCAACCATTACCATCAACCGACTACTGGTTCAAGGCAGAGTATATAGATCCAAAAACAGGATTAAACAAAGAATTAACAGGTCACTTCTCATTAAAACGATAACCACCTGTTA
>NZ_VWSG01000001.1:393359-512708 GCF_008629655.1 Paenimyroides baculatum
ACCTTCAACGGCCAACCATTACCATCAACCGACTACTGGTTCAAGGCAGAGTATATAGATCCAAAAACAGGATTAAACAAAGAATTAACAGGTCACTTCTCATTAAAACGATAACCACCTGTTAAATAATAACCAATAAAAAGAGGAAGCAATCGCTTCCTCTTTTTACGTTTTAAATATTAAATTTTAAGACCATATTAATTAAAAAAGCTGTTTTATATAATCTGTAAAAGATGTATCTTGCGAAGTCGAAATAAAAACAAAATGGAACAAAAAATATACACTCCAAACAACAAAGTTCGTATCGTTACAGCTGCTGCTTTGTTTGATGGACACGATGCTGCAATCAATATTATGCGCCGAATTATACAGTCAACCGGTTGTGAAGTAATTCATTTAGGTCATGATAAATCGGTTGAAGATGTGGTTAATACCGCAATTCAAGAAGATGCAAATGCCATTGCAATGACATCGTATCAAGGTGGTCACAATGAATATTTTAAATATATGTACGATTTGCTTCAGGAAAAAGGAGCAGGTCATATTAAAATAGTTGGCGGCGGCGGCGGCGTAATTCTTCCTACAGAAATCAAGGAATTAATGGATTACGGTATCACGCGTATTTATTCTCCAGATGATGGTCGCGAATTGGGCTTACAAGGAATGATTAACGATATGGTGCAGAAAGCCGATTTTCCAACAGGAGCTTTAGAAATTCCTGACGGAAAAGATATTTATCAGTCGTTGAAAGACAAAGATATTACCACTATTTCTCGATTAATTTCATTGGCAGAAAACCGCGAAGAAGACTTTTTAAAAGTGTTCGATTTTGATAAAGTTGAAAATCAATCGGCGCCCGTTTTAGGAATTACTGGAACAGGTGGAGCAGGTAAATCTTCTATGGTTGATGAAATAGTACGTAGATTTTTGATCGATTTTCCGGAGAAGACAATTGCGTTGGTTTCGGTAGATCCATCTAAAAAGAAAACAGGTGGTGCTTTGTTGGGTGATCGTATCCGTATGAATTCCATCAACAACCCGCGTGTTTATATGCGTTCGCTGGCTACACGTCAGTCAAACTTGGCGTTGTCGAAATATGTGGAGGAAGCGCTTCAGGTTTTAAAAGCGTCACAATACGATTTGATCATTTTGGAAACATCGGGTATCGGTC
Source organism: Paenimyroides baculatum (assembly GCF_008629655.1). Lineage (GTDB taxonomy): Bacteria > Bacteroidota > Bacteroidia > Flavobacteriales > Flavobacteriaceae > Flavobacterium > Flavobacterium baculatum. Next base: position 394,531 of record NZ_VWSG01000001.1, read on the forward strand.
AGTCTGATACCGAGATTTTAGATCATTCAGATGCTTCGTTATATATCATGACTCCTGAATTTGGTGCAGCTACGCAGTTGGAAAAAATCGATATGTTAGATTTTGCCGATATCGTAGCAATCAACAAATTCGATAAACGCGGAGCTTTAGATGCTGTGCGCGATGTAAAAAAACAATACCAGCGCAATCATAATTTATGGGATGTAAACCCAGACGAAATGCCGGTTTTCGGAACAATTGCTTCGCAGTTTAACGATCCGGGAACAAATCAGCTTTATAAGGCGATTATTGATAAAGTGGTAGAAAAAACAGGAGCGGCTTTAGAATCTACTTTTGAAATTACAAAAGAGATGTCAGAGAAAATCTATGTTATTCCGCCATCTCGTATTCGCTATTTGTCTGAAATCGCTGAAAATAACAGAGGGTACGATAATAAAGCAATTTCGCAAAAAGATGTTGCTCAAAAATTATACGGAATCTTTAAAACCATTGAAACTGTTTCGGGTAAATTACCTGTTTTAACGCAGCATGGAATTGAAGTTACCGGAACACAAAACGAAGAATTATCAAAGCTTTTATTAGCAGAATTCGATAAGTTAAAACGCAATTTAGATCCCTATAACTGGGAAGTAATCACCACTTGGGACGAAAAAGTGAACAAGTATAAAAATCCGGTTTATTCGTTTAAAGTTCGCGACAAAGAAATCAAAATTCAAACACATACCGAATCGTTATCGCATTTACAGATTCCTAAAATTGCTTTGCCAAAGTACGAAGCTTGGGGCGATGTTTTGCGTTGGGTTTTACAGGAAAATGTTCCGGGACAATTCCCTTTTACATCGGGCTTGTATCCTTTTAAACGTGAAGGCGAAGATCCAACACGTATGTTTGCAGGTGAGGGTGGACCGGAACGTACAAACCGTCGTTTCCATTATGTATCAAAAGGAATGCCGGCAAAACGTTTGTCAACAGCTTTTGACTCGGTTACTTTATACGGAAATGATCCGGGTTACAGACCTGATATTTACGGAAAAATTGGTAATGCCGGAGTTTCGATCTGTTGTTTAGATGATGCTAAAAAACTTTATTCAGGGTTTGATTTATCGCATGCAGCAACATCGGTTTCTATGACCATTAACGGACCAGCACCTATGTTGTTAGGATTTTTTATGAATGCGGCAATCGATCAAAACTGTGAAAAGTACATTAAAGAAAATGATCTGGAAGCAGAAGTTGAAGCAAAAATAAAAGCAATTTACGAAGACAACGGTTTAGAACGTCCACGTTACAACGGCGATTTACCTGAAGGAAACGATGGTTTAGGTTTGATGCTTTTAGGAGTATCGGGCGATCAGGTTTTACCGGCAGATGTATATGCTGAAATTAAAAAGAACACGTTGGCACAGGTCCGTGGTACGGTTCAGGCAGATATTTTAAAAGAAGATCAGGCACAAAATACCTGTATTTTCTCTACCGAATTTGCGTTGCGTTTAATGGGCGACGTACAAGAATATTTCATTGAAAATAACGTTCGTAACTTTTACTCGGTATCTATTTCGGGATATCACATTGCCGAAGCAGGTGCAAATCCGGTTACACAGCTGGCGTTTACCTTGGCAAACGGTTTCACTTATGTAGAATACTATTTGTCAAGAGGAATGGATATCAATGCGTTCGGACCAAACTTATCGTTCTTTTTCTCGAATGGTATTGATCCGGAATATTCGGTAATTGGTCGTGTGGCACGTAGAATTTGGGCAAAAGCTTTAAAGCAGAAATACGGAGCTAACGAACGTGCACAGATGTTGAAATACCATATTCAAACATCGGGTAGATCGTTACACGCACAAGAGATCGATTTTAACGATATTCGTACGACTTTACAGGCGTTGTATGCAATTTACGACAACTGTAACTCGTTGCATACCAATGCGTACGATGAAGCGATTACAACCCCGACAGAAGAATCGGTACGTAGAGCAATGGCAATTCAGCTGATTATTAATAAAGAATTAGGATTGGCGAAAAACGAAAATCCGATACAGGGATCGTTCATTATTGAAGAATTGACTGATTTGGTTGAAGAAGCTGTTTTGGCAGAATTCGATAGAATTACAGAACGTGGCGGTGTGTTAGGTGCAATGGAAACCATGTATCAACGTTCTAAAATTCAGGAAGAATCATTGTATTACGAAACATTGAAACACAATGGTGAATTCCCGATCATCGGGGTAAATACGTTTTTAAGTTCATCGGGATCAAAAACGGTAGTTCCTGCGGAAGTAATTCGTGCAACCGAAGAAGAGAAAGTTTTCCAGATTAAAACAAAAGAGAGCTTAAACAAACAAAACGAAGATAAAGCCTTGAAGGCTTTAGAACTGGCACAAACAGCGGCAGTTAATAACCAAAATATTTTTGAAATATTAATGGAAGCTGCAAAAGTGTGTTCATTAGGGCAGATAACTTCTGCTTTGTTTGAAGTTGGCGGACAATACCGCAGAAATATGTAAAAGTTAATTATTATATTAAAAAGCCTCTCAAATTTTGAGAGGCTTTTTTGTTCGTTATATTGATCATATATCATTATCAATCTGTAAGGTAATATCTGTTACTTTATAATTATTTAGCAAGGTGTGCAACTGTTCATTCAGCACGATGAGTTCTTCTACATTGGCTGTGTTTACCTGTATTTTTAAGGTGGCTATGTGTTGTTGTCCGTCCATAGACCATACTTTTAGGTCGTTAATTTTGGTGATATGATTTATTTGAGAAAGTTCGGTTGTTAGTTTTTGCAAGTCAATTTCTTTTGGAACCGCCTGTAGCAACACCGCAAAAGTATCGTATAAATTGCGTAGGGCATTGTATGCAATAAACAGGGCAATGGCAATGGTTAAAACGCTGTCAATCCAGTACCAATTGGTAAAGTACATTACAATGGCACCCAGCAGAACGGCGATCCAACCCAAAACATCTTCCAACAAATGCAGCATAATGGCTTTGCTGTTGGCATCGTGCGATGTATGTGCGTGGTGATGTTCGTGTTCGTTCCCTTTTTTGATCCTTAAAAAAGCAAAACCGTTTACAGTAATACCCAAAACTGCCAAGCCAAGCATTCCCAAACTGTTTATTTCTCGGGGTTTGTTTATAAATATGAAGCCGTTATATAGCATAAACGCTGCACCAACCAATAAAATTGCCGACATAATGATTGCCGATAACAATGCAAACCGACGATATCCATAAGTAAACGTTAATGATGCCGGTTTCTTTGAGAATTTATCCATATACACAGCAATTCCAATAGCAACGGCATCCATAAAATCGTGAAAAGCATCGGCAATTATAGCGGTTGAATTAGTTAAGATACCGCCCACTAATTCTATAACTGCAAAAAACAGATTTAGAAAGAACGCCAACGAAAGTTGCTTATTTGTTTTGTTACCGGTTTTCATAGGTTTTCAACTTTTGATGTTTTAGGAAATCTTAAAAAAAACGCAGCGAAACGATTCACTGCGTGGTATATTATATTCTTTTTTGTGCCACACCGGGTGCGCTTTTATCGAATTTATTGCGATTTCCGCCAAAAAAAAGTGTAATCACAGCCGTAAGTAAAAAGGATCCTACTGCAAGCAAGCCAAAAGTTGTGTATGATTTGGTTAGATATTGTGCGCTGAACAGTTGAATATCCCAAGTTTGCAACACAAAATAGGTTAGGGTTGTTAGTATTAAAAGTGTGATTAAAAAGGCTACAACATATTTCATAAGACTACAGTTTTAAATTGTTTAAGATTTGTTTTTTAAGCTCGTTGAATTCCTCTTGTGTGATAATCTGCTCATCGACCAAAACTTTCAGTTTTTGCAGTTTTTCAAAGTTATCACCGTTTTCTTCACTGATTTTTTGTGTGAAGTTGTCTTTTTCTGTAGAAAACAATTTGCCTATTTCCATACCCACGCCTAATTGCGCACCCATTCCGGCTAAACCGCCTTCGTTTTGGGCAGCATCTCGTAAGGCACGCAGTTTTTCCATTTCGGTGTACGACAAGCCTGCTTGTGCGGCTGCCGTTGTATCGGTAGTAATATCGGCAATACGTCCGATTCGTTCTACAGTAGCTTCATCGAAAATTGTTCCTGTAATGTTGAAATCGGTAATCTGCAGTCCAAGACTTTCAAAATCTGCCGAAATTCTCGAAACTACTTCGTCTTCTATATTCGTAAGTTCGGCATCAATGCTGTTGTAAGCGTATTTGTTCTGTGCAAACAGACTTCGAAGCTGGTTAATGATTCGTTCTAAAATAATCTGTTTCATGGCATTTACCGTAAATACATCTTGCGAACCAATAATATCTGTAAACAAAAACAGCGGCTGACTTATTTTATACGAGAAGTTTCCGTTTAAGCCTAATTCTACCGGTAGGTTATACGATGCATCTACATACTTTATAGGCGAAGCCGTTCCCCAATACTGATTCACAACTTCTGCTGTTCTAAAAAAGTAAATCTTTAGTTTGTGTTCGCTCTCAAAATTCTGTCTTATTTTAAGCAACGATGTGATAAACGGATGATTGTCTGTAGCCAGATTGTAAATATCGGGTTGCGTAAGTACATCGGTAATGCGTCCTTCGTAAACCAAAACGCACCCTTGTCCCGGAGCAACAATTAGCTTGCTGGCGTCTTTAATTTCGTTGTGCGAAGACGGAAATTTGTACAGCAGCGTATTAACATCGGGATTGTTCCACTCGATAACGCTTGCCAGTTGTTTGCTAAAAAATTTCTTAAACATAGTTTTCTTTTTTATTGGTTAATCTAAATCGAACGATAATTCATCCAATACTAATTTTTTTACTAGTTCCCCCTTATTGTTATACACGAAATAATCTTCGCGGCTGCCAAAAACCAATCCGTTCGTTTTGCTGATGGCACCGCTGAAATCGTATAAATGTGAAACTTCGGCTGGGGCAGACCACAACAGTTTTCCGTTATAATCTTGCCATTGAATTTTAAACTTTTCCGATGAAACATTTGTGGTTTTTACACCCAATGCCACAATACCGTCGCGGAAATCAAGCACCGTCATATCATACACCTTGTTATCGGTATTCAGCACTTCCATATCAATCAAGTGCGAAGCGGAAACCCAATAATTACTGAACGATGCCCTTATAAAGTTTTCATCTTCATCGAACACCGATTCTATGTGCGGATCAAAACAAAACGGGTAACCCAAACTGTACATAGCATTGTATCGAACCAAATAAGAAGGCTGATTATTTGTTTGGAAGAAAAATGTAGTTGGCTTTTCGTTAGGATATGATCGTGGCTCAACAGTTTGTCGAAAATTATCGGTATAATACACTTTGGAAATTGGATAATACGTAATTTCTTTGCCACTGTTAGATTTTAGTTTAAATGCTGAATATTTGTGTGTTGCATCATCTATATTCGCAATACCGCTTTGCATTTCTTTTACGCTTGCAATAACATCGTTGTTTAAAAATTGCATGCTTTTGGTAACGGCATCATACTTGTACAGCAGGTTGTTGCCTACAATAATGTAAATGTTTCCATCGTCGAACTTAAAGCATTCGGTTCTGTGCCAATAATTGGCTGCTGTAGTGCTTGTAACTTCTAAAGGTTCAATTTGGTCGTATGCTCCTTTAACGGCATCGTAAACCGCCCAAAACACCTTGTCTTTGTACTTGTTGTTGTTATAATCAGACGATCTTATACTGCCAGTCATAAATATTTTCAGATTTTTACTTTGATCGATAAAAGCAACCGAACTACTAATATTAAAAGTATAATCTTTTGCTTTGGTATTTTCAGATGTACTGAAACCCGATGTAGAACTGTTGTTGGTTGTAAAAAAAAGCACCGGAATTAACAAGGCAAATACAAAAACAATGATACCCAGAAAAATCCACAACGCCCGTTTTGGATTGAAAGTTATCGGCGCAGCAGTTGGTCTGTTCGTGTAGGTGTGTTTGTGATTTACCGAAGTTTGGTTGGTATCAACATAGAATGATGTTTGGCAGTTTAAACACTCAAACATATTATCGTCTAAATACTTTACTTTTTTTGATCCGCAATTAGGACACTGAATTGTTTTTAAATTACCCATATTATTCTTTTGGTTCTAAAGTGATTTCTTCTAAATTAATCGTTTTACTTATTTTGACGTCGGTGCCAATCACATAAAAAGTGTTGTTCGATGTTACAAACAGCTCATTTTTTGCAGATAACACGTTGTTGGCGTTATCAATTAACCCTAAATTGGTTTTTAAATTCCATTTTACAGTTCCTTTGGCATCTAACAATTGAATGATGTACTTTTCGCCTTCACTAATATTTTCCTTGTACGCAATGGCTACATTTTCGCTGTTGTTCCCTAAAACAATAAGCTTGTGCATACGGTTTTTTGTAGGAATTATAGAATGACTTTTAACGTTTGCTTTCTCTGAGTCTTGGTTTGAAATAGTAGCGTTTACCGGTTCTTCTTTCTCGTTAAATGTAATATTGAAAACAGGTTTAGTAAATGCCGGATAACCCGATTGATGCATTGCTTTATATTGAATCAGATAATTTGGGTTTGAATTTGATACTGCATATTTTGTCTGTAACACTGCATTGGGCATTGTAGTTCCTTTCTCAGGATATTGCATTTGCAGTTTTGTTGACGGAAAATAACTGATTTTCGCCCCGGTGTTCGATACAATATCCAAAGAATTATAACTCTGGTTTATTTCGATACTGCCAATTCCGGTTTTTAACTTGTCTATAGTTTCTTCTAAATCGGTATTCATGTAAACAAACGAATTTTTTGAAATATCGTATCTGTACGCCTTTATTTTCTTAAATACGAAATAAATACTGCCATCGTTCAATGGTTTTAAGGCAATATCGCCTAAAGAAATTTGTTCAGAAATATCGGTAAATACATTCAATTGTTCTGTTTTTCCTGACGATACATTATAAACCGACCAATACAGTTTCTTGTTTTCTTTATCATTATAACCGCGTGTGTTCGATCCGATATTTCCAACAATAAAAAGTTTTAACACATTGTTTTTATCGGTAAAAACCTGCGAAACCGTTTGGTTCTGCCATGTTGTTTTATTGGTAAACACAGTCGCAACTGCATCTTTTTTAGAAAACATGCCCGATACCATCAATCCTACAAATCCAAAAAACAGAATTGCAATAAAAATGCCCACCGCTTTTTTGTTTACAGGTGCAGCCGATATGTTGGGCGTGTTATAGTTGTAATTATGGTTAATAGTGATATCATCTGTATCTAAAAGATAGCCCGAACCACAGTTTAAACATTCAAAATGCTCTTCGTCAATTCTTTTTTGTTTGGTGCTGCCACATTGCGGGCACTTAATAGCCTTTATTTTCTTTGCCATTTAAAGCGTCAATTTTTTAATTAAACTTACAAAAAAAGATTAAAAAATGTAAACATTCATACGATAATTCCTTTGCCATGTGAAAGATATTTTTACTTTTACAATAAAAAAGCGAATGAATAAACATAAACAGCGTGTACAGGAAGCCGTGCACTTTTTTGATAATAAGGATACTTTTCTGGGCTTTAGAAAGCTGTTGGACTGTGCAATGGATACTCAGAACATGCAGATTTACAGGGAAGCTATCGATCTGACCGATTGGAAAGAAAAGAATCCCGAGCAAACCGATGCTTTTATTGCAAAGGGAAACGAACTGCTACAAAAAATAGCTTTAGTTGATGTACCGGAAAACAATGCCGAAGAATTTGTTTTAAAGGCAGATGGGATTACTAAAAGTTACGGATCGCAAAAATTTTCGTTAGGACCAATTTCGCTTACGTTGACTAAAGGTCAGGTTTTTGGATTGGTGGGCGAAAACGGTAACGGAAAAACTACGTTGCTGCGTATTCTGGCTAAAGAAATCGCGCAAACACAAGGATCGCTTAACTACCAATTTATAAACAAAATTCAAAGCGATTACGATTTACGTACCAAATTGATTTACATTCCGCAACGAACCGATAAATGGTACGGCAGTTTGCTGGATAACTTACGTTTTGTTCTGGCGAATTACGACGAAAAACCCGATGAGATTGAAACCCGAGTTTTGTTAATGGTTGCCCGTTTGGGATTGTGGAATTACCGTCATTTAAAATGGAGCGAATTGTCATCGGGTTACAAAATGCGATTTGAACTGGCACGTACCTTATTGCGTAAACCCGAAATTTTATTGTTAGACGAGCCTTTGGCAAACCTGGATGTGTTGGCACAACAAATTATTCTGGAAGATTTAAAGGCGATAGCGAATTCGGTTAACAACCCAATTGCGCTTATTTTAAGTTCGCAACAGTTGTATGAGGTTGAAAAGATATCGGACAAAGTTATTTTTCTGAAAAACGGACAATATAACGAAAGTACAAACGAAGCTGTTAACGATGAAAAACCGTTGATTATAGAAATGGACAGTAACGCAAGTCGTGAAAAATTACTGGAAGTTTTTGCTCCGTTTGCATTAGAAAAACTAACGTTTAATGGTGGGATTTACACGGTATATTTCAATACAACCACTCGTTTTTCCGAAGTAATTGTGGCATTGGGATTAGCCGATATTAACCTGATTTATATCCGTGACATATCCGCATCAACCCGTAGATTTTTTGTAAATTAAGAAAAAACATTGTTATGAATTTTATCAATAAAATAAACAATTACCTTATACAGCGGTATCCAACAATATGGAATACCCGCATTGTGTGGATGCTTGCTATAAATTTGCTGGTGCATATCCTTTTTTACTTTATAGGTTTTGTCTCCCACAGCAGTCCGCTTTCGTTGCAAAACAGCCGTGTGATAGACGATTATTACAACAGCGGATTAATTATGGTGCACATAATTATTTCTTTGCTTTTGTTGGTAGGCTGGCTGGTTTACATGTTTAAAAACAACGGTTTTAAAAACTTTTACCCTACAAGTAACCTTAAACTTTTTGGTCAGTTTGTGTGTTATCTGGTCATTGTTTTTGCGTCCATATCATTTTATTTCTCGTATATGTTCGGTTTGCGGGCGTATATCAATATAGAATATCCAAATGAACAGCTTGTAAAAAATGTCGATATTATTAACAAGGCATATCCGTTTTTATCGGTAGAATACCAAGATTATACACTAAATAAAAAAGCGTATCCAAAGCCTTTTTACGATTTGTATTGCGAAACCAGCGATGATTTGATCGATTACAATAAAAAGTATTTCGAAACAAATGGTAATAAGTACCAATTTTACAGTCTGTACAAAGTTGCGATAACGGAACGCGATGATAACGGAGAATTTAAATATCCGGCTGCCGAGTATAAAAATGGAACCGATTTGGCTTACAAAGAAGTTGTTAAAGATACTTGTGTTTACTACTTTAAAAAAGAGGTGGTTGATTTATCGGCTGATATTAAAACTACTAATTTAAGCTACTACAATTTCTCGCGTGTGTTTTATACATTAGATTTTGACGAAGTTGATTTCTATGATCGATACAATTACAGTTACGCATCGTCGTATCCAGAAGAAGCGGCTATTTATGGAACGAATCCTAATGCCGCAAAGAATTATAAATTCAGTAAACAGTTTTCGGAAATTTTAGATCGAAAAGATCCTGCCGAAATTAAAAAGATATTAAATGACTTTTTAGAAGTTTCCAAACAATATCAGATCAGAACCAACTTAAATGCAGACGAATGGTTTAAATTGATTTATCATCCGGATACTTTCGAAGTTAAAAGTTTCATTGCAGAAAATGAAACGGCATACAGCTATCCAATAGATTCTGTTGCTGCAACTATTGATACCTTAACGACTGATGTTGCGACTGCGGCAACAGCTTCGCATGAACAAACAGTCGTTGAAACTGTAGAAGCTGCGGCGGTTGCAGTTGCACAAGTAGCGGGAAGTAACGATAAACTGTATAACTATTACAACAGAAATCTTACAAAAAACTATTATGAGGTTAGAAATTTAAACGATTTTCTGCGCAGCGTAGAATTGATTAAAAATGTAGATTTTGTATCGCGAAACATTCATGTGTACCTATGGATTGCGTTTTTCTTTTCGACATTAATTTTTAGTTTCAGGGTAACTAATCTGCGTTCGGTAATTTTTACAGGAATTACAACAGGCGTATTAAGTTTGGTTATTGGATTAATGGTTTTGGTTTACAGCATGGGCTTGGGTGGCGATGAAGAATATTTTGCAGCTTATTTGGTGTTTATCATCGCTTCAATAATTATTCTGATTCCGTTTTTATTTATGACATCAGCTTCCAAACTGTTTACATCGATCTTTATGAACATCACCATTAACGGTTTTGTGTTGTATGTGCTGTTGATTTTAGGTATTATAAGCATGCACCAAAATGATGCGTGCCGTACCGCAAAAGATTATTATAGCAGTTACCCAAGTAAAACATGCACTACGCTTTTGGAATATTTGGATATGAACACCAGTTATTTGTTGTTGGCAGTAGGTTTGCTGTTTATGTTTATATATACGGCAGTCATTAAAAAGTGGCGTGCTGTACCCGAATAAAGTTTATAAAAAAAGAACGTATGCAAATACGTTCTTTTTTGTTTTTAATTGCTTACTGGAAAATGATTATACCAAATTTCAGTCCTCTTCATCAGTGTCATGCTGAACTTGTTTCAGCATCTCATAATTAATGAATGCGATTCCGTGTCAAGCACGGAATGACGAGCTGAGTAGTAAAAATCTACTTTTATCATTATATCAATATTTGATACAAAGTTTCGATAGAAATTTTAATTATTTAATGCTTGTTGAATTACTCCAAAGGATTCACATTATCAGCAATAGGAAATTCCTGTCCGGTATTTCCAATAAGTTTGTTCAATTCAAATTTAGCAGTATCGCTCATGTTGTTTCCACCGGCAAGTTTGGCTTTATCCAATAAATCAAGAGCCAGTTTTTCTTCTTCACGTTGTTCGGCAACCAGCCACTGCATAAAGTTCCAAGTAGCCCAATCTTCTTCGTCCATACTCATTTTAACCAGTTTGTAAACTGCAGTAGTATTTTCAATTTCTTGTTTTAAAACACTTTCAAAACACTCTAAAACGTTGTTGGGTTGAGGTTCCGGTTTTCTAATAGCATCAATAACTACGGTTCCGCCGCGTTCCTGAATGTATTCAATAATTTTTGCCATGTGCACGCGTTCTTCCTGCGAATGCTTCATCATAAAATCCTTAACGCCGTCTAACTGGTTTTCGTCTGCCCAACAGGCAAGCATTAAGTACATTTGTGCCGAATAAGCCTCTAAAGTAACCTGTTCATTTAGTGCATTTTGTAACGATTGTGATATTCTTACTGTATTCATAACATTATTAATTTTTTTATTAGCAACCTAAAGTTACGCATCTTAAAATTGAATTTTCTAAAAATTATCAAAAAAGAAGATTACCAAAATCAATATAAAATCATTTTAAATTAAGAAATTTATTAAATTCGTTAAAAGCAAATTAAGATGAAAAAAATAACTGTTGAGGTCGCAGTAAATGCACCTATTGAAAAAGTATGGGATAAACTAAACAACCCGAAAGATATTGAACAATGGAATCAGGCATCGCCGGATTGGCATTGTTTAAACGCATCGAACAGTCTGGAAGTTGGTGGGAAATTAAAGAGCACAATGGCTGCTAAAGACGGTAGTTTTTCTTTTGATTTTGAAGGAATTTACGATGAGGTTATTCCGCATAAGTTGATAAAATATCATATGGAAGCCGGCAGAACAGTTGAAATTTCTTTTAAAGAAGAAAACAATCAGGTGGTTGTAACCGAAACCTTTGATGCGGAGAATCAAAACCCGGAAGAAATGCAGAAAGAAGGCTGGCAGGCAATTCTAAACAGCTTTAAAAATCATGTGGAAACTACGTAGTGCGTTAAATTATCATGAATAATTTTTCAAACATAGCCGAATATATTTCAGGTTTTTCGGATGGTCAAAAAATGTTGTTGACCGATCTTTACAGCATCATTAAAAAACATGTACCGAAAGAAACTACCGAAAAAATCAGTTACGGAATGCCTACTTTTTATTACAACGGCAATTTGATTCATTTTGCCATGTATAAAAATCATCTGGGGATTTATCCTGGGCCTGATGCTATTGAGGAGTTTCAAGATCAGCTAACGTCAGTCAAAACTTCAAAAGGAGCCATTCAGTTTCCGTTGGATCAATTGTTACCCGAGAAATTAATTGCCAATATTATCGCTTACAATGTATCAAAATTGAAAGATAAAAAAGCTGCAAATTGGAACGCCTACAACGATAAATGGACAGATGCCGAAGAATTTATGCAGCAGTTAATCGTAAAAACTAATTTAGATAAAGCCATTAAGTGGGATAAGGAAGTTTACACGTTTAACAACAAAAATGTAATAGCGTGGGGCGGATTTAAAGATTTTTTCTCATTATGGTTTTTCAACGGTGTGTTTTTGTCAGATCCTGAAAAAGTGTTGGTAAATGCATCAGACGGAAAAACAAAATCTATGCGTCAGTGGCGATTTACCAATGTTGACGATATGGATGAGAAAAAGATTCTGTCGTACATAAACGAATCGATTCAAACAATAAAAGATGGTAAAGAAATAAAAGCCGATGTTTTTGAAGAGAAGAAGCCCGAAGGAATTTTTAAGGATTTTTTAGAAAATAATATCGATGTTAAAAATGCTTTTGAAAAACTGACCAAAGGAAAACAGAAAGAATACGTGGTTTATATTGACGAAGCCAAGCAGGAAAAAACAAAAACGGCACGTTTAGAAAAAATAAAAGAACTTATTTTACAGAATAAAGGTTTGAATGATAAATACAAAACCAAATAATTTTTGTACATTTAGTTGATTTTTAAAAGTTTATATTATGAAAAAGAATTTTCTATTATTATTAGCTTTAGTCGGGTTAACTTTTGTTTCATGTAAAAAAGAAGTTACGGTTACTCCGTCATCAACATCAAATACAGACACGATAACCAACCAAAACGTAGCTGAAGATGTGCAAAAAAACAGTGTTAAATTTACCGATCTTCCGGTTAAAGCGCTAGAAACAATCAACAGTCATTACAGCCAAGACAACATTGCGTCGTACGAAGTTAAAACCATTCCGGTTATTGGAAAAAGTTACGAAGTGAAGTTTAGCGACGGTGCCGAAATTGATTTTGACAGTAACGGTATTTGGCACGAATGGAAAGATGCCAAAGGTTTGCCAAAAGGTATTTTACCTGACAATATTAAAACATATCTTTCTAAGAACTACGCGTCAACCTTTGCAACCGCAATAGATAAAGAAGATAAAAAAATAAAGATTGATTTAGCATCCGATATCGATTTAGAGTTCGATGCCAACGGAAATTTTGTCCGTGTAGATTAATTTTACCTTAAATCATAAATAAAAAAGGCTGTTTTATGAATTTGAAACAGCCTTTTCGTCTGTAAACTAACTATTACTTTTTAACTTTTATAGTACAGCCAATTGCAACCGTTTCGGTTTGTTTAACTGGTTCGTTTTTTAACAAAGCATCAACAGCAGCTTCTACATATTTTTCGGTAACATCGTTAGCATTTTCGTGATTATTATCGATAGCACCAATGTATTTTACAATGTTTTTACCGTTTTCTTTTTGAAGGATGTAAACATGCGGAGTTTTAGTTGCACCGTATTGTGGATAAATTTTCTGACCTTCATCCATCAAATAAGGAAAAGTAAATCCTTTTTCTTTCGCACGGGTTTTCATCAAATCAAAATTGTCTTCTGGTTGTGCTGCTGGATCGTTCGGATTGATCGCAATAACAGGATATCCTAACGATTTGTATTTGGCATCTAAAGCAACAATTCTTTCCTCATACGCTTTCGCATACGGACAATGGTTACATGTGAAAATCACAATGAATCCTTTGGCATTGGCAAATTGAGATAAAGAATACATTTTATCGTCGGTTCCTTTCAAAGAAAAATCGGTTGCTTCGTCGCCAATGTTATAGCCGGTTCTTTCAGTTGCAGGTTCTTCGGTTTTAGTAATGGTATCGTTGTTTGCCACATCGGTAGTAGTTGTGGTTTCTTTTTTACAGCTAATAAAAGCCGTTGCAAATAAAGCTAATGCTAAAAACTTTTTCATTTTTTGTTATTTAAATTTGTTAATGGTACTTTTTAAATCGGTGTACGAAATTTTACCTTCGGTAAAAAACACCTGTTTTCCGTTTTTGTAAATGGCAGTCGCAGGAATAGCACCGCTCCAGGTTTTATTGATTTTCGGAATCCATTCGTTCATACGTTTATTGTCGGTTAAAACATAAACATCGGGCGAAATGTTGTTGGTTTTAATATAATCTTTCACTTTGGTTTCAAAATCACTTCCTTTATCCAAACTCACTAAAATCATTTTGAATTTATCCGTTTTAAACTCGTTGTTAATCTTCATAAAATCGGGCAGTTCTTCAACACAAGGCTGACACCAAGTCGCCCAAAAATTCACAACATAAAGCGTATCGTTTTGTTTGGTGAATTGATTAAAAACCGAGTTGTAGTCAGTGCTTAACTCAATGACCTGTGGTTTTTCAACAGCAGTTTCCGCTTTTTTATCACAAGAAGTAATAGTCAGTAAAAGCGTACAAATTCCTATAAATTTCTTCATACAAAATTTTTTAAAGCTTAAATTTACAAAAAAGATGTATTTTAACCGCATTTTATTAGCAATAACCTTATGAAACACTTTTATTTACTGCTACTGTTAGTTTTTGGAACCACTATTTATGCTCAAGATTTTTCTAAAGAATGGCAAAAAGTTTACGAATTAGAAAAAGCAGGAAGTTATAAAACGCTTAAAAAAACTATTGATAATTTATATTCTAAAGCTGATAAAGCTAAGAATGAAACAGAAAAGGCAAAGACTGTTCTGTTTAAAATGAAATTAGAAAACGTTTTAGAAGAAGTTAATTATCAGAAGAAAATTGATCGTTTGCAGCAGGAACTATCTAAAAGTAACGGAATTTACAAAGAAATTTATCGTTGGTATTATATTAAAACCCTTATGGCGGCTTATGATTCTAAGCAATATTCTTGGAGTAGAAATTCTTTGGCGGAAAATACAACGACTGAACTTCCTGAAAATATTGATTTATGGACTAAGGATCATTTTAAAAATGTTGTAAACGAACAAGTGAATTTGCTTTTTAAAGAAGATCAATTGCTAAAAGAAACAAAAGTTGTGACGATTAAAGAATTGATTTTTTATGATGAAATCGATCACAATTTAAATCAATCGGTTTTTGAATTTTTTGCAGTTAGCTTTATTAACGATTATACTTACAACTCTTCTTGGGTTAAACCTTTAACTAATGAATTATCTCGTTTCGATTCTTCTTTTTCTCAGCAAAAAATAATTTATCCACCTCAAAAAGATGATTTAAGAAGCGAATTGCATAAAAGTGTTATACAATTATTTCAAAAATTAGAAATCTATTATAGTGCAACAAATCAAACCAAAGCACTAGATAAGATAAAATATTTACGTTTTGAAAAATTGATTAACGATAAATCAGCAAACGGAACGGCTTTTCAAGATTTAGGAAAAAATCTATCAACCACTTTTTATAAAAATCGCTGGTATTCTGATTATGCAAATAAATTAAGTAGCGAAGCAAACAAAATGGATAAGAAAGATTATTACGATCGTTCGTTAAATGCAATTGCCGAAGTTAAAAAAAGTACCGATGAAAATGATCAGTTAGATAAAGTACAGCTTTTAGAAAATAGTATCAAAGAAAAAGAATTTGCCGTGTCGCTTAAAAATGAAGTTTACGAGGGCGAATCGGTTAAATATCTAATTAACTATAAAAATATAGACCGCGTATATTTTGCATATTATCATTTTAAACATACTGTTGTGAATGACAGTACGTATCAATTGGTAATAAAAAATCAACAGCCAATTAAAGTTGTCTCGAGGGCTTTGCCTAAAGATTTAGCATACTTTCAAACCACAACCGAAGTTTTAGGGGAGCAGTTTCCGTTAGGAAATTATTTGTTGGTATCTTATGCAGATACTAAAGATTTAAAAGAGTTTAATTACCAACGTGTAGTTTCATTTACAACCACAAATGTATCGGTAATATCTAAAAATATTGATACAGAATCAAGAGATGAAGAATCTTATGTTCTGTATATTTTAAATCCAAAAGACGGAAATCCTTATAAAAATGTTTTGGTAAAATACCAGAATAAAAACTATACAACCAATGATTCTGGTAAAGTGGCTGTTTTCCATATATCGTCATACAATGAAAATAATAGTGTAAAGGTTTTTGCGAATAATGAAACCTACGAAACAAATTTGTATTTAGATGGTTATAATACGCAGTATGTTAGAAATGATGGAGAGAAACGGGAAGCTAGAGTTAATTTATTTACCGACAGATATATTTATCGTCCGGGTCAAGAAGTGCATTTTAAGGGAATTTTTTATGAATTGCAAAAAAACGGAAATCAGGTTTTGGCAAACAAATCTTTTAGCATTACTTTAAAAGATGATAATTATGATGAAATTAAAGAACTAATAGTAACAACCAATGATTTAGGTGCATTTAGCGGTACTTTTTTATTACCTAAAAATATAGCGACAGGCGATTTTTTACTTAGAATTGATGAATTAGATGAATATACTGATAAAAAAGAAGAGGAATTTTGGAATGATATAGATTTTGAAACCGAAAGTTTTAGTTATAAGGTAGAAGAATACAAACGTCCAACTTTTGACTTAGAACTTGAACAAATAAATCAAAACGTTTATTTCGATGAAAAAGTAACCATTAAAGGCAAAGCAAATAGTTTAGCAGGTGGCGCAATTGCAAAGGCTAAAGTCAAGCTAAATATTAATTCATCTTTTTATAACAGCGAAGCAAGAAACAGCGTAGATCTTATCAATTTAAAAGAAGAATTATTTACAAACGATCAAGGTTTTTTTGAATATACCTTCACTGTTAAGTCTGATTCTATCGGAGAAATAATAAAAAAGCAACCTATTGAAACCTACGTTAGATATGATGTGGAAGTAACAGATCAGGCAGGAGAAGTTCATGAAGCCGACGGGCAGTTTACTGTAGCTAATACAGCGCATAGATTAAGTGTTTACAAGTATGATTTATCACTAACAAACAAACCTTTAAATGTTTCTGTTAATTCTTCTGGTTATAACGGCGATTTTTCAGCCGTTACAGGTAATGTGAAAATCTATCAAACCTTACCTGTTAATCATTTTTATAAAAACAGATTGTGGAATGTTCCTGAATTAACCTCTATTAATGAAGAAACTTTCAGAAAGTTATTTCCATTTGAATCATATTCAGCAAGCGATGAAGAAACAGCCGAAAAAGTATTGATTTACGAAGGGAAATACACTACCCAAAAAGATAAAAAATTTGAATTAGATATTAAAAATTGGAAAACCGGAAATTACAATTTCGAATTTGAAATTACAGACCAAAAATCAGGTTTGCCAATAAAAGTAGAAACAACTTTTCAAATTAAAAATGCTGACGAAAAATTAGCAATAAACGAGAATTTTACGGTTGTAAATCATTCTAAATCTTCTTTAAATCAGCTGGTTTTAGAAACCAACAGTTTATACGATAATGTTATGTTATATGTAGAATATTTCGACCGCGATGCAACTGTTAAAGCACTTAATTTCAACATAAAAAAAGGCACACAGCAAATTAAAATTCCTTTGGTTAATAGTACAGAGAACGAATCTGTTTCTTATAACTGGTTTTTTGTAAACGACCAAGAACTTTATGCAAACAGTGGAAATTACAATATTAAAGAAAGTGAAAGTAAAGATGTAACAGATTTTTTATGGAATGTTGAATGGCAGTCATGGAACGATAAATTAAATCCTGCCGAACAATACAAATGGAAGTTACTGCTTAAAAATGCCAAAAATAAGAAACCTTATCAAGGTGAATTTTTAGCGTCGATGTACGATGCTTCTTTAGATTTATTACTGAAAAATTCTTGGGGTGAATATGGTAAAGAATGGGTTACCAACGCAGAAAAAATAGATAATTATGTGTACGTGAATTTTTCTAATCCCAAAAAGCAAAATAATGTGCATCAAAATAATTTATTCAGTGCAAACTATTATTACAGCAACAATTTTTATTGGAATACTTGGAACTATTTTGGATACAATTTTTCAAATGAAAATTATTATGGTGGTTCTTCATACCAATACATACCAGAGGATATTAAGAACAATACCGCTTCGTATTTTCAATTAGAAATTCGCGATGCAAAAACAAATAAGTTTATTTCTAATGCCTTTATTATAAACCTTAAAAATGCAGATAAGGCAATTACTAACGAAGACGGTTTTGCAAAAATAATAAGCAGTAAAACAGCCTTGATAGGTGTTACAGCTTTAGGTTACCAAAATAAAAAGATTGAATTAAAAAAAGGATTAACCGTTATTCATTTAGAACCGATTGATGAGGTTATTTCTAAAATTTCATATGATAGATTTGATGACGATATTAAAACATTCAACAAAATTTATAAATATTATATCGAACGTGTTGAAGGATTTTCTGATGTTTTAAACGAAGAACAACTATTTACCCAAAAAGTTTTAAATAACGATGAAACGCTGACCTATGGTATTATAGATGAAACCAATATAGTTAAAGACGGAGTTTTAAGAAGCATAAAAGGAATTGTAAAAACACAAGATGGCTATCCTATTCCAGGAGCAACTGTTTTGGTTCTTGATACCGATAAAGGTGTTGATACCGATGATGATGGAACTTATGAAATTAAGGCTTCAGCAGGTGATCGGATAAAGGTTGTTTATCTAGGGTATGTGACTGAAATATTATATGTAAACCAAGCACAAATCTTAAACTTTGTTTTGTTAGAAGATGATTCTATGGTTATGAATGATATAGTCGTTGATACATATAGAACAGTTAGCAAGCCTAAAAGTAGTGTTGCAGCTAACACTGTATCTTCTAAAACAATAGAAGGCAGGCCAAATGCAAGTGTTATACAAACGTTGCAAGGTCAGGTTCCTGGTTTAAATATCTCTACAGAAGTAAGTACTACTACAACTTCAAAAACTATTTATGGTAAAAATAATCTGGAAGAGGTACACAACAATATCTCGTTACGCAAAAACTTACAAGAAACCGCATTTTTCTTTCCACATTTAAAAATTCAGAAAGATGGTTCGGTAGAAATTGACTTTACCGCACCCGAAGCATTAACAAAATGGAAGTTTAGAGGTTTAGCACATAACAAAACCACAGATTTTATTTACGTTGAAAGTTTAAGCAAAACCCAAAAAGACGTAATGATTCAGCCAAACATACCGCGTTTTGTTCGTCAAACCGATGTGGTTATTTTAAAAGCGCGGGTAAGCAATACCACCAATGCTCCGTTGCAGGCTACTGCTGTTTTGCGTTTGTTTAATACCGTTACCGGCGAAGATTTAACCGATAAAATTATTAAAACTGATAAACTGGTTCCAACAACAATAAACGGATTAAGTGCCAACACCGTTAGCTGGTCGGTTGAAATTCCTAAACAAATCGAAGGGTTACAATATCGCATTTCTGTAAAAGCTGGCAATTTTACCGATGGTGAAGAAAGCGTTATTCCGGTTTTAAGTAATAGAACATTGATTACCGAAACGGCTCCGATTTGGCAGTTGGGTAATCAAAATAAAGATTATAGTTTGCATAATTTAATAACCAACAATTCACAAACGTTGAAAAGCCATCAGTTTGTGGTAGAAATTTCACACAACGCCACTTGGTTAACCATGCAGTCGCTACCTTATTTGTACGATTTTCAGCATACATGCAACGAACAAATTTTTGCCAAGTATTTTGCCGATGTGTTGGCGATGCATGTGTTGGAAAAAAATCCGACGATTAAAGATTTAATATCTGAATGGAAGAAAAATCCAAAATCTAAATTAGAAGATAATGAAGAATTGAAAGAATTGATGCTTCAGGAAACTCCGTGGATGAAAGATTTGGTTTCAAATGAAGAGAAAAAAGCGCAATTGGCATCGTATTTTGATTTAGATCGATTGGAAAAAGAAGCCGATGAAATTGTAAAAACTTTGGGTGAACGTCAAAATGCTTCGGGTGGTTTCGGGTGGTTTTCGGGCGGATCTGAAAACGATTACATCACCCAGCACATTTTGGTTACGGCGGCACAATTAGATAAACTGGGTGTTTCTCATTTCAATGAAAACGATGTAAAAAATATCGTGAATAAAGCTCACCGTTTTATCGATGTTAAAATGCAGGATCAATTTAAAACATCGAACAAAACATTCTCCAATCACAGCGCAATTAATTATGCTTTTGTAAAAAGTTATTATTCGAAAGATTTTGCAATTCCTACGGATGTTTCTAAGCAATTAGATCAGAATTTTATCGATCTAAAAAAGAATTGGGTAGAATTATCGCTTGAAAATAAAGCAAAATTGGCAATAATTTTAAACAGAAAGGGCGATGTTACTTGGGCAAAACAAATTCTAAATCAGTTGAATGAAAGTGCGGTGATCGATGAAACCTACGGAATGTATTGGAAAGAAAACAGCAGTAAAAATTATTACTATTACAATGCAGCCGAAGTTCAATCGTTGATTATCGAGGCTTTTAAAGAGATTGACAACAATCAAATTACGCTTCAAAAATTAAATGCGTGGTTGTTAAGTCAGAAATTAAATAAAGACTGGGGTACAACAAAGGCGACTACATCGGCAATTTATGCACTGTTGTTATCAAATTCAACTGAACTTGCGACTTCAGATAAAGCGATTGTTTCAATAGGAAATCAAACCATAAAAAACAACGAAACAGCAGAAAACCAAAATGATGATTTATTAGGATACCAGACCTGTCAATGGAAAGCTGATGAAATTACAAACGATTTTGGCAAGATATCGATAAAAAACAAAAGCGAAAAACCTGTTTTCGGTGGAATTTACTGGCAATATTTCGAAGATTTCAATGCGGTGAAAGATGCTACTAACGGAATTTTAAAAATTGCGAGAACATTCTATATTGAAAATTCCGATAAAAAGTTACAGGAGATTTCAAACGAAACCGAACTTAAATTAGGACAAAAAGTAATTATTCGATTGGAAATTTCTGCCGAAAAAGATATGGAATTCATTCATATTAAAGACATGCGTGCTGCAACTTTTGAACCTGTTGATGTGCTTTCTGGCTACAAATACGAAAATAATCTGCGTTATTACCAGTCAACACGCGATGCTGCCACCAACTTTTTTATCGATTATCTATCAAAAGGTAGTTATGTGATTGATTATGAGGTGCGTTTGAACAATGAGGGCAGTTTTACAAGCGGTATTTCAACCATTCAAAGTATGTATGCGCCGGAACACACTGGGCACACAGCCGGTAAAACTATAAAAGTTCAGTAAGTTTAACAATGCAATGGTAAGAATCGCTATCTTTGTGAATTATTCTAAAATATATTAGAAAATTATTTAATGACAATAACAGGTACAATTAACCAGGTTTTTCCTAGGTTTTACTATAAAGAAGGCAAAAAAATTAACTATTATGAAATATTGGTTTCGTACAATTTTTATAATGGAGTGAACGAAATTTTATTGCTGGCAAAGGATTTTGACAAGCGCGATTTAAATAATAATGAGCAGTTGTTTGTTTTTGAATTTGATATTGCAAGCAAGTTTGTAAACGAAAAATTAATGACCGATTTTTATTTGCAGTCGTACAAAAAGATGGATAATAAAAGTGAAAATTCGCTGATCATAATAAGAACGTATTATGAAAAAAATACGTTTGAAGTTTTAAAGAAACAAGAAGTTAAAAACCGTGTAAAAGTGTTTGGTAAGTTTACATCGATCCACAGAAACCAACCGCCGTTATTTTGCTATTTCTGGGAAGATAACCACTTTTTAACCGATATTAACAAGGTTTCTAAAATTCAGTTAAACTGCCGCAGCCTACCTTATAAAGACAAATATATAAGTAATGTTGAGGTTTGGCGAACCATGGAAAATGATAATTTTATAGGAAGTATTTTATAAAAAACTCCAACCGAAAGGTTGGAGTTTTTGTTCTATTCTGTATCTAACAATACATTTAAAATAGTAATGGCAGCATCGGCAATTCTGGTTCCTGGACCAAAAACCGCAACTGCGCCAGAGTCGAACAAATACTGATAATCTTGTGCAGGTATCACTCCACCGACAATTACCATGATATCTTCACGACCGTATTTCTTTAATTCTTCAATAACTTGTGGTACCAAGGTTTTATGACCTGCAGCCAATGAGGATACACCTAAAACATGCACATCGTTTTCAACGGCTTGTTTGGCAGCTTCGGCAGGTGTTTGAAACAACGGCCCCATATCCACATCAAAACCAACGTCGGCATAACCTGTAGCTACAACTTTTGCACCACGATCGTGCCCGTCTTGACCCATTTTAGCAATCATAATACGCGGACGACGTCCTTCTTTTTTTGCAAAATCGTCGGCAAGTTGCTTTGCTTTTGCAAAATTTTCATCGGTTTTAATTTCTTTGTTGTACACGCCGCTGATTGTTTTAATTTGTGCTTTGTATCTGCCGTAAACTTCTTCCAATGCATCAGAAATTTCTCCTAATGTAACACGGTTTTCAGCTGCTTCAACAGCTATTGCCAATAAATTACCTTCACCTGTTTTTGCTGCATTTGTTAATGCTGCCAAGCTTTGTTTTACTTTATCGTTATTACGAGTGGCTTTAATGGTATTTAATCGTTCGATTTGCTGCTGACGAACCACTTGGTTGTCCACTTCCAAGATCTGTAAAGGATCTTCTTTTTGCAATCGATACTTATTTACACCTACAATTATATCCTGACCAGAATCGATACGAGCCTGTTTACGAGCCGCAGCTTCTTCGATGCGCATTTTAGGAATTCCCGCTTCAATAGCTTTCGTCATTCCGCCGTACGATTCTACTTCTTCAATCAATTTCCAAGCTTTTTCAGTAATTTCATCAGTCAAACTTTCTACATAATAACTTCCTGCCCACGGATCAACCGTTTTACATATTTTAGTTTCTTCTTGTAGGAAAATCTGTGTATTACGGGCAATACGAGCCGAAAAATCGGTTGGTAAGGCAATAGCTTCGTCTAAGGCGTTGGTGTGTAACGATTGTGTTCCTCCAAAGGCAGCAGCAGCAGCTTCGATTGCTGTACGAGCCACATTGTTAAAAGGATCTTGCTCGGTTAAACTCCAACCCGAAGTTTGACAGTGCGTACGCAATGCCAATGATTTATCTGATTCCGGATTAAACTGGCGCAACAATTTAGCCCAGATCATTCTACCGGCACGCATTTTAGCAATTTCCATAAAATGATTCATGCCAATTGCCCAGAAAAACGAAAGTCGAGGAGCAAATTCATCAACTTTCATTCCGGCTGCCAATCCTGTTCGCACGTATTCCAATCCGTCTGCAATGGTGTAAGCTAATTCAATATCAGCAGTAGCACCAGCTTCTTGCATGTGGTAACCCGAAATAGAGATCGAGTTGAATTTTGGCATTTTGCCACTGGTGTATTCAAAAATATCTGCAATGATTTTCATTGAGGGAGTAGGTGGGTAGATGTAGGTATTACGCACCATGAACTCTTTTAAAATATCGTTTTGAATGGTTCCTGAAAGTAATTTTTCATCGACCCCCTGTTCTTTTGCAGCTACAATGTAAAATGCCATAATAGGTAAAACGGCACCATTCATGGTCATTGAAACCGACATTTCATCTAACGGAATCTGATCAAACAAAATCTTCATATCTTCAACCGAATCGATGGCTACACCAGCTTTACCAACATCGCCCACCACACGGTCGTGATCAGAATCGTAGCCGCGGTGTGTAGCCAAATCAAACGCAACTGAAAGTCCTTTTTGCCCGGCAGCTAAATTTCTTCTATAAAAAGCATTACTTTCTTCGGCTGTTGAAAAACCTGCGTACTGACGAACAGTCCAAGGGCGGCGAACGTACATTGTGGCATAAGGTCCGCGTAAATTTGGTGCAAAACCAGCACCAAAACCAATATGTTCCAATTCTTCAACATCAGCCAACGTATAGGTTTGCTTTATCTGAATACCTTCTGCTGTTTCAAAAGAATTTAGCGTATTTATTTCTGTTTTCTTTTGATGTGGTAATTGTATATTTTGTATGTTTTTTCTCATGAATTTTTTTTTAATAAATCTTCAAATTCATTAACGATTGTTTTTTTTAAGCCCTAAATATGTGATTTTCTATTCAGGATATTTATTGGTACTTCTTGACGTATGAAAACAAGAAAGTATTTTTATTATATGTTTATCTTCATCAACATAATAGAAAATAAGAAATGGAAATTTCTTAATGGTATTGCTCTGAATTCTTTATATCTATTTTGAAAATAAGGGTTTGTTTCCAGTTTTTTATAATTAGCCTCAACGGAATTATAAAACTTTTGAGCTAAAGACTTATTAATTTCACTGTAATAAGCTATCGCATTTTCAATTTCTTGTTGAGCTCTTTTAGAAACAATTACCTTAAAAACCATACTTTTTTTTCAAAAGATCTAATGATTCTTGTGATGTGATATATTCTGTTTCAGGTTCGTTAAGGCGATTTTCTAAATTTTTTTTTTGTTCTTCAGAAAGTTCATTTTCAATTGTCTTTAATACAATTACTTCAACTTCATCGGCATTAAAATCATCGGGTAAATTAATAATTACCTGACGGTTTTTTACTTTTACTATTTCTCTGATTGCTTCCATGATCTTCTTTTTCTGAAAGTTACAAAATTATTCTGACGCTAAACGTTCCTGTTCTAAAGCTTCTGCCAAACGTTTTTCAATGATCGGAGTAATTAATGTTTTACGCGGATTTTGCTTTACGAAAGGATACAACTCCAAATCGTGCGCCATTTTATCCTGTGGATTTGGATATTTGTTTGTTCCTAATAAAACTTCTTTGCCCGAATTGAACAATTCTTGTTCTTTTGTTGCCGCTTCGCTGATTTTTCGCTGAATGGTTCCTTCGATTAACTGTGAAATTAATCCACCATTTTTTTCGATATCCTTAAAAAGTTCCAAACCTTTTTCGGCTAACTGCTGCGTTAAACTTTCTATATAATAAGCTCCGTCTGCCGGATTGTTCACTTTATCAAAATAACTTTCTTCCTTTAAAATCAACAACTGATTTCTTGAAATACGGTCGCCAAATTCGTTTGTTTTATGATAAACTGCATCGTACGCAATATTTTCAACCGCATCGGCTCCGCCCAAAACAGCACTCATACATTCGGTAGTTGTTCGCAACATATTTACGTTATAATCGTAAATGGTTTTGTTGCGATGAGTTGGTTTCGCTAAAATATGAAACGTAATGTTTGGCGAATAAGTTTCAGCCAACGCATTTAAAGACAAACGCATGGCGCGCAGTTTTGCAATTTCAAAGAAATAATTTCCACCAACAGCAACTTCAACCGTGATATTTTTATCGAAGTTTTCAATTCGGTTTAAATATTCATTGGTGTGTGCAAGCGTGTACGCAATTTGCTGCACCATATTTGCACCTGCATTTTGGTACGTGGTAGCTTTTACGGTTAACCAGTTAATGTTGCTGGACTTTTGGTTGATTTTATTCAACACTTCAAAATCTGATGTTCCGTCTTTATAAAAATTGCCATCGAAAGTTAACTGATGAATAGGATCGATCAAAACAAAAACTTCAAACTGTAATTTGGCAGCTTCGGTATTTATCTGTTCCACAACATCGGCATCTAAAAACAATAATTGCAAGTAAACCGCTTTTGGCTGTTGCTGTAATTGATTAATGATGTTAACAACGTTTATTTCTTTTGAAGGAATGATAAAACGAATGCTTTCTGCACCGCGTTTTAAAACTTCGTTTGCTTTTGCTATTGATTTTTCTGTATCGAAAACATAAATTTCCTGAACAATAGAAAAATTGGTTACTTGTGTAGAAACGCCTGTGGTTACTGCGTCTTCATCGTTATGATAGAAAGGTTTAACCTTAATACCTTCTAAACTTTCCCAAACCAATGTATCGTTATAATCGGCACCTTTTAATTCGTACTGAATCTGATTTTTCCATTGTTTTGATGTTACTTTTTCAAAATCGTTAAATAACATATTGCTGTATTGATTTGTTAGTTAGTTTCTTCTGTTGGATATTCTTTGTCGCTGTCAATAATATAAATATCTTCATTTTCGCGCTTCATGTAATATTTTTCTCGGGCGTATCGTTCAACTTCTTCCTTGCGGTACAGTTTTCTAATGTTTTTATCGTCGCTGTTAATTTCGGTTTGATAGTAATCTCGGTTTTCTTCCAGCTTATTTATTTCCTTATCAATAGTTCGGTGGTCGTAAAAAGCATAGGTATCAAAAAACAAAAGCCAAACAACAAAAAACAGGGTTGCTAAAATAAATCTGTTGGTGACCCATTTTAAAAACGGATATTTAATTAATAGGGCGGCGATTTTTTGTTTCATTCTTAATCGTTGATTTTTTTATTGATAACCGTTCGAACTATATCAATAGCTACGGTGTTGTATTTATCGTTAGGAATGATAATGTCTGCGTACGCTTTTGATGGTTCGATAAACTGCTCGTGCATTGGTTTTAGTGTGGTTTGATACCTTTGTAAAACCTCGTCCATATCGCGACCTCTTTCTACAATATCACGTTTTAACCTTCTGATTAATCGTTCGTCAGAATCGGCATGAACAAAAATTTTAATATCGAACAAATTACGCAGTTCCGGATTTGATAAAATCAAAATTCCTTCAACAATCATCACTTTTCGCGGATGCGTTAAAATATAGTCATCGGTTCTGTTGTGATGCACAAACGAATAAACCGGCTGATTAATGCTGTTACCCGCTTTTAATTCTTTTAAATCTGAACAAAGTAGATCGAAATCTATCGCTCTTGGGTGATCAAAATTAATCAGCGAACGTTCATCCATATTCAAATGATCGTTCGCTTTGTAATAAGAATCTTGTGAGATGATACCCACTTCGGTTTCCGGTAATTCATTCATAATCTGGTGAACAACAGTTGTTTTACCGCTTCCCGTTCCACCAGCTATACCAATTATAAGCATTCTATTATTGTTTTTACAAATGTACTTAATTATTGCAAAATACTTTAGCCACTAACTGAAATTACTTTTAATTGTGTTTTTGTGAAAAATATCTACAATAAGTTGTGCCTATTTCTACAATAAGCAGAAATAAAGTTGTTTATAGACCCGATTAATCAAGCTTTTTTAGATTGGTACAGGGTTTGTTTTATTATTATCAAATTAATTATGAAAAAGAAAAGTGTTAGTTATTAAAAGATGCTTTTTAGCATCTTTAACGCTAGCAGATTTAAATTGATCTTTATTAGATATTAATAATAGATAGTAGTTTTTTGAATGTTTTTAGTTAAGTGTATGAGTTTTTCTTTTTAGAAAAATTCGTGTGATTATTAAAAAGAGAAATCTTTTTAAAGAAAATACCAGTCTTCTTCAAGACTGGTATTTTTGTTTTGTTCTTTTTTTGAAGAGATAAGATTTAAACTTTTGTATAAAGTACATAAAATAAAAAAAGCCTTCTTGTTTAAGAAGGCTTTGTCGGGGTGGCAGAGTTTATTCCGTATACGGAAATTTGAACCTGTGGCCTTCCCGTTTTTAAAACGGGACGCGCTAACCGTTCGTTTTTGAAATCAATTCAATTATTCTTTTTTTACTTTTCCAATTTTTGATTTCTTGTTCACGCAAAATAGTATCCGCTTTATTTT
Source organism: Paenimyroides baculatum (assembly GCF_008629655.1). Classification (GTDB taxonomy): domain Bacteria; phylum Bacteroidota; class Bacteroidia; order Flavobacteriales; family Flavobacteriaceae; genus Flavobacterium; species Flavobacterium baculatum. The sequence goes on from NZ_VWSG01000001.1 coordinate 422,443, forward strand.
CGAATTGTTCAAAATAAACAATTTTCCAATCTTTGGTTCTTGCGGTAAAGCCTTTATGAGTGCTTAAGTGACGTCGTAATCTGTCTTCTAAAGTCATTGAAGTATATCCAATATAAAATTGATCCAGATTAGTTGAGTAAAGTATATAAACAAAAAACATAATACATAAAATAAAAAAAGCCTTCTTGTTTAAGAAGGCTTTGTCGGGGTGGCAGGATTCGAACCTGCGGCCTCCTGCTCCCAAAGCAGGCGCGATAACCGGGCTACGCTACACCCCGATGAGGTTATCTGTTGCAATTAAAAATTTAGTCGGGGTGGCAGGATTCGAACCTGCGGCCTCCTGCTCCCAAAGCAGGCGCGATAACCGGGCTACGCTACACCCCGATAAAGCCTTAATTGCGAGTGCAAATGTAGATAAAATTTTTATTTATAACATAATTTTGTATAAAAAATTCAAAAAAATATCTGCTATAACAACAATCAATTATACCATAGATATTTAAAAGGCAACTTTCTTTTATATCCATACATAAATATATATTTTTGTAATCTTAAAAAATTAGAATCACAGAAATATGTCAACAACTATAGAAACACTAAAATGTCTTATCATAGGTTCTGGACCTGCAGGTTATACGGCAGCAATTTACGCAGCACGCGCTAACATGAATCCTGTTTTATATCAAGGTATGCAGCCCGGCGGACAATTAACAACAACAAACGAGGTTGAGAATTTTCCGGGATATCCAGACGGAGTAACAGGACCGGAAATGATGATGCAGTTGCAAGCACAGGCAAAACGTTTTGGTACCGATGTACGCGATGGTTTTGCGACTAAAGTAGATTTATCGGGGGAAATTAAAAAAGTATGGATTAACGATACTATTGAAATTCATGCTAAAACGGTAATTATATCAACTGGTGCAACGGCAAAATATTTAGGAATTCCTTCTGAACAACATTATCTGCAAATGGGTGGTGGTGTATCGGCTTGCGCGGTTTGCGATGGATTTTTCTACCGTAATCAGGAAGTAATCATTGTAGGTGCGGGCGATTCTGCTTGTGAAGAAGCACATTATTTATCGCATTTATGTAAGAAAGTGACCATGTTGGTTCGATCTGAAAAATTCCGTGCATCAAAAATCATGGAAGATCGTGTTAAAAACACTCCTAACATTGAAATTTTAATGAGTACTGAAATTGATGAAGTTTTAGGTGACGGACAAATTGTAAACGGAGTTCGTGTGGTAAATAATGTTACCGGTGAGAAAAAAGAAGTAGCTGTTACAGGTGTTTTCGTGGCAATTGGTCATAAACCAAATACCGATATTTTCGCAGGTCAGTTAACTATGGACGAAACAGGATATTTAATCACCGAAGGTAAAACATCTAAAACAAACGTTCCGGGCGTTTTTGCTTGTGGCGATGTGCAGGATAAAGATTACCGTCAGGCAATCACCGCAGCCGGATCGGGCTGTATCGCGGCTTTAGATGCCGAGCGTTATATAGCAAGTTTATAATTTTATACAAACAGGCGGCTTCGGTCGCCTTTTTATTTTATGTTGCAGGTAAATCAACTTTCTTTTTCGTACAACAACAGTCAGGTTTTAAACGATGTGAGTTTTCAGCTTAAAGCTGGAAATTCGTATGCTTTGATCGGAGCCAGTGGTAGCGGAAAATCTACTTTATTAAAACTGGTTTATGGTTTGTTGGATGCTGATTCTGGTTCGATTTTTTGGAACGAGAAGCAAATTTTAGGACCGGCTTATCATTTGGTTTCTGGAATGGATTATATGAAATATCTGGCACAAGATTTTGATTTGATGCCGTTTGTTTCGGTTGCCGAAAATGTGGGAAGATTTTTATCGAATTTCTATCTGAAAGAAAAAAAGAATCGAGTTGATGAATTGTTGAAATTGGTCGATATGACGGAATTTGCCAACATAAAAGCCAAGTTTTTAAGCGGCGGACAAATGCAGCGAACCGCTTTAGCACGAGTGTTAGCGTTAGAACCCGAATTTTTGTTGTTAGACGAGCCTTTTTCACACATTGATCCGTTTCAAAAAAGAAAACTGGCAACACAGCTTTTTCAGTACTGTAAACAAAAAGGAATTACTATTCTTTTTACATCGCACACGCCCGAAGAAGCGTTGATGTATGCCGATGGAATATTGGTTCTGCAAAACGGAAATCTAATAGAAAAAGATACACCGCAAAACATTTACGAAAATACCAAAAACGAATACATTGCCCGATTAACCGGAGATGTAAACATTATTCCTGCTAGTTATTTAGGATTAAATGGCAATGGAGTTTTGTATGTACGACCACATGAATTACAAATTTCTAATGATGGATTTGAAGTACAAATTAAACATTCTTATTTTACAGGAAAGAATTATTTGATCTATGCTGTTTTAAATGATTTAGAAATATGTTTTGAGCATAAAACGGCTCTGCAATCGAACGAGCGTGTTTTTATTTCTCTGCTAAAACAGTAAAGAAAGTACGGTTAACCATTTCGTTTGTTTTGCTGAAAACTTGTTCGGTTTGTGAAATACTATTTAGAATTTTAAATCGATTTTTCTGTAGTAATTCTTCTGCATTTTTTAAACTGTAAAGATTGAAACCGAAATTTGTAAAAGGTAGTTTCTCCATAAAAGATTTATCGGCAAAAGTCAAAGCTAAAATACCATTTGGTTTTAAAACACGATGAATTTCATTTAATAGTAAATCTGGATTTTGCCAGAAATAGAGCGTATTGACTGTGAAAATCTTATCGAAGCTTTCATCATCAAAAGGAATTTCTGTTCCTTTATATAATTCAAATTCAGCCGAATTGTTCTCGATATAATTCTGGTTTGATTTTATTGCTTGCTGTTGCATCAATTCAGAAATTTCCAATCCGAAATACTTCAAGTTTTCAGCTTGTTTCATTAAAAAAGGTAAATGTCCGCAATTGCCGTGACCTATTTCTAAAACCACATCATTCTTATCTAAATTTAAAGATTCAATTGCGTGTTTAGTCATGCCAATATTGGTTGCATTCATCATATTTGCAACTTCAATTCCTGTTTCTCCTTCCGGATTTCCCAATTGTTTTGCTAATTCCTTTAAATCGTCTTTCATAAAAAATAGTTTGGTTTAAAATTACTTATAATTTCAATTTTGCATTTACATTGTTTCTAAAAAGTCTTGTATAATTAAAAACGCCGACAATTGCCGGCGTTTTCTACAGTATTATTTTTTATTCTTTAAATGTTTGTCTAAAAACTGTTCTTGTTCCCAAAGTAAGTGTAAAATGTTTTCTTTAGCAACGTAACTGTGGCTTTCTTTAGGTAAAATTACCATTCGCACCGGTGCTCCTAATCCTTTCAACGCTTGGAAATAACGTTCGGTTTGTAAGGTAAAAGTTCCCGGATTGTTATCTGCCTCGCCGTGAACTAAAAGCATCGGCGTTTTCATTTTTTCGGCATTCATGAAAGGCGACATGGTGTTGTAAACATTAGGAACTTCCCAATAATTACGTTGTTCGCTTTGAAAACCAAATGGAGTAAGCGTTCTGTTATACGCACCTGAACGTGCAATTCCACAGGCAAAAAGTTTGGTGTGTGCCAATAAATTCGCAGTCATAAAAGCTCCATAAGAGTGTCCGCCAACGCCAACACGCGTTCTGTCAATGTATCCTAATTTATCAACCGCATCAATCGCAGCTTCAGCATTCATAGCCAATTGCTCAATAAACGTGTCATTAGGTTCTTGCGTTCCTTCGCCAATAATCGGGAAAGCAGCATCGTCTAAAACCGCGTAACCTTTTGCAGCCCAATAAACAAACGATCCGTAATAAGGAAACGTGAATTCGTTAGGGTTTGCAGACGATTGTCCCGCGCTGTTTTTATCTTTATATTCCGCAGGATATGCCCAAATTAACAAAGGAAGTTTTTGCTTGTGATTTTTACGATCGTAACCAGCCGGCAAATATAATGTTCCCGATAATTCAACGCCGTCTTTACGTTTGTACTTGATTACTTCTTTATGAACATCTTTGATACTTTCGAACGGATTTTTGTTGAAGGTAATCTGCTTTAAATCTTTTTTAGATTTGATGTTTCGGAAATAATAATTCGGATAATCGTTTTTAGATTGAATGTTTACCAAAACATCTCCTTTTTTAATATCGATTAATTCAGAAATCGATTCGATACGATCTGTAAGGTTCGATTGATACAAACGGTTTGTTTTTAAAGTAGCCAGATCTAATTCATCGATAAAAGGAAACTGACCTTCTTTGGTATGACCTTCGCCTATTAAATACAGTTTGTTGTTTTCTTTCTGCAAGGTGTATCGTCCAAAAGCATTCTTTTTCGTTTGAAAATCGCCCGGATCGCTATAAATATCTTGATAATTTCTATCCCAGATTGTCACTAATTCCGACTTTTTAGAAGGATTGAACAAATAGATTTTACTGTTTCGGGTATCGTACCATTGATCGTAAACAATCGCAGTTTCATCATCGCCCCAAGCAATTCCGCCAAAACGCTGTGTAGTTTTTGTAAGTAATTCAGGTTGGTTTGTAAACGGAGCTTCCCAAGTGTATAAGGCATCGCGTTTTTCTACATTTTTTGCAGGATCACCGCCGTCTAAAGCTTCAACAAAAAACAACGTTGCAGGTTTGTCGCTTCTCCAGCTCATGCTTCGTTTTCCTTCGCGAACCGCCATGAAACCTTTCGGCATCACTTCGCTTAAAGCAACATCATTTACTAGTTTTACTTCTTTACCTTCGGTTGTGTAAGCGATTGTTTTCATTGGGAAACGGCTTAACGGCACCAAGTACGAAAAAGGTTTTTGAATGGTTGTAAGTAAAATGTAGTTTCCGTCGGGCGAAAAAATTTCATTAGAATACAAATCGGCTTTTTTAAACAGTTTTTTGGTTCCGTTTAAATCAATCGTGTATAATTCAGACGTTACAATGGTTTCAAAATTAGCTTCATCGGTTTTATTTTTCAACAAATCCTGATACGTTCTGTTTTGAGAAACCACACCTTCTTCGGCGCTAGAAACAATAGGTCCGGTTGGTATTGCTTTTGCAGCGTCAATTAAAGCTTTGCGGTTTGTAGGAATCACTTTAATTAACATTTCGTTACTGTTTTTGTACCACGTAATAGGGTTACCTAAATTGGCATTTAAAACGGCATCGGTCAGTTTTTTTGCAGTAGCCGTCGGTAAATCTAAAATCCACAATTCGTTACCGGTTGCTGTAGTGTTTGTAAAAGCCAATTTGGTTTCGTTTGGAGCCCAAGATAAATTGCTTATCAGCGCATTTGCAGGCAAACCTTTAACGTTAGTTTCGGTTTTATCGTTCGTTTTTTTAATTTTGATATTGTTGATGAACGATGCCGTGCTGGAAATATTCGTTATCGGGTTAATACGCAAACCACCCAAACGCAATTCATCTTGATTTAATTCATCTAGACTTTTGTAAGTGTTTCGGTACGATAAAACCATCCATTCTTTACTGGTATTCATTGATACCGTTGGCGCGCGATCGTAATCTGCCAGTTGTAAAATTTCTTTCGATGGTTTTTGATACGTAATATTTTCTTGTGCAATCATAGGCGCAGTGGCTAATAATAATGCCAAAAGTGTTTGTTTTATTTTTTTCATTTATAATCGGATTTTTACAAAAATAAGTATTTTATCTGTTTAAAAATTATAATTAAATTAGCCTATATAAATTAACAGTTATGATTATGTATCATTCAAAAATAACCGGGTTGGGCTTTTATGTTCCGGAAAATGTTGTGACAAATGACGATTTATCGAAATTGATCGATACAAATGACGAATGGATTCAGGAACGTACCGGAATAAAGGAGCGCCGACATGTGGTTTTACCAGAAGATACTACTTCGGGTATGGCATTGAAAGCATCTAAAATTGCTATTGAACGTGCTGGAATTGATAAGAAAGATATTGATTTTATTGTATTTGCTACTTTAAGTCCCGATTATTATTTTCCAGGCCCCGGAGTTACACTTCAAAAAGAATTAGGAATAAAAACCGTTGGTGCGTTAGATATTCGCAACCAATGTTCTGGATTTATCTATGCACTATCTGTTGCCGATCAGTTTATAAAAACCGGAATGTATAAAAATATTTTGGTAGTTGGATCTGAAGTTCATTCCAAAGGATTAGATATGACCACTCGCGGACGTGGAGTTTCAGTCATTTTTGGCGATGGAGCAGGAGCTGTGGTTTTAAGCAGAACTGAAGATGTATCGAAAGGAATTTTATCTACTCATTTACATTCAGAAGGCGAACATGCTGAAGAACTGGCGTTGATTGCACCCGGAATGGGCAAGCGCTGGATTACCGATGTCATTAAAGAAAATAATCCAAATGATGAATCGTATTATCCATACATGAACGGACAATTTGTATTTAAAAATGCGGTGGTTCGATTTTCTGAAGTGATAAATGAAGGATTGGAAGCCAATAATTTACAGGTTTCAGACATCAATATGTTGATACCGCATCAGGCAAATTTACGTATATCGCAATTCATTCAGCAAAAATTCAAATTGAACGATGACCAAGTGTACAACAACATTATGAAATATGGTAATACAACAGCGGCATCGGTACCAATTGCACTAACCGAAGCTTGGGAAAACGGAAAAATTAAAGATGGTGATTTAGTGGTACTTGCAGCCTTTGGAAGCGGTTTTACATGGGCAAGTGCAATAATTCGTTGGTAAAAAAGTTGTAGTTTAAAGTTGTTCTTTGTAAATTACACTTTAAAAGAAAATTAGAAATGAAAGGTCAGAAAGTAGAAAATTCAGGACAGGCGCAACTGTTTAAAAATCCGTTTTTAGAATTATTAACCAAAGGCCATCCGGCATTAAGCTGGGGTATTCACACGCCACTTTTAATGTACTGTTTTTATTACGGATATGTAAATTATAACATGTCGTTGTTAACAATGTTGGGTGTTTCAGTCTTTGCCTTATTCTTTTGGACATTTTTTGAATATATTGCACACCGTTACATTTTTCATTTAATAAGTGAAAAAGAAAGCATGCAGAAGTTTGCTTACATAATGCACGGCAATCACCACCATTACCCAAAGGACAGAACTAGGTTGTTTATGCCACCCGTTCCAAGTTTAATTATTGCGAGTGCATTGCTAGGGATACAATATTTATTGTTAGGAAAATATGCTTTTGCTTTTTATCCGGGTTTTATTTTAGGTTGGTTAATGTATGCGTCTATGCATTATTTAATCCATGCAATTGAACCACCGTTTAAGTTTTTGCAGCCAATTTGGCGTAACCACCATTTGCACCATTACAGAAATGATAATTTAGGTTTTGGTGTTAGTAATACCATTTGGGATAAAGTTTTTGGTACTACATTCGATTTTAAGAAGGATAAAATTGACAAGCGAAAATCAAGAGAATTAATGTTTGATAAAGAAACAAAAAGTGAAACTGTTTAGGTTTCGCTTTTTGTTTGCTAAAATATTTTATATTTAAATTATAGAATAGATACTGAATGAAACCCAAAATATTACTTTATAATTATACCTTTCTAATATTGAGTGTATTAATGTTGATATTGTGTGCTTATAATTTATATTCAAAACCTTTAGATTATGCTATTGATTTAATAGTTATCGATACAAATTCAATCGCTAAATTAGAACCAAGTTTTTTGAAAAAGTTAGATGAGGAAACACCTTTGCCGGAGCTAGAACCTATGTATTAATCTGAAGATGATGAAACAACAAGTTGCGGTGGTTGGAGTAAACGTATTGTTTTTAATGCAGTTGAATTACCAAAAAAGATCTGTTAAATAAAGTTGATAAAACCATTGATTCGATTAGATTTAATGATTTGGAAAGACGTGTGCACATTAATATTGTTTTGACTAAAAAAACGCCCTACCAAACTTTTATTGATATTTTAGATTTGTTGGCAAAGAAAAATAGTATGCTTTATGGTTTGCATAAAAATGAATTTTTTTGGATTGAATAAAAAAAGTAATAAAACATGAAAACAGTTATCTATCTTATATTAGCGTTATTAATTTCTTTTATCGTTTTTTATTTGTTGAAACCCTACGATACCATAAGTATTATTATCGCTACAATTATAGTAACAATATTTACAGGCTTTTCAGAAAATTTGAGAAAAGTAGATCCAATAAAAAAACCGACTGAATTTTCATTCAATCGGTTTATGTTTTTAGAAGAATCCTCCTGATTTCTGAACCTCGTTGTTATCACGGGCTTTTCGTTGTAACGCTCGGTTTTTACCAGATCCGAACATATATTGAAATCCTACGAATAACGACTGGCTTTCCCAAGTAAATGTTCCGGTTTGGAGGTAAGGTGCGTCTCCTTCAAATCGAGCTCTCATGTTGTTGAAGATATCGTTGAAACGCAAGCTTACATTTGCCGTATTTTCCCAGAAGCTGTAACGAACACCGGCGTCTATTTTATACATGGCTTTCATAGTACCGTTTACGCCCACAGCATCGCCGCGGTAAAAACCAAATAACGATGCACGCAACTGGTTGGTAATTTTAAAGTTATTGTTTAAACGGCTGTTAAATACGCCGTTGTTAACTTCGCGCTCTTGTAATTCTGCTTCGTTTGTATCCGGATTTAAAACGGTTACAATACCGCGCTGGTTTCTGTAATAATATTCCACACTAGGCTGTACATCCCACCATTTGGTAAGTTTGTAGTTTGCAGAAAGTTCTGCGCCATAAGCGGTAGCTTCGTCAAAGTTTCCGTAGCTCATAATCATTTTCTTTTCTGCAATAGCTTCAGGCGAACTTGTATCTAAATAAAAAGTACGTTCAATTGGGTCATCAATCATTCGGTAATAAGCTCCAAAAGTTGCACTTCCTTTTACACCCAATACTTTTGTATAGTTAAATTCAACCGAATTTGTAAACTGCGGTTTTAATTCCGGGTTACCAATCTGTACTACACGCGGCGTACTGTAATCGCGAATTGGTCTTGTTTGCCAAACATTCGGACGGTCTACACGGCGGCTTGCACTAATCTGGAAAAAATCGGTTTGAGTAGGAGTATAGCTTAAAAATGCCGACGGATACACCGTTAAATAATCATCTTTAAAATTCGCAGCTTCAGAAGCGATAATGTAATCGGCTTCTACATTATATTTTTCCAATCTAGCTCCGATTTGATAGCCCCATTTATCGAACTTCGAACCAAAAGTGGCGTAAGCCGATGCAATATCCATTTTGTATTCAAAATCGGTTTGATTGCCAATAATGTTCGTGGTTCTGTAGGTATTGTCAATAGATGTGGTACGATATTCTGCACCAACTTCTAACTTGGTTTTTTCGTTGAACGGATGCACGTAATCTAAATTTGCCTGTACCGCATCAACTGTATTGTTACTGTTATCGTTGTATTGTGTTGGCGAATTTCCTGCAATACCGAAATTTCCGTTTTGGTCATCGTTGGTTTTGCTGTAATTCACTTCAAAATCTAACGTTTGTCCTGCTTTTGCAAATAATTTTTTATAGGCAGCATTATAAATTTGCGATTTATTAGCGCCTTCGTATTGATCGGTTTGTAACAACAACGGACTGCTTGGATACGAAATAGTGTTGTCAACCGTTCCTACACCATCGGCATACGTTTGGTTGGTGTATAACGAAAACGTGTTTTTATCGTTTGCATAAATATCAAAACCAACTTTAAACGTATGCACCTTATTATCGTTTACAATATCGAAAATTTGCTGACTGTTATCGTCTAACTGCGTCATTACACCGCCGTTCAGTGTTTTTTGATCAGAATAATTGTAGTTTCCAAAAAAGTTTACTTTTCCTTTACGATAGTTTAAATCTACACCTTGGTTGAATTTTGGAACCTTTGCAAACGTAACATTTCCGTTGTAACTTCCGTTAAAACCATCCTGCATGTTTTTCTTCAAAACAAAATTGATCATTCCCGACATTCCTTCCGGATTGTATTTTGCCGACGGATTGGTAATCAATTCAATTTTATCGATCGAATTAGAAGGAATCTGCTTTAACAACGTTTTTGGATCTAAATGCGTAGGTTTCCCATCGATCAAAACACGAACATTTTCGTTTCCGCGCATAGAAATATTTCCATCCTGATCAACGTTTATCGAAGGAATATTGTTCATGATATCAGCAGCCGATGCACCTGCGGTAGATAAATCTTTCCCCACACGAATAACTTTTCTGTCAACCAATTGTTCCATAGTACTGCGTTCTGCATTAATCACAACAGCATCTAAAATTTCTTCGTCAACTTCTAAAGAAATCATTCCAAGATCAATCGTTTTTTCGGTCGATAAATCAATCGTATTTTTGTACGTTTTAAAACCGATATATTCTACCGAAACTTCCACTTGAGAATTTGGAAGATTGGTAATGGTGAACGATCCGTCTTCATCAGTCAAATCGCCCGAAATAATTTGTCCGTTTGCAGAAATAGCTACCGATGCAAAACCAACCGCATTTTTGGTCGATTTTTCGGAAACTTTTCCTTTTACGGTTCCGTTACCTGCCGCCGGTTGCTGCGCCCACGAGCTAACCGATACAGCTAAAAGCAACGATAAGGTTAAGTACTTCTTTTTCATTTTTGTCTTTATTTTGTAAGATTTTTAAGCGTAACCAAAATAGGTTGTTGCTTAAATTTATTGTTTGATGAATTAGTGTATGGTTGATTTAAAATGTTACACCCAAATAAAAAAAAAAATTCTGCACCGTGTTTTAGTAAATTAAAAGCCGCCGAAAAGTTTTATCTTTGCACCTTAATTAAAAAATTTAAAACAATGTCTTTACAAGAAATTTTAACGCCGTATATTAAGCAAGCAGTTCAACAATTGTTCGATTTAACAATCGACCGAGTGGAATTTCAGGCTACGCGTAGGGATTTTGAAGGAGACGTTACAATGGTTGTTTTTCCGTTGGTAAAACAATTGAAAGGAAATCCTGCTGAAATTGGAAACAAAATAGGCGAGTACCTTGTTGAAAATGTTGATTTGGTAACAAAATTCAACGTAGTTCAAGGGTTTTTAAATATTGTTATTAGTGATAGTTATTACAGCCAGTTTTTTAATTCTATTTTAGATAATAAATCATACGGATACCAGTCAACAAATACCCATGCAAAAGCGGTTATGGTAGAATATGCGTCGCCAAATACCAATAAACCCTTGCATTTAGGGCATGTTCGTAATGTGCTTTTAGGTTATTCTGTAGCCGAAATTTTAAAAGCATCCGGTAAAAAAGTATATAAAACACAGGTTATTAACGATCGTGGAATTCATATCTGTAAATCAATGTTGGCTTGGGAAAAATTCGGAAACAGCGAAACACCAGAATCTACCGGATTAAAAGGAGATAAGTTGGTTGGTAATTATTATGTAGAATTTGATAAAGCTTATAAAGCAGAAATCAGTCAATTAATAGAAAAAGGATTAACCGAAGAGGAAGCTAAAAAGCAAGCACCGTTAATTTTAGAGGCTCAAGAAATGCTTCGTAAATGGGAAGCAGGCGATGAGCAGGTGGTGAGCCTTTGGAAAAAAATGAACAGTTGGGTTTATGCTGGTTTCGAGGCAACTTATAAAAATATCGGCGTAGATTTCGACTGTAATTATTACGAAAGCAATACCTATTTGTTGGGGAAAGATGTAGTTGAAGAAGGTTTGGCAAAAGGAATTTTCTATAAAAAAGAAGATAATTCGGTTTGGATTGATTTAACTCCAGATGGTTTAGACGAAAAATTAGTGTTGCGTTCAGACGGAACTTCGGTTTACATGACACAAGATATCGGAACGGCAATTCAGCGTGTAAAAGATTTTCCAGATGTTGGAGGAATGGTTTACACCGTTGGTAACGAACAAGATTACCACTTTAAAGTTTTGTTTCTGATTCTTAAAAAATTGGGGTACGATTGGGCAGAGCATCTGTATCATTTATCGTACGGAATGGTTGATTTACCTTCGGGAAAAATGAAATCTCGTGAAGGAACTGTTGTTGATGCCGATGATTTAATGAGCGATATGACCGTTACTGCCAAAGAAATTTCGGAAGAATTAGGCAAGTTAGAAGGTTTGTCGAACGAAGAAAAAGACAGTTTGCATAAAATGATTGGTTTAGGAGCCTTGAAATATTACATTTTAAAGGTTGATCCTAAAAAGCGTATTTTGTTTGATCCTAAAGAATCGGTAGATTTTGCAGGAAACACAGGTCCGTTTATTCAATACACCTATGCTCGTATCCAATCTATTTTACGTAAAGCCGATTTTGATTATAGTTCTGTCATTTCGAGCGAAGTCGAGAAAACGCTTCACGAAAAAGAAAAAGAACTGATTAAAAATTTAGCCCAGTTTACTGAAGTCATTCAACAGGCTGCAAAAACATATAGTCCGGCATTAATCGCCAACTATACATACGATTTGGTTAAAGAATACAACTCCTTTTATCAGTCGGTTTCTATTTTAGGAGAAGAAAATCACGATAAAAAAGTATTCCGTGTGCAATTATCAGACAAAGTAGGGCAAACTATTAAAAATGCCTTTACTCTATTAGGAATTGATGTTCCAAACAGAATGTAAAATATAAAATGCCGTTCGTAAGAGCGGCATTTTTTGTTGAGATGAATTTGTTCAACACCCTATATTAAGATCTGTCAATAAACCAAAAACAAAATCTTGACACATCTTTTACTTTATTGTATATTTGCCCTTTAGTTTCAATAAGAAAAAGTATGTTCGATAATTTAAGCGATAAATTAGACAAAGCCTTTCATATATTAAAAGGTCACGGAAAAATTACAGAAGTTAACGTTGCCGAGACTTTAAAAGAAGTGCGTCGTGCATTATTAGATGCCGATGTTAACTTTAAAATAGCCAAAGATTTTACCAATAAAGTAAAAGAAAAAGCAATTGGTCAAGACGTTTTAACAACCCTACAACCAGGTCAGTTAATGGTTAAAATTGTTAAAGACGAATTAATCGAATTAATGGGTGGTGACGCTGTTGGTGTAAATCTTTCGGGAAATCCAACGGTAATTTTAATGTCGGGTCTACAAGGTTCTGGTAAAACTACTTTTTCTGGAAAGCTGGCAAACTTCTTAAAAACTAAAAAAACAAAGAAACCGTTATTGGTTGCTTGTGATATTTACCGTCCGGCGGCAATTAATCAGCTGCATGTTGTGGGAGATCAGATTGGCGTTGAGGTTTATTCTGAACCAGAAAACAAAAATGCGGTTTCTATTGCAACAAACGCAATTGATTATGCCAAGAAAAACGGATTCAACGTTGTAATTGTCGATACTGCCGGTCGTTTGGCGATTGATGAGGAAATGATGAACGAAATTGCAAACGTTCACGCTGCCATTAAACCACAAGAAACTTTGTTTGTTGTAGATTCTATGACAGGGCAAGATGCTGTAAATACTGCAAAAGCGTTCAATGATCGTCTGAATTTTGACGGAGTGATCTTAACAAAATTAGATGGTGATACGCGTGGTGGAGCTGCAATTTCTATTAAATCGATCGTAAACAAACCAATCAAATTTATTGGTACGGGTGAAAAGATGGATGCAATTGATGTGTTCTACCCGGATCGTATGGCTGATCGTATTTTGGGAATGGGTGACGTTATTTCGTTAGTCGAACGCGCGCAGGAACAGTATGATGAAGAAGAAGCAAGAAAACTTCAAAAGAAAATTGCTAAAAACGAATTTGGTTTCGATGATTTCTTAAGTCAGATTCAACAGGTGAAGAAAATGGGATCTATGAAAGATCTTGTTGGTATGATTCCTGGTGTTGGTAAAGCAATGAAAGATATTGAAATTGAAGACGATGCTTTTAAACATATCGAAGCAATTATTCACTCAATGACGCCGGTTGAGCGTAAAAAACCAACTTTGTTAGATGCTAAACGTAAATTACGTATCGCAAAAGGATCTGGAACGGATATTCAGCAGGTAAATCAATTGTTGAAACAATTCGATCAAATGAGTAAAATGATGAAGATGATGCAGGGGGCTCAGGGTAAAAACCTAATGCGCATGATGGGGCAGATGAAAGGCATGGGAATGCAATAAGTACGAATTCATAAAGTTGATGATCAAAAGTCAAAAAAATAAATCCTATTAAAAACAAACCTGCAAGGTTTTAAAATCTTGTAGGTTTTTAAATTCCTAAACAACACAACAATGCAATTATTAGACGGTAAAAAAGTATCGGAAGAAATTAAAAACGAAATTGCTGCCGAAGTAACAAAAATCAAAGAACGCGGAGAAAAAGTTCCGCATTTGGCTGCTGTTTTGGTTGGTAGCAACGGAGCAAGTTTAACTTATGTGGGTAGTAAAGTAAAAACCTGCGAAAAAATTGGTTTTGATTCTACTTTGGTTTCATTGCCCGAAGAAACTACAGAAGAAGAACTTTTGGCTAAAATCTATGAACTGAATAATAATGATGATATAGATGGATTCATCGTTCAGTTACCATTGCCAAAGCATATCGATGAACAAAAAGTTTTAAATGCGATTGATCCTGATAAAGATGTTGATGGTTTTCACCCTGAAAATTTTGGTCGTATGGCATTGGAATTAGAATCGTTTATTCCTGCAACACCTTTCGGAATTTTACAGTTGTTAGAACGTAATAAAATCGAAACCAAAGGTAAAAATGTGGTTGTTATTGGTCGATCTAATATTGTTGGTAAACCAATGAGTTTGTTAATGAGCCGCAAAGCGTACCCAGGAAATGCAACCGTTACTTTAACGCACTCTGCAACGCAAAACATTGAAGAATTTACCCGTGAAGCTGATATCGTTATCACTGCATTAGGAGTTCCTGAATTTTTAAAAGCAGAAATGATTAAAGAAGGTGCCGTGATTGTTGATGTTGGAATTACGCGTGTTGTTGATGAAACAAATACAAAAGGTTACGTAATTAAAGGCGATGTTGCTTTTAATGAAGTTGCCGAAAAAGCATCGTGGATTACACCGGTTCCAGGTGGTGTTGGTCCAATGACGATTGCCATGTTAATGAAAAACACGCTGATTGCAAGAGAGCGCAGAGCAAAGAAGAAATAAATTATATGAAACCACCTTTTAAAGGTGGTTTTTTTTGTGATAAATATGGTGTGTAATCGTTTTGAAAAGAATTTCAATAATATTTTTTGAATATAATTCGAAACTATAAGAAACGGTTTATATTATTTATTATCTTAAAAAACAATAAATAATATAAACTGTCAGCTAATTTATTAAATTTACAAAAATCTATCTTATTAATTTCAGCATGAGAAAAAAAATACTATATCTTCTATTTGTTACTTTAGGATTAAGCGGATATTCGCAAAATAGAAAAGGACAATTTAGATTGTTCGATGAAAATAAACATCAATTATTAGTTTCTTTTGAAGTTCCAGAACAAACCAGCGAAATTGCTGATTACTATTATAAAAAAAATCAAGAATTCAAAGAATTTATAGATAACAATAAAATTAATTTAGAAGTTGCTTTTCAGTGGAATGAAGAGCATTTTGATAAATTAAGAAATGATGCGATAACTTATTCCGAATCTGATAAGTCTGTAATTGTATTAAAGGGAATGTACGTTATAACTAATAATTTGCCTAATGATGTATTGTATAAGTTGGCAGATCAATTAGAGCAATATGATTTTGTGAGATATGCAGAATTAAATCCATTAACACCTATACAACCTCCGTTCATAGACATTCCGCCAACCACACCAAATTATCAACAAAACCAAAACTACATACAGGCAAATCCAGGTGTAAATATGCAATACGCATGGAATCAAGGTGTTTATGGGCAAGGTATTCGTGTAAGAGATATAGAGTACGGAATGTCTGTTACACATGAAGAGTTAGCAGACCCAAAATTTTCTAATCAATTACCAATAAGTTCACTTGTAAACCCAAGTTGGTTAGATCACGGTACAGCAACAGCTGGAGTTATTGCGGCACACAACGGTACTTACGGAGTAACGGGTATGCAGCATGGAATTTCTGAATTTAAAGTTTTTCCAGAATATACAACAAATGGCTATGATAGGTTATTTGCAATTAATTCGGCTATAAGTGCATCTGTTGCGGGAGATGTAATTTTATATGAAATGCAGACAGGAGGTGTGAATTCTACAACAAATTCTCCTAATTACGTTCCTGCAGAATATGTAAATAGTATTTGGGATGTAACAAAAGCAGCTACTTCGGCTGGAATTCATATTGTTGCAGCAGCTGGTAACGGAGACCAAAATTTAGATCATTCGAGTTATTTATCTTATAATAACCGTGGCGATTCTGGAGCTTTGATAGTTGGGGCAGGAACAAGTACAACAGCGCACAGTAGATTAAGTTTTAGTACTTACGGTCAGCGTGTAAATGTTCAAGGTTGGGGAATGAATGTTTTAAGTGCGGGATATGGTGATTATGCGCTTTTAGGAAATGATCCTAACCAATCATATACTATGTTTAGCGGAACTAGTTCTGCGACACCAGTTGTTGCAAGTTGCGTAATTGCTTTGCTTGCTCGTGCAAAACAATCAAATTATAACCTATCTCCTGCTGAAATTCGTACCATATTAATTTCTACAGGAATAGCTCAAGGAGGAAATACAGCACAGAATATAGGACCGCTACCTAATATGATGTCGGCTTTAAATTATTTAGATAACTACTTACTTTCAAATAATAAAGTAGATGCTATACCAATGAATGTATTTCCAAATCCTGCAACAAGCGAACTATATGTTACGTTCCCTGACGAATTTTCAAGTAATGAAATTGCTATTTTTGATACAGTTGGTAGACAAGTTTATACAATCAAAAATTATAAAAGCAATACATCGCTAAAAGTTTCATTTTTAAAAAGCGGACTGTATGTTTTAAAAATGAAATCAAACAATGCAGAGCAATCTAAAAAAATTATAATAAGATAGTGTCACAAAATAATAAACTAAAACCATCTCATTTGCGAGATGGTTTTTTTGTGCGTATTTTTAATCGATTTTAAAACCAAAATATGTACGCTACTATAAGCCAAGAACAGACAGATATCCTTAAAAAATTATCCAAGAAAAATAACATATTAAGTTACAGTAGAATTATTCTGCTGTTAGCTGCTGTTTATTTTTTGTATTTAATGATGTATGAAAAGAATCATTTGTACGGTTTTATTTCGTTGGGGCTAATTGTTGTCTTTATAATTGTTGTAAATATCTATTTAAAAGTACAGTCAAAAATTGCGTATCATAAAACGTTGAAGCAGATAAATGCCGATGAAATTTCTTTTTTAGAAGGCAATCATCAGTTTAATAATGGCATTGAATATCAAAATCCACAACATGCTTTTTCGTACGATTTAGATTTATTTGGATATAATTCTATCTTTCAGTTTACCAATCGTACCGGAACTTTTTTAGGAAAAGATGCCTTGGCAAAAAGCTTGCAGGAAATTCCGACAGAAGCATCAATCCTAAAAAAGCAGGAAGCTGTAAGAGAACTTTCAGAAAAATTGACTTTCCGTCAGCATTTTCAAACCTTATCATCACTGGCAGGAACCACAGAAAAAGAAGATCTTGCAATAAAAAATTGGACTGAAACTATTTCTGAAAAACCAAAAGCTTTTATGCAGTTTTTCGCGGTTTTAATCCCTGTGCTGTTATTGATTTCAATCGCTGGATCTGTATTCAACTGGCATCTGGTGTTTTCAAAATTAACGGTGTTTTTCTTTACATTGAATTTATTGTTGATAGGATATTTTAGTCAGCATATTTTAAAAGAAATAGGTAAAAGTGATCGAATTGCCAACAGTTTACTGCAGTATTCAAAAATGCTTCAGGCGTTTGAAACCGAAAAATTTCAATCGGTTTATTTAAATGATTTTCAGTCTAAACTGCAATCAGATCAAAAAACTTCTTATCAAATAGTTACAAATCTGGCAAATTGTTTTGAGAAACTCAATACTATTGCCAATTTGTTTGTCTTTATCGCGTTAAACGGAACTTTTCAGTATCATTTTTGGGTCTATAAAAAATTGCTGAAATGGAAAAAAAATCATCAACAAGATTTGTGGCAGTTCATGGAAATCATTGGCGAAGTTGAAGCATTGAACAGTTTCGCGAATTTTGCTTACAACAATCCGGAATATCATTATCCAACAATTAAATCGAACCAGATTAAGATGGAAGATTTGGGACATCCGCTGATTTCAAAAAATAAAAGAGTTCGAAATACGATTGATTTCAGCCAAAAACGATTTGTGATTTTAACGGGAAGCAACATGAGTGGTAAAAGTACTTTTCTGCGAACTGTTGGTATTAATTTGGTGTTGAGTTACGCTGGTGCCCCGATTGATGCGAAACAAGCAGTGGTTTATCCTTTGCTATTGTGGGTTTCACTGCGATTAACGGATTCGCTTTCAGATAGTGAATCGTTCTTTTTTGCCGAAGTAAAACGTTTAAAGCAAATCGTTACCGAAGCCGAAAAGCAACCTATTTTTGTGTTGTTAGATGAAATTTTAAAAGGAACAAATTCCGATGATAAAAAAACGGGAACAGTTGGTGTGATTGAAAAACTGCACAATTTGAATGTTACCGGAATGATTGCTACACACGATTTAGAAGTTTGTAATACTACCGATCATCATTTGCAAACTATGGAAAATAAGTGTTTTGAAGTTGAAATTATCAATAACGAACTCCATTTTGATTACAAACTGAAAAACGGAATCTGTCAGAATAAAAACGCGACCTTCATCATGAAAAAAATGGAAATTATTTAATGCTTTACAACAATGAAAATTACTAAAATTTCAAAAGATACGCTGATTCCGACAATTTGGGATGGGGGCGAAACCTTTGAATATTATATTTATCCTGAAAATGCATTGTACGCAAACCGCGATTTTTTGTTTAGGATAAGTGCAGCAACCATTAATAAAGTACCATCTACATTTACGAAATTCAACAATTATCAACGTTTTTTAGTGATGTTAGATAATGATCTGAATATAAAAATTAACGGAAAAGAAGAATACTACACACCAAAGGATACTTTTAAATTTGATTCGAACAGTGATATTACATCTTACACAAAAGGGAACGATTTTAATTTAATGGTGAGTAAAAATTTCAAGGAATCAGATGTATTCTTTTTAAAGGATGCTGTTCAACTAAAGCAATCGTTTGTTTTTCTTTTTGCATTAAATGAGACTTCGGTAGAAGTAAACAATGAAATAATCAATTTAAAAAAGAAAGATTTACTATTGATTGAAAATAAAGATCAATCTGATATTTTATTAAAAACAGAAAATTCAATTTTAGTTGGAAATTTAATAATTTGAAACAAAAAAAAGTCGAGTTTTAAAACTCGACTTTTTAAATTATAAGTGATTTTCTTTCTTATATTATTTTTTGATCAATTTGTAAGTACCTTGTGTACCTTCATTAGTTGTAACAGTTACAAAGTATAACCCGTTAGCAGCATTTTGTAAATTGATTTCTTTATTAGCTGTAGTTAAAACTTTTTGACCTGTTGAGTTGAAAACTTCAATTTGTGCAATGTTTAATTCAGAATCTACATTAAAAATTCCAGAAGTAGGGTTAGGATAAACAGTTACTTTGCTTGTGTCAAATTTGTCAGTGCTAGCAGTTGTAGTCCATTCAACATTGTCCAATACTAAAGCTTTGTGACCTCCACCATGAATAAATTTAATTGCAACATATTTATGACCTGTATTTGCTGGAATTTTAGCTGTTTGATGAGTTGTTCCTGCAATAGGTGCAAAAGGAGTGCCTACTGCTGAAAAAGTTGTGAAATCTGTATTATCTGTCATTGTTCCAACCTGAATAGTTGAACCTGGAATATTTATAGAAACAATATCAAAAGATAATAAATGATTACCATCAATTGTTGAAACTTCTGGGGAAGCTACAATAATATCACCAGTTGCAAAACCACTGTAAAGCTGTAGCCCTTTATTAGTTCCACTAATTGTTTTCATTGTTATATCACTCGCAGAAAAATTTGTACCTGTCCAACATTTTTCTGGAAAAGCTGTAAAACTATCAAATGTTTCTAAAAATGTTGCAACTGGTACGCAAGGAGCTGCTTCCCAAATAATATTATCAACTAAAATTGTACTATGGTTTCCTGCTGGAGTAAATTTAATTGCCACATATTGATGTCCTGTGGTTGCTGGTATTGCAATAGAAGTAAATGTTTGATTAGTTGTAGTTGGTGATACAGCTGTTCCTACTGGTGAGAAATTAGCAACATTTGTATTACTATCTAGAGTACCAACTTGTAAAGTTGATCCTGTTGCTAAAGCACTAAATAATTTTGCATCAAATTTTAAATGGTATGCACCATTAATTGTGCTAACTGCAGGTGAAATTAAATAAAAACTACGTGTTGTATAAGTGTATGAATACATTGCTACAGCTTTTTCTGAAGGGGTAACAGAAGTGTCTTCATTTATATAACCTAGAGGAATAGGAGGCATTGCAGGTGCAGCAGGATTAGCTACAAATGACCAACAGTTTAAAGGAAAAGCGTCACCATTATTAAATGATGAGAAATTTTCAGATAATGTTGTCACAGGAGTTGTACACTGGCTATTAGCATTATACGATAACAATCCAACTGCTAATAAGCATAAAGATGTTAAACGTTTTTTTGTTGCGTAAAAATTATTCATAACTGATAGATTAAAATTAAATTACGCAAATTTATTTATATTAAATCTAAATAAAAAATAAATCAGAAAAAAAATTTATAAATTATTTTTGGTTAATTCAAAAATTCAAATAACTTTGTGTTTCAAAGTAAATAATGATGGATCAAAAAATTTCTGATGATTTAGCACATATCCGTTCTATGATGGAAAGTTCGTCTCGGTTTTTATCTTTAAGCGGATTATCCGGAATAGGAGCGGGCATTGTTGGTTTGGTAACAGGTACTGTGGCGATGTATTTAACTAATGGGAAAATTCAATATTTAAGAAGTAATTATATACAACCATATGAAAGTTATATGGTGAAGTTACTGATTTTATTAGGTGCATCAGCTTTGTTGTTAGCTATTTTTTGTGGTTGTTATTTTACCGTTCGTAAAAGCAAAAAATTGGGTTTACAAATCTGGACGGCTACTACAAAGAAAATTTTGGTTCAATTGGCAATACCATTAGCAGTTGGTGGTATGTTTGTTTTAGCCTTGTTGCAGTACAATTTATATGGATTGATCGCTGGTACAACCTTAATTTTCTACGGATTGGCTCTAGTAAATGCTGAAAAATATACGTATTCTGATATTAAATATTTAGGTTTTCTTGAAATTATTCTGGGTTGCTTGTCTTTATTTTTTATTGGTAAAGGGTTGATTTTTTGGACGATTGGTTTCGGAGTGTTGCATATTGTTTACGGTATTATTTTATACAGAAAATACAAGTAAATGAGTTTAATTAGCGGTTTAAATAAAGAATTTGAAAGTAGGGTTCGGTTAGGTATAATGTCGGTTCTCATGGTAAATGACTGGGTTGATTTTACCGAAATGAAAAACCTGCTACAGGTTACCGATGGAAATCTGGCAAGCCATTCTACCGCTTTGGAAAAAAATGAATACATTGAAATTAAAAAGGAGTTTGTTGGTAAAAAACCGCGAACTTCCTATAAAATTACCGAAGCTGGTAAGTTGGCATTTCAACAACATCTTGCTTTTCTTGAAAAAATAATGAGACAGTAAATTGGTCTTATTTTTTTAATAATAAACTTTGAAACACAAAGTACTTTTAATTATAAATATTATGAAAAAACAGTTTTTAATTTTTATCAGCACCATTTTGTTTGCCGTTCTTTTTTATGATCAAGAACTAGGTGTAAATCTTTCCATCTTTGCGTTAATTTTATTGATTGCACAACTTGTCATGCAACACAAACTCTTACGCGATAAAAGAGCCATAACTTTAGCACTTTGCGTTCTAGCTACAAGTTTTTCCAATGCTTGGCTGTTGTCTGTAGTTACGGTACTTTCCGTAGTAGTTTCGTCGTTCGTTTTTAGGTATTACGTGGTAGATCCGCAAATGAAATTAATTTCAAACGCATTTAATTTTGTGTTAAGCTGGCCTGCGTTTGTGGCTCGAATTTTTTTGATAGATCAATGGTTCGAATTCAAAAAAGAAGATTCTAAAAAAACATTGGTTACCATTTTTTCGTATGTAATTCTGCCTTTCTGTATCTTGTCGGTCTTTTTCGGGCTGTACGTTTCATCGAGCGATATGTTAAGCGAATGGTACAATCGTTACGAATGGAATATCGACGGATTAATCATCTTTACCATCATATTCGGGTTTTACATAAGTTTTGTGTTTTGGCACATTAAAGTGTTCAATTTTATTAAAATCATAGATAAAAACCTGAAATTCAGTTTCACTAAAGAGCAACAAAACACTTTAAAACCGTCGTTTAATTTTATTCCGTTAGATTTTGAAGTCCGCAGCGGCATCATCACTCTTGTAAGTTTAAACTGCATGCTGTTGTTTTTTGTAATTGTTTTTAATGTAGAAAACGCACAGCAAACCATTCAGCATATTTCCGAATACAGTTCACGCACGCACAGCCAGATTTATTTAATCATTACATCAGTTTTCCTGGCAATGGTTGTGGTTTTATTTTTCTTTAAAGATGCGTTGAATTTTATAAAAAATAATACGTGGCTGCTTCGATTGACAAAAATTTGGATTGGTTTAAACGGATTTTTAATAGCATCGGCTTTTTATCAAAATTCTGTTTACATCAACGCAATGGGATTAACTTACAAAAGGTTGGGCGTGTATTTGTTCCTTATTTTATGTATGATTGGTTTGATTTATTCGTTTATTAAAATCCATCAAAAAAGAACAAATTATTACTTGATTGATAAAATGTCATGGACTATTTTTTACAGTTTGATCTTTTGTTCGATTTTTAACTGGGGAAATATTATGACTAATTTTAACTTACAGAAAGATACAATCGATTGGAATTATCTGGCTTATGATTTAACAGGTAACGAAAAGACGTTGATTGAATATTACAAAAATCAGAATAGGGAAGTACCTGAATTTCTTTTAAAACGACTGAAATATTACGAAGATTTACCGTTTTTATCGAAACAATTGTATTACAGCAGTGCTAAAGCAGATTAATTGAAAATCTATTTTATTCTGAATGAAATCAATTGAAAAAAGAACCAATACTTTACACTTTTGATATTCCTAATATGATTTGATCATTGAAGGACAAACAAAATCCGAGTTTAAACTCGGATTTATTTATTTTCTTATGTTTCTAATATCTATTTCTGTTGGTTTTCTAACATTAATCTTCATATCAAATTCACACGCCCCAAAATCTTCAAAATTTTTTCTTGCTTGAAGTAGAGAAACTCTATTTGGACCATCTTCATCATCTGGATTTTCAGTTTGATAAATATCATCTTCCCAAAAACAAATTTCACAAATTTCATATGTTCCATTTGGAAATTGTTTTAAAGTATTGTAACCACAACATCTGCAAAAATATTTTCCGTTAGCTTGAAAGTTTTGTTCTTCTTGCATATTCTCAATAAAATAAATTTCTTATTTATTTCTGGTATTTCTGCGTTCGTTTCGTAACGGGCGTTGTTCAATGATTTTCTTTTTAAAATCTTTACGATCTTTAGTTGGTGCAGGATTTTTATTAACCAAAGGTTTGTCGGTTTTTGGTAAACTGCCTTCTTCTGTTTTGGTACTTTCGCCAATTAAACGGTTTAGTTCATCCATCTCGGCTTTGGTAATATCTCGGTATTTTCCAACAGGAACATCTAACGAAATATTAATAATACGAATACGTTTCAAGGCAACAACCGTATAATCAAAATACTCGCACATTCTGCGGATTTGACGGTTTAAACCCTGCGTTAAAAAAATACGGAACGTAGTGCTGCTGATTTTTTCAACCCTACATTCTTTTGTAACGGTATCTAAAATAGGCACACCGGCACTCATACGCTGAATAAAACGGTCGGTAATTGTTTTGTCAACTGTAACAATATATTCTTTTTCGTGGTTGTTACGTGCACGTAGAATTTTGTTCACAATGTCGCCATCGTTTGTCATAATAATCAAACCTTCCGAATCTTTATCCAATCTTCCTACAGGGAAAATTCGTTCGGGATAATTAATAAAATCAACAATATTTCCACGAACCGATTGATTGGTAGTACATTCAATTCCGGCAGGTTTGTTAACCGCCAAATAAATTTTTGGTTCTTCTTTTTCAGTAACCAATGTTCCGTTCACACGAACTTCATCAGTCGGCAACACTTTTGTTCCCAATTCCGGAATTTTTCCGTTAATGGTTATTCTGCCTTGTTCCAATAATTTGTCGGCTTCACGACGTGAACAATATCCAACCTCCGATAAAAATTTATTAATGCGTATTCCTTCCTGATCCATTCTGCAAAATTACGATTTAAAGCGGTTGTTTTCTAAAAAATAAACAATTTGTTCGTTCACATCGTCGCTGTACAAACTGTGTCCCAAATCATGAGTGGTGTAAAGCGGAATTTCGGGATGTTTCTCTAAAATCTCCAATGTATCGCTGTACGGAACAACTTTATCTTCTTCATCGTGAATGATTCCAATGGGAATTTTTATTTGATCGACAAACGAACTACTGTTAAAATCGATAGGATCAATAGAAAATCGCTTGGAAAATTCTTTTAGAAAACCTTGATAGGATCTATGAGAAAGCGAAATCAGGTTTCGATAATTTTCGGTAATTCGTAAAAAACGATTGGGCGCACCTAATGATACAATTTTCTTTACAAAATCGGGTTTAAATGTCGCCATGTAATAAAGCATAGTCATACCGCCCAAACTGTGTCCAATTAAAAAATCGGGTTTAAAATGGTTGCAAACTTCATTCACAAATTGGCTGTATAAAACGGCGTTTAGTTCTTTGCCGTCGCTTAAACCCTGACCTGGCGCGTCTAAAGCTATAATTCGGTAATTGTGTTGTTTAAGAAAATGAATAACGCCTTGCCAACGATTGGCGTTACTTTCCCAGCCGTGAATAAGTAAAATGGTTTCTTTTTCGCCAAACCATTCGTAAGTTTGAATATCGTGCTGATCTACTTTTAGTTTTTTCATGGCACTTGATCCCAAAAAAGTAGGCAGCGATTTTAAAACGCCTTCACGAGGAACCGAGAACAGCGTATACGCCGTATTTGCTGCAAATTTTGCATTTAAGTAGTGCAAGGAATTAATGTACAAACCAAAACCTTTTGTAAGAAGCGTGTATTTTAATCTTTTGAAAAACCCCATAAAAAAAGCCTCTATTAAATTAGAGGCTTAAATTTATTTTAAATTTTTGATAATCGTATCAATTTTTTCTCTTTCTTCTGCTGCTAAAGCTGCATCAACCAAAATACGACCACTGTGTTCGTCTGTCATGATTTTTTTACGACCAGCGATTTCAACTTGAACCTGTGGTGGAATTGTAAAGAACGATCCTGCAGATGCACCACGCTCAATAGAAACTACAGCTAAACGATTTTTAACGCCGTTTCTAATTCTTGTGTACGCATTTAACAAACGATCTTCAATGATAGCAGAAAACTCTTCTGATTTTATAACCAACGCTTTTTCTTCACGCTCGGTTTCTGTTAAAATACCGTTTAGTTCGTTTTCTTTGTGCTTTAAATGGTTTGTTTTAATATCTAATTTTTCAGATGTCTGTGAAATTAAATTCTTTTTATACTCCATATTAGCTTTAAACTCTTTAATGTGTTTTTCAGCTAATTCAATTTCTAACGTTTGGTATTCAATTTCTTTTGTTAAAGAGTTGAATTCGCGGTTGTTACGAACGTCTTTTTGTTGATCGGTGTATTTTTTTATTGCTTCTTTGTGAGATTCAATTTCGCTTTTCTTTGTTTTAACCTGCTCTTCAACAGTTTGCACCTCGTTGTTAAGCTTTTCTAAACGCGTGGTAAGCCCGGCAACTTCATCTTTTAAATCATCAACCTCAAGAGGTAATTCGCCTCTCATGTTTCTAATTTCGTCAATTCGTGAATCAATCAATTGTAAGTCGTATAACGCTCTTAATTTTTCTTCAACAGTTTCTGCTTTCTTTGCCATATTTATAGGTAGTTAACCGGATTTGTTTTAATGCTTGATAAAATAATTGCAAAAGTACGTATTTTTTTTGATAGATAATCAAAAATATAATTTTTTACATAACGCTCACTTTCAAAATGACCAACATCGGCTAATAAAATAATGTTTTCAGCCTGATAAAAATCGTGGTATTTTAAATCGGATGTTACCAATACATCAGCATTTTGAGCTTTTGCCGCCGCAATTGCAAAACTGCCCGATCCACCTAAAACAGCCACTTTTTTTACTTTTTTATTCAAGAAATCGGAATGACGAATGCCGCCTGTTTCAACTTTGTTTTTTACTGATTGAAGAAAATCGATTTCTGAAATTTCATTTTCTAACTCACCAATCATTCCTAAACCGATATTTTGATGTTGGTTTTCTAATTTTGTGATTTCGTGCGCAACTTCCTCATACGGATGACTTTCAAAAAGCGCTTTTAAAATGTTTTTTTGCAGATGTTTTTCAAAAGTAACTTCCAATTTGAATTCTTCCACTTCGGTAAAAACATTTTGAGTACCAATTACCGGATTACTGTCGTTGTTTCCTGTAAAAGATCCAATCCCAGCCGAAGTAAAACTGCAATCGTAATAATTTCCAATAGCTCCGGCACCGGCATTAAACAAGGCTTTTTGAACATTCGTTAAATGATCTTTCGGAACAAAAGTGGTTAGTTTAAAAATGAAATCCTGTTTCGGAATTAAGATTTTTGTATTGATCAACCCCAAAGTATCGCACAAAATTTTGTTTACGCCCAGTTTATGATTATCCAATCCGGTGTGAACTGCGTAAATGGCAACATCGTTTTTAATGGCTTTAATAACGGCGCGTTCCACATAATTTTTACCTGTAATTTTCTTTAAACCCGAAAAAAGTATTGGGTGAAAACACACAATTAGGTTGCAATTTTTTTCAATGGCCTCGCTAACAACGCTTTCCAAAACATCGTGACAAACCAGAATGCCTGTAATTGTTGTATTTGGATCGCCAACAAGCAAACCTACATTGTCAAAATCTTCGGCATAGGCTGTGGGCGCCATTTCTTCTAAAATCGGAATAAGTTGTTTTAACTGCACAATATCATTTTTAGTGTATTCAAAGATAAAAATAATCGTTATTTTTGGTACTGTAAATTCGTAAAAATGTATAAAGCATCGTTGGGTAAGTCAGTAAAAATAAGTTCAATTTTCAGTACAATATTGCTTCTTTCTATTGTTTTTATTTTTAAATTGATTAATAATAATTTTGCACAAGAGGATATTATGTTTCCAATTTTTGCTTTAGTCATTCTTGCTATACTAAATTACTCTTATGGTGAAAGAATTTTATGTTATGAGGTTACAAATGAGGGAGTTAAGTTGGTTGAAGGAAATAACACAGAACTTATAAGAAAAGATCGTATTCTTGAAGCTAAATTAATCGATAAAAGCGATTTAAAATTTGCGATAAGAACATTTGGAATAGGAGGTGTTTTTAGCTATTCAGGTACGTTTACAAATAAAAAATTAGGTAGCATGACATGGTATCTTACACGTAAGACAGTTTAGTAATGTTAGTAACCAAAATGGATAAAATTGTACTTTCGCCAGATAATCATGAAGATTTTTTTAATGAGGTAAAAAAGATAATTTAGTGAAAAACCTGCGCAAAATATTATTTCCTTTTTCGTTGATTTATGCAGCTGTAATAAGCTTGCGAAATTTGTTGTACGATAAAGGCATAAAAAACTCAACGGCTTTTAATTTGCCAATTATTGCTGTAGGAAACCTTTCGGTTGGTGGAACGGGTAAAACTCCAATGGTTGAATATTTAATCAGACTTTTATCAGACAAACATAATTTAGCAGTTTTAAGTCGAGGCTACAAACGTAAAAGCAAAGGTTTTTACTTGGCAAATGCTACTACAACGATTGAAGAAATTGGCGATGAACCTTTTCAGTATCATTCAAAATTTAAAAATATAAATGTAGCCGTAAATGCAGACAGGGTAGAAGGAGTGAATACTATTTTGGCTACGTTGACTAAAACTGATGTTGTCTTGCTTGATGATGCTTTTCAACATCGAAAAATAAAAGCCGGATTTTATATTATGCTGACCGCTTACAACGATTTGTTTTATAACGATGTAGTATTACCTGCCGGAAATTTGCGCGAATGTAAATCGGGGGTTAAAAGAGCAAATGTTGTTGTGGTTACTAAATGTCCTAAAGATTTATCGGAAGCAGAAATGCTTCAAATAAAAAGTGAAATTGAAATTGACAATGATAAAATTTTCTTTTCAAAGATTAGTTATCATCTTTCGGTAACAAATAATTCAGAAGAAATTAAAATTGTCGATTTAAAAAATAATTTTTTTGCAGTTGCCGGTATTGCAAAGCCCGAATATTTTTATGAGTATTTAAATTGTAATAAGAATGATTTTTTGACATTTCCAGATCATCATTTTTTTTCAGATCAAGATATAACAAACATCATACATAAAGCAAACGGAAGAAAAATCATCACTACCGAAAAAGATTACATGCGATTACAAAATCTTCTACCAAAAGATCAGTTGTATTACTTACCAATTGAAATGGATTTTGTGAAAGATTCAAAGGCTTTTGATTTAGAGATTTATAATAGCTTGTAAAGTATCAAACCTAATTAATAAAATAATCAATAGATTTGCAGAAAATACTTACATTAATGAGAAAGATACTATTTTTAACAGCTGTTTTTGCACTATTTAGCTGCAATAACGAAATTGACGATATATTAAATGATTATAAAACAAAACCAAAATCTGAAGATTTACAAGGTTTTTGGCAGTTGAATGGAGTTTATCCTCCCGATTCATTAAAGCGTGATAAAGAAATAGGAATATCACATGGTTTGGTTGGAATAGGACCAGATGAAATTCTTTATTTAGATAATGAATATTTACGTTTTTTAAGAAAATCATCGGATGACGATTCTTATTATTACAATAAAAAAGATAGATTGTATTGGTATAATAATGAACAATTTATTAAATCGGTATATGAATCAAGTTACAATACCAAAAATTACCAGAATATAGAAGAATATCAAATTCCATATAAATTCGGACAGTCTAAAGACACATTAATTGTTCAAAGTAATAGTAAATGGTTATACCTAACTAAAAAATGGGACATTAAATTTATAGAGTATGATTTTAAATAACTAATTGATAGTTAATTTTTTGTATTTTTATTGAAACTATTTCGGTTATGATAAAAATACTACGATTATTAATATTTTTTTCGTGCTTTTTAGCGTATAGCCAACCTGTTAAATTGTTTAAACAGTACACGGGGCGTTACGATTTTTTTATGATTGGCAATACCATGAATAGTGGTCCCAATGGTACAGGTGCGCAGTGTACTATTTTAACACAATCAAGTGCGTTACTTAACTTAAATGCTAATGCAAATATACAGGCTGCGTTCTTATATTGGTCTGGTTCTGGAACTTTAGCAGAAGCCGATTTAAATGTAAAATTAAATGGCACACATATAACTGCCCAAAAAACATTTACAACAATTGGACCAACAGGATTAGAGTTTTTTGGAGCATTTGCAGATGTTACTACTTTTGTAAAAGCTACAGGTAATGTGAATTACACTTTGTCCGATTTAGATTTAACAAACGTTATACCGCCACATTGTCCAACAGGAAGTAACTACGCAGGCTGGTCCATTGTTGTGATATATGAAGATCTTGTATTGCCAAACAGAGTTGTAAGTGTTTATGAAGGTTTTCAGATTGTTGATCACACTGGTCAAAATGTTACTATTGCACTAAACGGTTTAAACGTTACCAACGTTAATAACGCAAAAGTTGGTTTTTTAGCTTGGGAAGGCGACGAGAATATTGCAGTTGCCGAAGAGTTGAGGATTAATGGTAAAATCGTCAGTAATCCGCCGTTGAATCCTGCTAATAATGTGTTTAATTCTACCAATACCTATACTGCAGCAGCAAATTTGTGGAATATGGATATTGATTATTTTCAGGTAGGTAGTTTTATTTCATTAGGCGATACTTCAATGACCGTACATATAAAAACAGGTCAGGATTTAATCATTGTAAATAATATTCTTGTAGCATTAAGCAGTCTTTTTGCCGATGCTACAATCAATGTTGATAAAATAGATGTTGCTTGTAACAGTAGAGAAATAAAGGTTAATTATACGGTTTATAATACAAACGGTACCACGCAATTGGTTAAAAATGTTCCAATTGCTTTTTATGCCGATGATGTTTTGGTTGGATCATCAACTACAAAAAGCAACATTCCGATAAATGGTTCTGAAATTGGAACAATTACTTTGACAATTCCGGAATCTTTTGGTGATAATTTTACGATAAAGGCAAGTGTTGATGACGACGGTGATGTAACCAGTACAGTAGTTGAAATAGACGAAACCAATAATACCGATACTGAAAATGTTACCTTAATTTTTGGTCCCGAAGTAAACAAGCCGAGCGATATCATTGTTTGTGATAGAGACGAGCAAGGATTTGTTATTTTTGATTTAACATCAAAACAGTTTGAAGCCAGTACAAGCAACAATGTTAACATTAGTTTTCATGAAAGCCAAGAAGAGGCAGAAAGCGGCACAGGAAAAATTCAGGATTTTGATTATTTCGAATTAAAAAGTCATACTTCTAAAACTATTTGGGTTCGTGTTGAAGATAAAATTACAGGTTGTGCAAACACCACTTCTTTTAAAATCACAGCGCGAATGAAACCTTTTACAGAGCTAAAAGAACCTTTAATGATTTGTAATTTTAAAAACAACCCATTGGCAGCAAACTTGTCTTTGGCATATTTGCTTTTGCCGAGAATGTTTCCGTACGTTGATGAAGTTGAATTGAAATTTTATGAAACCGAAGCTGATGCCGAAGCAGAAATCAATGAAATTACT
This sequence comes from Paenimyroides baculatum, assembly GCF_008629655.1. Taxonomy (GTDB): domain Bacteria; phylum Bacteroidota; class Bacteroidia; order Flavobacteriales; family Flavobacteriaceae; genus Flavobacterium; species Flavobacterium baculatum. Next base: position 453,618 of record NZ_VWSG01000001.1, read on the forward strand.
AATATTAACAATTATCAGCCACCACGTTTTCCGTATATTATTTATATAAAAGCAAAAGGTAAAACAAAACTTTGGTGCGATAATATTATTCACTTACAGCTAAATGATTGTGTGGTTCCTAAAGGAATTTCGCCTAACGGAGATGGCTTGAACGATGGTTTTGATATAGAAATTTTTAATCCAACCGAAGTAAAAATCTTTAATCGTTATGGAATGGAGGTTTACCATCACGGTGAAGGATATACCGATCAATGGAAAGGCCAGGACAAAAATACCCGTGAACTGCCATCAGGAACATATTTTTATCATTTTAAAACTTTGTTTGATACTTATGTTGGGTATGTCCATTTAATTAAAGAAGTTAGATAAAAACAAAGCGTTTCAGAAATGAAACGCTTTGTTTTTTAATATTTAAGCCATTGTTGTATAAACGTTTTGTACATCATCGTCTTCTTCAATTTTTTCTAATAATTTTTCAACATCGGCAATTTGTTCTTCGGTAAGTTCTTTTGTTACTTGCGGAATACGATCAAAACCAGATGAAAGAATTTCCATGTTGCGTTCTTCCAGTTCTTTTTGAATTGATCCGAAACTGTTAAAAGGAGCGTAAATCAAAATTCCGTCTTCGTCTTCAAAAATTTCATCAACACCGGCATCAATCAGTTCTAATTCAAATTCTTCCAAATCTAGACCTTCTACTTTTGCAATTCTGAAGTTGCAGGTATGATCGAACATAAACTCAACCGATCCTTGTGTTCCCATGGTTCCGTTACATTTATTAAAGTACGAACGAATGTTGGCAACGGTTCTGTTGTTATTGTCTGTAGCAGTTTCAATTAATATGGCAATTCCGTGTGGTGCATAGCCTTCAAACAAAACTTCTTTATAGTTGGCCGTATCTTTATCTGATGCTTTTTTAATGGCACGTTCCACGTTTTCCTTTGGCATATTAGCAGCTTTGGCATTCTGCATAACAGCACGTAAACGGGCATTTGTTTCAGGGCTAGGTCCGCCTTCTTTAACAGCCATAACGATATCTTTACCAATACGCGTAAACGTTTTAGCCATTGCCGACCAACGTTTCATTTTTCTAGCTTTTCTAAATTCAAACGCTCTTCCCATTTCTATTTTTATTAATTTTACGCAAAATTATAGAAAAGATGTTTTTCTGTAAAAAAAAACACGAATTATTTTAGCTCAAAAAACATGAAAAAAACACTTTTTATTGCTTTGCTGGCATCTTTTGCCGCAAATGCTCAAGTTAGAGAAAAAGGGGAAATTGAAATTGCGCCTTTTATTGGAATTTCATCAGCTAATTATTATGGAGATGTTGGAGTTTTTAATCAAGCGGTACAAAATCCTTATTTCGGAATAAATGCAGACTATTTCTTAAATAACAGATGGAGTATTAAAACCGGTTTAGAATATCAAGCAATGGGATCGCAAGGGCAAGATTTTGGTTTTTATTCTTCTACATTTAAAGAAAAAATAAATTTTGTTTCAGTGCCACTACATGCTAATTATCACTTCTCTAAAAATAGAAGATGGTATTTAAATTTTGGTCCTACGGTTAGTTTTCTGACAGATGCTACATCAAACGGAAAAGATATGAAGCAAGGTATTAATCCGGTACAATTAGGTTTAGGATTTGGTATTGGATATAAAATATATATTAATGAGCGTTTTAGCATTGGTATAGATCACCAAGAGTATATAGGTTTTGCTAATAACTTAAAATCTCAATATAATAACAATGATCTATTTATTGGAAATTATTTTGGTAGTTTTTCGGTAAAAGCTATTTTTAAGTTAGGATCTAAAATAGAAAACGAATAATCTATGAAAAAACTTTTGTTGTTTTCGATCTTGGTTTCATCTTCTTTGTATTCACAGGTAAGAGAGAGAAACGATATTGAAATTGCGCCGTTTGTTGGTATTAATAGCTCTAATTACTATGGGGATATTACATACATTGGTGATTCAAACAAAGCTTTGTACACACCGGTTTTTGGAGTTACTGCAGATTTTTACATGAATAATCGTTGGAGTTTGAGAACCGGTTTAGAGTATCAAACATTAGGAAGTTCCGTTTATTCTAGTGAACTGATTAACAATCCGCAAGACAATTATTATTACAGATATTTTTACGAAAGTGAGAAACTCAATTTTGTTGCAATTCCTATTCATGCTAACATTCATATTGGTAAATCAAGAAATTGGCATATTAATTTCGGACCTACTGTAAGTTTTTTGACAGGTGCCAATTTTGGAGGAGGAAAAGTAGAAATTGATAATTTAAGAAAAGAACATGTAGGCTTTGGATTTGGTTTTGGTTATAGCTTTAATATTCATGAGAATTTCAGTCTTGGTATTGAGCATCAAGAATATATTAGCTTTACGAATAATTTAAACTACTCATTCAATTCGAACAACAGCTTTATTGGAAACATTGCTGGTAATTTTAGTGTTAAAGCAATTTTTAAAATTCCGAGTTCTAAAAAAGAAGAATAAAAAAACGAAGCTTTTAAGCTTCGTTTTTTATTGTGATATTCTTTACTTGTTATAAAAAGGTGTTTTAACAACCTGTGCTTTTATGTCGTTTTTACGGATTCGGATAAAAATCTCTGATCCTTCTTTCGCAAATTCTTTGTTTACATACCCCATTCCTACACCTTTGTTTAAAGATGGTGATTGTGTTCCTGAAGTAACATGACCAATAACGTTTCCTTCTGCATCAACAATTTCGTAATCGTGACGTGGAATTCCACGATCAATTATTTCAAAACCTATTAATTTTGTTGAAACACCGTTTTCTTTGTCGGCTTTAATGTTTTCGCTGTTTACAAAATCTTTCGTAAATTTTGTAACCCAACCTAAACCTGCTGCAATTGGCGAAGTGGTATCGTTAATTTCGTTTCCGTATAAACAGTATCCCATTTCTAAACGCAACGTATCACGTGCTGCCAAACCAATTGGTTTAATTCCAAATGATTCACCTGCTTTTAAAACTTCGTTCCAAATATGTACAACATCTTCGTTCTTAGCATAAATTTCAATTCCGCCCGATCCTGTATAACCAGTTGCCGAAACAATAACGTTTTCTTTGCCTGCAAAAGTTCCAACTTCAAACGTATAAAACTTCAAGTTAGCCAAATCAACATTTGTTAAGGATTGCATAGCTTCGTTAGCTTTTGGACCTTGAATTGCCAATAATGAATATTGATCTGATAAATTTTCAAATGCAGCATTCATTGAGTTGTTAGAAGAAATCCATTCGAAATCTTTATCGATGTTCGATGCATTTACAACCATTAAATATTCGTTATCGCTAACTTTATAAGTAATAATATCGTCAACAATTCCACCTTTATCGTTAGGTAAATAGCTATATTGCGCTTTTCCAGGAACCAAAACAGAAGCGTCGTTAGATGTTACTCTTTGAACCAAATCTAAAGCTTTATCTCCCGAAATTTTAAATAATCCCATGTGCGATACATCAAAAACACCCACATTGTTTCTTACCGTTTCATGTTCAATATTAACGCCTTCGTATTGAACCGGCATATTAAATCCTGCGAAAGGAACCATTTTTGCTCCTAAAGCAACGTGAACGTCATTTAAAGGTACTTGTTTCATATTTGTTGATTGATATTATTTTTTACCAAGCGAAAATACATCAATTTTAAACGATTAACAATTTTATTGATTTTATAATTTTACATTTCGTAAACGCACCGCATTTCCAATAACCGATACCGAACTTAAACACATTGCTAAAGCAGCAATCATAGGCGAAAGCAGCATTCCTGTAGCGTAATACAGAACTCCCGCTGCAACCGCAATACCGATTACATTATAAATAAAAGCGAAAAACAGGTTTTGCTGAATGTTTTTCATTACATGTTCACTTAAGTTGTATGCTTTTTTTAGGTTAGAAAATGAACTGTTTAACAGTGTGATTTTTGCAAAATCTTGCGCCAGATCTGATCCATTGCCCATTGCAATTCCAACATCGGCTTTTGCCAATGCGGGTGCATCGTTAATTCCGTCGCCAATCATGGTAATTATTTTTCCTTCTTTTTGGATCGATTCTATCATTGACAATTTATCTTGTGGAAGCTGCTGTGCAAAAACTTCATCAATTCCTACTTGGTTTGCAATGGCGTTCGCTGTTAGTTGATGATCGCCCGTTAACATAATGATCTTTATGTTTTTTGAATGAAGATACGCTATGGTTTCTTTCACTTCGGTTTTTACCGCATCGTGAATAACTGCCAAACCGACCAATTCATTATTTATAACGATGTATGAAACCGTCTTCCCTTGATTTTGAATTTCGGTTACTTTCGATTTTATTTCTGTTGATATTTCTAACTGATTTTGTTTCAATAAAGTTTCGTTTCCTAATAAGATCTTTTTGCCGTTAATCATTCCCTGCATGCCTTTTCCTTGAACATTCGCAACCATTTTTATCGGTTTAAAGTCGATATTTCGCTCTTTTGCTTTATCGGTAAAAGCTTTTGCAATCGGGTGCTCGCTGCTTGCATTTAAATCGGCAGTAATTTTGATCAATTCTTCTTCTGGAAAATCTTTCAAGGAAATAATTTGTTCTAACGATGGTTTTCCTTCGGTCAGCGTTCCGGTTTTATCGGTAATAATTACATTTGTTTTCTGCAATAATTCCAAGGCTTCGGCTTTTTTTATCAGAATTCCGTATTCGGCTCCTTTTCCAATTCCTACTGAAATTGAAACCGGAGTTGCCAAGCCCAATGCACACGGGCATGCAATGATTAATACCGCAATGGCGTTTTGCAAACCGAATAAAAGTGATGCTTCGGTTGAAACAAATCCCCAGTAAAAAAAAGTAGAAATAGCAATTAAAACGACGATTGGTACAAAATAACCCGAAATTTTATCGGCTAAACGTTGAATGGGCGCACGCGAAAGACTGGCTTTATTAACCATTTCAATAATCTGCGCAATGGTTGTTGTTTGCCCAATTCGGGTTGCTTTCATGGTAAAAGCCTGATTGGTATTAATGCTTCCTGCCAAAACCTCATCGTTTTCTTTTTTGTTTACAGGCAAAGGTTCTCCGGTTAGCAAGGCTTCGTTTACAGATGTTTTTCCGGATAGAATAATACCATCAACTGGAATTTTTTCGCCGGGTTTAACTAACAATTCATCGTTCATCTGTACTTTATCAATATCAATTTCTGTTGAATTTCCGTTGATTAAAATCGTTGCTTTCTGCGGAACAAGATTCAGTAAATGTTCTAACGATGATTTTGTTTTTTGATGCGCTCGGGCTTCTAACCACTGTCCTAAAATCATCAGTGTAAAAATCACAGCAACGCTTTCAAAATAAATCGGCAAATGATCGTTTGCGTGAAATGCATGCGGGTTTAAAAGTACGTAAACCGAGAAAACGTAAGCAGCAACTGCACCCAAACCAATTAAACTGAACATGTTTAAATTCCAGGTTTTAAAGGAAACGTATGCTCGTTTTAAGTATTTTCTGCCCAAAAATAAAACAGCAGTTGTGCCAATAAACTGTAGCCAAAGCGCAACGTTGAATGGAATTATTTTGTAGATAAAACTATCGTGACTCATGCCAAACATGGCAATAAAAAACACGGGAATTGTTATAACTGCCGATTGTATCAACAGTTTTTTTAGATGATTAAGTTCCTCGTTATTATTGGTTGATCCGCCAATTTGTACCAGATCCATTCCGCAAACTGGACAGCCGACATTGCTGTCGTAAACCTTATCGCCTTCGCACAACATAGGGCAATAATATTTACCGGCTAAATGTTCTAACTGTTTGGGTGGTTCGTTATGATTGTTGTGATTGTGTACAGCATGATGCGCAATTTCTGAAAGTTCTTCAGACCCGTCTGCATTTACAATAATTTCCTGAATCGTGTACGGACCTTTATGCGAAAGTGCGTGCTGTAAATCTTCCAATGCAATTTGTTTGTTCGATTCTATAACAGCTTCGGCAGGATTCAGGCTGACATCAACTTTATCAGCAACAGTTTGTAACGCTTCGGCAACTTTGGCTTGACAGCCGCTGCACGTCATTTCGTTTATTTTATATCGGGTTTTCATAATTTTATTCTTTCTGTAAAATTACGCCGAATGCCTAAAAACCGACTTACACAATTGCAAAAAAGGTTTGTATAATTTGTAATCTGCTTAAATCAAAAAAGAAAAAACCTCTGTAAAAGAGGTTTTATTTAGTTTCTATATTTTGTAGAACTTCTTCTTTAGAAATCTTTACTTCTTTAAAATGCGTTGGTGCCAAACCGGTTACTTTTTTAAACTGATTGCTTAAATGCCCAACCGAACTGTAATTCATTTTGTAGGCAATTTCACTTAAAGTCAACTCATCGTAAACCAGTAATTCCTTAACCTTTTCTATTTTTTGAAGAATGTAGTATTGCTCAATAGTCTGCGATTCCTGCGTTGAAAAAAGCGAACTTAATGTATGGTATTCCGTTTGCAGCTTGCTTGCCAAATATTCAGAAAGCGTAATGGTTAAATCGTTCATATCTTTAGAAACAAGTTCAATAATCTGATTTTTAATACGTTCAATCAGCATGCTTTTTCTATCGCTCAAAATCTCAAAACCTAAAGGTTTAATCGCGTTTTCAATTTTATCGCGGTCATCAAGTGTAATTGGCTCATGAAATTCAATCATTCCTAAATCTACGTCATTTAAATCGTAACCTAAATCTTCCATCGTTTTTTCAATTACCATAATACATCGCGGGCAAACCATGTTTTTAATACGTAGGGTTTTCATAGAATCTTACTTTTATTGTGATTTTTTCAAATATATCATAAACCCCTCGGTTTTTCAAATTATTTAGGGTTTATTTCGTTCAACAGTCAAAATTACGCTTTTATTTTTCAGCAGAAATATTTGGCATAAATTTCATAGAAAATTAATATTGAAGCCGTAAATTTGAGTAAAACTTATTAAAATGAAAGTACAGATTTGGTCGGATATCATGTGTCCGTTTTGTTATATAGGAAAGGGAAATTTTGAAGCCGCTTTAGAAAAACTTCCTTTTAAAGATGAAGTGGAAGTAGAATGGAAAAGTTACCAGTTAGATCCTGATTTGAGTGAAACATCGGGATCGAAAACAATTAACGAATACCTTGCCGAGCGCAAAAGAATGCCTATTGAACAGATCGAACAAATGCAACAGCGTATAAAAGATATGGGCAAACAGGTGGGCATTGGTTTTAATATAGAAAATGCAATTGTTGCAAATACTTTTCCGGCTCACAAACTGATCCATTTTGCAGCCAAAAGCAATAAGGCGAATGAGGCGGAAGAATTGTTGTTTCATGCTTATTTTATCGATGGAAAAAATGTTGCAGATCACGACGTATTGGTAAATATTGCCGAAGAATTAGGTTTGGATTCCGATCAGGCACAGTATGTTTTAAATTCCGATTCGTTTGATTATGAGGTGAAACAGGATATTTTAGAAGCACGTAATATTGGTGTTACAGGCGTTCCGTTTTTTCTGTTGAACGATAAATACACTCTTTCGGGCGCACAACCTGTAGATTTGTTTGTGGATGCTTTAACGCAAACGTATAACGAAACCAACGTGAATAAATCAGCAGAAGGAGAGTCTTGTACAATTGATGGTTGTGAATAATGTTTTGAGTTCAAAGTTTATAGTCGAAAGTTAAAACCTGCAAGATTTCAATAATATTGTAGGTTTTTTTTATAAACAGGCAGCGTTTTTAAATCTTTCAATTATTAAATCTTTTAATTTGATTTCAAAAAAACTACTTTTGCAAAGCTTTAAATTATGCAATCATGTACAAGTCAATAATTCGTCCGCTTTTATTTAATTTTGATCCTGAAAAAGTGCATCATTTTACTTTTTCAATGATAAAAACCATGCACGCCATTCCGGGTATGAAATCGGTTTTTAAATCGATTTATCAGGTAAACGACAAAAGATTAGAACGAGAAGTTTTTGGCTTGAAATTTAAAAATCCGGTTGGTTTGGCTGCTGGATTAGATAAAGATGCAAAAATTTACAATGAATTAGATGCGTTTGGTTTCGGATTTATCGAAATCGGAACCATTACTCCAAAACCGCAAGAGGGAAATCCTAAAAAACGTTTGTTCCGTTTAAAAGAAGATTTTGGAATTATCAATAGAATGGGCTTTAACAATGGCGGAATTGATTTGGCAATTGAACGTTTAAAGCAGAATAAAGGTGTTTTAATTGGTGGAAACATCGGTAAAAACAAAGTCACTCCAAACGAAGAAGCAGTAAACGATTACCTAATTTGTTTCGATGCTTTGTATCCGTATGTTGATTATTTCGTAGTGAATGTAAGTTCGCCAAATACACCAAATTTACGTGCGTTACAAGATAAAGAACCGTTGACGGAATTATTATCGACTTTACAAAATAAAAACCTTCAGCAACCAAAGCAAAAACCAATTCTATTAAAAATTGCTCCCGATTTAACCAATGAGCAATTGCTGGATATTATCGATATTATAAACGATACCAAAATTGCCGGTGTAATTGCTACAAATACTACTATTTCACGTGATGGGTTACAATCTGTAAATCAAACAGAAATGGGCGGATTGTCTGGCAAGCCGTTAGCAAAAAGATCAACAGAAGTAATTCGTTTTCTATCAGAAAAAAGCAATAAATCGTTCCCTATAATCGGTGTAGGCGGAATACATTCTGCTGCCGATGCGTTGGAGAAATTAGATGCTGGTGCTACTTTAGTTCAAATTTACACAGGTTTTATTTACGAAGGTCCGGCATTGATTAAAGAAATCAATCAGGCTATTTTAAAACGCAGTTAATGACACTTGAAATCATTATATCGTTCTTTTTTACAAGTTTGGCGTTAACCATTTCGCCGGGACCCGATATAATGTATGTTTTGTCGACAAGTTTAGCCAAAGGAAAACAGTTTGGAATTGCAGCCGTAATAGGTTTAAGTTCGGGGTTGCTGTTTCATACCACATTGCTGGCGTTTGGAATATCGACCTTAATTGTAGCTATTCCGTGGCTTTTTATCGCTATAAAAGTTTTCGGAACGTTGTATTTGCTTCGAATCATTTACCTTTTATATAAAGCACCAATCGAACCTATTACGGTTAGTGTGGATCACGCACCAATTTCACGAAGCAACGTATTTCAACAGATTCAGCAAGGATTAATAATGAACATTCTGAACCCAAAGATCATGCTGTTCTTTTTGTCGTTATTTCCTTCGTTTTTACATCCCGAATTAGGAAACATTAAAATGCAGGTTTATACTCTAGGAAGTATTTTTATGTTGCAGGCATTGATTGTATTTTGTTTGATCGCTGTTTTAAGCGGATATGTCAGTAAATTCTTAATGAAAAACAAATACGTTCAAGGGTATATGAATTATTTTCAGATTGCTATTTTTATTGCCCTTATTGTATTTATGTGGATTAAATAGGTAAACATTAATCGTTTATTTTTTTGCAGATATTTTATCTTTCTATTATCTTTGAAACTTATGAAGCCAGTAAAAATAATAGAATGTCCGCGCGATGCTATGCAAGGCATTAAAATGTTTATTCCTACCGAACAAAAAGTTCAATACATTCAATCGTTGTTGCGTTGTGGTTTTGATACGTTAGATTTCGGAAGTTTTGTTTCGCCTAAAGCCATTCCGCAAATGCAGGATACTGCCGAGGTTTTGGCACAGTTGGATCTATCGGAAACCAAAACAAAATTACTGGCTATTATTGCAAATACAAAAGGTGCCGAAATGGCATCGGTTCATAACGAAATTCAGTATTTAGGCTTTCCTTTTTCTATTTCAGAGAATTTTCAAATGCGTAATACGCACAAAACTATTGCTGAATCAATCGTTACCTTACAAGAAATTTTAGAAATCGCCAATAAAACCAATAAAGAAGTGGTGGCTTATCTTTCTATGGGCTTCGGAAATCCGTACGGAGATCCTTGGAATGTTGATATTGTGGGCGAATGGACAGAAAAACTGGCTAACATGGGCGTGACGATCTTGTCGCTTTCTGATACCGTTGGATCTTCTACTGCAGAAGATATTGATTATCTTTTTTCTAATTTGATACCGAAATATCCTAATATCGAATTTGGTGCGCATTTGCATACAACTCCCGATGCTTGGTTAGAAAAAGTTGATGCTGCATACAAAGCAGGCTGTATTCGTTTTGATGGAGCTATTAAAGGATTTGGCGGATGCCCGATGGCAAAAGACGATTTAACAGGAAATATGCCAACTGAAAAAATGTTGAGTTATTTTACGGCAAGCAAAACTGCAACTAATGTTCAGATGACTTCTTTTGAAGCTGCGTATAACGAAGCGTTGAAGATATTTAATTTTTATCACTAAAATTTTATTATATCGTAAAAAATCATTAAATTCGCATGCAATTCAACTACAATTGCAACATGAAGGCATATACAACTAAAATTGTCGGACAAGGATTAACCTATGACGACGTACTTTTAATACCTGCTTACTCAGAAATATTACCGCGCGAAGTAAGCATTCAATCAAAATTTTCAAGAAACATTACCTTAAACGTTCCTGTGATTTCAGCTGCAATGGATACCGTAACAGAAAGTGCTATGGCAATTGCTATGGCTCGTGAAGGCGGAATCGGCGTTTTGCACAAAAACATGACGGTTGAGCAACAAGCACAGGAAGTGCGTAAAGTAAAGCGTGCAGAATCAGGTATGATCATTGATCCTGTAACGTTACCTTTAAACGCAACTGTTGGCGATGCGAAGACGGCGATGAGAGAGAACGGTATTGGCGGAATTCCTGTGGTTGACGAAAACCAAATTTTAAAAGGAATTGTTACAAACAGAGATTTACGTTTCGAGAAAAAGAACGAACGTTCTATTTTAGAAGTAATGACTGTTGATAAATTGGTTACTGCATTAGAAGGAACTACGCTTTCTGATGCGGAACAAATTCTTCAGGAAAACAAAATAGAAAAATTGCCTGTAGTAAACGGCGATTATAAATTGGTAGGCTTAATTACTTTCCGCGATATTACCAAATTGACCTTAAAACCAAACGCAAACAAAGATAAATTCGGTCGTTTACGCGTTGCTGCTGCTTTAGGTGTAACCGCAGATGCGGTTGATCGTGCAAAAGCGTTGGTTGCTGCCGGTGTTGATGCCTTGATTATTGATACTGCTCACGGACATACAAAAGGTGTGGTAAATACTTTGAAAGAAGTAAAAGCTGCCTTCCCGGAAATTGATGTAGTAGTAGGAAACATTGCTACTGCAGAAGCTGCTTTATATTTGGCTGAAGCAGGTGCCGATGCCGTTAAAGTGGGTATTGGTCCGGGATCAATCTGTACAACTCGAGTTGTTGCAGGTGTTGGTTTTCCTCAATTTTCTGCCGTAATGGAAGTTGCCGCTGCTTTACAAGGAACTGGCGTTCCGGTTATTGCCGATGGTGGTTTGCGTTATACGGGCGATATTCCTAAAGCATTAGGCGCAGGTGCAGACTGTGTTATGTTAGGATCTATGTTGGCAGGAACAAAAGAATCTCCGGGAGAAACCATTATTTTCGAAGGTCGTAAATTTAAAACATACCGCGGAATGGGTTCAGTAGAATCTATGAAGCATGGTTCAAAAGACCGTTATTTCCAAGATGTGGAAGACGATGTTAAGAAATTAGTTCCAGAAGGAATTGAAGGTCGTGTTCCTTACAAAGGCGAATTAAACGAATCAATGACACAGTTTATTGGTGGTTTACGTGCCGGAATGGGTTATTGCGGTGCTAAAGATATTCCAACATTACAAGAAACAGCTCGTTTTGTTCAGTTAACAGCATCAGGTATCGGCGAATCACATCCACATAATGTTACCATTACAAAAGAAGCTCCAAATTATTCGAGATAAGAAAATATATCAAACAAAAAATCCGAAGTCTAACTAGCTTCGGATTTTTTGTTTCTAAAAGTAAAAACCTCCATTCAATCTGAATGGAGGTTTTTGGTTATAACTAATTCACTTTTTTACGGTTATCATTAGAATCACGGTCAATTAACTTGTTGTAAGGGTCAACGCCAACTTCAACAGGTTTTTTATCAACAATGATGCTTACCTTATTATTTACCTTATTAATCAGGTATTTTTTATTGTGTAATTCGTTTTCGTATTCGTAGCTTCCTTTAATGGTTTTTTCGCCAAAAACACCCACTTCTACATAATCATTTAAAGGATACGATTTTACTTCTTTTTTACCATCTTTACCTACCAATGTATTTCCTTTTGCATCTTTATAGATCTGCGTACCCTTTGGAGAAGTTCTATATTTTGAAACAATGAACGAAATATCAACCTGATATTTACCGTCTTTTAAAGGTTTTAATTCAACTTTATCCACTTTATTATCGTACAATGTTATGGTTTCAAACATATCTGTAATCAAATACTGTAAATTCGCCGGAGTATTCGCTTTTAAATGATTTACAAATTCAATAGAATTGGTGTACGGAGCTTCTTGGAATTTAACTTGTGAAACGTACGCTTTCAATATATCGTTAAAACGTTTTTCGCCCAAGTAATCGCTCATTGCATACAGTACCAACGATCCTTTGTTGTAGTGAATATACTGTTGGTTCTCGTTATACATTAACGGATTTTCTTCTTTCCATTCACGGGTTCTTCCCATTAAATAATTGTCTAACGCATCTTTTAAGAATTTACGCATTTGGAACTTACCATACTCTTTCTCTAAAACTTTTAAAGAACTGTATTCTGATAACGATTCAGACAATAATGTAGCTCCTTTAACATTTGCACCAATTACCTGATGTGCCCACCATTGATGTGCCATTTCGTGCGATACAACAGAGAAAGGATAATCTACCGCATCTGGATCTTCACTGTCAACATCGGCAATAAAACCAATCGCTTCAGAAAAAGGCATGGTGTTCGCAAAAGCTTGTGCAAAAGTTCCCATAGTTCTTGGAAATTCTATAATACGCGCTTGTTTGTGCTGGTATTCTCCAAAATTTTCGCTGTAATAAGCCAACGATTTTTTCAAGGCATCCATCATTCGATCTAAATTGTATTCGTGACCTTTATGATAATAGATTTCCAAATTCAGGTTGTTCCACTTTTCTTTTTTAACTTCATATCTTGCCGAATTAAAAGCGTAGAAATTCAACATTTTCTGATCCATTTTGTAATGGAAATAGTTTCTGCCGTCTTTTTGCCATTGTTTTTGAAGATATCCCGGTGCAATTGCTGTTTGATCGCCTGCTGTACTTACCGTTGTTTCAAAAGTAATCCAATCGGCTTCGTTTGATATATAGGTGTTTTTACGAGCTTCCGGATCATCTGTCGCAGCCATACGTTCACGTGGTGCCAAATTGTATTTCTTTCGCACATCGTTATCTTGAATTTCTGCTGAATCACTGTATCCAAACGAAGGAAACATACCGTTGTTTATAAACGTTCCGTTTTCAATAATCGGCGATCGATCTTGTAACCAAGTATTTGATTTATTTTCAACTACCATTTGTACTTTTAAAGAATCGCCCGGATTTAAAGGTTGATTCAATCGGTAAATATCAAATTTCATAACAGTGTCGTTCAACACACGTTTGTTATCCTTACCAAAAGTAATTTTCTTTAAATTTTTACCATAATTGATAAAAAGAGAATCAATAGCTTTGTCTGATTTATTAACCATTACATAGTTTACCACCGCTTTGTAATTGCGTTGGTTCGGATATATATCCATATCAACTTTTACGTCAACAATACGCGGTTGTGCATGCTTTTCGAATTTTTTATATTTCTTTTCAAAATCTACCTGCTGTTTTTCATATTCTTGTGCTGTGTAATAAGGTTCTAACTTCACTTCTTGGTAATACAAAGCCGATCCCAAACCAACAAATGCTAACAAGGCAACAACTAACGGTACGGCTACTGCAGGTTTAAAGCGTTTTACAAACAACTGAACGCGTTCTTTTGCGTTTGATAAAATACCACGACGCCAGAAAAGCAGGGTTAATCCGTAAAGAACAAATCCGAAAAGCAACCAATACAGCTTATAGTAGAAATAACCGCGTACGGTTCCGTATCCATCCATATCAGAATAACTGTAACCTGGATCTGAATTTAAATGAAAAACAGCTTGTTCTATTCCTAACTTGCCTATTGCAAACGGAAGCATTTGTACTACTATAAAGATGATGAAAAAACCTATGAAATAGTTGCGGAAAAATGCCTGAATGAATAATGATAAAAGTATCAGTATTACATAATCAATTAGTTGTAAGCCGAAGAATTCAGAAAAATACTGACCTAATTCAAAATTATAGTATCCTAAATAAGCCTGAATTAATACTCCTGATAAAATTCCTACCAAGAAAACAACACAAACCATTTCTACCAAAGCAATAAATTTTGATAGTAGTAAACTCCAATTTGGTACTGGAGTAGAATCAATCAACAAATTCATTCGAGACGATGTAGCATTGTTTAACAACACACCCGAGAATAAAAATACCAAGATCGATAAAAAGAAATCTAAATTGCCTTTAACTAAATCAATCACTTTCCAAGTTACCGGATATGTTTTAGTACCAAACATTTCGCCCAAACTGTAGCTAGATACAAGAATAAAGATCAATAAAATAATCATTAATGAAATAAATATCCAGTTTTTTACGATGCTTTTAAATTCGAATTTAGATAATCTAAAAGCAGTTTTTAAATTCGATATAAATGAATAACTGTATGATACTTTTGGAAGATTGATCTTAATAATGCTTCCAAAATTGTTTTTGGTTATACGTTCTGCTTTTCTTTTTCTACCTATTGTTATTGGCGATTGTGAAAATGAAAAAGAGAAATAAGTGGCTACCAATGCTAAAACACCAACCCCTATCCAAATTAAACGGTTGTAAATAATTACATCGTCTAACGGAATTAATAAGGTATTTTGTTCGTCAATGGTCCAATATTTTGTTACATAACTTAACGCTTGGTTTCCAAAAGGTTCTAATAACGATGCTACAAATTTATCGTCAACATTAGTTGTTAAACTGCCAATTATTGCTGGAATAAACAAAAGTACAATGACAAAAATAAAACCAATATACTGGTTGCGTGTTAAGGTAACAAGCATAAATATTAAAGCGCCAATAAAAAAGATATTAGGCAGAACAAATATCAAATAACTTTGAAAATATGCTGACAAGTTGATTGGTCCCAACAAATCGGGATTGGCAAATGGTAATAGTGTTGCCAGTAAAAATCCTAGTCCAATAGAAAAAGTTATAATAACGGTTATTAAAAACCCGCTTAAAAACTTACCAATTAGGTATTGAAATTTATTAAAAGGATAGGCAAACAACAAGGTGTGCGTATTGTATTTAAAATCGCGATAAACTGTTGTACCAATAACTACCGGAATAATAAAATTTAATAGGTTAACAATGCCGCCCATTAAACTGCTTATCGCAATTGGCGAATTCATAACAGTATTAGAAGATGTTGTTACAGTTAACGCATCAAAATAGCCTATTGCACCTGCCATTAAACCGAATGAAAGTGCAAAAAAGAGGATAAAATAAAGATAAAACTGCCAGTTTTTAAACCAGCGTTTTGTTTCGAAATTAAAAATAGTTCCCAGCATTAGTTATCTTTTTTTAATGAAACAAAATAAACGTCTTCTAAAATAGGTTTTGCTTCTACAAACGTTTCGTTAGGCTGTGCATCATTATATACACGGATATTCAACGTGTTATCTGGATTAAAGTTCGATGAAATAATGTTGTATTTTTGATTGTATTCATCAAACTCTGAACGATTAATAATACGCACCCAAATTTTACCTTTTAGCATTTCTTCTCCACTTGTTGGTGTACCTTCAAATAGAATTTTACCGCCGTTTAAAATCGCAATTTCGTTACATAATTCACGAACATCATCCACAATATGGGTTGAGAAAATTACGGTATGGTTTGCACCAATTTCACGTAAAACATTCAAGAAACGATGACGCTCCGCAGGATCCAATCCGGCAGTTGGTTCATCAACAATAATTAATTGCGGATTGTTTAAAAGTAATTGTGCAATACCGAAACGCTGTTTCATACCGCCCGAATATCCGCTAACGCTTTTAGATCGAACATCGTATAAATTAGTTAGAGTAAGTACTTCGGTAATAATTTTTTTACGCTCGTCTTTTTTGGTAATGCCTTTTAGTTGTGCAAAATAATCTAACAAGGTTTCTGCCGACATGTTTGGATACACTCCAAATTCCTGTGGTAAATAACCTAAAATTCTGCGCAAAGCATTTTTATCTTCTAAAACATTGATGTCGTTAAAAGTTACTGAACCCGATGACGGAGTTTGCAACGTTGCAATGGTACGCATTAGTGATGATTTTCCTGCACCGTTTGGACCCAATAAGCCAAACATACCTTTACCTATTTCTAAATTTACATTATCTAACGCTTTAACGCCGTTTTTGTAGGTTTTTGTTAACCCCGAAATTTTTAGACTCATAACCTATTTTTTTTATATTTTTTACTGTGTGAACTTTTTAAAGAATCATTTTTAATGTAAGTACAACTATTTACTTAAATGTTACAAAAGATAAGAAGTTTTTAAGTTGAAGTAATAAAAAAATGATTATCTGAAATAACTGACAATATATTAATCAAGAAATAGCAAAGGAATTAATTAGTATGATTTTTTCACATTAAGCTTGTCATTCCGAACTTGTTTCGGAATCGCATTCAGCAATTATTCTTGTGAGAAGCTGACACGAGCTTGCGAACTGAACGAAGTTAAACAAGTTCAGCTTGACATAGATATTCATTAAATATAAAAGAGGAAAACTTTCGCTTTCCTCTTTTATATTTAATGAATATCTATGTTCTAAAAAAACTATTTGATGTATTCAATATCGTTTTGTTCTACTTTTTGATTGTCGAAAAAACCTTGTTCGCGCATCCAGTCGTCGCTGTAAATTTTACTCATATAACGCGATCCGTGATCAGGAAAAATAACCACCACATTGCTGTTTGAGTTAAATTCGCCTTCAGCATCGAACTGACGAACAGCCTGAAAAGCCGCACCCGATGTATATCCTACAAAAATACCTTCGGTTTTAGATATTTCGCGTGCTGTGTGCGCTGCATCTTCATCGGTAACTTTCATAAACTGATCTATCACAGAAAAATCAGTTGCGGTAGGAATCAAGTTTTTTCCCATTCCTTCAATTCGGTACGGGTAAATCTCATTCGGATCAAATTCATGCGTTTCGTGAAATTTCTTTAAAACCGATCCAAAAGCATCAACACCTAAAATACGGATGTTCGGATTTTGTTCCTTTAAAAACTTCGCCGTTCCCGAAATAGTTCCGCCAGTACCAGAACAAGCTACCAAATGCGTTATTTTACCGTTGGTTTGTTTCCAAATTTCAGGACCTGTAGTATTGTAATGTGCATCGATATTCAACTCGTTAAAATACTGATTGATGTAAACCGAACCAGCAGTTTCCTGATGAATACGCTTTGCTACGCTGTAATATGAACGAGGATCGTCTGCAGATACATTTGCCGGACAAACGTACACTTTTGCACCCATTGCCTTAAGCATATCTATTTTATCTTTTGATGATTTAGACGATACCGCCAAAATACACTCGTAACCTTTAATAATGCTGACCATTGCAATGCTGAAACCGGTGTTACCCGACGTTGTTTCAACAATAATACTGCCTGGTTTTAAAATTCCCTTACGTTCTGCTTCTTCTACAATATGTAAAGCAATACGGTCTTTTGATGAGTGCCCCGGATTAAAAGCTTCCACTTTAGCAAAAAAGTTTCCTTTTAAACCTTGAGATATTTTTTTTAATTTGATAAGCGGTGTATTGCCTACAAAATCTAAAATATTCTCATGCGCCTGGATCTCTTCTTTCATTTTTTTTGTTTTTAGCGATTTTTTAACCTCGCTAGTTAACGTGGCAAAAGTACTATTTTTTTTAGAATTATTTATCGATTCCTTCCAAATCTAACAGAAAGGCAAATTCTTTGGCTACTTCTTTCAATGCTTCAAAACGTCCTGATGCACCACCGTGACCGGCATCCATATTGGTATCTAAAAGCAATAAATTTTTGTTTGTACGCAATGCGCGCAGTTTCGCAATCCATTTTGCGGGTTCCCAATATTGTACTTGCGAATCGTGAAAACCTGTCGAAATATAAAGGTTTGGATAATCTTGCGCTTTTACGTTATCGTAAGGCGAATACGATTTCATGTAATCGTAATATTCTTTTTCGTTAGGATTTCCCCATTCGTCGTATTCTCCGGTAGTCAACGGAATAGAATCATCTAACATGGTGGTGACCACATCTACAAACGGAACTTGTGCAATAACGCCGTTGTACAATTCAGGCGCATCGTTTAAAACAACACCCATTAACAAACCGCCTGCAGAGCCGCCTTCAGCATACAAATGTTGCGGTGATGTGTATTTTTGATTGATCAAAAACTTCGAACAATCAATATAATCGGTAAACGTGTTTTTCTTTTTAAGCAGTTTTCCGTTTTCGTACCATTCGCGACCCAAATCTTCACCACCACGAATATGAGCAATCGCATAAATAAATCCACGGTCTAACAAACTTAAACGAACGGTAGAAAAATAAGGTTCCATTGTTGAACCGTACGAACCATAAGCGTATTGAAGCAGCGGATTTGTTCCGTCTTTCTTTAAATCTTTTTTGTAAACCAGCGAAATTGGAATTTTAGTTCCATCGGTCGCCGTTGCCCAAACACGTTCTTCGGTATAATTTTCTTTATTGAATTTTCCACCTAAAACTTCTTGTTCTTTTTTAACCGTTTTTTCTTTGGTACGCATATTAAAATCGATCACCGATGAAGGCGTTGCCATTGATTGATAACCGTAACGAAGTATTTCAGTATCGAAATCTAAATTGGTTGTAGTGTAAGCCGTAAATGTTTCGCTTTCAAAAGGCAGATAATACGCTTGGTCTGTATTTTGCCAAGGTTGAATTTTAATGTGCGATAATCCGTTGAATCGTTCAGAAACCACTAAATAATCTTTAAAAATATCGATTCCTTCCAACAAAACATCTTCACGGTGTGGAATTAAATCCGTCCAATTTTCTTTAGTTGTAGCCGTTTCGGGCGTAATCATTAACTTAAAATTGGTAGCTTTATCTTTATTGGTAACAATGTAAAAATTGTCGTTGTAATGCGAAACCGAATATTCTAATCCGCGGGAACGTTTCTGAAAAATATTGAATTTTCCGTCGGGATTCGATGCTTGTAAAATTTGATATTCAGATGTCATGGTACTTTCAGACCCAATAATCAAATATTTACGCGATTTAGATCGATAGATATATGTAGAAAAAGTTTCATCTTTCTCGTTAAAAATCAATTCGTCTTGTGCAACGTCGTTTCCTAAAGTGTGTTTAAAAATACGGTCGGCACGAAGCGTTTGTTCATCTTTACGAGAATAAAACAGCGATTTGTTATCGGCAGCCCAAGTGCTTCCACCCGTTGTTTTTTCTATTTTTGTTGGAAAAATTTCTCCCGTTTCCAAATTTTTAATCTGTATAGTGAATTCACGACGCGAAACGGTGTCAACACCAAAAGCAGCAAACTTGTTATCGTCGCTAATGTTTAAACCGCCCAACTGAAAATAAGCTTGATCTTTTGCCAATTCGTTACAATCGAACATAATTTCCTCGGGTGCATCTAAAGTTCCTTTTTTACGCGAATAAATAGGGTAGTCTTTGCCCTTTTCAAATCGGGTAATGTACCAGTAACCGTTGTTAAAATAAGGCACCGATGTATCGTCTTCCTTAATACGTCTTTTCATTTCCTCGAATAAATCTTTCTGAAAATCTTTCGTATGAGCCGTAATATCGTTGTAATACTTGTTTTCTTCTTCAATATACGCAATAACCTCTTGGTCTTCGCGCTGGTTTAGCCAGTAGTAATTATCGGTACGAACATCGCCATGTTTCTCTAAATTCGTAGGATTTATCTTGGCAATTGGTTCTTTTATAGTGTTATTCATTTTATTTTTTGTTGTTGAACATGCAGCTGCAAAAATACTACAAAAAGCCAGCATAAAAGTATTTGTAGGTTTCATAATTATTAATTAGTGATTTTGGTTGAATTTAATACTTTTGTAATAAATATTAAAATTAAAGATATGTTTGGAGATTTAATGGGTATGATGGGAAAATTACAGGAAGCCCAGAAAAAAGTAGAAGAAACAAAGCAACGTTTGAATAATGTGTTGATTGACGAGCAGTCTGCCGACGGATTATTGAAGGTTACTGTTACTGCAAACCGACAAATTAGAACGATTGATATTAACGATGAGTTATTAAGCGATAAAGAACAGTTAGAAGATTATTTGATTTTAACGTTGAATAAGGCATTGGATAAAGCCGGAGCAATTAACGAAGCCGAATTGGCTGCTGCTGCAAAAGATGGTATGCCGAATATTCCAGGAATGGATCTATTTAAATAATATGAAAAAGTTATTTATATTATTTATGGGTGTTGCTGCGATGGTTTCGTGCAGCGACAAAAAATCGGGAAACACACAGATTACCGGCGAAATTAAAGGATTAAAACAAGGAACATTGTACATTCAGCAGTTGAAGGACAGTACGCTGATTACGTTAGACAGTATTGTTTTAAAAGGAAAATCGACTTTTGAAACTGGTTTTGATCTTAATGAACCTGAAGTTTTGTATCTAGGATTGAACCGAGGAACGTCACAGTCTATGGATAACTTGATTTTGTTTTTTGCCGAACCGGGAAATTTAAAGATCAACAGTTCATTGGATAATTTTTCGGGTGGAGCTGTAATCGAAGGTTCTAAAAATCAAGATCTGTATGCAAAATACTTAAAAACTAAAACTGTTTTTACCAACAAACAAACCGATTTGGTACGATCTATCATTTTGGCACAACAAAGCCAGCAAACTGCTAAAGCCGATAGTTTAGAAAATGTTTTGAACCGAAGCGCGAGAATGGGTTACTTAAACGCAGTTAATTTTGCTTTGAAAAATGGTAAAAACGAGGTTGCTCCTTATATAACATTAACCGATGTTGCACCAACAAACGGCAAACATTTAGATACAATTTATAAAAACTTATCACCCGAAGTTGCAAAAAGTAAATACGGTGTTATTCTTAAAAATTATTTGGAACTGATTAAGAAGCAGTAATCTTGATTGTATAAAGTATGTTGTATAATTGTATAACGTAAAAGAATCTATGATAATCAGTATTTTAAAATATTCATAAAAACAAAAAACACCATTCAAACGAATGGTGTTTTTTATGTTCTTAATTAAAAGATTACTTTCTACGTAATTCTTTAATTTTAGCTTTTTTACCTGTAAGTTCTCTGAAGTAGAAAATACGTGCTCTACGAACTTTACCTCTTTGGTTCAATTCAACTTTTTGCAAAGCTGGCATGTTCATTGGGAAAATACGCTCAACACCAACGTTACCAGACATTTTACGAATTGTAAAAGTTTCAGTAGCGCCAGATCCTCTTCTTTGAATTACTACACCTTTAAAGAACTGAGTTCTTGTTTTTTCACCCTCTTTAATTTCGTAGTAAACTGTAATAGTATCACCCGCTTTAAATTCTGGGAAATCTTTTTTTGTAACAAACTCGTCTTGTACGAACTTTACTAAATCTAAAGACATTGTATAAATTTTTTAAGTTAATTCAAACCAACATTCACGGTTTTCGCCAGAGGTTGATCCAAAAGTGGGGCAAATATAAGAAATTTTATTTATTCAAAACAAAAATACTTAACGAAATATAGTATAAAAATACGTTTGTAAGTTGTTGTGAATGAGTTTTTTGTGTTAATCGAATGTTTTAGGTTTTGTTTTTATTACAAGCGATGTTAATATCAACGCTAACATACTTAAAGAAATCATTGAAACTATTAAATTTCCAATGGCGTATTGTGCAGATGATACATTTAGAAAAATAAAAGCGAATATAATAATAAACCCGAAAAATGTTAACCAGTAATTTAAGTTGATGCTTTTACTATCTGTTGCGTGTGTTCGAAGTTTGTATAATGCGAAAACTATTACAAATGCCCAAATGAATGTACTTAAATGTTGAAGGATTTTTAGAATAGGAATCTGCTTATCAAACAAATCAACTGATTGATTTAGAATTTCAATTTTTTGTACAAAATATCCTGTATCATGAGTAAAACTATCCCATAAAATATGAGAGAAAGTCCCAATCATTATAGAAAAAATAATAATTAACCAGTTCTTTTTAAAATAGATATTCCAATTGAAATCTTTGAATATTATAAGGCGTGATTTTAAAATATCCGGTAAATTATCAAACAAATTATTTCGCACAATGTTGTGAAAAGCGAAAGCAGTTAGTATTCCTAAAGGTAAATCAAACAAAAAAACACCTTCTAAAGTATGACTAAAATCACTCTTTATCTTCACTCTTAAGAAGTATTCAAAATCAGGCATTAAACTTCCAATTATAAGCCCAGTTAACGAAAACCATCGTTTAGGCAAATAAGTTAGTGGTAAAATTATTGCTGGATGCGAAAATGTAAAAGGCACTTTTAAATAATTTATTAGGTTTTTATTGAATATTTATTGGTTTTATATTATAACCAGCGTCTTTCAAAAGTTTTAAAACTCCATCGTTACCACTTAAGTGTGCTGCACCTACTGCAAAAAACACCGATTGGTTGTTCATAAGTTCGGGCATATTTTTAACCCAATTATGGTTTCGCTTGGTAAGCATTTCGTTATAAACATCATCAGTCATATAACTGCTTTTCTTCATGTAGCTATACAAACCTTGAATATCTTGTGTTTTGTATAAAGTAATCATTTCTTTAGTGGTTTTAAAACCATCTTTTTTAAGATCGTTAAGCATTTCAATTGCAGCATTACTACCTAATGATTTACTTAAAATCACCATTTGCTCTTCAATTGTTTCTAAACCGCCTAATTTTTTTTGTTGCATCATTGCAGCTTGTAAAAACTCCATTTCGTACATTTTAAAATCGGTACAAGGGAATGATTTAAAAGTAATCATACTAACAATAGCTACGTCGCTTAAATTTTCAAATTGTGCAATATCTAAATCAACCTGTTCTTTTAACAATTGTTTTAGAATGGTGTATTTATCAGCATCTAATCGACTTGAAAGCGGTGTTTTGCTTATCATAGATTGCTGTAAAAGCGCGGTGCTTTCAGTATCACCAAAATTAATTTCGGCATAATAAGCATCAACATTTTTTAGAGTATTTTGGATAGTTTCAGTCATGATATAATCTTCCTTACAAATCATGTGAATGGTTCCAAAAACATACGAAGGTTTTTCTAAACCTTTACCGGTTATTTCCCACAACAAACTTTTTTCGGTTTGAGCTGTTGATAAAAACGAACTTAAAGTTAACGTAAAAAGAGCAATACTTTTTATAAATTTTTTCATAATGATACTTTTAAAAGTAAGTAAACATTTAAGAGGAATGTTACAAAAAGTGTCAACTTTAGCAATTAAATTATTCTCTATCCAACAAATCGGGTCGGCGGTTTTGTGTGTGTTCGTAGGCTTTTTCTTCGCGCCATTTTTCAATTTCAGGGAAATTCCCACTCAACAGAATATCAGGCACTTTCCATCCGTTGTATTCAGCCGGACGTGTATAAATTGGCGGAGCCAGTAAATTATCCTGAAAACTGTCGGTTAGGGCAGAAGTTTCGTTAGAAAGTACACCGGGAATCAACCTGATAATGGCATCGCATAAAACGGCAGCACCCAATTCACCGCCCGATAGAACATAATCGCCAATAGAAATTTCTCTTGTAATAAAATGATCGCGCACACGTTGGTCAACTCCTTTGTAATGTCCGCAAAGAATAATAATATTTTCAACCATAGACATGCTGTTAGCAATTTGCTGATTCAGCGTTTCGCCATCGGGTGTCATGTAAATGATTTCATCGTAAGTACGTTCGGCTTTCAGTTTGGTAATACATTTGTCAATCGGCTCAATACTCATAACCATTCCTGCACCGCCGCCAAATTGGTAATCGTCAACATTTTTATGCTTATTGGTACTGTAATCTCTTAAATTGTGAAAATGAACTTCCACCAAACCTTTCGCAATGGCTCTTTTTAAAATCGATGCTTCAAACGGACTTCTAATCAATTCGGGTAAAACAGTTATAATATCAATACGCATAAAAAAATATTTGCTGCAAAATTACACAACATTATTAATATGTTTTGTTTTTTAAAACAAGTATCTTTGCCTTGTGAAAAAAATCATTGTCATATTTGCACTTTTTATGTTGGTAAAACCAATAATTCCGCTGTTGGAATATGTGGTTTTTTACGATTACATTAAAAACGAACTTTGTGTAAATAAAAACAATAAGGCAATGCACTGCGATGGAAAATGTCATTTAAAGAAGGAATTGGCAAAGGCATCGGAAGGTTCTGAAAAGCAGGATAAAAATTCGAGTCGGAATTTTTCGGTGGAAAGCAATGTAGTTTTCTTTCAAGATTTTTTCAGTTTAAAATGGAATCTTTCCCCTAAAAAAAATAATCAAAACAGCAATTTTTACTACAGCAATTTATACTGCCATGCACTTTCTTTGGCGGTGTTTAAACCACCCGTTTATTTAGGTTAATATAGTTTTATCAGTATTAATCAATTTAAATAAAATATGCAAATAGGAAACTTACCTGTTTGTACTATTGACGTATTTGGTAATCACGCAAACGGTTTTTTTGCAGGCACTTTGCACGAAGTTGCCTCAAATTCTATTTTTCAAGAGTTTCACCAAAACAGCTTTTTTATGGTTTTAATCATAGAACATGCTGTGGGTACCCTTGTTTTAGATAACGAAACCAATGCAGCAGGCAGTTTGCAAATTGCCGTTATAAAACCCAATAGTATAAACAAACTACATTTTAATGCAGGTTACAAAGGAAAGGTGATCTGCTTTACCGAAGAATTTTTTTCGCTGCGATACAACGATAACATGTTAAACCAGTTTTCTGTTTTAGAAACTTCAGGCAGATCGGTTTTCTTGTTAAGTGAAGATAATTTCTGCTCGGTGCAGAATATATTAGCTTTTACACAAAGCGAATTTTCTAACCAGAAAACAGATGCCCAGAAAGCATTACGGTCATACCTCAACATCTTTTTAATTGAATTAGAGCGTAATTACAATCCGCTTAAAATTTCAAAATATCCTGGGTTTTCGAAAGAGAAAGCCCAAAAGTTTCAAAATTTGGTAAAGGTTGGTTACAAGCAGTTCAAATTACCGTCGTATTACGCAAATCAGCTGAATATAACCACAAACTATCTTAATAAAATAAGTAAGCAGTATTTTAGCGTTTCGTCTGGATTGTTGATAAGAAACCATTTGATTTTAGAATCAAAACGAATTTTACATTATACCAATCTTTCAATAGGCGAAGTGGCATTTGAACTGGGGTTTGAACATGTTTCGTATTTTGTTTCGTTCTTTAAAAAGCAAACAGGAAAAACGCCCGAACAGTTCCGTAAAAACACATGATGTTTTGTTTTTCAATCCAATCATGTACATAATCGTTCCTTAATTTGGTGAATTTTAAAAACACCCGCAATTTTACAGCGTGAAAGCAGCAACCATTATATTATCTTTATTTATGTTTTTTAAACCGATACTTCCTGCAGTGGAGTATGTGGTTTTGTACGACTATATAAAGAATGAGCTTTGCGTAAACAAAAGCAAACCCGAACTGGAATGTAACGGTAAATGCCATCTTAAAAAAGAGCTTGCAAAAGCAGCTGCGGGTAACGAAAAAGAAAAAGTACATACGTTTTCTGTTGAAAGTTCTGTGGCATTTTGTGAAGCTGTTTATACCGATTTTTGTTTCATTTTGATAGACGATTTTCCCTTACAAAAACTTTTTTCTTACAATACAATCTACAGGTTTTGCTTTTCGCAACTTCTGTTTCGTCCACCTGTTTCTTAATTACTTTTAAGTTATTACTCTTTAGTCAGTTTTTCCAGTATTTGGTTCTGCTGTCATAAAACGACTCTTTTTTTTCTACAGAAAGAGCCATTACTAATACCTAAAATTTAATTAAAAATGAAAAAAAATATACAAACATTCGCATGGTTATTCTCTGCGGGATCTTTATTCGTGGCTTGTAACAACGACGACAATTCTACTATAATTGAAGAAAATACGTTTGGTGCTGCCGAACTTTATTTTGATAATGGTGTTAACGGCGACAAACTTGTTTTGGGCAGTTCGTACAGCAATTCCAACAGTGAAACCCTAACAATTAACCGTTTTAACTACATTATAAGCAATATTGTGCTGATAAAGTCAGACGGAACCGAATATATTTATCCTAAAGCAAAAAGCTATTTTATTATTAGCGAAGAAGCCGATCTGCACACTGTTCAATTAGAAAATATTCCGGCAGGCGATTATGTTAAGGTACGATTTGGATTGGGTGTAGATCAGCAAAAATATCTGGAAGGCGAAACCGCACAACAGGAATTTTGGGATTATGCCGTGCAACACAACCTGACATGGACGTGGAGCACCGGATACCGTTTTATTAATTTCGAAGGAACTTTTAAACCGGCACACGCTGCCAAACACGAAGATCACGAAGAACCGGAAACGGGAACACCGGGATTATTCAATTTCCAGATTCATCAGGGTAGCAACACGTCAACCGATAATTACCGCGAAATTACGTTGAATTTACCTACAACAGCGCGTATCAGACAAACCGATAAACCAAGCATACATATAGTAGCCGATGCTAATAAAATTACCGATGGGCGAAATAAAATCCTTCTTCAAGATAATTTGAATGCTGCCGGTACAAACGCAAGCATTATGGGTGGAGAAAATCTTATTAAAATAGCCGAAAATACGCTGCAGATGTTCTTTGTAGATCATGTGCACAATGGTTCGGGTTCGCATCATTAAATCGTTAGTTAATTTACGTTTCTTCAGATATTTCGGGCAGATTTTTTTTGTCCGAAATACCTCTTTAATTTTTTATTTTATGAATTTTAAAAAGATAAAACGGATAGCAGGTTTAATGATGATTTTTGGATTGTTTTCTTGTACGTCAGATGATGTGTATGAAAGCATTCCGGCAGACAGCCTTTTTTCGTTAAAGATTCCATCTAATTTCCCGCAGATAGCGCAGAATATCGATACTAATTTTCCTACACAGAATGGTGTAGCATTGGGTAGAAAACTGTTTTACGACGGCAGACTGTCACGCGATAATTCTGTTTCATGTGCTTTTTGCCACGAACAACAAAGTGCTTTTACGCACCACGGACACGATTTAAGCCACGGAATTGATAATCTTACCGGCAAACGCAATGCACCTTCTGTTCAGAATATAATTTTTCAGAGCGAATATTTTTACGACGGAGCATCAAACAGCATTCAAATGTTGTCTATTGTTCCTATTCATAATCCGCTGGAAATGGACGAAAGTCTTCCAACAATTGTTGAAAAATTAAAACAAGACGCACAATATGTTCAACTGTTTAGAGCAGCTTTCAGCAATGGTGAAGTAAGCTCGTCAAACGTTTTAAATGCCTTGGCCCAGTTTATGACCATAATGATTTCTGCCGATTCTAAATACGATAAATACATTCGAAATGAAGCCGGAGGTAATTTCGATCAGCAAGAATTAAAAGGATTGGATCTGTTTAAAAACAATTGTGCTTCGTGTCACGCGACCGATCTTTTTACCGATAACAGTTTTAGAAACAACGGATTACCACCAAATTCAAAATTGAACGATTTGGGTAGGGAAGAGGTTACCGGTTTTCGTACAGATCGCTACAAATTCAAAGTGCCAAGCCTGCGAAATATAGAATTGACTGCTCCTTACATGCATGACGGTCGCTTTGGATCTTTACAATCGGTACTCAATTTTTATTCGAACGGAGTGCAACATACAGAAAATTTGGATCCGTTGTTGCAAAACAATTCCCACACAGGTATTCCGCTTACGCAGGAAGAAAAAGAAGCATTGATTGCTTTCTTAAAAACACTTACCGATTACGACTTTGTAAAAAATCCTTTGTTTTACCATAAAACCTAAATAAAATGAAAAAAATAATAATCCTTTTTTTACTAACGATACAATGTGCTCAGGCACAATTCAATGCATTATTACCTAATGATGAGGTTGATCTGCCAAACGAATATTCTTATTTTTTTGACGATTGCGATGCCTGCGGATGTTCGGCAAGCGGCGGTAGTATGGGGTTTAATTCCATGTTAAGCGAGCAGTTTTTGGGTGTCCGTTACATGTATCAGCATTACAAAAGCAAAGACGGTGTTTTTAACAATTCGCCTTGGATCGATGAAAATTTTAGTACTGCACAAATCTGGGGCAGAATTCCCGTAAACAAAAAAATAGAGGTAATGGTAATGGTTCCGTATCATTTTTTAAATCGGGAAAAAGCATCGGGAAATCAAACCTTAGATGGTATGGGCGATGTTACTGTTATGGCGTTTTACAACGTATTGCAAACAATGAACGATTCAGCTTCTTTTCAGCATAAAATTCTGATAGGTGCTGGAGTAAAGGCACCAACGGGAAAGTTCGATAATAAAAACAACGGCAGCGTTAATCCCAGTTTTCAGTTGGGAACCGGCAGTTGGGATTATAATGTTGCAGCCGAATACATTATTCGCAAAGATAAATGGGGTTTAAATTCTACATTGGGTTATATCGTAAAAACAGAAAACGATAAAAAATATCAATTTGGCAATCAGCTAAATTACGGTAGCACCATTTTTTACACAGCAGCGGTTAAAAATGTAAACATTGTGCCACAGTTGGGTGTTGCCGGCGAAACCTATCAACCAAATAAAGACTACAGTGAAGAAGTTCCTTACACAAAAGGCGATATTTTCTTTGGTAAAATAGGCGTAGAAATAGGTTATAAAAAGTTTTCTGCAGGTGTAAATGCCATGCTGCCTATTAATCAAAATTTAACCGGCGGACGTGTAGAAGCTGATTACCGTGTGGCTTTTAACATCAATTATATCCTTTAAACAGCATAAATTTATATCTTTGTAACTTATTTTTTTAAGATTATTATGGAAAACGGTATTTACGCAAAATTCTTTACGCCGAAAGGTGAAATAGTAGTAAAATTAACTCACGATAAAACTCCGGGTACAGTAGGAAACTTTGTTGCTTTAGCCGAAGGTGCTTTAGAAAACACTGCACGTACACTGGGAAAACCTTATTACGATGGTTTAACTTTTCACCGAGTTATAAATGATTTTATGATACAAGGTGGTGATCCAACAGGAACAGGTTCTGGCGGTCCGGGTTATAAGTTCGATGACGAGTTTCATCCGGAATTAAAACACGATACTCCTGGAATTCTTTCTATGGCAAACGCAGGTCCTGGCACAAATGGTTCGCAATTTTTCATTACACACATTGCAACACCTTGGTTAGATAATAACCATACGGTTTTTGGACATGTTGTTGAAGGACAAGATGTTGTTGATGCAGTCGAACCAGGCGATAAAATGGATAAAGTTGAAATTATCCGTGTGGGTGATGAAGCTGAAAAATGGAATGCAGTTGAAGCTTTCAGAACTTTTGAAGGATCTCGCACTAAAAGATTATCAGACGAAAAAGCAAAAGTAGACGCAGAATTAGATAAAATTGCAGCGGGTTTTCAAAAAACCGATAGCGGTTTACGTTACCAATACATTCAAAAAGGATCAGGTAAACAAGCAACAAAAGGTAGTAAAGTGGCGGTTCATTACAAAGGACAGTTAACTAACGGACAAGTTTTTGATGATTCTTACAAGCGCAAACAACCAATTGAATTTAATGTAGGTGTTGGTCAGGTTATCGAAGGCTGGGACGAAGGAATTATGTTGTTAAATGTTGGCGATAAAGCCCGTTTTGTAATTCCATCGCATTTGGGTTACGGATCGCGCGGTGCAGGTGGAGCAATTCCACCAAATGCAACATTAATTTTTGATGTAGAACTTGTAGACGTTAAATAATATTGAAAATGCCTCTTATTTTAAGAGGTATTTTTATTTTTGTGCTATGAAGAAATTGTACACGATTATTTCGTTATTAACTGTAACTGCCGCAAGTGCACAAATTGGTGATGCCATTCATTGTGGTTACGATTTTACAAGTTATATTGTTGTTAAACCTCACGAATACGGTAAAACCCAAACCATAAACGGTTTAAAAATGACGGTTTGTGATGAAAATGGAAACGAAGTAATAAATAAAGATTTTAAGTTAAGTTGGAAAAACAATAATCAGCCTTTGAATTTTGTTCGAAACTATAAAATTGATTCAAAAAATAAGAAAATTGAAGGCTTTAACGAAGGAAAATGGTTTTACTATTTTGCAGATGATCATTATCTGGTAACGGTTGCGAATACCTTTAATGCCGACGATTATTATTTAAAGATCGAAGATATAGATGGCGAAGAAAACGGCGGACATTTTAAAACTTTTATGATGCAGTTGGCGCCATATAATATGTATATTCTTTGTACTTCTGAAGAAAAGCAGAAAGCCATGCAGTTTGGTCGCCGCATGAATAAACCTATCGACATAGTTTTAGAAAAGAAATAATCTTAAACAGAAATTTCTTCTTTCTTATGATCTAAATTTACTTGTTGTAGATAAAAAGATGGTGACATGCCGGTACTTTTCATAAACGCGCTTGAAAAACTACGTGCGCTTGAAAAACCTAACAGCTCTGCAATGGCTTGTATTTTATATTTAGTCCATTTTTTGTCAGTATCAACCTTATCTAAAAAGTAGGTGATACGCAAGCTGTTTAAATAATCAATAAAAGATTTTTCTTTATAAGAATTTATAAATTGCGATAAATAAGTACGATTGGTGTTCCATTGATTAGCCAAATCATTTAGATTTATATCTTTATTTAAGAACAAATGATTCTTTTCAAAAGTATTTAAATGTGATATTAATTCCTTTAAAATTTTATCATCTACAATTGGTGTGTCTTTTACATCGTTTATAACAGGTAAAATGTATTTTCCCCACTCATCAATATTAATAGCCAACGGATTTATAGAATTTGAAACAATCGGGTAGCTTTCATCGGCATTTTCTTGAATAGGCAATGGCTCGCGTTGTTTTAAAAGATCATTATAATTTTTTAAGAATTCTTTCCTTTTTCTATAGTTGTGAACCGTAATTAAAAGCAAGGTAATTACTATGGTAATTCCTGCAAAAATTAAGATGTTCGTTAATGTGTTTTGCTTATTTAAATTGTTTTCCAGATATTTTTTATCGGCTATTAAAGTTTTAATATCAAAATTACTGTGTAAAGTTCCTATCAGCGATTTATATTCAGTTTGTAATAACTTCATTACTTTTAATAACTGGTTGGTGTAATACAGTTCTTCTTCGGTGTTTTTTTGCTCGCGATAATAAGAGATTAAATAAGTATAAGCATCTTTTATTTCCGGATTACTATAATTGTGTTTGTTGAAAATGTCATTGGTCTTTTTGAAATATACCATTGCATTTTCTTTCTGATTTAAATGTAGATAATTTAAACCGAGATAAAAATAAGCAGTTGCTTCATTCGCAAAATCATCGTTTTCTGCAATTACGGCTAAGTTGTTTTTAAGTAGTTCGATGCTTTCATTATAGTTTTTTTCCTGATAGAGATTTAAAGCTTGAACATAGTAGAGGTATGGGTCTTTATAATATAAATCATCGGGCTCTAATTGGTTTGTGTTACTTAATCCAATATTTATTAAAGCATTACTTTCTTTGTATCTGTTAAGATAATACAAGGCAAAAGCTTCGCGATAGATTGAATTAATATAACCTTGAGTGTAACTATATTGAACAGGTTTTTCAAAAAATATTCGGGCTTTATTAAAATATTGATAGCTTTTCTCATATTCCTGAACATGAAAATAAACCAATCCTATACCGTATATATCCTTATAATATACGTAAGGCTCTTTTTCTTTATCTAATGCGTTTAATGCTTTTAATTCGTAATTAAGCGAATTAATATAATCTTTCTCAAAATAGTAAGCTGTAGCCTTGCTCTGTAAAGCTCTTATATAATAATCTTTAGGCAAAACTTTTGCAAGAAGTAATAAAGTATCGGTGTATGTGTGAAATTCGTAAGGATTATTTGTTATACCAGACGTTTTATCATATGCCTCAAATAAATGTACATTGTTTTTTTGTTCTTTAGCTTTATTAAGATATAATTTTAAAAACAGTTTGTACTTACTTTCACCGGTAATATTATTATTTAATGAATCATTAAGTTGTTCAAAAGTAAAGTCATCTTCATTATAATTGAATGAAGTTTGAGCATTTGCTTTTACAAAAACAGCAAAGAGAAGTATTGAAAGATATATTTTTAACATTTTTACTTATAGTAACACTGCAATTTACAATTTTCTATTTATTTGGTTTAAAAATAATTGTATTTGATAATCAGTGTTTTATGTTTGTTTTAACTGCTGATTGATCAATCTGCACAACTACATTTTGCGTAGCTAATTAGTTAGGTTTAGATTTGAACCAGATAAACAAATTTAAGCACCTTATTTTTTAATTGATTTGTTGAAAAATATTTAGAAATGTTTATCAATTTCAAATTGAATCAATTATTGGGTTTTAATATCACTTTAATATACAAGCCTTACAAAAATATTTTTATTAACACCTATGTAACCTTCATCACGTATGCAATAAAAAGCATGCGTGATTTTTTTAGAGCCGATTTAATAAATGAGTATAGAGAAACAAATAAATGTAGCAAACGTTGTTAAATTTCATTTCAAGCAATAAAAAAGGAAGACTAAATCAGTCTTCCTTTTTTGTTAGTTAACCTTTGCAGGAACATCTTTAAAATAGACTTCTGCAAACGACATGTTTTTACCATGCTCTATTCGTTTATGGAAAACTTCAGGACTCACTTCGTTTGGTTTAGAGAAACCACAAGCCCCAATAAATTCACCAAAAGCTTTCATTGTATTTTTATGGAACGTTGCTACACGTACCGATTTATCGGTAATATCCATACCTTCATAAAGTAACGGATCTTGCGTTGCAATACCAACAGGGCAGTGTCCACTGTCACATTGTAATGCTTGTATACATCCTAAAGCAAACATCATTCCACGTGCGCTGTAACAAGCATCGGCACCCAATGCCATGTTTTTAGCTAAATCAAAAGCAGAGATCACTTTTCCAGCAGCAAGAAGTTTTATATTTTCACGAATACCGTGTTCTTTTAGCGTATTATTTGCAAATACCAAAGCATCTGATAATGCCATACCCATATAGTCAATAAACTCTAAAGGCGCTGCACCTGTACCACCTTCGGCACCGTCAATCGTTATAAAATCAGGATAAATACCCGAGTTTTTAAATGCTTTAATTATATCGATAAATTCATCTTTTCTACCAATACAAATTTTAAAACCTACCGGTTTACCACCACTTAAATTACGTAGTTTACCAATAAACTGTGCCAATTCGTTTGCGTTGCTAAATGCAGAATGCGATGATGGCGAGTGAACGGTTGTAAACGGTTTTATATTACGTATTTTTGAAACTTCCAACGTGTTTTTTTCTGCCGGCAATAATCCACCGTGACCAGGTTTTGCACCTTGAGATAGTTTTAATTCGATCATTTTTACATCAGGATATTGTGATCTTTCTTCAAACAAAACATCGCTAAAAAATCCTTGGTCATCTCTACATCCAAAATATCCGGTACCAATCTGCCAGATTAAATCTCCGCCAGATCTGTGGTAAGGCGAAATTCCACCTTCACCAGTATTATGAGCAAATCCACCTAACTTTGCACCTTTGTTCAAAGAAATGATGGCTTTTTTACTTAAAGCACCATAACTCATAGCACTAATGTTGTAAATACTTGCGCTGTATGGTTGTGAGCATTGTTCGTTACCAATTAATGTACGGAAGTTAAAATCGGAAATTATTTTTGGATAAACCGAGTGTGAAGCCCATTCGTAACCAATACGGTTTGGATCATCTTGCATACCAAAAGAAACAGTTTGTTTCTCGTTTTTAGCACGTTGGTAAACAATAGAACGCTCACGACGGTTAAAGGGTTTACCATCTAATTCGCCTTCCCAGAAATACTGACGCAATTCCGGACGAATTTCTTCTAAAATGTATCGTAAACGCCCAATAATAGGGTAGTTTTTACGAATGGTATGTTTTGTTTGAAAAGCATCTTTAAATGCCAGATAAAATAATATTACAGGAAGTATAAGAGTTAAGAAGCTCCAATCTCTTAAAAAAACTAAATAGAATGCTACAATTAAATAGGTGATTATAAAAGCCCAGATAACTTGTCTAATTACAAAACGATTTAAAAATTTTTGGTGTAACATAGGTTTTTAAATGCAAAAATTGTTGTTGTTTATTAAATTGTTTCTTTAACTATTGTTTCTAGTCAGATATTTTATTAAAAGATAATTTTAAACCGCATTGAATCAGGTAATTTGGTTTTTATTTAATAAATATCTTTCTTTTTTATCAGATTAAGAAAAATAGTGTTCGCAAAGGTAATAAACATTTTGATTTTAAAACTAATTTTTCCACTTAATATTGCACCCGATACTCGGTTTTTGCAAAGGATTAACACTACGATTGTATAATAAAGAATCGATTGCGCCGCGTAAATCATTTCCGTTGGTTGGAATACCATTTTTAGGACGCGAATCATCTAATTGACCGCGATAAACCAGTTTGTTTTGGGCATTGAACAAATAAAAATCAGGCGTACAGGCAGCATCGTAATTTTTGGCAGTTTCTTGTGATTCATCGTACAGATACGGAAAACTGAATTTATTATCGAACGCAAATTCGGTCATTTTATCAGGTGCGTCTTCCGGATAATTTATCGCATCGTTGCTTGATATCGATACAAAACCAATTCCTTGAACGCGGTAATCATTTGCGACACGGATAATTTCTTCAATAACGTGCAGTACAAAAGGGCAGTGGTTACAAATAAACATGACAACAGTTCCGTGATTTCCTTTAACATCATTAAACGATTTCCATTCGTTACTGTTGGTATCGGGCAGAAAAAAATCGGGTGCTGTTGTGTCAAGTGCTAACATATTTGATGGTGTACGAGCCATTTTGTTGAGTTTTATGCTAATATAAAATAAAAAAAGCCAACTAAAAAGTTGGCTTTCAAAATATGTTGTGTATCTACTAATAGTAAATGTATCTGCGTACTTTAGCAATGTGTTTTGCTAAACGAATTACTTGGTGGCTGTAACCGTATTCGTTATCATACCAAATGTATAATACAATGTTTTTACCATCTGCAGAAACAATTGTTGCGTTTGAATCGTAGATTGCCGGAGCAGATGTTCCAACGATATCCGAAGAAACCAATTCGTTGTTTAACGAATATTTAATTTGCTCTACCAATTCGCCTTCTAAAGCGTATTGTTTCATTATTCTGTTTAAATCTTCAACCGAAGTTTGTTTTCCAACTTCTAAATTTAATACAACTAATGAGCCGTTTGGAACAGGAACACGAATAGCATTAGATGTTAATTTACCTGCTAAACTTGGTAACGCTTTTGCAACTGCAGAACCAGCACCAGTTTCGGTAATTACCATGTTTAAAGCTGCTGCTCTACCACGGCGGTATTTTTTGTGCATGTTATCAACCAAATTCTGGTCGTTTGTATATGCGTGAATTGTTTCTAAATGTCCTTTTACAACACCTAATTCTTCTTCAATAACAGCTAAAACAGGCGTAATAGCGTTTGTTGTACATGATGCTGCTGACCAGATCGGAGTTTCATCAATATTGTAATTGTCATGGTTTACACCGTAAACAACATTTGGTACACCTTTGCCTGGCGCAGTTAATAAAACTTTAGTTGCACCTTTTGATTTTAAGTGACGAGATAAAGCTGCTTCGTCTTTAAAAACACCTGTGTTATCAATAACCAAAGCATCATTAATTCCGTATTGTGTATAGTCTATATCTTCTGGTTGAGCTGCAGAAATCATACGAACAGCAGAACCGTTAATGATTAAAGATTCGTTTTCTACATCAATTCCAACCGATCCTTCAAAATCACCGTGAATTGAATCTAAACGTAATAAAGAAGCACGTTTTTCTAACGATAATTCATCGTTTTTATCACGTGTAACAATTGCTTTTAAACGTAATTGTTGTCCTTTACCAATTTTAGCCATTAATTCGCGCGCTAATAAACGACCAATACGACCAAATCCGTATAAAATAACATCTTTTGGTTGTACGCCTTTATTATCTTTAGCGTCTTTTAATTTATCAACAACAAAAGATAAAGAATCGTTGTATTTGTTGTCTTCTAAATGGAATTCATACGTTAATTTACCAATATCGATACGTGCCGGTGGTAAATCTGCAGTTAAAATAGCACGAGCAATTTCAACCGTGTCAAAAATATTGATTGGTTTTTCAACAAATTTTGCAGCGTATTCGTGTAAATTAATAATGTCGCTCACGCTACGGTCAATCAACTGGTTTCTAAATAAAACCAATTCAATCGATTTATCGTACCATAAATCATTAACGATTTTAATAAACTCTACGCAAGCTTTTCTTCTGTCTGCTTGGAAAGCCAATTCTTTTTCGTATAAACTATTTTCCATTTGGGGTATAAATTGTGTTGTAATTTAAAAAGTTGTACAAAAATATTAAAATTTATGATATACAAGCACATATAATTAAAAAAGTAGATTTTAATTAAAATCTACTTTTTCGTTGGTTTATAAAATTAGTCGCAATCGTTCACCTTTTGGCGTAATTAAATCAATACGAAGCTGTTGCTGGTTTAGTTTTGATAAAATTTCGTTCGCATGTTCGGTATTTTGAATTTTAGATCCGTTCACTGCCAATATTATGGCGTTCTTCAATTCGCCTTCGTAAGGTTTATAACGTTCGTTAGAAATTCCGTTAATCTTAACACCATAATTTATACCTAACGCTTTTTGTTCTGTTGATGATAAATTTTCAATTTCAAAACCGTTAAACTGAATTTCGGCAATTTCCTTTTTACTTAAAGTAACCAGAAATTCTTTGTCCTGATTATTTCGTTTTAATGAAACCTTCACTTCATCGTTTGGACGTTTGGTTGCAATGATACTGTTTAAATCTAAAAACGAATTAATTCCTTTATTGTCGATCTTATAAATAATATCTCCCTTTTTAAGTCCAGCATGTTCGGCACCTGAATTTTTTGTAACGCTTTCTACATAAAATCCTTGTTTAAAATTCAGTTTGTTTTCGGCAGCAACCTGACTGTTTATTTCGTAACCCTGAACACCCAAAATTCCCTGCTGAACTTTTCCGTATTCCATTAAATCGTTCACAATTTTTCGAGTCATGTTTGAAGGAATAGCAAACGAATATCCCACATAAGATCCCGTTGCAGATGATATCATGGTATTGATACCGATTAAATCTCCATTTCCGTTAACCAATGCACCGCCTGAATTTCCCGGGTTTACAGCAGCATCGGTCTGAATAAAGGATTGAATTCCGTTTTCTGATAAATTCCGAGCTTTGGCAGATACAATTCCGGCTGTAACCGTTGATGTTAAATTGTACGGATTTCCAACTGCCAAAACCCAATCGCCCACACTAATAGCATCCGAATCGGCAAAAGAAGCAAAAGGCAGTTTTTCATGGGTGTCAATTTTTAACAACGCAATATCCATTTTAGAATCAGTTCCGATCAACTTGGCTTTAAACGTACGGTTGTCGTTCAATGTAATTTCCAGTTCGTTGGCATTCTGAATCACGTGATTGTTGGTTACAATGTATCCGTCTTCAGAAATAATCACACCCGAACCTGTACCAACTTGTGCGTAGGTTTTATTGCCGCCTTGATATCCGTAAAAATATTCCATTATAGGGTTTCGCGGCGCATTTCTAAAAGATACATTTTTAACGTGCACAACGGCATGTATGGTTTTTTCGGCTGCGAGTTTAAAATTTGGTGCTTCAAAAGCAGTATTTGCAACATTTCTAAATGGTGCAGTTGTTGTTATTGTGTTAGAATTGTTTAAGAAAGAATCATGCTCAAAAAACAATTTGTACGATCCCAAAGTTACAACACCACTTAACAACGATGTTGCTAAAATAGTTCCTATATTTTTCATGTTTAAATAGAATGTTTGTTTATTTAACATTAAAATTAAAAGATGTTTAAATAACAAAAAAGTAGTTTAACGCATGTTAACACAACTTAACGAAGCTTTAATAATTGTATATTTGTAGTATGAAAAACGTAACTTTTTTTAAATATCAGGGAACAGGAAACGATTTTGTAATGATTGATAATCGCACGGAGTTTTTCCCGAAGAGAAATGTAGAATTGATTGAAAAATTATGCAACCGAAGATTTGGAATTGGTGGCGACGGATTGATTTTATTGGAAAATGATCCAACTGCCGATTTTAAAATGGTGTATTATAATGCCGATGGTAACGAAAGTACCATGTGTGGCAATGGCGGACGCTGTATTGTTTCGTTTGCTCATTTTTTAGAAATTTTTTCAAAGGATACCACTTTTAATGCGATTGACGGTCTGCATCATGCCACAATTAATGAAGAAGGAATTGTAGCATTACAGATGATCGATGTGGCAAAAGATACCATAAAAAAGGATACGGATTTCACGTTTTTGTTTACAGGATCGCCGCATCACGTTGCAATGGTAAGCGATATTACGAATTATAATGTTTTTGAAAAAGGAAAGAACATTCGTTACAGCGATGAGTATAAACCGAGTGGAACAAATGTGAATTTTGTTGAACAATTATCAAACGATTCTTTTAAAATTAGGACTTACGAACGCGGAGTGGAAAATGAAACTTTGTCTTGCGGAACCGGAGCAACAGCCGTAGCAATTACCATGAATAATTTAGGTAAAACTGTTGCAAACAAAATAAGTATTCAGGTTGAAGGTGGTGATGTGCAGGTGTCTTTCGATCAAAACGAAGAAAAATATTACAACGTAATGTTAACCGGTGCTGCCAAACAGGTTTTTAAAGGAGAAATTTCTATTGAGTAAATATGTTTTTAAAAGGAAATCAAGTTTATTTGCGCGCTTTGGAACCCGAAGATTTATCGTTTCTGTACGAAATTGAAAACGATGAAACCTTGTGGGAAGTCAGTAATACGCAAACACCTTATTCAAAATGGTTGTTGAAAAATTATCTAGAAAACAGTCATCAGGATATTTACGAAGCCAAACAACTTCGATTGGCAATTGTAGAAAAATCATCGGAAAATTTAATCGGATTAATTGATCTTTATGATTTCGATCCTAAAAACAGTAGGGTAGGTTTGGGCATCGTTGTTAAAAATCCTTCCGAAAGAAATAAAGGTTTTGGCAGCGAATCGGTAAAACTGCTTTTGGGTTATGCGTTTCAGGTTTTAAACGTGCATCAAATATTTGTTAATGTTGCCGAAACAAATAGTGCTAGTATCAAGCTTTTTTCTAATTTTGGATTTCAAAAAATCGGAGTCAAAAAGCAATGGAACAAAATAGGTTCTGTATATGTTGATGAAATCCTGTATCAATTAATAAATCCTTTAAATGAAAATTAATAAATTAGTAAGCTATGTTTCTGTTGCTTTAATATTCATAGCATTAATATTTGGTTATACCCTTTACCGCAAGGCTTTTACGGCGAATACCAATTTTTCTGAAAAAAGTGTATACATTCTTGTTCCAACCAATGCAACGCATGCGCAGGTACAGGATTCGTTGAAAAAATATGTGAAAAATTATGAGTCGTTAGAAAATCTGTTTTCTAAATTGGGCGAATCGGCTACGGTTGAACCAGGAAGATATCTTATTGAAAACGGTTATAGTAATTACCGCATCATAAAATCGTTACGTCATAATGTGCCGGTTAAGCTTACGTTTAATAATCAGGAAACACTGCAAAAATTGTTAGAACGTATTTCTTCACAAGTAGAACCAGATATTGCCGATTTGTATCAGTCATTTACCGAACCTGCTTTTTTACAGGAAATGGGTATGACAAAAGACAATATTTTGGCTATGTGTATGCCAAATACGTATGAGGTTTATTGGAACAGCTCGCCTTTAAAAATTAGAAATTTACTGCAAAAATCTTATCAGAGGTTTTGGAACGATGAACGCAAAGCAAAAGCAAAAACATTGAATTTATCTCCGGTTGAAGTTTCGTCATTGGCAGCAATTGTTCAAAAGGAAACAGCAAAAGTAGACGAGCGTCCGCGAGTTGCCGGAGCTTATTTAAACAGATTGAACAGAGATATGCTTTTACAGGCAGATCCAACGGTTGTGTTTGCAAAGAAAGCCTTAAGCAACGATTTTGAACAAGTTATAAAACGCGTTTATTTGAAAGATTTGGTTTTAGATCATCCGTTCAATACCTATAAATACAAAGGTGTTCCAAAAGGATTAATTGCAATGCCCGATGAAAGCTCGATTGATGCCGTACTAAATGCAGAAAAGCACAACTATATTTATTTTTGCGCAAGTGTAGAACGTATGGGGTATCACGAATTTGCAAGCACTATTGAAGAACACGCTACAAACCGAGATAAATATACTGCTTGGTTAACAAAGAATAATATAAAATAAAAAGAGAGGCTTTCAAAGCCTCTCTTTTATTAATTCAATTTTTCAACTGTTTCTCTCCAGATATCTAATTCAGGAATTCCCGGTTTACGTTTTCCAAAGAACTGAACAATAATGTCGCCCATTTCATTAAAAACTTCAATTGCAGTAACTACACCATCTTCTGTTGGTTTGCGAACAACCCAGGTTTGTGCAATTTTACTCATATCTAAATGCAGGTTAAAATCAGGATCCATGATGTTGTACCATTCTTGGTGCCACATAGTTTTGCGTACGCGACCTGTATGTATCTGAATATTTCCTTTATTGCCAACAAAAACCATAATTGGTGTTTTTTCTTTAGCAACTTCTTCTAACATGGTAACAATGCCATCTTTAGAAATTTGTTTTGCATGAAAATCAGACGGAGCCAAACGTAAAGCCTGCGTACGGCTAACACCAAATTTACGCAACATCATAAAAAAGTCGTGCGTATCTTTTAGTTCTAACCAAGCTTGTTTAAATCCTTCCACATCGATTTCGTTATCTGGTTTTTCGTCTAAATTTAATTCGTAAGCTTCCGATGTTTCAAACGGTTGCTGAT
This sequence comes from Paenimyroides baculatum, assembly GCF_008629655.1. Taxonomy (GTDB): domain Bacteria; phylum Bacteroidota; class Bacteroidia; order Flavobacteriales; family Flavobacteriaceae; genus Flavobacterium; species Flavobacterium baculatum. Next base: position 495,028 of record NZ_VWSG01000001.1, read on the forward strand.
CTTCGCTTTTGTATTTTTCAACCAAAGCTTCAAAAGCTTCCACATTACTATCGGCAGTTAAAAATATTTTGTGGATTGCTTCGCCATCTTTTCCAAAAAACTGAATGCTTCTTGATGTTCCGCGAGCGTTTTCTTCAATAACAGAAAAAACTTTTTTCCAGTGTGATAAAAAGATTCTTAAATCGATATCTTCATTTACGAACAAACCTGCATGTGGATTAGAAAAATCTGCATTTGCATAAATTCCTTTACGCTCGTGCACACATTCTTCGTTACGCGTTAAAGCCATAACTTTGCCTAACGATTCTATTTCGGCAAGCATTTCTTTAAATTCCGGACGTAAACGGGTAACGTTGCTGCCAATGTTTGTTGCCAATAATTCCATTTCGCTAACACCTAATTTTTGTGCGGCGTTGCGTATTCTTAAATGAGGTTGCTCTTGTTTAAGCGCGTCCCATTGGGTTTTTAAACTTTCAGTTGTATTCATTGTTGATTAGATTTATCCGAATAATATAATTGGTTGTTGGTTTTCGGGATGAGGTGTAATGATGCAGGGATACTGATACACGCGCGAAATGCGTTCTTGCGTAAGTACTTTTTTAGGCTCATCGAACATTTCAATAGAACTTTTGTTCATTAAAATTAATCGGTCTGCAAATTGCGAGGCAATGTTTAAATCGTGCAAAACAACCAATGCCGAATTGTTCTGATTTGTAAATTCTTTAATTAAATGAAGCGTTTTAAACTGATGCGCTACATCAAGATTATTCAAAGGTTCATCTAACAAAAGCAGTTTATTTTCGATGTTATTTTCAAGCTGGGCAAAAACACGAGCTAAATGCAAACGCTGTTTTTCACCGCCCGAAAGTTGTTCGTATTCGCGATCTGTTAAATGACTGGTTTCGGTCTTTGCCATCCACTTTTCTACAATCTCCAAATCACTTAAATCGGCTTCAGTTTTAAAATAAGGATAACGCCCCATTAAAACGATTTCCTCGTTTTTTAAGTTGATTTCGTTTGACTGATGTTGAGAGAATTTGGCTCTGTGTAACGGAATTTCGCTTCGTTTATAACTTTTAACATCTTTATCTTTAAATAAAAAATGTTTGGTTTTATATTGAATTTCGTTGGCAACACAGCTTAAGAATGTCGATTTTCCGGCGCCGTTTGGACCTACAATAGCAATTAATTCTCCTTTGTTTATCTCTAAATTAATGTATTTTAAAAGAAATCGATCTTTAACTTGAAAGCTTAAATCGTGAATTTTTATCATTTTAATTTTCTTTTATAATTAATTAAGATCGAAATAAATACAGGCGCACCCATAATTGCAGTTAAAATACCAATTGGCAGTTCGGCAGGAACCACAATAGTTCTACTAATGGTATCGGCAATTAACATAACAACCGCACCTAAAAGCATTGATAAAGGTAGTAAAATATTGTAATTAGAGTTAAAAACAAATCTTAAAATATAAGGAACTACCAATCCAACAAACCCAATTGTTCCGTTGAAAGCCACCACGCAACCTACCATTAATGATACAATAATAATGATTTCGCGTTTGGTTTTTTCGATATCGAATCCTAAATGAGCAGCTTCTTTTTCGCCTAACATTAATGCATTTAAAATTTTACCTTTTGATAATAAACGAATGCTACCTATTAATACTACAATGAAAACCAGACATACTTTCCACCAGTTTGATCCGGCTAAACTTCCTAACGACCAAAAAGTGATGTTTCTTAATTCTTCTTCGGTAGAAATGTAAGTTAAGAAACCTGTTACAGCACCTGTCAATGCTGTAATAGCAACGCCCGACAACAACAAAATTAGAATGTGTGTTTTACCGTTTGATGTTGCCATTTTATAAACAAACCACATGGTTAGCAATGCACCGATAAATGCCATAATGCTTAATAAAACGTAACGGAAAAATGCCGGAAGCAAGTGCATTACAGCAGATCCGAACACGATTGTTAAAGCTGCAAACAATACTGCACCCGAAGTGATTCCTATTAAATCGGGCGATGCCAATGGGTTTTTAAACAATCCTTGTAAACTTGTTCCGCTAATTGCTAAAGCTGCACCTGTTAATATTGCCATTAATATTCGCGGAATACGCAATTCTATCAATACAAAAGAATCGGCTGTATGTGTGTTTGTATTAAAATAGGTGCTTACAATTTCAAACACCGAATGGTTGAAATCATAAGCACCTAGATATAATGCCGTTACTAAAGCAACAAGTAATACAATAAAGAACGAGACTTTGTAAACAGCAACTTTTTTCTTCATTATTGCAATTTATTATGTAATTCTACAACAGCGTCGCCTACACGCGGACCAAAACCAGAAAGGTACTGACCGTCCATTGTAACAACTTTTTTGTTTTTACCTGCATTTGTTGTAGCAATACCTTCAATTTTTAATAAACCGTCAACACCACCTAAACTTTGTAAACCTTTATCGAACATTAAAATAACGTCTGGGTTTGTAGTTAATAAAGCTTCTGGAGTTAATGGTTTAAAATCTGTTAAAGCAGCAGCTGCATTTTCTGCACCGGCTAATTCAATCATGCTGTGTAAAGGAGTTCCAGAACCAGCAACCATTAAGTTACCTGCACCACGAGCATAAATAAACAACACTTTAGGTTTTTTGTCAAATGCTTTAACGGTAGCCATTTTGTTAGAAATATTATCTAAAAGTGGCTGATAATTATCTTTTTTAAGTTTTGTAGCAACTTCTGTAATTAATTTTTTACTTCCGTCTATGCTGTATTCCTGATCGATCAATACTAAAGGAATATTTGCTTTTTTCAATTGTTCGTTTAAATTTGGGTTCACATCTTTAGTTGTTCCAAAAACCACACTTGGCTGTAATGCCAAAATACTTTCTGCAGTAATAGAACGTACGTGACCTAAATCGGTAGCTTTTAAATCGGCAGGATATGTAGAAGTAACATCTCTACCAACAATATTTCCCGCAACATCTAAAGAAGCTAAAGTTTCAGTTACTGCTCCGTTTAACGAAACAATACGATCTGTTTTAATTTCCGTTGCAACAGTATCAGTTTCTGTAGTTGTTGTTTTGTTTTCTTCTTTTTTATTGCAGCTTGCAACAACGATTGCTAAAGCAAGTACCGTGAAAAATTTCTTCATAAATAGGGTTTAATAAAAGGTTTAACTTATTATTTACGGTGCAAAAATAGCGGTTTTTTTTTAAAAAAGAATATTTTATTTAGAACAAATAAAAATAACTTAATATATTTGCATCGTGATTTAAACAGAATAAATAAAAATAATGAGAATTAAATCTTTAATTTTTTCCTTGTGTTGTGCGAACGGATTTGTAATGAATGCACAGGTTGATTCATTAGAACAAAGTATTGACGATACAAGACTTGAAGAATTAGTCATTACAGGGCAATTTGAACCACAATCTATAAAGAAATCGGTACATAATGTAAGAGTTATTTCTGATGCGGATATTAAGAATTTAGCAGCAAATAATTTAACCGATGTACTTAATCAGTATTTAAATATAAGTGTAAGTTCAAACGAACAGTCGGGCAAATCTTCGGCTTCTCTTTTTGGTTTAGATTCACAATATTTTAAAGTTCTTATTGATAATATTCCCGTTGTAAGTGATACCGGTTTGGGAACAAATGTAGATTTAACACAGATAAATTTAGATAATGTTGAGCGTATTGAAATTATAGAAGGCTCAATGGGAGTAACTCACGGAGCGAATGCTGTAAGTGGTATTTTAAACATCATTACAAAAAAAAGCTCTAAGTACGATTGGGAATTATCTGCAAGCGTACAAGAAGAAACATTAGGTAAAGAATTTTCTTTTTTTGATAAAGGCCGTCATATTCAAAGCTTTAAAGCATCTCACAATTTATCTGAAAACTGGTATGCTTCTGTTGGTGTAAATCGTAATGATAAAAGAGGTTTTTTTGATGATAGAAAAGGTATTGATCACCCAGTAAACAATGATGGTAGAGGATTTAGACAGTTGCCTAAAGAACAATTAACCACGAATACTACTATAGGATATCAAAAAGACGAAACAAGAATTTTTTATAAGTTTGATTATTTAAACGAAACAGTTACTTTTTATAATCCAGTTGTAGTTCCTATTGTTAATTATCCGTTCCCCGAAACCTATTTTTCTCACGATAAAAGATTCTTAACGAACAGATATTTTCATCATTTGAATTATTACGGTAAGCTTTTTAACGATTTAATCTTTAATGTGTCTTTGTCTCATCAAAAGCAACAACGCGATGAAGAATTTTTCCAATATCATTTTGCCGAAAAAGAAGAGAGAGCAAATGACAGAAATGTTTATCATTCTAAAGAAGTTTTTTACTCAACAGGTACTGTTACAAATATTACCAAAAGCAAAAAAGTTGATTTACAGTTAGGATATGAATTTGTAAATGAAAACAGTTTTGCAAATGCAAGCACCGGCGTATTCTTAGATAACGTAAGTCAAGCAAACGGCATACGTAAACGATTAGAAAATTATGATGTATATGCTATTGCAGAGCTAAACTTTACAGATCGTTTTTCTTTGCGTCCGGGTTTCAGATATTCGTTTCAATCTAAATTCGATGATCAGTATTCTTACTCTATAGGCTCTAGATATTTATTTGATAAAGGAGTAGAAGCACGTTTATCTGCCGGATACGCTTACCGTACACCGAATTTTGATGAGTTGTACACCTATATGGTAGATTCAAATCATAATATTCAGGGAAATCAAGATTTAGTTACCGAAAAAAGTAACTATATAGAAGCAAATGTTAAAAAGAACACGTCTTTTAAATCGGGATTAACAATGTATAATTCTGTAAGTTCTGGGTTAATGTTTGTTGATGATAGAATTAGCACAGTGTTAATAAGTCAAGAACCTACACTTTCTTACAAGTATATAAATATTGATACTTATAAGATGTGGAATATAGCATCAGAAAACCGTTTTGGTTATAAAAACTGGAATTTTTCTGCGGGTTTATCTTTAATAGGTGTGTCACAGCAACTTAGTAATAATGTTTCTGGATCTACGTCAGATGATCGATTTCTATACACATTTAACATTAATACAGCTTTAAGTTATCAGTTGCCAGAATACCAAACACAGTTTACAGTATATTTTAAGCATAACGGAAAAACGCAGGAATTTGCTGATATTTCTTCTCCTGGAGAATCAAACTTTGTTCTATCAGAATTGGAATCGTATAACTGGATTGATGCTTCTGTGAGAAAAACTTTTTTTAATGGGAAATTCGAAACAATGATCGGCGCACGTAATCTTTTAAATGTAGTAACTCTTCAACGTTCAACTACATCAAGCATAGGAGGTGGAGCGCATTCAGCATCAGGCACTACTTTGTTAGGTGTAGGTAGATCATATTTCGTAAAACTTACGTACAATCTTAATTTTTAAATATATAATTATATCATGAAGAAGTATTTATTATTTTTTTCGTTTTTGCTTTTAGCACTTTACTCTTGTAAAGATGATAACGGAGTAGATTCAGGACCAGCTGCAGTAAGTTTTGCTGTTCCGTCTGCAAATCTAACCGAAGAAGTAACAGATGTTGTTATTTCTTTCTCACAAACTACATCAGCTGCAGGTACTATTACACTTGGCGTAGCAGAAACAGAAGCTGAGTATGGTGTTGATTACACAACTAGTCCAGCAGGATCTGCATCGCAATTAACAGTTCCGTTTGAAGCTGGTGTATCAAAAGTTGTTTTCAAATTCAATAAATTAGTTCCTGCTGTTGAAGGAGAGGTTAAAAATGTAAAGTATACCATTAATGCAATCTCTACTAATTATGAGATTAAAGGAAATACTACAACCGTTTTAAACTTTAACGAAACAGCTCTTACAGGTAAATCATTAGCACCGCAAGTTGGCGGACCATCACAAGCTAATCAGGTTTATATCGATTTAAGCAGTGGTGCAATGACAACTGTGCCTCGTATTTCTTGGGATTTAGGATTTTACTCTGGTAACGAATTTAGAGTTATCTTAAACAATTCTGTAAAAATGTCTGCAAAATCTTTAAATAGTACAAACCTTGCAACAGTTGTAACAGAAGATAATACAATGTTAATCTCTCAAGGTTCAGGTAGTGTTGATCAAATTGATAATCCAACAGGTGTTATTACAGGAACGGCAATTGCAGAAGTATCGGCAAATGATGCTGAAAACTCTGTTTACTTAATTAATTTAGGAAGCAACCCAAGCTCAACAGTTCCACCATTAGGTTCTCCGGCAGCTGATAGCGGATCTCACAGAGGTTGGAAAAAAGTTAGAATTTTAAGAAGTGCTAACGGTTACAAATTTCAATACGCGGATTTAAATGCTACAACATTTAATGAAGTTATAATTGATAAAAATGCTGCTTTTAACTTTAATTTCTTCAGCTTCACTGCTAACGCAGCAGTAAATGTGGAACCACAGAAAGAAAAATGGGATCTTAATTTTACTACTTTTACAAATATTTTCGGAGGTAATACTCCATATTTCTTCCCTGATTTTGTAGTAAATAACAGTAGAGGTGGAGCATTAGCTTACAGTGTTTCTACAGCTGATTTTTCTTTCGATAGTTTTACAATGGCTAATGTTGATCAATCTAAATTTATTAACGATCAAAGAGGTATTGGTTCATCTTGGAGAGGAACAAGTGCTCCGGGACCTGATGGAAATCCAATGTCACAATTCGTTCTTAAAACCGATGTTTTTTATGTATTGAAAGATCCAGCAGGAAACATCTACAAAATTAAAATGACAGGTGGTGCTTTGCCTAATTTAGAAAGAGGTCACCCAACTTTTGTTTACTCTTTACTATAAGATAAATCAACATATTTTTGAAAGGCTCGCATATTGTGCGAGCCTTTGCTTTTGGAGCTAATTGTTAACAAAATCCTATAAAATCATTGTAAATCAGTGGTTTATAATTTTATTTGTATCTTTGCAAAGGAAATTCAAATAGTGACAGTGTTTGAGAAATGATATTGAATGATAAAAAAATGTTCTTATTTTATTGTAACTGCCAGTGCAATTGCTTTAATAACTATGGCTTTTAAAGGCGTTGAAAAAACTTTAATAACTAACCATTATTATAAGATTAGTGAACCTTTAGCGTATAACGTTTCAACACATGAAAGTACTTTGAGTGATATTAATGAAAAATTGAATAATGCAGATTTTTCAATTGAAACTAAAAACACTTTTATAGATTTTAAAGAAGCATTAGCGGTTAAAGAATCGGATGGTGATTATAAAACGGTGAATTCGTACGGATATATGGGAAAATACCAATTTGGTAAAGGTACCTTAAAGTATATCGGTTTAAAGAATACACAAGATTTTTTGAACAATCCGGCGTTACAAGAAAAAGCGTTTGTGGCTTATGTACAAAAAAATAAATGGATTTTACGAAGAGAAATTCAAAAGTACGCAGGTAAAACAATACGCGGAATTTTAATTACAGAATCCGGAATTCTAGCAGCAGCACATTTGGGCGGTGCAGGTTCGGTTCAAGATTTTTTAAGGTCTAATGGTAATGTTTCGTTTGTAGATGGCTATGGAACTGATATTAAAACCTATTTAAAAGCATTTGCAAATTACGATTTAACAACAATTAAAGCAGAAAAGAATCCAAAAATAGCATGAAATTAGATTTTGTTTTTGCCCAATAAAAAAGTCCTAATCAGTAAAAGATTAGGACTTTTTTATTTATTAAGGTTACTTTTATAATGAAGATCTAATTAACCTCTTGCTTTTTTCTTGCTGTTAGATTTAGTGTTACCTACTTTTGTCATTGCATTTCTAAATCCAACGAAGTCAGATGCAGAATATTGATCAATAAATCTACGTGTTGCAGGATCTAACCAATAAGCTCTGTCTTTCCAAGACCCCCCCTTAATAACACGTGAATTGTTGTTAATTAAACTTGTTCTTGCAGCATCATCTAATGTGTATGTTAAATTACCTTGAGCGTCATAAACAGCTTGGTCTTGAGGTGAATTGTACATTGTACCTTTTTGACCAACTTTTTCAAATGTATCACCATCTTTATAAGCTATACTGTTATCACCTTGGAAATTTCTTCTTTGGAAGGTGTCTTCAGTTCCAACTCCTTCTTTTTGAACTTCACCAGGTAATGCACGTGGGCGTAGTTTTCCGTTTGGTAATGTGTCGTATTCAATATTTGCACTTACAACCTGTACCGTTCCGTCTGGACCAATAACACTTTTGTTGTAAACGTTTCCACGGAAATAGTTCATATCGTTAACTTCAGAAGAAATTGCCGGACGGTAAACGTCTGCAACCCATTCAGCAACGTTTCCTGCCATATCATATAATCCCCAATCATTTGAAGGGAATGATTTTACAGCAGTAGTAATTTCACCAGCATCTGTAGACCATCCTGCGATACCGCCGTAATCTCCACGACCTTGCTTAAAGTTAGCTAAATAATCTCCTTTTGATTTACGTGAGTTTGTACGAACATCGTCAGATCCCCAAGGATATTTGTTTCTACCTTGTTGATTGTTGTAAACACGGTCTGATTTTCTTACGCTAGCTGCATATTCCCATTCAGCTTCTGTTGGTAAACGGAATTCAGCAGAAATAATACCATATTCCATTTTTGCATAAACACCGTTTTGACCGTCTTTGGCACGATTCTTAACACCTTTAAAAACAATACTGTCATTACCTGCATAAGCTTTACTAGGTGCCTTTAAATAAGTATCGGTAGAAAATGTTTGTTCTCCGTATGCTTTATCTGTTTTAGCGTTTTTGGCAATGTAACCCGCACGCTCTAAATTTAATTCGTTCACACGGTCCGTTCTCCATTTAGAGAAGTCGTTAGCCTGAACCCATGAAACACCAACTACAGGATAGCTTTGGTAGGCAGGGTGGCGTAAATACGTGTTTGTTAAAGTTTCTGTGAACCCTAACTGATTGCGCCATACTAAAGTATCTGGTAACGCAGAAGAATATATCTGACGGTATCTTGCTTCAGTTGGTGGGTAAACCGCTTTGGTCCATGAAAGATATTCTGTGTACATAAGGTTTGTTACCTCTGTTTCGTCCATAAAAAACGATTGTACATATTGTTGTGTAGCGCCGTTGTTCCACTCGCCCATAACGTCATCTTGTACGCGTCCCATTGTAAATGTACCCCCTTCAATAGCAACCATTCCATAAGGAACTTCGGTGCCATCGTATGACGTGTTATATTGGAAACCACCTTTTTTGTCGTTTATTTTCCAGCCGGTTGCCGAAGACGAAGTAGCGTTACTGTTTCCACAACTTGTAAGTCCAATTGACGCTGCCATTACAGCTATCAATTGTAGTGTCATAATTTTATTAATCTTCATTGTTAAAGTAGGTAATAAATTTCGTTGCAATATAATAATTAGCTTTTGATTAACAATATTAAAATCAAAAATATTTAAAAAAAACTTAAAAAATGAAAAATATTAAAGTCTTCCTATACGTTGTACTTATAAATGTAATATTTTAATTATTTTTATCAAATTATTAATAGATGTTTATTTTCTATATAAATGAAAAGACTGTTACCTGTTTTTGCTTTCTTGGGTTTTTATACCGTAAATGCCCAAACTAAAGATGTTCAATTACAATGGACCGAGCAAACTATTACTATAAGTAGTGAAGAAAGCTTTTTTGTACCGAGTTTTCAACAAGAGTATTTTAGATATAATTCAAGCGAAAAAATCGTTCGTGCAAGTGCCTATATAAATAATGTGCAAGGAGATCAGGTGCGAATTGTTTCACAAAACCTGCAGGCTATTGATATTTCAAAGTACAAAGATATCAATCCTAAAAACATTCCGGCTACTATAAACCCAACCGTACGTATTTACACAACAAAAGGTGTGCGATCTGCAATTGTAGATTTCAACCCAATTGTTAAAACAGGAAGCGGATACAGTAAAGTAACCAATATTGTGTTCGAAATTTTAGGAGGAAAAAGCAATCAAGCAAAAGGTACCGATTTTAGTGTTCAAAATTCTGTTCTTGCTCAAGGAAACTGGTATAAGTTCAAGGTGAACGAAACAGGAGTTTATAGGTTAGATCGAAACTTCTTTGCTAAATTAGGTATTCCAAACGATGTTGATCCACGAACGATTAAGGTTTACGGATATGGTGGAGATATGTTGCCGCTTGCAAACAGTGAAAACCTGTATTTTGATCTTCCTGAAGTTGCCATTCAGTTTCAAGGTGAACAAGACGGTACTTTGAATGACGCAGATTATGCACTTTTTTATGCTGTTGGAACAAAAGGTTGGAGCGAAGAAAATGCTACCCATTTAAATTTGTATAGTAACGATGCTTATTATTATGTTACGTATGGCGGAACAGTTGGTAAGCGTATGCAAACGTATATCGAGCCTGCTGGTGCGGCAACGGTTAACTATACAGATTATATTGCGCGATCTTACGATGAAAAAAACATTGAAAACGTTGTGCAGTTAAGTAGAAAAACGTTTGGTGAAAATTTCGGACAAAGTTTTAACAAGCAAGTTGTTTTACAAACCCCAATGTTAAATTCATCAAAACCGGCAAAAATAGGTGTGAATGTAGCTGCAATTTCGCAAAATCAATCATCTTTTAATATTGCTTTAAACAACCAGCAAATTGGTACACGAAGCGTGAATGGTAAATCAAGTAGTGTTTTAGGTGGTGAAGGTTATTTTTCGCACGAAATGAATTTGAACAGCGAAACCAATAACTTTACAATTAGCTTTAATAATAACGGAGTTCCATCTGCACGCGGATTTATAGATTTTATTGCTATTGATTACTACAAACATTTGGCAGGATACAACAAACAGTTTAAATTTAATTTTACGGATGCTGTTTCTCAAGTCGGTGTAGGATCTTTCCAAATAAACAGCGCGCAAAGCATTACGCAGGTTTGGGATGTTACCGATCGTTACAATGCAACTTTTAAACCAAATACAGCGGGTGCTATAAGCTTTAAAATGCCTTTGGGTGAATTAAGAGAGTATGTTGCGGTAGATCAAAATGATTTTTATACTCCTGCCGATGTTCCAAATTCTAAAGTTGTAAATCAAAATTTAAAAGGAACCATTTTATCAGGTGGAAATGTAGATTACATTATTATCACAACAAATGAGTTGGTTTCAGCGGCAAATCGATTGGCAAATCTTCATAAAACACAAAGTAATTTAAATGTTAAAGTTGTTCCGTTAGACGCTATTTATAACGAGTTTTCGTCGGGTCAGCAAGATATTGCTGCTATTCGTAACTTTATACGTTATGTGTATTTTGCAGGAAACCAAACCCTGAAATATGTGAATTTAATGGGCGATGCTTCAACAAATTATTTTGAAACATCATCTAATCTGGTGCCGATTTTTCATTATTTGTATACAGATTTGTCTGCATCGTCATCGCAAAATTTTAATGATTGGAGCACTTTTGCAACAGATGATTTCTATGCATTGTTAGATGAAACCGAAGGAAATTTTCCAAGTCAGGATTATATAGGAATTGATTTAAGTATAGGTAGAATGCCTGTTACTAATGTACAGGAAGCTAATGCTATGATTAATAAAATAGAGCAATACTTAAGTAAAGATAATTTCGGCAGATGGAAAAATGTTTACACAGCTCTTGCTGATGATGTTGATAGCGGAAGCGATGTAGGTTTACAAGTTGCATTAAATGAAATGGCAGACGAATTGGTAGCAAGTAAACCTTATTTTAATGTTAAAAAAGTTATTGCCGATTCGTATCAGCAACAAGTTGTAGCAGGTGGTCCAAGATATCCTAAAGCTAAAGAAGATTTTTTAAACGGAATAAATAACGGAAGTTTAGTCGCTAGTTATTTAGGGCATGGCTCTGCAACTGGCTTGGGTGGAGAACGTTATTTTGAAATTCCTGATATTGAAAAATTAACGAATACAGATAAATACCCATTGTTTGTAATTATGACTTGTGATTTTACACGTTTCGATGATCCTTCGCAGAAGTCAGGTGGTGAATTTCTGTATTTACGTGAAAAATCGGGTGCAATTGGTATTTTTGCAACAACCCGTAAAATAGGTATTAGCAATGCAGAAACGGCTACAAAAGTAGGCGCGAAATGGTTGTTCGATTATGACAATACGTTGCCTGATTTGTCAATGGCAGAGGCTTTAATGAACATGAAAAATGACAATGTTAGAGAGCAAGGTATGATCGCTTTTATTGGTGATCCAGCTTTAAAGTTGGCAATGCCAAAACCAAATATTGTTATTACACATGTTAACGAAGAGCCAATTGAGAATTTTACAAGCAGTTTACGTGCTTTGGATCGAGTGAAGTTAAAAGGACAAGTTACAACAGAAGGTGGTCAGGTGATTTCGAATTTTAACGGAAATCTGGCTGTTCAAATGTTCGATAAAAATCAAGAAAAAACTACATTAATTAACGATGGTGTAGGTGATCCAATGACTTTTACTACCTTAGGAGAAACTGTGTTTCGTGGAAATGCATCAGTATCAAACGGAGTTTTCGAAATTGAATTTGTAGTTCCAAAAGATATTAAAATTGCAGTAGGTGAGGGGAAAGCAAGTTTTTACGCCGTGAAAGAAGCAAATGTTTTAGATGATTATACAGGTGCAAATACTACCATTAAGATTGGTGGTGTAAACGAAAATGCTGCCGAAGACAATAAACCGCCGCAGATTAAACTGTTTATGAACGATGAAACTTTTATTTCGGGTGGAATCACCAATAATGCACCATTGTTCTTAGCACATTTAGAAGATGAAAACGGAATGAACACAGCCAGCGGAATTGGTCATGATATGGTGGCGATTTTAGATGGCGATGAAAACAATCCTATTGTAATGAACGAGTTTTACGAAACCGAACCTAATAATTTTATGAAAGGTTTTATTAACTATCCGTTCAGTAATTTAAAAGAAGGTTTGCATACTATTACATTTAAAGGTTGGGATGTGTACAATAATTTGGCAACAGCCACGTTAGACTTTGTAGTGGCTGCTGATTCAGGTTTGGTTTTAGACAGAGTTTTAAACTATCCTAACCCGTTTGTAGATTATACCGAGTTTTGGTTTCAACACAACCGCCCTAACGAAACATTACAGGCACAAGTTCAAATATTAACTGTTTCGGGTAAAATTGTAAAAACAATCAATCAAGCCATTGTTTCAGACGGAATTTTATCAAAAGATATTAAATGGGATGGGCGCGATGATTTTGGCGACAGAATTGGTAAGGGCGTGTATATCTATCGTTTAAAGGTAAAATCAACAGTTTCGGGTCAGCAGGCAGAGAAAATTGAAAAGTTAGTTATCTTATAGTTTAATAAATCTATTTAAAAACTAATTTTTATATTTGTTCAATATAATAAAATATACATGAGAAAAATTTCAATAGCAGTTGTTAGTTTGTTTGTAGTAAATTCATCATTTGCACAACAACAATTACCTGTTCCGGCAGGACATCCGCTAGAATATAATCCCGCAATAACAACAGGTGTTTCTTTTTTAACGATAACTCCAGATGCACGTTCAGGTGCATTAGGTGATATGGGAGTTGCAACTTCGGCTGATGCTTTTTCGCAATTTTACAATCCCGCGAAATATGCTTTTGCAGAAAAACAACAAGGTTTTGCGTTATCGTATACTCCGTATATGTCAAAAATTGCCAGCGATATATCATTAATGGGTGTAAGTTATTATAATCGTGTAAATGAACGTAGTGCAGTTGGTGCCAGTTTGCGTTATTTTACCTTGGGTGAAATTAACTTAACAGATAATCAAGGTCAGTTTCAAGGCGTTGAAAAACCAAATGAATTTTCTGTTGATGTTTCTTATACCATTAAATTTTCAGAAAATTTTGGTATGGCAGTTGCAGGTAGATATATCAGTTCTAACTTGAAATTACGTGGAGACGGTGAAACAAGTGCAAGTACATTTGCTGTTGATGTGGCCGGTTTTTACGAAAGTGATCGTATCCAGATGAGTAATTCCGAAGGAAGATTACGTGCCGGTTTCAACTTTCAAAATATGGGGCCTAAAATTAATTATACGGGTGATCTTCAAAGAGCAAGTAATATTCCAACTACTTTACGTTTAGGTTTGGGGTATGATTTTATATTGGATAATTACAACACGGTTACTGTTTACGGAGAAACAACCAAACTAATGGTTCCTTCTAATATCCAACCAACTTTTAAAGATTCAAACGGTAATGGTGAATTAGATGCAGAAGAACAGTCAACAGTTAATAATGGATTACAAGAATACCGCGATATAGGTTGGTTTTCTGGAATGTTTAAATCATTTGGTGATGCACCAGGAGGTTTTGGTGAAGAAATGCGTGAGTTTACTTGGTCGTTAGGTGCGGAATACTGGTATCAAAACTCGTTTGCTTTCCGTTTAGGATATTTTAACGAAGCAGAAGATAAAGGGGCACGTAAATTTGCAACTTTAGGTGCTGGTTTTAAATACAACATTGTAAATATCGATGTTTCTTACTTGGTAGCAACTGGTAAAATTCAAAACCCATTAGAAAATACATTACGTTTTTCTTTAACCTTTAACTTTGGTAGAGATTATTTCAAAAACTAATTTATAATCAATTTTTTTATAAGTCCAAGCGTTTACGTTTGGACTTTTTTGTCTGTTTATGAAAGCAATCAATATACGAACAACATTGTATTCTTTTAATTCAATTAATGATTTACCTGCCAATGTTCATGATTTAATGAATCAGGCAATCAAAATCCGATCAAAAGCCTATGCGCCTTATTCAAAATTTCAGGTTGGTGCAGCTGTATTATTAAAAAGCGGAATTGTTGTTTTAGGATCAAATCAAGAAAATGCGGCGTATCCATCGGGGCTTTGTGCCGAACGAACAGCGGTTTTTGCAGCTGGAGCTAATTATCCTAACGATGAAATTGTCTGTATTTGTATTTCGGCATCTTCAACCTTAAAAGATACATTAGAACCAATTCCACCATGTGGAGCTTGTAGACAATCGTTATTGGAATATGAAAACAGACAAAAAAACAATATTCCAATTTATTTTATGGGTAAATCGGGAGAGGTTGTTCAATCGCCATCAATCCAAAATTTATTACCTTTTATTTTTAAAGAAGATAGTTTGTAAACTTAAATTAAAAATCATTTCTTACTTTTGATTTTTAAAGCGGCATTTGTTGCGATATAAAATATTTTATGATAAAATCAATTTGTTGCATTGGTGCCGGATACGTTGGTGGTCCAACAATGGCAGTCATTGCATTAAAAAATCCACATATAAAAGTTACGGTTGTCGATGTAAATCAAGATCGAATCAACGCTTGGAATTCTCAAGATTTAGACTTTTTACCTATTTACGAGCCGGGTTTAGCTGATATTGTTGCGAAAACACGAAACGTGAATTTATTTTTCAGTACTAATGTTGATGAAGCGATTGATCAGTCCGATATGATTTTTATCTCGGTTAACACACCTACCAAAACTTACGGAATAGGTAAAGGAATGGCTGCTGATTTAAAGTATATCGAACTTTGTGCACGACAAATTGCCCGCGTTTCAACAACAGATAAAATTGTAGTCGAAAAATCTACTTTGCCCGTTCGTACCGCATCAACCATAAAAAGTATTTTAAAACAATCGCACAATAATGTAAAATTCGAGATTCTTTCAAATCCCGAATTTCTTGCCGAAGGCACTGCGATTACAGATCTTTTAAACCCAGATCGAGTTTTAATTGGCGGCGATTATCATACCGAAGGTGGCAAAAATGCCATTGTAGCTTTAACCGGTATTTATCTTAATTGGGTTACTGGCGATAAAATTATCACAACAAATATTTGGTCAAGCGAATTGTCTAAGCTTACTGCCAACGCATTTTTGGCACAGCGAATAGCCTCTGTTAACGCCATGTCGGCAATTTGCGAAGTAACCGAAGCAAATGTAGATGAGGTTGCTTATGCAATTGGAAAAGACACGCGTATCGGAGAAAAGTTCTTAAAAGCATCGGTAGGTTTTGGCGGATCTTGCTTTCAAAAAGATATTTTAAATCTGGTTTACATAGCAAAATCTTTCAGTTTAAACGAAGTTGCCGATTATTGGGAACAGGTAATTTTAATGAATAACTACCAAAAAAAGCGTTTTGCACAAAAGGTTGTTCAAAAAATGTTCAATACCGTTTCAGGAAAAAAAATTGTGCTATTAGGTTGGGCATTTAAAAAAGATACAAACGATTCTCGTGAATCTGCCGCAATTGATATCGCTAATTATTTAATCGAAGAACAAGCCGAACTGCATATTTATGATCCAAAAGTTACCGCACAGCAAATTTTTTCCGATTTAGAACGAATTACCGACGATAATTTACAACATTTGCAAGAAAAAGTACACATATATAATAGTACAGATGCGATTTTTAACAACGCGCATGCCCTAATAATCCTAACCGAATGGGATGAATTCAAGGTATACAATTATAAATACATCAAAAACCAAATGTTAGAACCAGCTTTTATTTTCGATGGTCGAAACGTTTTAAACTCTGCCGAAATCCAGGAAATTGGTTTTCAATATTACGGCATAGGTAAGTAAATAACATAATCCCGTTAGTTCACTAGCGGGATTTTTTTGTTTTTGGGCGTTCCCCTTACATTTAGTTTCAAAACAAAATCTGGAAAAATCATCATAGAAGCTAACATAAAATTCGATTAAGTATTTGGTGGCGAACTATTCGCTCCAAGTCCTCGCTCTTCGTGCCTCCTCGCTGAGGGCTATCCGCTACTATCCCTAACGCAAGCCGTTATATTCACGAATTTTGTCATGCCGAACTTGATTCGGCATCTCATTAAGCCTCGGTACACTATTTATGAAGTGTTTATAAATGAAATCCGTGTAAATCAATGAATCTGTGGTTAATGGTTTAAGGTTTCAAGTTATTTTGATACATCAATTGCCCTGAACTTTAGTTAGGGGGTTATTGTAAATTAAAGTTGGCTTTAGACAAATAGTAAAAAGAAATCAGCGTAAATCCGCGCAATCAGTGGTTAAATAAAAGAATAGCTGCGAGCTTCAGCCAAACATCCTGCACCAAGCATCCAACATTAAACGCAAATAAATCATCCGTGCATCTGTGGGAAAATACACTCTGTCAGCTTCTTACAAAAAAGAATAAAAAACTTTGCAGAATCATTTGGAAGATCGGAAAAAACAGTGCTATATTTGCAACCGCTTTCAGAACAAGTAAAGCCACGTTCCTAGAAAAAAAAGTAAAAAATAAATTTGGATTAAATAGTAAAGATTTTGTATCTTTGCCATCCGTTCAAAAAAGAAAGGGCGATTAGCTCAGCTGGTTCAGAGCACCTCGTTTACACCGAGGGGGTCGGGGGTTCGAACCCCTCATCGCCCACAGAAAAAAAACTTTCAAAATAATTTAAAAAAAGTTTTGCTGGTTTAAAAAAGATTACTACTTTTGCAACCGCTTTGAGATACAAGTGAAGAAAAGAAGACAAGTTCATAGACATATTGGATTAACAGAAAAATAAAGAGTAAGAGCTTTTAGGAAACTAAAAGGTCTTAAACGCAACATCAAAAATATAAAAAACA
>NZ_VWSG01000010.1 GCF_008629655.1 Paenimyroides baculatum
TGATACACAACCCGCAACTCCTACAAATATTGTGTTAGGACGTTTAGAACTTGTGACTGTATTACCACTTCCACTTACATTACCAGTAATTGTAGCTAATAATTCAGCAGCTGTTCTATTGTCTGCATAAGTGTAAGTAGTCATATTCGCTGATGTAGTATGATATTTTACAGCCCCACTAGAGTCGCCGTAGTTTTGATTACTCCAGTTTGTTTGTACAATAACATTACTTACACCGTCCCAAACATAAGGTGTGGTAAAGGTAAATGTTTTTACACCAACAGCAAATGTTTCACTTGGGTTGCTGTAAACTTGTGTCAAAGTGCTATTGTCTTTCTGATTAGTTGTTGCTACTGATTGTGTTGTAGTGCCTAACGATATCGAAAAATCATTTCTGTTAGTAGTACCTGTAGTAACAACATCAAATTTAAGCGCTGATATTGAACCTGCAACTAAACCTGCTGCATTTAATTCTGCTGCTGTAAAAATGTATTGATGTTTGTAACCTCCCCAACCATGGTAAAGGAATTGTCCAGCATCATACTCATTTGTTTCAGTACCAACACCTAACTGAACTGCAGTATTAGGAGTCGTTTTTCTGCTACGCAACCAGAAACTTCTGTCTTGGGTTACATCTGTAGCAGATATAAAATCCGGACCTTCAAATAAAGGTACCGCATCATTTTGCGCATCGTACCATGCTGCCATTGCAGTTGGATCTACCAATACGGCAGATAATTCTGCTTTTTGTGGACCACACAATGCCAAAGACGGTGTGTAAGATACAAAATCTGAATAATTACATAAAGTGGTAGCCGCAACAGCACTTGACCATATACTTTGATCTGTTGCAGAACAAACTGAACGCACATACACTTTATAGTCTGTAGAAGGATTTAGCCCTGTTGCAACCAAGTTGGTAACACCAACAGCTGTAGTTCCGTTAAATACAGCTCCAGGTGTTCCTGGGTTACCTGTTGTACGCACTTCTACCTCATAAGCCATTGGATTGGCATTATAAAGATCTTGCCAAGAAACTGTAAAACTGTTTTTACCTATATTGGTAACTTTAATAGTACTGTCTTCAATTGGTTTACAAGAAGGAGCGTCTTCATAATAAATATCGTCAATATTTATATCTACAGATCCAGAACCAACTTCAGAGATAAATGCAAAGTAATCATCTGTAGTAGTTGTCGGAAAATATACTGTATACTCTGTCCATACCGTTGTTAAGGCAATTTTTTTCATCAACGTTCTAGTAGCAGATGCTGTTGTTCCATTCAATGTATAAACTCCTAATTCAGCACCTGAACCGTAAGGCATACGTGCCCAAAAACGCACTCTTTTAGCACCTGCTCCTAAATTATTAGTTTCAGGTGAAACTAAAGCAACAGTATTCCCAGAATTATAAATATAGAAACCTCTATTTCCTGTTCTTTGATTATAATCAGATGTATAACCATAACCATTGTCATTTAAATCAAAATAAGTCCAACATAACGGAACTGTATGATTCGGAGGAGTAGACCATGGGCTTCCTACGTCGGTATTTTCAAACCCTTCAAAAAAGTTATTTGTCACTACATCACATAACGTATTAAATTTTACCGGAAACGGTGTCCACATACCATTTGATGTACCACATTTACTACGTATATAAACTGTATAAACTGTTGAGTGGTTTAAACCTGTAATATTTGTTGTTGTAGCTGGCGTACTAACAATACCTGTTTGTGCCAATCCTGTTGCACCAGAACCTGCTGCGCCAGATGTGCGAATTTCATATTCGTACCCTGTAACACCAGTTCCTAAAGATGCGTCCCATGAAATATTGATAGAATTTGTTGTGATATTATTTACTTTAAGATTTAATGGAAAAATACAAGCTGCCATGTCTTCATAGTAAATATCATCAATAGCTATTTCTAAATAATCGCTCGGATTATTGTGTTCCAATGATATTGCAAAATAATCGTCAGTTGTTGGTGGTAAAGGCACAATATACTCTACGTATGTAGAGCTATTAATATTTATGCTTTGCACCAGTGTTCTTGTAGCTGTATTAGTTGTACCATTCATAGTATAAACAACCAATTTAGGTGTTACACCACCAGCCCAAGGCAACCTTGCAGAAAAACGAATTTGCTTTGTACCGTTCCCTAAATTAACTGTTTCAGGAGAAATTAAAATTAACTGGCCGTCTGTTTGATTTAGAGGGTAACGGTTAAAATAATAATTTCTATTACCTGTTTTAGGATAAAAATTATTAACAGCACCATATGTCCATTGATGATTTGTAGAATTTAAGAGTGTCCAACATAAAGGTACAGTTTGATTACCACTACCACCAATAGGAGTTGTTTCAAATCCTTCGAAGAAATTTGTACTTACAGCGGCAAGTTGTACAACTGTTACTAAATTAGAATTATTAGTACCATTTGAAGTATTACATGTTACTACAAATCGATAATCTGTAGCCACAGTTTGAGTAGTTACTGTATGAGAAAAACCATTTGCACCAGGAATATTAGTCCAAGTTCCAGCTCCTTGTGGAGAACTTTGCCATTGGTATGTCATATTTCCAGCAACGGTTGATCCTGTAGCAGACAAGGTAAAAGGCTGGCTATTGCATGTTCTTGTCGTTACCGATGTCGTTCCAGCTGTTGGAGTACCAGAACAAGCTGGTAAAGCTAAAACATTTACTTTATAGTCATGAGTTTCACCATAATTTGAAGATGTACAAGCATCTACTCCAGTAGTATTATATATAACACGCACACGCATTCTGTGTATACCAACAGGTGCTGTAACAGGAATAGCAATTGATGCAGTTACAAAAGAAGGGCTTTGTGCCAGTGGAAGATCCGTAAGTAATTTTTCAGACGCATCAAAAACACCATTATCATTAAAATCAATCCAAATACTTGCTAACTCATAGGTTGGTGAACTATAAGTAGTATTAATTTGTACAGGATACGTTTGTGATTGCATAACATCTACCGGCGTAAACGATGTTGTTTTATCTGAATAGGCATTTGCTGTTGCATTATTACAACCGGTATTTAAATCACTAATCACAGATGTTCCGTGACCAGTAATAACAAAACTATTTAAGTCATCATCCCAACTACATCCCGTAATGTAAGTAGGTGTACAATAAGTTTGTGCAAACCCATTCATTGTAGACAAAAACAAACTAAAAAACATTAATATCAAGGTTGTATAAGGTAACCACCGTATTTTAAACCTAGACAATTGCGTAATTTTTTTCATAAATATATATTTACAATTAGTCATTTAAACGATAAACTTAAATATTTTTTTTGGTTTTTTTAATATTAAATTATATTATTTTTAACTTTTAACACAACTTATTTAAAACTAAATTTCGTAATAAGTACACAAACGACAAAAGCCACCTAATAATAGGTGGCTTTTATAATAATTATCAATTGAAATTAATCTTTTAATGAAAAATCATTAAAAATTCAAGTCAATTTCTTTCTTTGTTTCTGCGGTTCCAACTAAAATGGTATCGTATTTACGCATACCTGTACCTGCAGGTATTCTGTGACCAACGATAACATTTTCTTTTAAACCTGACAAGTTATCAACTTTACCTGCTACTGCAGCTTCGTTTAATACTTTTGTTGTTTCCTGGAACGACGCTGCCGAAATAAACGATTTAGTTTGTAACGATGCTCTTGTAATACCTTGTAAAACTGGCGTTGCCGTTGCGGTAATTACATCGCGTGCTACTACTAAATTTTTATCTTCACGACGTAAGATCGAGTTTTCATCACGTAAATCACGTACCGAAATAATCTGACCTTCTTTTAAAGTTACAGAATCACCTGCATCTTCAACAACTTTCATTCCGAACAAACGATCGTTTTCACGCATAAAGTCGTCTTTATGAATCAACTGCTCTTCTAAGAATAAGGTATCTCCCGAATCTTGAATCTGTACTTTACGCATCATTTGACGGATTACAACTTCAAAGTGTTTGTCTGAAATTTTCACCCCTTGTAAACGGTAAACTTCTTGAATTTCGTTTACCAAATATTGTTGTACCGAAGACGGACCTTGAATTCTTAAAATATCGTCTGGTGTAATTGCACCATCTGATAATGAAGTTCCGGCTTTAACGAAATCATTTTCTTGAACAAGAATCTGGTTCGACAATTTCACTAAATACTTACGTTGATCATCTTCACCAGTTTTTGGTGTAACAATGATTTCACGATTACCACGTTTGATTTTTCCGAAAGAAACAACACCGTCAATCTCTGCAACAACTGCTGGGTTTGATGGATTACGTGCTTCTAACAACTCGGTAATACGAGGTAAACCTCCGGTGATATCTCCGGTTTTTGATGATTTACGAGGAATCTTAACTAAAACTTTACCAGCTTGAATTTTATCGCCATCGTTAACCATTAAGTGCGCCCCAACCGGTAAGTTGTATGAACGTACTAATTCACCTGATTTGTTATAAATTAATAAAGTAGGAACTAATTTTTTGTTTCTTGATTCTGTAATTACTTTCTCTTGGAAACCTGTCTGCTCATCGATCTCAACCATAAACGTTTGGTTTTGTTCAATGTCTTCGTAAGCAACCTTACCTGTAAATTCAGAAATAATAACACCGTTATATGGATCCCACTTACAAATTACTGTTCCTTCTTCAACAACTTCTTTGTCTTTAACATGAATTGTTGATCCGTAAGGAATGTAATGTGTATTTAAAACGATACCTGTATTTAAATCTACTAATTTTAATTCTGTTGAACGAGAAATTACGATATCGATTTCTTTACCGTCGTTATCTTCACCTTTTACAACTTTTAAATCTTCGATCTCTAAACGACCTTTGAATTTGGTTGTAATAGTTGAAACTTCAGAAATGTTACCTGCCGTACCCCCAACGTGGAACGTACGTAATGTTAACTGTGTACCTGGCTCACCAATAGATTGTGCTGCAATAACACCAACTGCTTCACCTAACTGTGCCATACGGTTTGATGCCAAGTTACGTCCGTAACATTTTACACAAATTCCGTGGTCGGCCTCGCAGGTTAATGCAGAACGCGCTTCTAATTTTTCTAATGGCGATGCGTTAATTTTAGCAATATGTGCTTCTTTAACCATTTCACCAGCAGGAACAATTACTTCGTTTGTTAACGGGTTAACGATATCATCTAAAGTGATACGTCCTAAAACGCGTTCACCTAAAGATTCTACAATTTCTTCGTTTTTCTTCAACGCTTCAAACTCAATACCTCTTAATGTACCACAATCTTCTGAATTAATGATAACATCTTGAGCAACATCGTGTAAACGACGTGTTAAGTATCCAGCATCGGCTGTTTTTAATGCGGTATCGGCAAGACCTTTACGCGCACCGTGCGTTGAAATAAAGTATTCCAAGATCGATAAACCTTCTTTAAAGTTCGAAAGGATCGGGTTTTCGATAATATCTCCACCTGAAGCTGTCGATTTTTTAGGTTTTGCCATCAATCCACGCATACCTGTCAACTGACGGATTTGCTCTTTAGATCCACGCGCTCCAGAATCAAGCATCATGAATACCGAGTTAAACCCTTGTTGGTCTTCACGAATGTTTTTCATTGCCAACTCTGTTAACGCCGCATTTGTTGAAGTCCAAATATCAATTACCTGATTGTAACGCTCGTTGTTGGTAATAAGACCCATGTTATAGTTCATGGTAATACCTTCTACCTGATTGTTAGCATCATCAATCATTCCTTGTTTTTGTTCTGGGATCTTGATATCACCTAAAGAGAAAGATAATCCACCTCTAAATGCGTATCCGTAACCCATATCTTTCATATCGTCCAAGAATTTAGCAGTTGTAGGAACATCTGTTACCGCTAAAATTTTTCCGATAATATCTCTTAAAGATTTTTTAGTTAAAACCTCATTAATATAACCTGCAGCTTCTGGAACTACCTCGTTAAACAAGATACGACCTGCCGATGTTTCAATAATTTGGTTAACCAATTCACCTTCTGCATTAAAATCTTTTGCACGTACTTTAACCGGTGCGTTCAAATCTAAACGTCCTTCGTTAATTGCAATATGCACTTCTTCTACAGAGTAGAATGTTAAACCCTCACCTTTTACAACGTATTCCGGTGTAGTTCTACGGATTTTGGTCATATAATAAAGACCCAAAACCATATCCTGTGAAGGTACTGTAATAGGTGCACCATTCGCCGGGTTTAAAATATTGTGCGATGCCAACATTAACAACTGCGACTCTAAAATAGCCTCTGGTCCTAATGGTAAATGCACCGCCATTTGATCCCCATCGAAATCGGCGTTGAATGCCGTACATACTAATGGGTGTAAACGAATTGCTTTTCCTTCGATTAATTTAGGCTGGAATGCCTGAATACCTAAACGGTGAAGCGTAGGGGCACGGTTTAATAATACCGGGTGACCTTTAATTACGTTTTCTAAAATATCCCAAACAACTGGTTCTTTTTTATCGATGATCTTTTTAGCAGACTTCACAGTTTTTACAATTCCACGCTCAATCAACTTACGGATTACGAATGGTTTGTATAATTCTGCAGCCATATCTTTAGGAAGACCACATTCGTATAATTTTAATTCAGGTCCAACGACAATTACCGAACGAGCAGAGTAATCTACACGTTTACCTAATAAGTTTTGACGGAAACGACCTTGTTTACCTTTTAACGAATCTGACAACGATTTTAACGGACGTTGAGATTCTGTTTTAACTGCTGTAGCTTTACGTGTGTTATCGAACAATGAATCTACTGCTTCTTGTAACATACGTTTTTCGTTACGTAAGATAACTTCAGGAGCTTTAATCTCCATTAATCGTTTTAAACGATTGTTACGTATAATTACACGACGGTATAAATCGTTCAAATCTGACGTTGCAAAACGACCACCATCTAACGGCACCAACGGACGTAATTCTGGCGGGATCACAGGAACCACTTTTAAAATCATCCATTCCGGACGGTTCTCGCGGTTATTGTTTGATTCTCGGAACGCTTCAACAACCTGTAATCGTTTTAACGCTTCGGTTTTACGTTGTTTAGATGTTTCGGTATTAGCTGCGTGACGTAATTGGTAAGACAATGCATCTAAATCGGTACGCTGTAATAAATCCATAATACATTCAGCACCCATTTTAGCGATGAATTTATTTGGATCGTTATCATCTAAATACTGGTTTTCCATTGGAAGGGTATCTAAAATATCTAAATACTCACTCTCTGTAAGGAAATCCAAACGTTTTAGTTCTTCACCATCTGGGCGTTTTGCAACACCTGTTTGGATCACAACATATTTTTCGTAATAAATAATTTCATCTAACTTTTTAGATGGCAATCCTAAAACATAACCAATTTTGTTTGGCAATGAACGGAAATACCAAATATGAGCGATAGGCACCACCAAGTTGATATGCCCTACTCTGTCACGACGAACTTTCTTTTCTGTAACTTCAACCCCACAACGGTCGCAAACGATACCTTTGTAACGGATTCTTTTGTATTTACCACAAGCACATTCATAGTCTTTTACCGGACCAAAAATACGCTCACAGAATAAACCATCGCGCTCTGGTTTGTGCGTACGATAGTTAATTGTTTCAGGTTTTAAAACTTCACCTCTTGATTCTGCAAGAATCGATTCAGGTGATGCCAATCCGATAGAGATTTTGTTAAACCTTTTTACAGTATTATTATCTTTACTGTTGTTTCTATTATTCATCATAGTTTTTACTATTGATTTATTTGCAATTAAAAATTGATTCTTATTTAAGTCGAAAACTTAAACACTACCTCGGATTACTTCTCTAAACTTCAGATGCGTATCTTGAAGTGCTAATTATAAAATATATTTATAAAAAATCGGAACGGTTTACGGGTATAAATCCTAAAAACTTATTGAAATTAAGTATTCAGTTTCCGGGCGATTTACCTAAAAACTGAATACTTTTTGATTTTGTTATTCTTCTAATCTGATATCTAAACCAAGACCTTTTAATTCATGCATTAATACATTGAACGATTCAGGTAATCCTGGTTCTGGCATTGGTTCACCTTTTACGATTGCCTCGTAAGTTTTAGCTCTACCAATAACGTCATCCGATTTAACAGTCAATATCTCACGTAATGTAGCAGATGCACCATAAGCTTCAAGAGCCCAAACCTCCATCTCTCCAAAACGCTGACCTCCAAATAACGCTTTACCACCTAATGGCTGTTGCGTAATTAAAGAGTACGGACCAATAGAACGTGCGTGCATTTTATCATCAACCATGTGTCCTAATTTTAACATATAAATCACACCTACAGTTGCTTTTTGATCAAAACGCTCACCTGTTCCACCATCGTATAAGTAAGTATGTCCAAAACGTGGCACACCTGCTTCGTCTGTTAATTCGTTGATTTGCTCTAAGGAAGCACCATCAAAAATTGGCGTAGCATATTTGCGTCCTAATTTTTTACCAGCCCAACCTAAAACGGTTTCATAAATCTGACCGATGTTCATACGAGATGGTACACCAAGTGGATTTAATACTATATCAACCGGAGTTCCGTCTTCCAAGAAAGGCATGTCTTCATCGCGAACGATTTTTGCAACGATACCTTTGTTACCGTGACGACCCGCCATTTTATCACCAACTTTTAGCTTACGTTTTTTAGCAATGTAAACTTTAGCCAATTTTAAGATACCTGATGGTAATTCGTCACCAACTGTAATCATAAATTTCTCACGACGTAATACTCCTTGAATGTCGTTTAATTTAATTTTATAGTTGTGAATTAAATCGGTAATCATTTCATTGGTATAATCGTCTGTAGCCCACTGCCCTTTTGTTAAGTGTGTAAAATCTTCTACAGCGTGTAACATTTTCAAGGTGAATTTTTTACCTTTTGGTAATACTTCTTCACCTAAATCGTTCATTACACCTTGCGACGTTTTACCATTTACCAAATGGAACAACTTGTCTACCAAACGCTCTTTCAATTCGTTGAATTTAACTTCGAACTGTGTATCCAACAAAGCAATATCTTCTTTGTCTTTAGAACGCTTACGTTTATCTTTTACCGCACGGGCAAATAATTTTTTATCTAAAACTACACCGCGTAACGATGGAGAAGCTTTTAATGATGCATCTTTAACATCACCAGCTTTATCACCAAAAATTGCGCGTAATAATTTTTCTTCCGGTGTTGGATCTGATTCTCCTTTTGGTGTAATTTTACCAATTAAGATATCTCCAGGCTTCACCTCTGCTCCAATACGGATCATTCCGTTTTCATCTAAATCTTTAGTAGCTTCTTCTGAAACGTTCGGAATATCATTCGTTAATTCTTCTGATCCTAATTTAGTATCACGAACTTCTAACGTATAATCATCAATATGGATAGATGTAAAAATATCATCACGTACAACACGTTCAGAAATTACAATTGCATCCTCAAAGTTATAACCTTTCCAAGGCATGAACGCTACTTGTAAGTTACGTCCTAAAGCCAATTCACCGTTTTGTGTAGCATATCCCTCACATAAAACCTGTCCTTTGGTAACACGGTCACCATTACGAACAATTGGTTTAAGGTTGATAGATGTACTTTGGTTGGTTTTACGGAATTTGATCAAGTTGTATGTTTTCTCATCAGCATCGAAACTTACTAAACGCTCGTCATCTGTACGGTCGTATTTAATAGTAATTTTCTGCGCATCTACATAAACAATCTCTCCTGCGCCTTCTGCATTAATCAATACACGAGAATCGGTAGCAACCTGTTTTTCTAATCCGGTACCAACAATTGGAGATTCCGGACGTAATAAAGGTACTGCCTGTCGCATCATGTTTGATCCCATCAACGCACGGTTGGCATCATCATGCTCCAAGAAAGGAATTAACGAAGCCGAAATAGAAGCAATCTGATTAGGCGCGACATCGGCATAGTTCAACTCTTTTGGTTCAACTACCGGGAAATCGGCATCTTGTTTTGCTACTACTCTCTCATCTTCAATTAATCCGTCTTTACCAACAGTTACTGTTGCCTGTGCAATTAATTTTTCTTCTTCTTCTTCTGCCGATAAATAAACCGGAGCTTCATTAATTTGTAAAACTCCATCTACCACTTTACGGTAAGGTGTTTCAATGAATCCCATTGCGTTTACTTTTGCATAAACTGCCAAAGATGAAATCAAACCAATGTTTGGTCCCTCTGGAGTTTCGATCGGACATAAACGACCATAGTGCGTATAGTGAACGTCACGAACCTCGAATCCTGCTCTTTCACGAGAAAGACCACCTGGTCCTAATGCCGATAAACGACGCTTATGTGTAATCTCTGCCAATGGATTGGTTTGATCCATGAACTGAGACAACTGGTTTGTTCCGAAGAATGAGTTGATAACCGATGATAATGTTTTTGCATTAATCAAATCGATTGGTGTAAACACCTCGTTATCACGAACGTTCATACGCTCGCGAATTGTACGCGCCATACGTGCTAAACCAACACCAAATTGTGCCGATAACTGCTCGCCAACTGTACGTACACGACGGTTTGACAAGTGATCAATATCATCGATCTCTGCTTTTGAATTAATAAGCTCGATCAAATATTTAACAATAGTGATGATATCTTCTTTTGTTAAAACTTGCTTATCGATCGGCGTATTTAAGTTCAATTTTTTATTCATTCTGTAACGACCTACATCACCTAAATTGTAACGTTGATCAGAGAAGAATAATTTATCTATGATACCTCTTGCTGTCTCTTCATCAGGAGGTAATGCGTTTCTTAATTGACGGTAAATATATTCTACAGCTTCTTTTTCAGAGTTTGTTGGATCTTTTTGAAGCGTGTTGTGTATAATGGTATAATCGGCAAGGTTACTGTCTTCTTTATGTAAAAGAATTGTTTTAACGTCTGCCTCTATAATTTCCTCAACATTGTCTTTATCTAAAACAATATCACGGTCTAAAATAATTTCGGTACGTGGTATCGTTACAACTTCACCTGTATCCTCATCAACGAAATCCTCATGCCAGATATTTAATACACGTGCAGCCAAACGACGCCCTATGTATTTTTTTAATCCTGTTTTAGATACTTTTACTTCTTCTGCAAGGTCGAAAATCTCTAGGATATCCTTGTCTCTTTCAAAACCAATTGCACGGAATAAAGTAGTTACAGGTAATTTTTTCTTACGATCAATGTACGCGTACATTACACTGTTAATGTCTGTAGCAAATTCAATCCAAGAACCCTTGAAAGGAATAATACGTGCAGAGTACAACTTGGTACCGTTTGCGTGGAATGACTGACCGAAGAAAACACCCGGTGATCTGTGTAATTGCGAAACAACAACGCGCTCCGCACCATTAATTACAAAGGTTCCACTTGGTGTCATATATGGTATAGTACCTAAATACACGTCTTGAACGATAGTTTCAAAATCTTCGTGTTCTGGGTCTGTACAATATAATTTTAAACGAGCTTTAAGAGGTACACTATAAGTTAAACCTCTGTCAATACATTCTTCAATTGAATAACGTGGTGGATCTACGAAATAGTCTAAAAATTCCAGTACGAATTGGTTGCGTGTATCCGTGATTGGAAAGTTTTCCATAAAGGTTTTGTACAAACCTTCGTTACCTCTTTCATCTGATTTCGTTTCTAATTGAAAAAAATCTTTAAACGATTTTACCTGAATATCTAGAAAATCTGGATAAGCAGGGATATTTTTCGTAGAGGCAAAATTTAATCTTTCAGTATGATTTGTAATCATTAATGAACAAAATTTTGGTTTAAAAAAGTAGTTTTTGTGTAAAACACAACTAATCAATACTTCCTAATTTTAAATAATCAATACATCTTAAAAACAAGTCAGGAAAGTTACTTGCCCTTTTCTTCGTTATTGATTATTTTTTATATGCAAAATGGTTTAGGCCATTGGAAGTACTTCCAAGGCCTAAACCGTAAAAATTTATATGTGTGAGATTATTTTAACTCAACAACAGCACCAGCTTCTTCTAATGCTTTCTTCAATCCTTCAGCTTCGTCTTTAGAAATACCTTCTTTAACGTTTGCTGGAGTACCGTCTACTAAATCTTTAGCTTCTTTTAATCCTAAACCTGTTAATTCTTTAACAGCTTTAACTACAGCTAATTTAGAAGCACCAGCTTCTTTTAATACAACTGTAAATTCTGTTTGCTCTTCAGCAGCAGCAGCTTCACCACCACCTGATACTACAACTGCAGCAGCAGCTGGTTCGATACCATACTCATCTTTTAATATAGTTGCTAATTCGTTAACTTCTTTAACTGTTAAGTTAACTAATTGCTCTGCGAATTGTTTCAAATCTGCCATTTGTTCTATCTTTTAATTTGAATTTGTAATAATATAATTTATTAATGTGCGTTCTGTTGAACATTTAAAAACAGTTGTAGAAAACTACTATTCTTCGTCTTTAAATTGATTTTTAAGAGCAGAAATAACTCTTTGAGCAGGAGATTGTAATAATCCAATGATTTCACCAATCATCTCTTCTCTAGACTTAATTGCAACTAATGAATCTAATTGGTTATCGCCAATATAAATTTCTTCGTTGATGTAAGCTCCTTTTAATTCTGGTTTTGTACCTTTTTTACGGAATTCTTTTATGATTTTTGCTGGTGCACTTGCAGTTTCAGCAATCATAATAGCGCTGTTTCCTTTTAAAATAGAAGGTAAATCACCATACTCGTTTTCTGATGCTTCCATTGCTTTTGCAAGCAACGTGTTCTTAACTACTTCTAACTTGATACCTGCTTTAAAACAAGCTCTACGTAAATCTGAAGTAGTAGATGCATTTAATCCAGAAATATCTGCAACGTAAATAACTTTAGTGTCAGCTAACTGTGCAGTTAAATCTTGAATCGCAATTGATTTGTCTTCTCTAGTCATACTAAATAATTTTAACTACCAATTATACTGCTTTTGGATCTAAAGCAATTGCAGGGCTCATTGTACTTGATATGTGAATAGACTTGATATAAGTACCTTTAGCTGCAGTTGGTTTTAATTTAATTAATGTTTGAATTATCTCCGCTGCATTTTCTGTAATTTGGTCAGCACCAAAAGATACTCTACCGATACCAGCGTGAACGATACCTGTTTTATCAACTTTAAAGTCAATTTTTCCAGATTTCACTTCTTGTACCGCTTTTGCAACATCCATTGTTACTGTACCTGTTTTTGGGTTAGGCATTAAACCACGAGGTCCTAAAACACGACCTAATGGACCTAATTTACCCATAACTGCAGGCATCGTAATAATTACATCGATATCAGTCCAACCATCTTTAATTTTTTGTAGATAGTCATCTAAACCTACGTGGTCTGCACCAGCAGCTTTAGCTTCTGCTTCTTTGTCTGGAGTAACTAACGCCAATACTCTTACATCTTTACCTGTACCGTGTGGTAATGTTACAACCCCACGTACCATTTGATTTGCTTTACGAGGATCTACTCCTAAACGTACTGCAATATCAACAGACTCATCAAATTTTGCAGAAGAAACTTCTTTAATTAATGCAGATGCATCTTTTAAAGAATATAATTTGTTCTTCTCAATTTTTGCTGCAGCCTCTTTTTGCTTTTTTGTCAATTTTGCCATTTCTTCTTTTCTTTAAGATTAAAAAGGAGCGTTCCCTGTTACCGTGATTCCCATAGAGCGTGCAGTTCCAGCAATCATAGACATAGCTTTCTCAATTGTGAATGCATTTAAGTCTGCCATTTTGTCTTCAGCGATTGCTTTTACTTGATCCCATGTGATAGAAGCAACTTTTTTACGGTTTGGTTGCCCAGAACCGCCTTTAAGTTTTGCAGCTTCTAATAATTGAACAGCAGCAGGTGGCGTTTTAACTACAAAGTCAAAAGATTTGTCCTTGTAAACTGTAATCTGTACTGGTAAAACTTTTCCTGGTTTATCCTGTGTTCTAGCATTAAATTGCTTACAGAATTCCATGATGTTAACTCCAGCAGCCCCCAAAGCAGGTCCAACCGGTGGCGAAGGATTCGCAGCACCTCCCTTAACTTGTAGTTTAACTACTTTACTAATTTCTTTTGCCATTTTTAAAAAAATTTAGCACATCTTTCAATTGGAAGCGATTGATGTGATATGTATGTAACAATTATACTTTCTCTACTTGTGTGAAGCTTAATTCTAAAGGTGTTTTTCTTCCGAAAATTTTCACCATTACTTCAAGCTTGCGTTTGTCTTCGTTTACTTTTTCTATAGTTCCGTTGAAACCATTAAAAGGACCATCGACAACTTTTACTGTTTCACCTATTTCATAAGGAATTAATCCATGATCTACAGATACAGCCAATTCATCTACTTTACCAAGCATACGGTTAACCTCTGCCATTCTTAAAGGCACAGGATCTCCGCCACGGGTTTCACCCAAGAAACCAATTACGCCTGCAATAGATTTTATTATGTGTGGTAATTCGCCAGTAAGGTTTGCTTCAATCATTACATATCCTGGAAAATAAATACGCTCTTTTGTTACTTTTTTTCCGTCGCGTTGCGAAACTACTTTTTCAGTTGGTACTAAAACCTGCGAAAGGTAATCTTCCATACCCAAACGCACAATTTCGCTTTCTATGTAACCTTTTACTTTATTCTCTTGTCCGCTTACAGCTCTAACTACATACCATTTTTTAATACTACCTTCTGTCATGCTCTTTTAAATTACGAATTTAAAAGGTTGAAGAAACCAGCAAGAGCTTCAGAAAACAACGTATCTACGCCCCATGTAGCTAATGAAAGTACTACTGTAAAGATAGCAACAATAATTGTATAGCGTTGTACCTCTGCCCATGGTGTCCATGTAACATTAGATTTTAATTCGGTAAACGCGTCAGATATATAATTAACTACTTTTGCCATAATATTATTTTTTGCACGGGTGGAGGGATTCGAACCCCCATCAACGGTTTTGGAGACCGCTATTCTACCCTTGAACTACACCCGTTTGTTAAAAAGTTGGCAGAATATCTGCCAACTTAAATTATTTATTTAAACTTGTAATTAGTCTAAAATTTCAGTTACCTGACCAGCACCTACTGTACGACCACCTTCGCGGATAGCGAAACGTAAACCTACTGATAATGCGATTGGTTGTAATAAATCAACGTGGATAGTTAAGTTATCACCTGGCATAACCATCTCCGTTCCTTCTGGTAACATGATTGTTCCTGTTACGTCAGTTGTACGAACGTAGAACTGAGGACGGTAGTTATTGTGGAATGGGGTGTGGCGTCCACCTTCTTCTTTTTTCAAGATATAAACCTCTGCTTTGAATTTAGCGTGTGGTTTAACTGATCCTGGCTTAACGATAACCATACCACGACGGATATCTTCTTTAGCAATACCTCTTAATAAGATACCTGCGTTATCTCCAGCTTCACCTCTATCAAGGATTTGACGGAACATTTCGATACCAGTTACAGTAGAAGTTAATTTATCTGCACCCATACCAATGATTTCAACAGGATCTCCTGTATTACAAACACCTGTTTCGATACGACCTGTAGCAACAGTTCCACGACCTGTAATTGTAAATACGTCTTCAACTGGCATTAAGAATGGTTTTGCAGTATCACGCTCTGGCTCTTCGATCCAAGCATCAACAGCAGACATTAATTCTAATACTGTATCAACCCATTTTGGCTCACCGTTTAATGCACCTAAAGCAGATCCTTGGATAACCGGTCCGTTATCTCCATCATACTGATAGAAAGACAATAAGTCACGGATTTCCATTTCTACTAACTCTAATAACTCAGCATCGTCAACCATGTCAACTTTGTTCATGAATACAACCATACGAGGAATACCAACCTGGCGACCTAATAAGATGTGCTCACGAGTTTGTGGCATTGGACCATCTGTAGCAGCAACTACTAAGATAGCACCGTCCATTTGTGCAGCACCAGTAACCATGTTCTTAACGTAATCCGCGTGACCTGGACAGTCAACGTGAGCGTAGTGACGGTTAGCTGTAGCATATTCTACGTGAGATGTATTAATTGTAATACCTCTTTCTTTTTCTTCTGGAGCGTTATCAATTTGATCAAATGATTTAGCCTCTGAATAACCTGCATCTGCCAATACTTTAGTGATAGCAGCTGTTAATGTTGTTTTACCGTGATCTACGTGTCCGATAGTACCAATATTTAAGTGAGGTTTCGAACGATCAAAATTTCCTTTTGCCATGATCTGTTTAATTTAATCTTAGTTATATAATTAGTGTTCAACTTTAATCACCTTTGAGCCAACGACGGGATTTGAACCCGTGACCTCTTCCTTACCAAGGAAGCACTCTACCCCTGAGCTACGCCGGCAAAAAAGATTATTGTGGGGAGAGCAGGATTCGAACCTGCGAAGGTTTCCCAACGGATTTACAGTCCGTCCTCGTTGGCCGCTTGAGTATCTCCCCTTACCTGTTATTTTTACAACTTTTCTTGTTGAAGAGCCTTTGGAGGGACTCGAACCCACGACCTGCTGATTACAAATCAGCTGCTCTAGCCAGCTGAGCTACAAAGGCAACTTAAAAAAAGTCCGCTATTTCTAACGGACTGCAAATATATATACTTATTTAAAAAAATAAAAACTTTTTTAAGTTTTTTTACTTTTTTAATGTGCTTTAACTTTCTCTTTGCGTTTTACAAGTAATCGTTCTAAAGCCTCTGCACCCATATCCGTTGCTTCCTCAAACGATTTAGCTGTTTTTTTAACCACTAAATCATCGCCCGGAATTCGCACAATAATATCTACTGACTTGTTTTCTTTGTCACTTGTATTTTCCGTATGCAAAGATACATCAATTACAACAATTTTATCATAAAACTGCTGTAATTTTTCTAAACGAATGTTTATAAAATCTACTAACTTTCGATCAATATTAAAATTAACCGCTTGAACATTTACTTTCATAAAAATTATATTTTAAAGGTTCATATTAAATCTTCTTCTTCGGTATTAAAACGCGGATGTGTTTTACTGTACATTTTTTTTAATTCTGCCAAACTTGTGTGCGTATAAATCTGGGTTGACGATAAACTTGAATGCCCCAGCAATTCTTTAATTGTATTTAAATTGGCACCTGCGTTTAGCATATGTGTAGCAAATGTATGGCGTAACACATGCGGGCTTTTTTTTCCTTTAGAAGTTACACCTCTAAAATAATTATTTATTAATCGATAAACAAATGTTTGATTTAAATTTTGCGTGTTTTTTAACAAAAAGATATTTTGACTGTAACCATCTCCAAACTGCAACCTGCGTTTTTCGATAAATTCTGATAAAATATCGACTACAGATGAAAGTATCGGAATAATACGTTCTTTAGATCGTTTACCTAAAACTTTTATTTCGCGTCGATTTAAATCGACATCATGTAACTGTAAATCGATTAATTCGCTCTTACGGACACCTAACGTATAAAAGAGCACGATGATCACGTAATTCTGCAATCCGAAATAATCATCATCGAAATCGGTACGTTCTATTTTCTTCATTTCGTCTTCAGAAAAAGGCACCTGCAATACTTTTTTAATCCGCAAGGCTTTATGTGCCTGCAACGGATAACTGCTTATTGTTTTGGTAATGTACAAAAATTTGAAGTAACTTTTTAACGATGCTATTTTACGGTTTATAGAATTGTTGCTCATTTTTTTTGAAGACAATGATACAATCCAATTTCTTATGTGCTGATAAACTATTTCATTAACCGCAGAAACATCTTTTACAGTGAATTCTAAAAACGATTCCACATCGGTCACATAAGCATTCACGGTATGTAACGAAAAGTGTTTTTCTTTTAAAAGATAGTCGTAATAAGGTTTAATAAATTTTTCCATACAAAAATCGCTAATCAAAGTTACCTTTAATTAGCGATTTTAAAAATATTATTTTAAAAACTTACTAGATTTCTACTGCATCTCTTAAGCCTTGTACATATTGTGCTTTTTGCAATTGAGCGCGTTTTGTTATAGAAGGTTTCGTAAAGTTTTTACGAGATCTTAACTGACGTAACGTTCCTGTTTTGTCAAATTTTCTTTTGTAACGTTTTAACGCTCTATCAATATTTTCTCCGTCTTTAATTGGAATGATCAACATAATTTATACACCTCCTTTCGTTATGGCTGCAAATGTAGGGATATTTTTTTGAATAAAGCAGATAAAATAATTTAGTTTTTTAAAAATTCTCGAAATAACTAATTTTTAAATTTATGAGCATAAATAATATAGTGTATTGAATTTATTAATAGTTTATACACTTGTCATATTCCTTCACAACCTTAATAACAGATTCTAAATCAATATCATTTTCCCATTTTTTTACTATAGCATTTGCTTTTTCACAATTATTTGTAAGCTCTAATAATTTGGTTTTTAAATCTACAAAATCATTAAAAATCAATTCTTTTCTATCTCCTTTACCTGCTATGATTATTTTTTTATATAAATAAGATTGAACAGAATTTATAGGTAATATTAAGTAATACGCCTTTTTATTTTCATTAATTCTTGCTAAAAAAATCACCTTACTATCATCAGCATCAAAATAAATGTTTCTAGTTGGAGAATTAATAATGAATCCATTTAAATCTAAAGGAGATGAGGAAACATCCTTTCCATTTAAATCATAATCTACTTGATTTAAAAAGGCTCCTTCTAAATTTTGGAAAGTCTCAAAACGATCCTTAAAATTGACTTGAATTGTATCATTGTTATTATTAATGATCCAACCTTTTGATTGTGCTGACACTACAGTAGTAATAAACGTGAACAATACTGGCGCAAATAATGAGATTTTTTTCATGGTCTTTTGTTTTTTTTAAAATTTTTTCATATTTCTAGATCACAAAAATAAACTATATTTTTAGTTACACAACTATTTAAATAGTTAACCAACTACATTTTTAGTTTAACACTAATTATAACAGTATTTGAAAAACAAAAAAGAGGAAAAACCATTACAGCCTTTCCTCTTTTATCTATTTTCTACTCTCTAAAAGAATTAGTCTTTTAAGATATTTCTAGAAATAACCAGCTTTTGAATTTCGGTTGTTCCTTCGCCAATAGTACATAATTTAGAATCGCGGAAGAATTTCTCTACCGGAAAATCTTTTGTATAACCGTAACCACCGTGAATTTGGATTGCTTCGGTAGAAACTTTTACACAAACTTCAGACGCATACATTTTCGCCATTGCACCTGCCGTTGTAACTGGCTTGTGATTATTTTTTAAATATGCTGCTTTGTGTAATAATAATTCTGAAGCTTCGATTTCTGTTGCCATATCAGCTAATTTAAAACCGATTGCCTGAAATTCTGAAATTGGCTTACCAAACTGTACGCGTTCTTTTGAATATTTCAATGATGCTTCGTAAGCTCCTTTTGCAATTCCTAAAGACAATGCACCGATTGAAATACGACCACCATCTAAAATTTTCATAGCCTGGATAAATCCTTCACCTACTTCACCTAAACGGTTTGCATCAGAAACACGACAATTATCGAAAATCAATTCTGCTGTTTCAGAAGCACGCATTCCCAATTTATTTTCTTTTTTACCTGATGAAAATCCAGGTGTTCCTTTTTCAATTACAAAAGCGGTCATTCCACGAGAATCACCTTTTTCGCCTGTACGAACAATTACTACAGCAACATCACCAGAAATTGCGTGTGTAATAAAGTTTTTAGCTCCGTTAAGAACCCAATCGTTACCGTCTTTAACCGCAGTAGTTGACATTCCGCCAGCATCAGATCCTGTGTTGTGCTCCGTTAATCCCCAAGCACCAATCCATTCACCTGTTGCTAATTTAGGAATCCATTTTTTCTTTTGCTCGTCGTTCGCGAACGTTAAAATATGATTTGTACATAATGAATTGTGAGCCGCAACCGACAAACCAATCGAAGAATCTACTTTAGAAATTTCTTCAATTATGGTAATGTATTCGTGATAACCTAGACCAGATCCGCCTAATTCTTCAGGAACCAAAACACCCATATACCCCATTTCTCCTAACTTCTTAAATAATTCTACAGGAAAAGTCTGTGCTTCGTCCCATATCATAATATTCGGACGGATTTCTTTTTCTGCAAAATCTCTAATCGATTGCGCAATCATTGCCTGTGTTTCGTTATACTCAAAATTCATTTTATACCTTTTTAATTTACTTTATTGCTTTATTTTCTAAAAATCCAAATATAACCTAATTATCTTTAATTTGTCAAGTGGAAAATTATTAATTTTTTCTAAATCTTCAATTTTCAACGGAATTTCCTGTTTACTGCGATAAACCACAATTTGCCGAGCTATGTGACTGTTGATATATGGAATTTGAGCCAACTCTTCTTTTGTAGCTGTGTTCACATTTACTTTCTTGATTGTCGCAGAATTCTTAACCGAAGTATTCTGCTTTAATATTTTGACCGCTTCGGGACGCAATCCTTTTATAAAAT
Organism: Paenimyroides baculatum; assembly: GCF_008629655.1. Classification (GTDB taxonomy): domain Bacteria; phylum Bacteroidota; class Bacteroidia; order Flavobacteriales; family Flavobacteriaceae; genus Flavobacterium; species Flavobacterium baculatum. Next base: position 20,566 of record NZ_VWSG01000010.1, read on the forward strand.
CTATTTGATGGATTGATACAAAACCTCCTAATTTTTCGCGTTCATTTATAATTGCATTCGCATAATAATCACCAATTCCTTTTATGGCAACCAAATCTTCAACGGTAGCTTTGTTTAAATCGATATTTTTAAGAACAACCGGTTCACTATTTTCTGCATAAGAGTTCGCTTTTTTACTCTGTGTCCATTCCGGAAATTTAAAATAAGGCGAAATTTTATCAAGTACTTCAGTTGAAACTCCTGTAACCTTCTGAAATTCGGCAGCGGAATTGACATATTCTCCTGTTGATCTAAATTTCAGTAGTTTATCAATTTCTGCAGTGGTCATTCCTAATTTAAATCCTTTGTAATCAGTAATGAAATTTGGATTAAAAGGCTGAAGATCGAATTTCTTCAACGCTAATTGTTTTAAACTATCAATTTGCAACTGTGTTTTGCCATCTACTTTATAATCGGCAGTTTCGTTAGTAAATGATCTGCTTTTTACAATAAATATCACAGCCTGCAAAAACACAATGATTACTACGAAAGCCACAAGACCTCTGCGGTGTTTGTTGCTGAAATACGGAATCTGCGCTTTCATCTGTTCATTAATTTTATGCCGATTTCACAATTTAAACACCGTCTTAAATCGCAGTAATTTTTCTTTAAGAACAATACCGACTGGCTGTCTAACGACGATGTTACGGAAACATGCAATTTTTGAAACATTTCGGTGGTGCTGTTTTTTTCCAAATCGATTGACCGATAATGTTGTAAAACTTCTTCGCTAATATCTCGCCCCAACTGCTGATGATATACGTATTGAAAAGGCAACACGGTATTTATAAGCAACAAATTGTAAAACGACTGCGAAATCGTTTTCTTGCGAATTTTATGTTCTTTGCTAAAAACATAATGCGTCTGCCAATAATCAGAAACCGGTGCTCCCAACAGATAATTGTTACGAGAAACGCTTTCAGGATTTCGAACTAAATCAAACAAAAAAGGCTGGTTGTAAATGAACGACGCAAACTGAATTAAACGAATTGTAGGAAAATTATCTGGTCGCAACTTGTAATAACTCGCCGTATTTACGGTTTGTTTTAAATTGTATTTCTGCTTTAAATAAGTATACGTTTTTTGTAGTGTTTTAAGGTAATAATCTTCACTTTCCGACTCAAGCAAATTGGCAGTTCCCAAAAACAACGCTTCTAAATGAACCAAATGCGCTTGTTCTTTACGAATGATTTTCAGCGGAAGATTTTTCGCAACTTCATAAAAAACTTCTCCGTTAATATTCAAGCCGAAATTACGCAGCAACATGCGATAAAACGATTCTTCCCAATTGTTGTTGGTCTGTTTCAGCTCTTTTACAATGCGGTTTGTAAACTGCTCTAAACGTTCAACCATTAACTTCTCTTTCCACAAAAGCCAATCGAACGAATTGAATTGCTTAATATAATCTTCGCAAAAAATATACTGCGGATTTAATTTAAACTGATGATACGCATTAAAAACATCTTCGGAAATATAATCTTTTAAAACAATTGTAGGAATTTCGGTTCCGTTAGATCGAACAACAGATAAATCGTTGTTCCAAACCACATGTAAAATTACGTTTTGATAAGCAGGATCGATTTCATGGTGATGCGCATACCAATCAGAAGCATTTATGTGCATTTCTACGTTTCCTGCCCATAATTGACCGTCGATATAAACTTGTGCGTTAAAAAAATCCGGCCCTTCTGTCCCTAAATACAAACCGAAATCTTTTATAACGACCTCATTGTTCTGAACTGTTTTGAGTGAAGTATTGTTAAGCTTTTTGAATCTCCACACATAATGTAAAAAATCTTCCCGCATAATAAAAAGCTTTTTATAAATATAAATTAAAATATTTAAAATTCCTAATTATCAGTTGGTTAAATTTAAAATTTTGATAAAACCCTAAAAGAAAAAGGAGCAACTTAACGCTGCTCCTTTACATTATTTGATGTTATTAATGATATCGTATTTTGTAATGATATGGTGTTTGCCGTTTCCTAAATCAACCAAAACAGCGTTGTTGTCTTTTGTGATTAACTTGGCAACTTCTTCTACCGTGGTTTGCAGCGAAACAATTGGGTAAGGTTTGCGCATTAAATCTTTAATCGGTGTATCGGCAACATTGCTGTTGTTCACAAACGCGTTAAAAAGATCCACATCTTCTAAAGATCCAACAAAACCATTGGTGTCAATTACCGGAATTTGCGAGATTTTATATTTACGGATTCTATCAATGGCGTGGCTTGCCAATTCTTCGGTACGAACAATTACCAAAGGTTTATCGATATGATTTTTGATTAAATCGTGTGCTGTAACAATTTCCTCTTCCAAATAACCGCGTTCACGCATCCAATCATCGTTAAAAATTTTACCAATGTAACGCGAACCCGAATCGTGAAATAAAACAACTACCACATCGGTCGGTTTTAACTGATCTTTCATCTGCAACAGTCCTTTAATTGCGGAACCAGACGACATTCCGACAAAAATCCCTTCTTCTAAAGCTAATTTTCTACAGAAAACCGCCGCGTCTTTATCGGTAACTTTTGTAAAATGATCGATTACGGAAAAATCGACATTCTTTGGAAGGATGTCTTCTCCGATGCCTTCTGTTACGTACGAATACACTTCGTTTTCATCGAAAATACCTGTTTCATGATATTTTTTAAAGACCGATCCGTAAGTATCAACGCCCCAAATTTTTACATCAGGTTTTTGTTCTTTTAAATATTTACCAACGCCCGAAATGGTTCCTCCTGTTCCAACACCAACGATAAAATGCGTAATTTCACCATTTGTCTGATCCCAGATTTCAGGGCCAGTCTGTTCGTAATTTGCTTTTGCGTTTGATGGATTATCATACTGATTTACATACCAAGAATTCGGCGTTTCTTCTGCCAAACGTTTCGAAACAGAATAATACGAACGTGGATCGGTTGGCTCCACATCGGTAGGACAAACCACAACCTTTGCTCCAACAGCACGCAGAATATCCATTTTTTCTTTAGACTGTTTGTCTGTAATTACACAGATCAATTTGTATCCTTTCACAATAGCAGCTAATGCCAAGCCCATTCCGGTGTTTCCTGATGTTCCTTCAATGATTGTTCCATCTGGTTTTAAACGTCCGTCTGCTTCGGCATCTTCCACCATTTGCAAAGCCATACGATCTTTACAAGAATGTCCCGGATTAAAATATTCAACCTTTGCAAAAACCTTACAAGGCAGGTCTTTTACAATTTTATTCAACTGAACCAAAGGCGTGTTACCAATGGTTTCTAATATATTTTTTGCGTAGTTCATTACTGATAAATTTATGCAAAGATACAATATGCTTTTTAGAAAAGAAAAAAGTTGTATTACTACAACTTTAATTAAAGAAATTCCACTTCATACCCAGCCTAAACGTTAAATCGCGGTAAGGATATGTTGGCGTGTTATAATAATTGTAGCCCGTTAACATAGAATTGAAATGATCTACGTTTATATAGATTTGAGCTGTTTTGATTTTTACGTTTAGGAAGAAATCGAACATTGGGAAATTTCCTAATTTAACTTGATCCTGCACCACAAAATCGCCCAAAACCTGGTGGTATTCGTTCGCGTAATATTTTGTAAAATAATTGAAGATAAAACCCGTTTGAAAAAACAAGGCTTTGTTAAAGGCATAATCTTGAAAGTAAACCGTATTTCGTGTAACAATCTGTGGTACGTTCAAAATATTCTCGTCTTGAACAACTTGTTGAAACATTATGGTATTATCAAGTCCCCATTTGCCAAAAGTAAATTCCTTTTGAGCCTTAACCATAAAATAGTTGATCACCTTACCGTATTGTTCAGGCGTTACCAATAACTGGGTAAATCTGCCGTTTGCATCAACTGCCGTTGCGTTGTTAGTGAAATATAACTTATCTGTAATTAACTGATACGTTCCTTCCAGATTAATAAATGGTGAACTAACCTTTGCATTTAAGGTGCTGTATTTTTCGTTAGAGAAATCATTCAGCCAATTTAAACCAATGTATCCACTTTGAAAGAATTGATAGGTATAATCAGGAATCTTGCTTTCTAATTGATAAGTAGCTTCAATTCCGTATGATTCATTCAAGTTAAAAGCAGCGTTAATTTTTAAATCTGTAAGCGATCTACCAACAACAGATTGCTTAAAATAAGCATCGGCAACCACATGTTCTTTATTCAACATATACGATCCGCCAAGCGTTATGATATCATCTTTTAACTGATTTGGAATCTTGTTTGAATTCTCATCAAAAACAATAGATTCGTATCGATGTGAAAAATTATAAATTCCTGCACTTACTGCAAATAAACCAATTGCTTTAGAATCGAACGCCAAATCAAAGGTATTTTCAAAACGCGTATGACGTACTTTATCGTAAATACCCAAAGCAAAAGTTTCTCCAAAATAAGCATCTCGATCTAAAAAAGGTTTTGAGTTTGCCTGCTGATATACGTTTGAAAAATATTCATACGTAAACTGATGACGCAATAAAGCTTTGTTACTTTCAGACTTGTTGAACTGAAAACTATGATCGAAATACCCACGCAATCCTTTAAACAATGTCTTAGCGTCGGCAGTTTGAACACGTAAATTCTCTCGATTATTAAAAGGCTCATTAGAAGATTCAAAATTGTTTGTAAACACCAAACCGCCGTTTTCTTCGTTTGAAATATCTTGAAAAGTGATGTGATTTTTAAACTGATAACGTTTGTTCTTTGTAAAGAAACTTGAACCAATTCTAAAATTCCCGTTTGAAGTCAATTGATTTACATACTTTCCTTGAGAACGCAAACCTCGATAACCTAAAAACATATTGAATTTTTCCGAAGTATTCATGGTAATTAATGCATCTAGATTTTGTCCTTTACCAGTAACGCTACGGTAAAACAATTCCGATGCCGGCGTAGGAACACTGTAATAGCTTATATCTTCTTTAGTTAAGTAAGAAAACCTGCGTGCATTAAAACCAACATTTATTGTATTGTTTACATTTAAACTATTAGGATCTAATGACTGAAACGTTTGTCCGTCGTTATTAAACTGAAGTTTTCCAAAAGTATCATCACGCAAATAGTTAAACGCGTATTGCTTTTTAAGATTTAGAATTGTATCAAAAGTTGATGTTCCTTTAATCTCATTAAATATTTTATATTGTGAAATAGGCGCAACCGTATCACCAGCTTTGGTAATAATTTTCTTAACCTTTAAAGAATCGTTATCAGACAAATTCACTGACGAAAAACGATCTACCGAATTAGCCTTACCAACCCTTGTAGTATTTAATGTGGTTCTCGATTTAATTTTTTGACCTGATTTTCTTACCTGGGCAAAACAAGTAACAGAAAAAAGCAGTACAAAAGTCAAAATAAAACGCATAGATGCAAATTTTACACAAAAGTACATTTTTTTAGCAACTATACTATATAAAAAAAGAGATGCTATCGCATCTCTTTTTAAACTATTTTAAAAGTACTGATTAATAACCAGGGTTTTGAACCATATTAGGATTAGACAACATCTCTGAACGAGGAATTGGTAAAGTTAATTTGAAACTCGTCACTGGTAAAGAACAAGCATCATTTAATTCACAATCTTTAGCATCACGTACAAAACCCGGAGAACCCGCTTTTACACCTAGACGTTTCATATCCAAATAACGTGCCCCTTCAAAGGCAAACTCAACTCGTCTTTCTTTTAAGATAGCATCCCATGCTTCTCTAACAGAAGATATTGTAGGAAAAACTACAACTCCAGGATCATCCAACACTAAAGTTCTTGCTGTTCTAACTTCTTTAATAATATTTTCAACTCCTTTATAATCTCCATTCATTGCTAGTGCTTCTGCTTTAGCAAGGTATAGATCAGTATAACGAATTAACTTGATATCATTTTGCAACTGAGCTTCTGTAGTACCAGGATATTTACCTATAAATAATAAATCTCTTTCACGATAATCATTAGCGCTTAATGACTGGTAATTAGCTTGTGGTTGAGAATCACCTAAAACAGTTACTGAATAGCGATAATCTAATTTATTTGGATTAAGATTATTAATCTCATTAAATAATGATCTACCTATTTCCATATATGCAGTTCTGTTCGCAGCAACTGCTCCAGCCCACCACGCTCCAGCTACACCGCCACCATCATTTGGTAAACGAATTAATCTCCATACTAAATCCGGATTAGATTCCAAACCAACCTCTTCTTTTGCAAACAAAGTTGTAAAACTACCAGCGGTACCAATATTCTTGTCTGTAATCGCATCAATATTATCAAGGATACCCTGCGAGTTTTCAGTCATTGCATATAACTTGATCAAAATTGCATGGGCTACATTTTTACCTATAAAATTATTATTAGAAACACCATCAGCTTGGGTATCTAGATTTACTCCTCCATTAGTTAAGTCAAAAGCAGTTTGTATATCCTTTTCAATAAAACTTACGATTTCATTAACTGTAGATCTCTTCTCATATCTGGTGTAATCGTCTGTATGATAAAAGTCAAACTTTATTACCGATAATGCCGAACCATTTTTATAATCTGTTGTATAGTAAGAAAACAACTTCATGTGCGCATAAGCTCTCAATACATGTAGTCTTGCTTTTGCATAATTTAAAGCATTTATTTCCGCTACAGCCTCAGTTCCAGTTCCAGCAACTGCTATCAATTCATCAATACGATGTATTAATCGATTAGATCTGTTTACTAAATTGTACATGTTGTTCCACAAAGATCCCGCAAAACCAGTTCCAGGATTCATAAAAAACCTGTAGCTACCATCATTAATTCCCTGACCTGCATTATCTCTACCAACACCCAACTCATCTGTAAAATAAGACACAAAGTTAATCTCACCTTCAGCTGGAATTTGGTTATAAAGAGCATTAATTCCTCTAGCAATATCTGTCGAACTATTGAAAATCTGAGAATCTTCAGTTCTAAAACCTGGCTGTTCAATTTCATAAGCATCCTGACAAGAAACCGTCAATGCCAATAAAGCCGCGAACGTTAAAATTTTATTTCTCATAATATTATTTCCTTAAATTAAAATTGTACTTCTACACCGAAAGATACGGTTCTAGGAGTAGGATATTGACTTAAATCTACACCTCTGTTACTTTCAGCATCCCATCCTTTCCATTTTGTCCATGTAACTAAATTTTCTGCTTGTGCATAAACTCTTAAACCTGATAATTTCATAAAGGCTAGATCAGATTTTTTAAAATTATAACCAACAGTAACAAATCTCATACGAATATAAGAAGCGTCTCTCAAATAAAAATCACTATCGCTTAAATGATACAAATTATTTGCATTAGGATTTGAGAATGCAGCATCTCTATTAGACGTTGTCCAATAGTCTTGATAATCATTTGTCATATTACTCATTCCAACTGAACTTGGTTGTGTAAAGAAGAAATAATCATTGTCAAATCTCCAAATATCTTTAGCAAAAGTAAAGTTTGCTTGAGCAAAGAATCCTTTATAATTGACATCAAATCCAAAAGAACCTTGGTAAACAGGTAAAGATGATTTATTTAACCATTGTCTATCTTCATCTGTAGGGTTTTCAGTTATTGCTCCATTCTTATCATAGTATTGTGTTTCACCATTTTGCGGATTAATACCTGCATATTTATACAAGTAGAATTCACCAATTCTACCACCTTCTCTCATTCCTGACAATGAAGAACCATTCCAAGTAAACCCTTCTCCATTAGGTAAATTTAACACCTGATTTTTATTATATGATCCATTAGCATTCAAAGTAATCGTAAGGTCTTTGTTACGAACAATATCCCCTGCTAATAACAATTCAACTCCTTCGTTTCTTAATGAACCAAAGTTACCAAATATAGATGTTGATCCATTAATAGCAGATAATGGAATAGGCTGGTACAAATCATCTGTCTGCTTTCTATACACATCCACATTACCTCTTAATCTGTTATTAAATAATGCAAAATCCAAACCTATATTTGTAGTAGTAATTTCCTCCCATCTCAAATCTCTCTTTGGTAGTTGTGATAATGCATAAGCATTTGGTTCATCAGCATAACCTCTACCAGCACTATATAATGTTGTATATAAATATGCTGATCCAAAAACTCCTGATCCAGTAATATCCTGATTACCAGCAGTACCATGAGACGCACGTAATTTCAAATCGCTAAAAACTGTTGAACCTTCCATAAATTTCTCATTAATTATATTCCAACGTCCAGAAACTGACCAGAATGTACCCCAACGATTTTCATCGATAAATCTAAATGAAGCATCTCTACGTAAAGTTACATCTAAACCATATTTTGTATCATAATCATAACTTGCTAATCCAAAATAAGAGAACATACCCGCTGATTGCTCACCAACTGAAGCAGATGGGGCATAATAATCGTTTTGATCAGAATCTCCTATCCAACCTGTTGCTTTACCATTTTCCCAAAAGTTTGGATCGAAACCTTCTTTGCTAATACTTGAACTTTTGAAATGAGCTTTCAAATATTCAATATAAGCACCTGCGTTTACACTATGTTTACCAAAAGTTTTATTCCACTTAATATTTGAATTAGAAGTCATTATCAATCTTCTTTCATCAATATTACCTATAGATCCTAACCATTCTTGGTCTGCTGCTGCAAAATAGAATGAGTTAAAGCTACTTGGCCCATTGAACGAAAATTGGTTAATTGTTTGATAATCAGCACCTAAATTTGTACCAATAGACCAATTACTATCAATTGCATAATTTAAAGATCCGTTAACAATAGTTTTAAATTCTTCTTGTTTCAAACCATTTGTACGCATTTTGTCCATTAATAAGATCGGCATTGAGCCATTACTAAAAACACGTAATGCGTTGAAAGCTGAATCAAATGTACCATTATACATATCAGGACGCAGATAAGGTAAACCTTGAAAAGCCCCCATGAAGTAATTCTGATTTAAAGCATTTGAACCAGCACTTGAAGCCATATCTGATTTAGAAAAGTTCGCACTTACAGTGGTTCCGTAAGTTAATTTTCCGTTATCACTTTTACCATTTAAATTTGTTCGGAAGTTAAAACGCTTTAAGCCTGTAGTTTTTAAAACTCCTTCAATATCAGAATAACCGATAGAAGTATAATTGTTTAAGTTTTTAGAACCTGAGCTAAACGACAACGTATGATTTTGTGCAATAGCATTTCTAAAAAAAACATCTACCCAATTACCATCTACAGGGTTTGTATAATTAATTGTAGGTGCATTTGGATCCACAGATGTTAATTGACGATTCGGAATACCAAACTTTCTTTGAAAATCGACATACTGTTTCGCGTTCATTAAATTGTATTGATTGTCTTGTAAGAAGCTCATACCTGTAGTACCAACATATTTAACTTCTAAACTAGAATCAAAACTAGCACGTTTTGTTGTAACAACAATTACACCATTTGCTCCACGGTTACCATAAATTGCCGTTGCACCAGCGTCTTTCAACACGTCGATACGGTCAATATCATTTGGGTTTAAAGACCTAAAACGATCTGAACTCATTGGGACCCCGTCGATAACATATAGGGGCTCTACGTTTCCATTAATCGATCCTAAACCACGTAAAATAACCGTTGTATTGTTATCTCCTGGCTGACCAGATCCTGTTGAAATATTCAAACCAGGAACTTGTCCTTGTAATGTTTGAATAAACGAAGCATTTGGACGACCTTCAATAGTTTTAGAAGTCACAGTACTTACTGCATTACTGTTTTTTGGCTTTGATACCGTTCTATAGGTATCAACTACAATTCCTTCTAACTCGGTTATATCTTCCTCTACAAGTGTAACATTCAATACACCTGAATCAGAAACTGTTAATGTTGTAGGTTTAAACCCTCCGAAGACAACTCTAATCTTGTCTCCCTTTTTAAGGTTCAATGTATACTTCCCTTCATCGTCTGTATCTGTACCTAGATTGGTACCAACTAACATAACAGTAGCCCCAGGGATTGGGTCACCGTCTTGTGTTTTAACAACACCTGTTACTTGCTTTTGTGCAAAACCTACTTGCATCATTAAAGCAAAGAACAGAGTTAAAATCCAAGTAAACTTTGATCTCATATTAATTTAATTTGAATTAGTTATCTACAAATCTACAGCTTTTTTGCATCCTAACAAATTTTTAACAATAAAAATAGATTGAAAAGCAAAAAAGCATTCCATAATAATGGAATGCTTTTTTAAATATAAAATAAATGTTAATTATTTTTTAATGAATTTGTAGCTAGATGAACCTTGAGTTGTTTTCACAGTTAATACATAAACACCAGATGTCAATCCAGAAACATCTATAGTCAAATTATCAGAATCAACTTTATTAGAATATTGTTTTACTTTTTTACCACTAGCATCATAAATATCATAAGTAACGCCTAAAGCAATTTCTTTAGGCAGCAAAATATTTAGTACGTTTTGCGTTGGGTTTGGAAAAACTTTAACATCACTAAACAAATGTTCTTTTGCTGATAAAGTAGTACCACTTCCACTTAATAACAAACTATACATTTGCTTTCCTCCTACTAACGTTCCTTTATGAGAAACAACTACTCTATAATTACCAGCCGGAGCATTTTTTACTTCAACTTTCTCGACATTATCTACAACATTATCCACATCATTTCTAGCGTAATCTTTTTGAACAATATTATCTGTTCTTCTTAAAGACCAAGGTAAAAACTCTTGTTGCGTATCTTCATTTATAATTCTTAAATCTAAATCGTTAACCAATCTAGGAAATCTTTCATCGTTTCCTGCTGTTGAAGTTCCTGCAGGATCATTCCATGCTAAAGTAGCTTTTAATTCAGAAACACCATCATACTCAAAAGTATTACTAAAGAAATTTCCATTATTCAACTCTTTCTGTAAAATCCATGCTTTGCTTGCTACATAATCCTCCATAAGCTTTGCACCTCCTTCAACATTCATAACTCCCCACCCAAACTCAGGATCAGGTCCAGGGTTAGCACCAGCCTCCATTGCTGTATGCGCCAACATCGCTCTTACAGTTGACGATAACATATACGAAGTAAACAAACTATTGTAATACTGTTGCCATAAACCTATTGCTCCTGTAACAGCCGGAGCTGCCATTGATGTACCACTTTCTGTAGCTGTTGAAGTTGTTCCCGTTCCTAATGACAAAACATTAACCCCTTTTGCAGAAATATCCGGTTTAATTCTATAATCATCTGTTGGCCCCCAGTTACTAAAAGTTGACATTACTACAGAATTAGAATTTACATAATTACTAATACCATTTACAGCAGCAACAGTAACTAAATTCTTTGAAACGCCCATTGTTGTTAATAAATCTCTTCCTCCTTTAGTTGGTTGATAGGTAGTATAATTATCCCTATCGTTACCTGCTGCTACAACAATTGTATAAAAAGGATTTGCGTTACTCATTAAATCAAAAAGTCGTGCCTCAGAGTTATATTGACCAAACATGCTTTTTGAAAACCCTCCTTGACTTGCACTAGGACCATAAGAATGATTAGACACCAATAAGCCTGCTGCTGCTGCTGCACTCATTTCAGAATTATCATTATCCCAATTAGCAGCCCACAATCTACCTTTTGGCAAAAACCCCTTTGTAGCATCTAATCCAGGAGCTCCTTCACCACTAGAAATAATTGTTCCTGCTACGTGAGTAGCATGTGCAACACTTCCGTTAACAGGAGTTGCTCCATTATCTCTAAGCGTTACTCTACCTGCTATTGCAAAATGAGCAGCAACTGGCGCACCACCGTCCCACTCCCCCGCAATCATACCCTGTCCTAATATATCTTTATTATGCAGATATGTCGCTTTTAAAGTATTTAAAGAGCTTGCGGTTCCGTTATTATTAAAATACATTAAAGTATTATAATCTTGTTTATTATATGTTTTATAATATTTCAAATCCGTTGTTCCCTCATAAAAACCTACTAATTGATAAAAAGAGCCATCTGATTCTACTCCTTCTAAAGGATATCCTAATCTCAATGCTTTTTCTGTTGCTGCTTTAAGATTTTTTTCGTTTTTAATTTCTAATTCCTTTGTTAAATTATTTAGAAACAGTACATCTGTTTTAGAAATTATTTGTTGTCTTTCTTTATCTGTCTGTGCATTTGCTACAAATCCGGAAAGCATTAAAACTAAAAATAGTTTCGTAATTTTATTTTTCATTATATATAAATATTAATCATAATACATTTAAGATATCAAATTTATGTAAATTTGTTGTGATTTTTATTTTTTTATTAAATTATTCTATTATTTAACATTTTGTTATGTTATTAAAAGCGTATAGTAACCTAGAGATTGAGGTTGGTACTGATGAAGCAGGAAGAGGCTGCCTTGCAGGTCCCGTTACAGCGGCTGCCATTCTTATTAACGATAAATTAGAAAACGAACTTATTAACGATTCTAAAAAACTATCTATTGGTTCAAGGAAAAATTTGCGTTCGTTTATTGAAGAACACAACAGCTTCTTTAGTATTGCTCATATTTATGAAGATACCATTGATGAGATAAATATTTTGAACGCTTCTATTCAAGCCATGCACAATGCCATTTCTACTTTGAGTTTTGAACCTGAATTCATTATTGTTGATGGAAATAGATTTAAACCTTATAAACAAATTCCGCACGAAACCATTATTAAAGGCGACAGCATGTATTTAAGTATTGCAGCTGCATCTATTCTGGCAAAAACGTATCGCGATGAATATATGTTACAACTACATGAAGAATTCCCGATGTATGGCTGGGACACCAACATGGGTTACCCTACCAAAAAACATCGAGCTGCTATTTTAGAATACGGCCCGTGCAAATACCACCGTAAAACATTCAGACTTTTACCGGAACAACTGGTATTGGATTTAAATAAATAAGGAGTGAAAATTCACTCCTTATTATACTATAAAAATTCGGCTTCAAAAAGCTCTTTAAAATAATGTAAGATTTTTTGCTTTACTTCTTCTTCATTTACTGTTTCCACACCTAATTCTACATTTAAAGAAGCTACTGCTTTTCCACGAATACCGCATGGAATAATATTATCGAAATACCCTAAATTGGTGTTTACATTCAATGCAAAACCATGCATGGTTACCCAACGTGACGCACGCACACCCAAAGCACAAATTTTCCGAGCAAAGGGTGTTCCAACATCTAGCCAAACTCCGGTTTCGCCTTCGCTTCGCACACCTTTTAAACCATAATCTGCCAATGTTCTAATAAAAACATCTTCTAAAAAACGCAGGTATTTGTGAATATCGGTAAAAAAATTATCTAAATCTAAAATTGGGTATCCTACAATTTGCCCCGGTCCGTGATACGTTATATCTCCACCGCGGTTTATCTTATAAAAAGTAGCGTCTTTTGCCGCCAATTGTTCATCATTCAAAAGCAAATTTTCTAAATCACCACTTTTACCCAATGTATAAACATGCGGATGCTCTACAAACAAAAAATAATTAGGTGTTTCTTTGGCATTTGCTTCGTCTTTACGGTTTTGCGATTTTATATCTAAAATTCCCTGAAACAATTCTTCCTGATAATCCCAGGTATCTTTATAGTCTTTTAATCCTAAATCCTGTATTTGAACTTTTTTATTCATTTTAATGCTGTGTTTATCTGTTGTATTTGGGATTGTTTAAAATTACCAAAGCGCCAATAACTCCCGGAACCCATCCTGCCAAAGTCAGCAGAAGCACGATTAGTATCGATCCGCACCCTTTATCAAAAACAGCAAAAGGCGGTAGAAAAATGGCTAATAAAACCCTCCAAAAACTCATAGTATTTCCATTAATTAATAATCTTACAAATTTAATCAATTAAAAACAATGTTGCATTTAAAAATATTCAAACAAAACTTATCAATCAACTAAAAAATAATTAATTTTGCAGGTTAAATAAAGAAAATATAAATTTTATGCAACTTTCAGAACAAGAAATCATCAGAAGAGAAAAATTGGGCAAGTTACGTGAACTTGGCATCAATCCTTATCCCGCAAATTTGTTTCCGGTAAATCATACATCGAAGCAGATCAAGGAAACTTTTGAAGAAGGTAAGAAGGTTGTAACTGCCGGCAGATTAATGAGTGTGCGCGATCAGGGTAAAGCGAGTTTTGCAGAAATTCAAGATCAGGAAGGCAGAATTCAGTTGTATTTAAATCGTGATGTTATCTGCACTGGCGAAGACAAAACGTTATACAACACTGTATTTAAAAAACTAACCGATTTAGGCGATTTTATCGGTATTGAAGGCGAATTATTTACTACGCAAGTGGGTGCAAAATGTATCCGTGTAGAAAAATTTTCGATCCTTTCTAAAACATTACGCCCATTACCGTTACCAAAAACCGATGAGGAAGGAAATGTATTTGACGCCTTTACCGATCCGGAATTGCGTTACCGTATGCGTTATGTAGATTTAATCGTGAATCCGTTAAACAAAGAAATTTTTATAAAACGCACCAAATTATACAATGCCATGCGATCGTTTTTTAACGACCGCGGTTATTTAGAGGTTGACACTCCGGTTTTACAGTCGATTCCCGGTGGTGCAGCGGCGCGTCCGTTTATTACACACCACAATGCGTTAGACATTCCGTTGTACATGCGTATTGCGAACGAATTGTATTTAAAACGTTTGATTGTTGGTGGATTTGAAGGCGTTTACGAGTTTTCTAAAAATTTCCGTAATGAAGGAATGGACAGAACACACAATCCGGAATTTACGGCAATGGAAATTTACGTTGCTTATAAAGATTACAACTGGATGATGGAGTTCACCGAGCAATTGTTGGAACATTGCGCCATTGCAGTTAATGGAACAAGCGAAGCTACTTTTGGCGATCACAAAATTAATTTTAAAGCGCCTTACCAACGTATTACCATGCGTCAGGCGATTATTGATTTTACCGGTTTTGATATTGATGGAAAAACCGAAGACGAAATTCGCGAAGCTGCCAAAAATATGGGTATTGCTGTTGATGACACCATGGGTAAAGGAAAGCTGATTGATGAAATTTTTGGTGAAAAGTGTGAAGGAAACTACATTCAGCCAACATTTATTACCGATTACCCTAAAGAAATGTCGCCTTTAACAAAAGAGCACAGAGATAATCCGGAATTAACCGAGCGTTTTGAATTGATGGTTTGTGGTAAAGAAATTGCGAATTCATATTCAGAATTAAACGACCCTATTGATCAAAGAGAACGTTTTGAAGACCAGTTGAAATTATCTGAAAAAGGTGACGATGAAGCCGGACAGTTTATTGACGAAGATTTCTTACGTGCATTAGAATTCGGAATGCCGCCAACAGGTGGTTTAGGAATCGGCATGGACCGATTGATTATGTTTTTAACCAACAACCCATCAATACAAGAAGTATTGTTTTTTCCGCAAATGCGACCAGAAAAAGCAGCACCTGCTTACGAATTAACCGATGACGAAAAAATAATCATCAGCATTTTAGAAGCCAACCAAAACAGACTGGCTATTGCAGCGTTAAAAGAACAGGCAGCGTTAAGCGGTAAAAAATGGGACAAAGCCATGAAAGCTTTAGCTTCATACAACCTAACCAAAGTGATTACAGAAAACGAAGAAAAAATAGTTGAGTTTGTATAGGCAAACTTGAAAGCTTCATATATAAAACAGGGGTTTGACTTAATTAGTCAAACCCCTGTTTTATAAGGCACTTTAAAAAAACAAATAATTTGAATTAGGGCAATGGAAATTTTGCTTGCCTTTAACCTGTACTTAAAGCCCTATTTACAGACTGTGTAAGATTGTCTACCAGCAAGCCTAATATCTCATCCATCAACTTAAGATCTTTCTTTGAAGTGCGTGCGAAATCATGGTTAAACTGCAAGCGGTGCTTTATAAAACCAAAAAAGTTTTTACCGTTGTACTTATAAAACAGGAACTCTACCTTTTCCAGCTGCGGCTCAAAATGCACAATAAGTTTCCACAAAATGAAGGGAGTGGCATAATTGGGCAGGTATGAAGATTTTGAAAAAACCAGTGTACGAAAAACCCTCATAAGTGTATGGTTAAACAAAAGCTCTGCACCTTCACTATTTTTCTTACCCTCTTTGCGTACAGCCAAATAACTTTCGTATAATACTTTTGCAGACCGGAAATAATACTCCAAATCGGGATAGCATTTAACATGCGGATCTTCCCAATGTATCTGCGGATATACCGCAGATTGGTACACCCTATTTTCGTACTGCATTATCTCTTTGAAAAACGCCTGATGCTGAAACAGATTTTTCTGTATCCAAATACGGGAATGACCAATAATAACCACCTCAACATGTTCACCAAGCTTTGCCGTTACAGACTGCTGCATAGAACTGAGAACCACCGAACCCAGACCCTCACCAACCAAAAGCAAATAATATACAGACTGTGCAGAGCCAATTCTTTTATCGAACAGGTACATTTCTTCCACAGGCTTTATCCGTAAAATTTGAGAGACAATCTTTGTCTGTTCCTCTTCATCGGCGACACAGTCCATAAGCTTAAAGCCATGTTCCGGCATAATTGTTTTAATTGACTTTTTAAGTTCTGCAAAACGTTTAGAAACCAGATTGTACAATTTACTTTCGCATTCTATTAGGGCATTAACCAAGTCGTCATTAAAATAATCATCGTCTTCTTCTGCACATTGCACTGCTCTTTCCAGCTCGCCTATCAAAAAGAATTCGTTTTCATTTTTTTTCAAAAATAAAGAGGCTAATTCAGGCTCTACCAGTATCAATCTATTGATACTCTGGTGTAAATTGTCCAAATTCAGATTTCTACCAAAATAAAGCTGTTCCAACTGAAAAATATCGAATTCATATACCGAATTTAAGATTAACACCGTACCTAACTGCGAAGAATAATTCCTCATGCGTCGGCTTTCAGAAAGCAACAGATCGTGATCGTGATAAAACCGCTCGGTATATTGCCCGTACTTTTTTTTACAACTACTCCAAGATATGTCTGAACAATCATTAGCCTCTTCATTGCTATACAGTAACGCAGTCTTCCGGCAGTTGGCCGTGGTGAACGGATTCCCAATTGAAAGGCTGTTTTTCATTGAAAACTCACTGATAACATGTACAAGCAAGCCATATTTTATAAAAGTATTTGCGATCCATTTTTTCGATTCAACCAGGTGCAGATCCACGTTACTGATTAAAACAATAATGAGTTGTGAAATGCCCTTTTCCGAGGGATGATAAAAAATACTGGCTATAGCGAACTCTGCTATCAGCTGGCGAAGGCTGTCCTGCAATGCCGGATCTAATTCTGAGGAAATTTTAACTGTATCCATATCATTCAATTTTAAAGATTTGAATACAAACTTAGTATGGAGCAAAAGGATATAAAATTCGGCTACGGGATAAAAAATCCGCTACAGCGGGATATTTTAGTCCAATCCAGTTATCAGGAGCTTTAAGCATAATTACGTTTTTATACCTATCAGTTATTTTTTACTATATTAGCACCGTACTGCTGTAAACTTCAAAAAACGCTGATTGAAAATTTATCTACCTTCAGATTCTAAATCCTGTTTTTTATTCTGTTTTTTACATTTTTTAACTAAAATGCAGTTCATGCACTAACCATGCTTTATCCATACAGTATCTACGGAGTATCCCTACTGTTGCCATTTAGAAAATTTTTTCGGTTTGTACTTTAGGCTTTTTTACCTAATTTTTATTAAATTTACATTTACGTTAAACCAAATTAAAATGCCATGGAACAAAAAATTCACGAAGGACGCAATATAAAACGATTCAGGGAAATGCTGGGTATTAAACAAGACGCCCTGGCATACGAACTTGGCGAAGACTGGAACCAGAAGAAAGTATCTATGCTTGAGCAGAAGGAAGCCATAGACGAAACCCTTTTAGAGCAGATTGCAGCCGTACTTAAAATTCCTGCAGAAGCCATACAGAATTTTGATGAAGAGAAAGCTGTAAATTTAATTTCTTGCAACTTCTCTGACAACGCGATGTTTAATAATAGAATTGAAGTCCAAAACAATAATCCAATTGATCAAATTATCCAACTGCACGAGGAAAAGATTGTATTATACGAGCGTATGCTTAAAGAAAAAGAAGAAATGATGCTGCGCTTGGAAAAACTAATAAACAGCAAATAATCGGCTTAAAAATATGCTGTAACCAGCATTTATACAAAGCTTGTAATAAACAAACCCTCTGCGAATAAGCAGAGGGTTTTATTTGAAATAATGTTTTTAGTTATTTTACAATTAATTTATGCGTTTTCACTTCTTTATTTTTTAATGAAACTTTTAAAATATACGTAGCTTTTGCCAAACCATCAACCAAACCAATAGGTTCTTTACCCTGCAATACCAATTTTCCAGATAAATCATACAATTCCCATCTATTTAAAACCTCAGTTCCTACATCAATTGTAAATGAGTCTGTTGTTGGATTAGGAAAAACTTTTATATCATGATATACAACAGATATATTACTCTGCTCCCCTATTGTATAAATTTGTTTTTCTGCTGGGGGTGTCCAATATCTTTTTGACGGTTTTGAAAAAGGACAATCTTCAATTACAGCCGTATAATTTGACCCTAAACCAATCTCTGTATCAGGAAGCAATAAAATATTGTTACCTGCCCTCATATTAATATTTAAACTATTTACATTATAAGCCGCTTGCATTGTAATTGAGTTATTTGCATAATAGGTATAATTATTATTGATTTCAGGTGCAACCAATAAAATATCATTTACACACCCTGCATGCTCCGGAAACAACTGCGGAAGACCTTTTAATGATTTGTTTCCATTTAAAGAAAGTGCCGTTGCGTTTATACTACAAGTAGCAAATGAATTTGGGTTTACAATTTGTGCCAAATCTAGAGCTCCATCGATAGCGATATAAATTTCGCCGTCTTTATTCCTTTGTATTTGCCCAGGATTTACCCCAGGCATTACTCCTGGTATTTGTTGAGTATTATTATTAATAATATCATACTTTACAAACAGACCATTGCCTGACGATTGAGTTGCCAAATACATAATTGTTCCATCTTCATTAAACTCCACGGTCTGCTCTGAATTTGCACTTGCGAACGATGTACCAAAACTTGATATTAACATTCCTGTATTATTATCAAAACTATACACATCGCATTGACTAGCCAATAAATTATGTCCCATTCCCATTGCAACTATATAATCAAATCCAATTGGGTACGAAAGTTTTGGAGAAGCTTTTATATAATAACTTCTGTAAGGAAAAGAAGAAAATGGCAATAACGGACTAACAGCAGGTGTTGTATTAAGACCTGTGATATCAAATTGAAAAGCCAACAGATCAGTATGCGTTGGTATCAGTATCCAGAAATCTGTTCCATTAGCGTGAGGTACTGCCGTTACAGCACCTGTTGTTATGCTATTTCCGTTATTATCTAAAACAGGGACATTTTTTACAGATGTATCTACATCGCCTAACGGCTGAAAATTTACACCCAGACTACCTAACGACATATCTACCACAGTATACGCTGTATATGACTGGTTATTGTACGAATCTGCAGTTGTGAATACATAATACCTGTCTTTATTTACCAAATCGCCGACAATAAGCGTTTGTGCGCTGTTTGCGGTACCTGTTAAACCTGTTCCGTTAGGCATTATGTTATGGTCGCGATCCCAAATGGTGATGCCATCGGTATAAAAAAGTAAATTACCCTGAGCATCGCTTATGCTGCCACAGGCTTTGGGTGCACTCATGGCACTGTTGGTTAAAGCAACAGGAGTACCTGTAAAATTAACTGCAGCTTTGTCGCCAAAGTACCAATTGTCGTTTTCGCCCTGAGCGTAGGCAGAAAGCCCCAAGAACAGTATAAAAATTATATATATATTTTTCATAACGGTTCTTATTTAGTTGTTTTTGCTTTCTAAAGCTTCTATGCGTTTTTGCAGTTCTATGCTGTAAAGGGTTAGTTCTTCTACTTTTTTAAGCAGTAAAATATTCATTTCTTTTAACTCTATACCGTTTGCAATAGCCTCTGCCGTTGTTGGTACTTCGGGTAAATGCCCGTTTTGTTTAATAAACTGTTCTACTTGGGTTAATGGCATTAAATTATAATCTGGTTCAAAAACATAATCTGCCCAGCCGTTGTTTGCCGCAATATCTACCTTAATTTTCTCGGTACGTATGCCATTTTTTACAAACAAACGGTAATCTGCACAGTCTGCACAGTCTAGAATTTTATCTGTACCTATACCTATTTTTTCTTTTGCAACCACAAATGTTTTATTAACGATAGACCCTAAATACAAACCTGATGTTTGTGTTGTTATTGTACCTGATCCAAATGGATTAGGTGCTGTATAATTAATAGCTCTAGTAGCGATTTTATGTGTAGCTGCACCTCCTAATATTATACTTGAATAAAAATTAATGTCTAAATCAGCATGCAGTAAAGCATTAGGATTAGTCAAACCTATGGTTGAAAAAACATTTAGATTATCATCTGTTTTTGTAGTATTAATACTCACCTTACCCGTTCGTGAAATATTACTTGTAGTGTTGTTTGTACCTGTCCATTGTTGTGCAAACATTAAAGAAGACCCCATAAGGGTTAAGGCCAATGTAAAAATTTTGTTTTTCATGTTAAAAAATGTATTTTAAGTTAAGTATTATAAATATACATTTTATATTAACATAAATTAACATTTTATAAAGTTTAATAAATATTTTAAACTTTATATTCTTTAAAAAATACAAATAAAAAACGCTGCTATAATAAGCAGCGTTTGTAAACATTAAATATTAGACTCTATTATTTTACAATTTTAAAGTTTTTGATTTGACTTTGATTTAAAATTTTTGCTTTACTAATATCTAACTTTTTAAAGTTAGCACCTTTAGCTTTTTTATTCCAAAGCACTGCTTGAGTAGCGTAATTTCCATTCCAAAATAATTCTGCTAAATTTCCGCTATTAGCACCTGTAGCCTTGCTTGTATAGTTAGCCGTTCCAGCTTTTGTAGGATTTGTTTGAGGAACAGCATTACCTGTAGACTCAAAGTTCAAATCCATATTTGTGATTGTAAATGGTGCCGCGCCATTTATTTCAACCGAACCACCAATAACCTCTACTTGTGTAGCTTGAAAAGGATACGTTATAGATGTACCATTGAAAGGAACTAATATTTCAAGTGTATAAACATCTGTCGCAGTTCCTAAATTTGTACCATTGAAATTAATCAACTGCCAGTTTAATGCAGGTGTGACCCCATCGGACATTGTTATAGTTGGAATTTGGACATTACCAGTTTGCTGATCCACCTGCGCATTTAATACAAAAAATGTTGTATCAAGATTATATGATGTACCTGCGTAATCAATTCTATTACCTGTAGGCTCTACCGGTTCTTCGTCTTCTAAAACGGTAAATTTAAAGTTGGCTGTAAAATTGTCCATAGTTGCTACTACAGAATGCGAACCTGTTTTGTGAGGTGTATAAGTATTACCTTTAATTTCGGTACCGTTTACTTTAAATTTGGTGGTAGATGTAACATCTACACTATTTAACATAGCGGTAAATACAAACTTATCACCAACGTATTTAGCTTCGGTTGCATTGCTGTGCTCTGCAGTAAACTTTTGTTCTTCCGGTTTTTCAGGACCGTTTTGACCTGTACCATTGTCAACATACTCTACACATGAATTAAAACTTATTAATGCCAGTAGAAAAAAGAGTAGTTTATTAATTTTCATAAAGTAATTGTTTTAAATATTTGTAATTAAACCCCTAAAGTATAAAAAAAAAGTATTGCTGTTAAAAAATTAACACATTTATTTTTTATTTCTTTTAATATTTTGTTTCTTTTTTAATCGGGCAATAGTATCGTCTATCAATTGTTTACTTTCTACATCGTAATAATGCAGATACAGTTTCTTTGCCAACTTAAGTGCTGTTTTTATATGTAGTTGTCTTTCATGCAAATGAACTTCTGTAAGTTTTATAATTAAAACATCTATTCCTTTTATTTTCAAAGCAAAAGCAATAAGCTTTTCGGCTTCTGTGTAATCTTCGTTCTTTAAAAGGGTTTCAATGTAATGCGGATACACTTCTACCGCATTTAAATCTACACTTATTGCTTTTTGAAAGTATGTTTTAGCTTCATCGTACTGCTTAAACTGCTCTGTCAAAAATCTACCGTACAAACAAAGTGTTTGGGTATTGTTTTCGTTATAAGACAAGGCGTATTCCAATGATGTTAAGGTATCTTCTAAACTATATGGGTAATTATCTAATGCCTGTACTAAATATATATCGATTGATTTCATTTTTAAATTTGATTGATTTTGTGCGAATTTTTTGCACTTGAAAATATTCTATTAACTAAAAAAGCCCGAAGATAAACTCCGAGCTTTATGATTTTTCTAATAAAAAATTTCTACGAAAAATATATACCACGAAGATTATGCACCGGATTTACCAGCGGGCAAGCACCAAAAGTGTTCATTCTTAACATCATATCTTCAATTATTAAGTGATTAATATTCAGCAAATACACTGATTTATTTTACAACTGTATCAATTCATTAAAATCGGCAGTATTTGTAATGGTTTCGTCCTGATATTTAAGCGTCCAACCTAAAGACTGCGTTACCACCAAAAACTTACTCAATTCGCTTACCAACCGGTTTTTTGCATTTGCCTGAATGTTCGATTTCATTATTTTTTCATGAAACTGTTTTTTTACACTTTCCTGAATGGTATTGTAATCGTTACCCTTAAAGGCATTGAACCGAGATTCTTCTACATCATAAATCTTAATATCTGGATTTATCTTTATTTCTTCTTTCGGAATAAACGTGATTTTTACGATTTTGTTTGCTTCATCCACCGCGTATTCCAACTTTGATAAATCATACATAATCTGTACATCGGCATTAACGACCACCAACGCTTTTTTATCAAAACTCATTAAATTCATAAACGATTTCTCGTCTTTATAATTGTAAATCTGCGATATTTTAGCTTCGTTCACCACCAGTTTACTAACGTTTTTCATTTGCTGCTGAATCAGTTCGGTATCAGGCAACACTTCGTTCTTTTTATCTACTTTTCGCATGATAAAAAAGGTAAGCAGGCTGCCTAAAGCAACACAGATCAGGGCAAATATTAAGGCTTTTTTTGTCATATTATCTAAAATTCATAAATGGATATTCTTCCAGCAAATCATCCAATTTTAATGCCAGTTTATCTAAAAACTGCTGATGCGCTTCGGTGTATGGATTAAACGGACGGTGCGCCAAACCTTTCTGAACCTCATCGACTTTTTTCATGGTTGGTAAAATTTCCGGATCGATGCAATTCTGAACGAACGATTCCCAGATATAACCAACCGCCAATTCGTTTGGATGGATCATATCCTTGCCGTAAAAGCGATAATCCCGTAATTCGTCCATAATTATTTCGTACGAAGGAAAATAATAGTTCAAACTTTGATTTTCATGCAAATGTTGATGCAATGCAGCAATTAAATGCGCTTTACTACGTTGATTTTCCACAAAACCATCTTTAATATGACGAACCGGCGAAATGGCGTAAATAATCTGAAGGTTTGGATTGATCTGACGTAAACCTGCTTCGATCTGAAAAATTGCCTGCTGACAATCGGTTATCGACAATAATTCTTTATGAAATTTCTGTTGTGGAATTTTATGGCAGTTTGCCACAATTTCGTTGGTTTCAATAAATCGATAAACCCACGCAGTTCCTAACGTTACAATAAAATGCGACGCTTGTTCTATATCATTTCTAAAACTAGATATTTTCTGATTCAATGCATCAATAATATCTTCTTGTTCCAATTCATTTAAATCGGAATGCGCATGGAAACAACTCCATATTTCGTTATGAAGAAAAACATCAGTTTCCGAAAAAACTTTATTATTTACCGCATATTGCACAAGGTTCGAAATTGCCTGCGGATGAAACAAAATTCCCAACGGATTCACCGTATTTACAAACTGATACTGCTTAAATCGCTGTGCCATATTTACGGCAAAACAACTGCCCACACTGACAATTTTTGAGTAGTATTTGATTTTGTTGTTTAATGGCTGAATGGGAACCAAGGTTTGTAACTGCATTTTTTTCTGTAAAATTACAAACTATCTTTTAAAGTAAGCCGTCATATCTTCGCCGCTTTTTTGTTCCAGCGTATAATCATCGCACGAATACATGTGAATTCCTTCAAAAATTACGTTTGGACCTTCTATGACCATTTCGTCGGCTTCTTGTAAAAAAGCCTTTAAGATAAGTCCTTTTTTATGTTCTTCGTAGGCTTCTTTAGATTCGAATATTTTTAGATTTAAGAATTTATTCGGATCGATCTGATCAATCATATTGGTTACATGCAAAGTTCCCAATTCGTTTTGCACCAAAGCATCGGCTTCTTTTCGAACCAGATTAAAAAACGATTCTCTTTTATCAGGAAAGACGCGGTATGCTACAATTACTACATATCTCATAACTTGAATTTTTATTTTAAAGTTACGAATTTGATGTAAAAAGAAAAAGAGGAAAATTAACTTTCCTCTTTTAAAATATGATAACTTAATGAGATGCTGAAACAAGTTCAGCATGACAACTGTGTATTTTCAATCTTTATTTCACAAAATTCACGGCATTTGCAACTGCTTCTGTTATTCCTGCAGCATTTTTACCGCCGGCTGTAGCAAAAAACGCTTGTCCGCCGCCGCCGCCTTGAATGTATTTACCTAATTCACGAACAATTTGTCCGGCATTTAAGCCTTTGGTTTCTGTAATTTCTTTTGAAACATAAGCAGTCAACATTGGTTTATCATCGGTAACTGTTCCAAACAAAATAAAGAAATTGTTTGCGGCTCCACCAATTTCGTAAGCCAGATCTTTAGCTCCGTTTGCATCTAAATCAACCTGTTTTGCCAAAAATTTCACCCCGTTTATTTCTTGAACATCCTTAAGCAAATCGCCTTTTAAACCTTTTGCTTTTTCTTTCAGCAATTGCTCTAACTGCTTTTTAAGCTTGATATTTTCGTCTTGTAACGACTGAACCGCTTTCATGGTATCCTGCGGATTTTTCAACGCTTCTTTAATCTCTTTCAAAGTAGCTTCCTGATGGTTGTAAAAATCCTGAACAGCATCGCCCGTTATCGCTTCAATACGGCGGATTCCTGCAGCTACAGCACTTTCCGAAACAATTTTAAATGCCCAAATATCGGCAGTGTTTTGTACGTGAATACCACCACACAATTCCATAGAATTGCCAAACTTAATTGCACGAACGGTATCGCCGTATTTTTCGCCAAACAACGCCATTACACCTTCTTCTATCGCCTGTTTAAACGGAATATCTCTACGCTCGATTAAAGGCAACTGTTCCTGAATGCGTGCGTTTACAAAAGCTTCAACTTGCTGTAATTCCTCATCGGTAACTTTTGCGAAATGAGAAAAATCAAAACGCAAATAATTCGGAGCAACCAACGATCCTTTTTGCTCTACATGCGTTCCTAAAACTGTACGCAATGCCTGATGCAACAAGTGGGTTGCCGAGTGGTTTTTAGATGATTTTCCTCGTAAATCGGTATTTACTTTTGCCATAAAAACCGCCTGTAAATTCTCTGGCAACTGCTTGGTAAAATGTAAAATTAGGTTGTTTTCTTTTTTAGTATCGATGATTTCAATGGTTTCATTTGCTGATACCAAAACACCTTTATCGCCAACCTGACCACCACCTTCGGCATAAAACGGCGTATGATCCAAAACAATCTGATACAATGTACCATCTTTTTTAGATTCTACTTTACGAATGCGCGTGATTTTTACTTCGTTTTCAACCTTATCGTAACCTTCAAAAGTTTCCACATTTCCTTCGATCAACACATTCCAGTCGTCTTTAGAAATTTCAGACGCTGCACGCGAACGGTCTTTTTGTGCTTTCATAGCAGCATCGAAACCAGCTTCATCTAAATCATATCCTTTCTCACGTAAAATCAATGCTGTTAAATCAATTGGAAATCCAAAAGTATCGTACAATTCAAAAGCTTTTGCTCCTTCAACAATTTTACCTTCTGTTTTTTCGATCACAGAATCTAACAAATGTAAACCTTGATCCAACGTTCTTAAGAAAGACGCTTCTTCTTCTTTAATTACGTTTTTAACCAAGTCTTTTTGCGATACGATTTCTGGAAAGAATTGTCCCATTTGAGCTGATAATACATCAACCAACTGATAAATAAATGGTTCTTTTGTTCCTAAAAACGTAAACCCGTAACGAATTGCTCTACGTAAAATACGACGTATTACGTAACCCGCACCGTTATTTGACGGCAACTGACCATCGGCAATAGCGAAAGCCACCGCACGCACGTGATCTACAATTACACGAATGGCAATATTGGTTTTATTTTGTTCCTGAGATTCTTCACTATCGTTCAGAATGACATCATTTGTTGTATATTTTTTACCGGTAATTTCTTCCACCTTTGCAATAAGCGGTGTAAAAACATCGGTATCGTAGTTTGACGTAACATCTTGCATTGCCATACACAAACGTTCAAAACCCATTCCGGTATCAACGTGTTTTGCAGGCAGTTTTTCTAACGATCCATCGGCTTTACGGTTAAATTCCATAAATACGTTATTCCAGATTTCAACAACCTGTGGATGATCTGCATTTACAAGAGTTCTACCTGAAACTTCGGCTCTTTCGGTTTCCGGACGTAAATCCACATGAATTTCAGAACATGGCCCACATGGTCCCTGATCGCCCATTTCCCAGAAATTATCTTTTTTGTTTCCAAGAATAATTCGGTCTTCGGCAACATATTGTTTCCATAAATCCCAAGCTTCCTGATCAAACGGAACATTTTCTGCATCGTTTCCTTCGAAAACCGACACATACAAACGGTCTTTATCGATCTTTAATTCTTCGGTTAAAAATTCCCAAGCCCACGCAATTGCTTCTTTCTTAAAATAATCGCCAAAAGACCAGTTACCCAACATTTCGAACATGGTGTGATGGTAGGTATCAAAACCTACATCTTCCAAATCGTTATGCTTGCCCGAAACACGCAAACACTTCTGCGTATCGGCAATTCGGTTGCTTTTTGGCGTGGCGTTTCCTAAAAAATACTCTTTAAACTGCGCCATTCCCGAGTTGTTAAACATTAGGGTTGGATCGTCTTTTAAAACAATTGGTGCCGACGGAACAATTAAATGTCCTTTGCTTTCAAAAAAATCAAGAAATTTTTTTCTGATATCTTGTGATTTCATTCGATATATTAAATTATGAATCGTTCAAAACTAACACTTTAAAAAAGTGTACATAAGTTGCAAAAATAGTGTTTTTTAAAAGATTTTTTGTTGTTCGCAGGAACTTTTTGCCAATGCGTAAACTTATTAGAAAAATTGTATATTAGCATAAGCAAAATTTGAAGATAATGCAGATTGACTTACCCGAAAAAAGATATTACAGCATAGGTGAAATTGCCAAGGCGTTTGACGTAAATGCTTCGTTGATACGTTTTTGGGAAAAGGAATTTGATATTTTGAAGCCTAAAAAAAATGCAAAAGGCAACAGAATGTTTACGCCCGAAGATTTAAAAAACCTTAAAACGATTTATCATCTGGTAAAAGAAAAGGGATTTACGTTAGACGGCGCAAAAGATTTTTTAAAGAACAACAAGAAAAATCCGCTGAATATAATTGAAATTATCGAAAAATTAGAGCTTATCAAAAAACAATTAATTATTATTAAAAACGAAATCTAATTTAAAAAATTTATGAAAAAAATTCTTCCTATTATCATTGTATTGGTAGTTTTAATTGGTGGTTATTTTTTATTAGCTATGAATTATCAAAATGGAGCGCTGAAGTTAAAGCAAGCTAGTGATAAATCATGGGCAGACGTACAAGGTGCTTATCAAAGAAGAAACGATTTAATTGAAAATTTAGTAAATACCGTAAAAGGTGCTGCCGATTTTGAAAAATCTACATTAGAGGCTGTTATTAACGCACGCGCAAAAGCAACTCAAACTACTATTGATCCATCAAATATGACACCTGAAAAAATGGCTGAATTCCAACAAGCACAAACAGGTGTTTCAAGTGCATTAAGCAGATTATTAGTTACGGTTGAACAATATCCTGATTTAAAAACCAATCAGAACTTTTTAAAGTTACAAGATGAATTAGCATCAACAGAAAATCAGATTTTAACGGCACGTACACGTTTTAACGAGACTGTTGAAATATATAACGGATATGTTTTAAAAATGCCAAACAAATTTTTCTTGAGCGGATATCCAGAAAAACCTTTCTTTAAAGCTGATGCTGGTGCAGAGAAAGCTCCGGAAGTAAAATTCTAAAACATGTCGATAACAGAAGATTTTTTAAGCAGCAGCGAAGAGCAGGAAATTGTAGCAGCTATTGTAAAAGCCGAAAAAGAAACATCGGGTGAGATACGCGTGCATATAGAAGAACATTCCGATTTACCTGTATTAGAACGTGCCCAAGAAGTTTTTAAAATGTTGAAAATGCATAAAACAAGCGCCCGCAACGGCGTTTTGTTTTATATAGGCGTTAAAGATCGTCATTTTGCAATTATTGGCGATGATGGAATTGATGCTGTTGTACCTTACGATTTCTGGGAAAATACCAAGAAAACGGTTATCGATCATTTTAAGGCAAACAACTTTAAGCAAGGCATTATTGCAGGCATTCTTCAAAGCGGCAAACAATTAAAACATTTCTTTCCGTACAATGGTAAAGATGATGTAAACGAATTACCAAACGAAATTTCAAGAGGTTAATGAATCAGTTTAAAAAAATAGCAACATTATTTGTCTTGTTTTTTCCGTTGCTGGTTCTGGCTCAGTTCAACATTCCGGAAAAACCATCAAAGGCAAGCGAACAAACCAGCGTTTTTGACTATGCCAATTTATTGTCGGCAAGCGAAAAACAGCAATTAGAACAAAAACTAATTAGTTACGCCGATACCACATCAACCCAGATTGTGGTAGCTATTATTCCCAGTTTAAATGGAGAATATGAAGGAGAATTAGCTCCGAAATGGGCACACAAATGGGGAATTGGTCAGGCAGATAAAGACAATGGTGTTTTTATTTTGTTGGCACAAAAAGAAAAAAAGTTATGGATTGCTCCCGGTTACGGATTGGAACATCTTTTAACTGCTGGAATTAACGGAGAAATCATTCGAAATTTTATCATTCCCGAATTTAAAAAAGGCGATTATTATGCCGGATTAGATATTGGAACCACCAAATTAATGGATCTTTTTTCGGGAACCTATAAAGGAACCCGACAAGAAAACAAGGAAAGTGGCGGTGGAATTCCGGGCTTTTTCATCGTATTAATTGTAATCATTGTCCTTATAATTGTCAGTAAAGCTGGCGGCGGCAAAGGAAACAACGGCGGCAGACGCGGCGGCCCCGACTTAATGGATATTATTATCTTAAGCAGTTTAGGTCGTGGCGGCGGTGGAAGTGGCGGCTTTGGCGGTTCTTCAGGAGGCGGTGGCTTCGGTGGAGGATTTGGAGGCGGCTTCGGCGGTGGAGGTTTCTCTGGCGGTGGTGCCGGCGGAAGTTGGTAAATACCCATTCAAAATATTAAAAAGCAGTTCGTTTGAACTGCTTTTTGTTTTATTTGCTTAATAGAATTTCCACTAAATATCATAAATAAAAAAAGAGAATCAATTTCTTGATTCTCTTCTAGTAGCGGGAACCGGACTCGAACCAGTGACCTTTGGGTTATGAGCCCAACGAGCTACCTACTGCTCTATCCCGCGCTGTGCGTTTTGTTGAATTTTTACTACGATTAAAAAACAAAATTCTAAACATTTTTTAAAAGGACTTTTAGTCTTAGTAGCGGGAACTGGACTCGAACCAGTGACCTTTGGGTTATGAGCCCAACGAGCTACCTACTGCTCTATCCCGCGCTATTGTGGTGCAAATGTAAGGCGACTTTTTGGAATACCCAAACTTTTTTCAGAAAATTATAAAATTAGTGTGTTTCACTATTATTAAGTAACTTTGCAAATTATTATAGAAATTATGTCGCACAAAGCTGGTTTTATAAATATTATCGGAAATCCAAATGTAGGAAAATCAACCTTAATGAATGCGTTTATTGGTGAGCGTTTATCAATCATTACCTCTAAAGCACAAACAACGCGCCACCGTATTTTCGGAATTGTAAATGGTGACGATTTTCAAATGGTTTTTTCAGACACTCCCGGAATCATCAAGCCTGCTTATGAATTGCAGACTTCGATGATGGATTTTGTAAAATCGGCGTTTGAAGATGCAGACATTCTTTTATATATGGTTGAAGTGGGCGAACGCGAATTAAAAGACGAAGCCTTCTTTACCAAAATTACTAATGCAAAAGTTCCGGTTTTACTGTTGTTGAATAAGATCGACAAATCAAACCAGGAGCATTTGGAAGAACAGGTTGCTTTGTGGAAAGAAAAAGTTCCTAATGCAGAAATAATTCCAATATCGGCACTAAACAATTTTAATGTAGATACTGTTTTTAACCGTATTTTAGAATTAATGCCAGAATCGCCACCTTATTATCCAAAAGATGCATTGACCGATAAACCTGAACGTTTCTTTGTTAATGAAATCATTCGCGAGAAAATTCTTTTAAACTATCAAAAGGAAATTCCATATTCGGTAGAGATCGAAACTGAAGAGTTTAAAGAAGAAGAAAAGATCATTCACATTAAAGCCGTAATTATGGTAGAGCGTGACAGCCAAAAAGGCATCATCATTGGTCATAAAGGTTCAGCTTTAAAGAAGGTAGGAATGGAAGCGCGTGCCGAATTAGAAAAGTTTTTCGACAAGCAGGTTCACATAGAATTGTTCGTTAAAGTAAACAAAGACTGGCGAAACAATCAGTTCCAATTACGCCGTTTCGGGTATCAACAAAAATAAAATCAACACTTTTTAAAAGTGCACGTTATATGAACAACATTGTAGCAATTGTAGGTAGACCTAATGTAGGAAAGTCTACGTTTTTTAACCGTCTTATTCAAAGACGCGAAGCCATAGTAGATTCGGTAAGTGGTGTTACCCGTGATCGTAATTATGGAAAATCAGAATGGAACGGAAAAGAATTCTCTGTAATAGATACAGGTGGATATATTAAAGGATCAGACGATATTTTTGAAGCCGAAATACGCAAACAGGTTGAATTAGCAATTGATGAAGCCGATGCGATTGTATTTTTGGTTGATGTAGAAGAAGGAATTACCCCAATGGACAACGAAGTGGCAAAACTGCTACGCAAAGTTACCAAACCGGTTTTACTGGTTGTAAATAAAGTAGATAACGCCAAACGCGAACAAGACGCTTTTGAATTTTACAATTTAGGATTGGGCGAATACGTTACTATGTCTGGAATGAGCGGATCTGGAACGGGTGAGGTTTTAGACAGAATTGTTGAAATTTTACCTGAATTACCAGAAGTAGAAGAAGCTCCGGAAGAATTACCGCGTTTTGCAGTGGTTGGAAGACCAAATGCAGGGAAATCGAGCTTTATTAATGCTTTGATTGGCGAAGATCGTTTCGTGGTTACAGATATTGCTGGAACGACTCGTGATGCAATCGACACGAAATACAACCGTTTTGGTTTTGAATTTAATTTGGTTGATACAGCTGGTATCCGCAGAAAAGCTAAAGTAAAAGAAGATTTAGAATTTTACTCGGTAATGCGCTCGGTACGTGCTATTGAACATGCCGATGTATGTATTTTGGTGATTGATGCTACCCGCGGATTTGAAGGTCAGGATCAAAGTATTTTCTGGTTGGCAGAAAAAAACCGCAAGGGAATTGTGATTTTGGTTAACAAGTGGGATTTGGTGGAAAAAGAAACCATGACTTCTTATGACTACGAGAAAAAAATACGCGAAGAAATAGCTCCGTTTACTGATGTGCCTATTCTTTTTGTATCGGCATTAACAAAACAGCGTTTGCTAAAAGCGTTAGAAACTGCCGTTCAGGTTTACGAAAACCGCAAACAGCGTATTGCAACATCGAAATTTAACGATACCATGTTGCCGATTATCGAACACAATCCGCCACCGGCAATTAAAGGTAAATACATTAAAATTAAATACTGTATGCAGTTGCCAACACCTGTACCGCAATTTGTGTTTTTTGCAAATTTACCGCAGTATATTAAAGATCCGTACAAACGTTACGTTGAAAATAAATTACGAGAAATTTACGATTTTGAAGGCGTGCCGATCGAAATCTATTTTCGTCAGAAATAATTACAAAAGGAAAGAATTAAAAGTCTTTCCTTTTTTTGTATTTTTAAATCGATCAAAAACACACTATGCGTTCAATCTATTTAAAATTAGCTTCATTCTTCATTTCGTTATACCTGATTCTATGCCTAATAATGTATTTTAATCAGGAAAGTTTTATTTTTCATCCACTAAAGATTAATCAAAGAAACGAAGTACACCTATCCAAATAGTTTTAAGGAAATAGATCTTAAAACGAGCGATGGTACCACAATAAACAATCTGTATTTTGAAACCGAAAGCCCTAAAGGCGCTGTTTATTTTCTTCACGGTAATGCAGGTAACTTA
Organism: Paenimyroides baculatum; assembly: GCF_008629655.1. Classification (GTDB taxonomy): domain Bacteria; phylum Bacteroidota; class Bacteroidia; order Flavobacteriales; family Flavobacteriaceae; genus Flavobacterium; species Flavobacterium baculatum. The sequence continues at coordinate 53,322 of NZ_VWSG01000010.1, forward strand.
TCTACATGGGGTAACGTTGCTCCACTTTATCTGGAATCGGGTTATAATGTTTTTATTACAGATTACAGAGGTTTTGGAAAAAGCGAAGGAACTATCACAGATCAAACACAATTATTTTCGGATGCACAATTGGGGTATGATTTTCTGAAAAAGGATTTTAAAGAACGACCAAATCATTGTTGTAGGATATTATATTCTATTGGAACTGGAATTCCATCATATTTAGCATCAGCAAACAATCCTAAACTACTGATTTTACAAGCGCCTTACTATAATTTAAAAACCGAAATGAAATCAAGTTTTCCGTTTCTTCCTACTTTCATTTTAAAATATCCATTCGAAAATAATTTGAATCTATCAAAAGTCAAAAGTCCGACTTTTATCTTTCACGGAGACAAGGATTATGTAATTACGCACGAAAATTCATTAAAACTAAAGGCTGTTTTAAAGGAGAAGGATTCAGTTATTATTCTTAAAAATCAAGATCATATTGGTATTAACGATAATGCAGAATAAAAAAAGTTCATAAAACTGCTGTAATATCATTATTAAACTTTAAAACTGATATTATTTTCTATATCATATTCAAATTTTATCTATTGAAAACTTCCAGTTAAAAAACCTTATTTTTATTTGTTATAAATAAAAATAAAATTACTTTTGCATCAAATTTTTTAAAAGATGAAAAAATTATTACTAATTATTCCTGCGGTTACTGTAGCCTTTGATGCAAGCGCACAAGAAACCGACTCTATAAAATCTGACAATTTAGATGAATTAATTATTGAAGCTTATATTCAAAAAAGTGTAAATTCATCAAACAAAATGCCCTTAAAAGACATTGAGAATCCACAGGTTTACAATGTTATCAATAAAAATATATTAAAAGAGCAAGTAGTAACCACTTTTAGCGATGCTATGAAAAATGCCACAGGTGTTTCGCGCTTATGGGAATCTACAGGTCGTGGAAGCGATGGTGCTGAGTTTTATTCTATGAGAGGCTTTTCTACGCAACCTCGTTTATTAAACGGTATGCCAAGTTTTAGCAATGGGAGTCTAGATCCTGCAAATATAGAAAGTATCGAAGTTATTAAAGGACCATCAGGGACTATGTATGGTGGAAATTTAGTATCGTACGGTGGTTTAATTAATATTACTACTAAAAAACCTTACGAAAATTTTGGCGGCGAAATGGGTTATACCAATGGATCATACGGATTAAACCGTGTTACTGCCGATATTAATACGCCACTGAACAAACAAACATCTTTTCGTTTAAATACCGCATACCAATACCGCAATTCATTTCAGGATGCAGGTTTTAGCAAATCGTTATTTTTTGCGCCATCGTTAAAATTTGTGGCTAATGACCGACTGACTTTCTTTGTGAATACAGAATTTAAAAGCTCTGAAGCTGCCAATGCGCCTATGATCTTTTTAAGCAGATACAGTCCGTTATCATTTCAATCAATAGATTTATTCGAACAAAACTATAAAAAATCGTACACCAGCAACGATTTAACCATAAAAAACCCAACGTTCAATTTACAAGCGTATGCGGTGTATCAATTATCTGAAAATTGGACATCGACAACGATTGTTACAAAAACCAATGCAAAAACCAGCGGCTATTACCACTATTTATGGGATTCTGCAAACGGGAACGAATTTACACGATTTATAACAAAAGGCGAAGCAGAAACAAACGCAACAGGTATTCAGCAAAATTTTGTAGGAACTTACAATATTGGTTCGGTTAAAAATAAATTGGTTGCAGGTTTAGATTATTTTCAAAGAAAATTTACTGTTGGCGGTACAGGTTGGGCAAGTTACGGAACAGTTTCTTTAATAGATCAAGCTGATTTTATTGTTGATGCTAACAATGTAAAGCAACAAACAATGTTAACTACACCGCATGTTGATGCCGCCTTATTAGGAACATCGCAAGCATTACAATCGGCAGAAACAAAGATTTATAGTGCATATGCATCAAACGTAATTGAGTTTTTACCAAATTTATCGGCAATGATCAGTTTACGTGCCGATCATTTTACAGGACAGCCAACAGCTTATTCAACTGATAAATTAAAAGAAAGAACAACATTTTCTCCAAAATTCGGTGTGGTTTATCAGCCAATTCAAGATAAGTTATCGGTTTTTGCTAACTTTATGAACGGTTTTCAATATTTAGATGCCGCTGCCATTGACGTTACAGACGAAGACGGAAACATTGTTGGTAGAGAATTACGTTATTTTGAACCTGAACAAGCAAACCAATGGGAAGTTGGTACAAAAGCAAGTTTAATTAAAGACCGTTTATCGGTTACGGCAAGCTACTACGATATTAAAGTAAAAAACAAAGTGATGGGTAACGGTATAGATGCTACACAAGCCGGCGAAGTAGAAAGTAAAGGTTTTGAAGTAAGTGTATTAGGAAGTCCAATCAACGGCTTAAACATTATTGTAGGATATAGCCACAACGATAACAAAGTAATTAACGATGCAGCAGATTCTGGTTATTTAGGTTTAAGAACAGAAGAAGCTGGTCCTGAAAATTTATTTAACTTTTGGGCAAATTACACGGTTCAACAAGGTGCTTTAAAAAATTTCGGATTAGGTTTTGGTGCCAATTCTGCAAGTAAATTGCTTACTCTTAACAGATCAACTATTGGAACATTTGCTTTGCCGGGCTACACAGTTTTTAACGCAGCACTATCTTACAATGCCGAAAAATACAGCGCTGTTTTAAAAGTTGATAATCTTACTAATGAGAAATATTTTATAGGTTGGTCAACCATCAACCCGCAATTTGCAAGATCTATTTCGTTAGGTTTAAACTATAAATTCTAATGACAAAAAAGAAAGATAAAAAGCAAAAAAGCAAATTCAAAAAATTAATAGGCAAGCTGCACCTTTGGTTCGGCTTGCTTATTGGTTCTATTGTGTTTTTTATTTCGATAACAGGCGCATTGTACGTTTTTAAAGACGAAATAGAAGGCGTTCAGCGTAAAGAATACATTTACCACAACGAACCAGACTATCAAAACAAAGAAAAGCTTACCATTAAAACGTTAGAGCGTTTAGTAGAACAGCAGGTTCCAGAGAAATACCCGATACATTGGGCTAATATTCCTATAGACCATGCACTGTCGTACCAATTTTATTATTACGAACGAAACGAACATGCTTGGAATTATTTCGATGAATACCCCGTTTACAAATTAGCGTATGTAAACCCATACAACGGCAAGGTTTTACAAGTGTACGACGAAAAGAACGGCTTTTTTAACATTGTAAAAATGCTGCATTGGAGCTTTCTTTTAAATTCTGATTGGGGAAAATGGGTTACGGGAATTCCGGTTTTAATTTTTGTCTTTATGCTTATTTCGGGCATTATTTTATGGTGGCCAAAAAACAAGGCAGCACGCAAACAACGCTTTTGGTTTAAGTGGAAAAACATTAAAAGCTGGAAACGTAAAAACTACGATATGCATAATATTATTGGTTTTTACACATCGTTTTTTGCCTTAATTTTTTCAATTACCGGTTTGTTTTATGCCTTCTTTTTTATTCAGGCAATAATTTACGTTGTTTTTTCGGGCGGAAATACCCAGTACCCTGATTTTTCGTACATTAAAACCACAGCTCCCGAAGAATTAAGAACCGAAACTACGTTAGACAAGATTGCACAAAAAGTAGAAGAATTATATCCTGATGCGTATATGTTTGCTTTAGATTTGGGACATGAACATATAGACGATCACGAACATCCTAATTTTGAAGTTTACGTTAGACATCTTTCGTATTCGTACCACAAAAACAGTAATTTAATTTTCGATAAAAACTCGGGTGAATTACTTCACACAAGAAACCCTGAAAACAAAGATTTTGGCGAGAAAATGATCAGCGCTAATTACGATATTCACGTAGGATCGATCTTTGGTTTGCCTACCAAAATAATAGCTTTTATTGTAAGTTTGCTGTGCGCCAGCTTACCAGTTACGGGTTTTATGATTTGGTACGGCAGAAAAAAAAAAGTTAAAAGTTCAACCTATAATTGAATATAAAATAGGTGAAGCCAATTTAAAAAGCGATTTTTCATAGTTATATGAAGAATCGCTTTCTTATTTTTGCTTTATGAAAAAATTACTATCCATACTTCCGTTTTTAATAATTCTGATTTCTTTTGGCGGTTTTGCACAAAATATTCAACTGAAAGGAAAAGTAGTAGACGAAGCCAAAGCACCGGTAGCCGACATGACCGTTTATCTTTCCAAAGCCAAAGATTCTACGCTTATTCAGTATGCTACAACCGATATTTCAGGCTTGTTCGCTATTGATATTAAAGCTGTTGAAGAACCTTCATATCTTACTTTTTCGTACATCGGATACAAAGATAAAATCGAAAAATTCGATAAAATAAATCAATCTAAAGATTTAGGCGAGGTAGTAATGGCAACCGATTCGGATCTGCTTTCTGAAATTGTAATTGTTACCGATGCTCCTATTCGCGTAAAAAACGACACTTTGGAATTCAACGCTTCGTCGTTTAAAGTTCGTCCCGATGCCAATGTAGAAGCGTTGTTGAAAGAACTTCCGGGTGTTGAAATTGATGCCGATAAAAAAATAACCGTAAACGGCAAAGAAGTTACACAGATTCTGGTTAACGGAAAGCCTTTTTTTAATACCGACGGAACAATTGCACTGCAAAATCTTCCTGCCGATTTAATTAAAAAAGTTCAGGTAACAGACCATAAAACCAAGTCTGAAGAATTTTCGGGCAGAAAAGCAAAAAGCGATAATGCCAGCATAAACCTAACCATAGACGAAGCTAACAACAAAGGTTTAATGGCAAAATTGAGTGCGGGAATTGGTAGCATTATAGACGGATCGAACCGATACGAAAGCAGCGGATTGATTAATTATTTTCAGGGAAACCGAAAAATTTCGGTTTTAGCATCGTCTAACAACATCAATTCCGAAGGTTTTTCGATGGATGAACTTTTTGACAATATGGGAGGTGGTCGAAGTCAGTTTTTAACCTTTGGTGGTCGTTCAGGTGGTCCGGGCGGTTTTGGTAGCGGCACTGGAATTACACGTACCAATATGGCTGGTTTAAACTATTCTGATCAGTTTTTTAAAGGTTTTGAAACCAACGCAAGTTATTATTTTAAAGATACGCAGAACAAAAACAACAACCGTTCACGTGTTATAAACTTGTTGCCAGATGGTGATTTTATTACAGAATCGGAATCGCAGCGTTTAAATAATAACATTAATCACAATGCCGATGTTCGGTTAGAATATAAAATAAATCCGACTACCCAATTGTTTGTGAATCCGCAAATAACGGCAAACAACAATGAGTTCAGTACTAAAAGTGCATCAAAATCGATGGATGCAGATGGAAATCTATTCAACGAAAATACCGAAAAATCTTTCTCTACATCTGAAAGTTTGACATTCAGAAACTCGATCGAATTCAACAAAAAACTAAACGATAAAGGCAAAAATTTCAGTTTGGAATTCAGTAATAACAATTCAAAAACAACAGGTTTGGGTAATACCAATTCGGCTACTTTGTTTTATCAGGGCGATCAGCCAAACGATATCCGTAATCAGGAAGAAAGATCAAACAGCACCGAAGATAGCTACACCGCAACCGCAGAATATTCGCAACCAATCAGCGAAAAAGCGTTTATTGATTTGGGATATACTTTTGATTACAACAACCAAACCGATAACCTGAATACCTTTAATTTTAACGAAGACAGCAGCAGTTTTATTGATTTTAACGATCGATTATCAAACCAAACGCATACAAACGTTATTACAAATACGCCTTATGTTGGTTTAAATTACAACACCGAAAAAGTAGAATGGTTTGTAAATTCTGGGGTGAATATCGCTAATTTTAATGCATCGGCTTTTTACATGAGCAACGATTATTCGGTCGATAGAAAATTCGTTTCGCCTTACATCCGCAGTAATTTCAGATATAAGCTCGATAAAAACAAAAACTTCAACATTAGCTACAATTACAACGTAAATAACCCGAATGCTACGCAAATTCTACCTTATGAGCGTTTAAACGATCCGTTACAAACATATATCGGAAATCGCGATTTAGATCAGGCAAGATACCACTCGTTACGTTTAGGATTTAGAAATTACAACTTTCAACTGCGTTCTGGCTGGAGTATTTTTGCCAACGCAAGTTTTTACGATTCGCAAATTGTTTCTTCTACCCTATTCGATGAAAACCGTAAACGAACCACTACTTACGAAAATGTATCGGGTGCGTTTAATACCGGTTTGTTTTTTCATTGGAGCAAATCGTATAAATTTGATGCACATACCATTCGATACGGAGCTGGAGCCAACATTAACTACAACAAACAAAAAGGTTTTGCAAATGGCGTTTTATATGATGCCGATGAATTAAGTTTCTCTCCAAACATCTACGGATCTTGGGATTATGGCGAACTTTTTACCATAGCACCGTCATACAACGTGTCGTTTAACAATACCAAATACAGTAATTTTCAATTGTCGGAAACTAGTTTTGTAAGGCATAATCTTATGTTGCAAACAACCACTTACTGGCCAGAAAATTTCACTTGGGGTAACGATTTTGGTTACACGTACAACTCTAACATCGCACCTGGTTTTCAAAGAGACTTCTTTTTGTGGAATACCGCAGTTTCGTACGCATTCTTAAACAAAGCGTTAACGGCGAAAGTAAAAGTGTACGATTTATTGAATCAAAACATAGGAACTTCAAGAACAATCAGCCCAACAGCGATTATCGATCAGCAAAACACCGTTTTAGAGCGTTATGTAATGTTCTCGGTAACATGGAAATTCAATAAATTCGGAAACACTTCAAACACCAGAAACCGTGGTGGCGGACGCATGATGATGCCTGGTAGAATGAGAGATTTATAGAATCATCTTATTTAAAATATGTTAAAAGCGGGTGAAATATTATTCCGCGCTTTTTTTTTGTATACTTTTTTTAACACTTTTGCGTTAACTAAAAACTAATTTAACATTTATGAAAAATCTACTGCTTATTTGCACGTTCTTGTGTGCTAATTTTATTTTTGCGCAAAAGATAGAATTAAAAGGAAAAGTTGTTGATACGGATAAAAAACCCATAGAAGCTGCAACAATTTATCTTTCCTCGAAAAAAGATTCCACTTTAATTGATTACACGATTACCGATGTAAAAGGAATGTTTTCGATGCCGATTAAAAAAATCGAAGAACCAACTTTTATGACGATTTCTTATCTTGGTTTCGAAGATTTTTCGCAACAATTTGAAAACATTAAAGAAAGTATCGATTTCAGCACCATTTCTTTAAAGCCAGGAAGCGATGTTTTAGATGAATTGGTAATTACTACCGATGCAGCGCCTATCCGTATTAAAAAAGACACGTTAGAATTTAATGCAGCATCATTCAAGGTGCGACCAGATGCTACCGTTAAAGAACTTTTAGAGCAATTACCAGGGGTTGAAGTTGATGAAGCCGGAAAAATTAAAGTTAACGGTAAAGAAGTAAACAACGTTTTGGTGAACGGAAAACCGTTTTTTGGTACCGATGGAAAAGTAGCTATTGAAAATTTACCGAAAGATATCATCAATAAAGTTCAGATTACAGATACCAAATCAAAAGAAGAAAAAATAACTGGTTCAAAGGCTACAAGAGATTCTAAAACCATAAATCTTACCATAGACGAAGACAAAAACAAAGGTCTTTTCGGGCGGTTCATAGCCGGCTACGGAACAGATGACCGATATGAATCATCGCTTTTGTTCAACTATTTTAAGGGCGATTTTAAAATAAGTGTTTTAGGAGCGTCTAACAACATCAACTCTACCGGATTTTCTACCAATGAAATCATGGACAACATGTCGGGCGGCAGAAACAGTTATTCTTCTTGGAGTGACGATGGCTCTTTCTCTATAAATGGATTGGATTTTGGTGGCGGTAAAGGAATTTATCAAACCGATATGGTCGGGGTAAATTACAGCGACAATTGGGGCAAAAAGAATAAAGTGAGCATGAACTACCTTTATAACGAAGTAGAAAACACCAATAGAAATAAATCGCGAATTGAAAATCTGTTACCTGAAAATAAGTTTGTTACTGAATCTGAATCAGACTTAAAATCAAAATCGGCAAATCATACGTTCAATTACGAAATTGAAATGGAATTAGATTCGCTAACTACACTTTCTTTTGTTCCAAACTTAAAAAGAGGAATCAGTACCAATAGAACCAACAGTTCAAGCCAAACTAAAAATGAATTTGGTGAAGATCTAAATAAATCAAACAGTTCGGATTTTTTAAATGTGGATACGTTCAATTTTCAAAACGAATTTTTAATTGCACGCAGATTTAAAAGAAAAGGCAGAAGCATCAGTCTAGGTTTTGAGAATAGAAATTCTAGAAATGAAACCAACCAATTGAAAAATTCAGCAGCTTATTTCTTTCAGTCAGCAACACCAGACGATATCCGAAACCAACAAATTCAATCGATCAGCCATACCGATGAATATACTTTAAACGCTACTTACCGCGAACCAATTAACAATTCGCAATCTTTAATATTCAGATATTCATCTATTTGGACAAACGAATTTCAAGGCAGAGGAACATTTGATTTTAACAGCGTAAGCAACAATTACACAAACTATAATAATTTACTGTCGTACTCCAATAATTTAAAAGGCACAAAAGTTGCACCAGGCGTGGGTTATCAGTTAAACACCGAAAAACTTTGGCTTTATGTAGGTGCTGGAACTATTTTTAATAATTACGATGTATCGTCACAATACAACAACAACAATTATTTGAATAATCGTTTTGATATTTTACCGCAACTAAACGTAAGTACTAGTATTCAATTAGGAAAATCGAAAAGCATTTATGCCAATTATTCGTACACAGAAAACAGTCCGTATTTAAATCAGTTGTTAGAATACGAAGATTTATCTAGCCCTTTGTTTAGATCAACAGGTAACAGAGATTTACTTACAACCCAAGAACACAGCGCTTATTTAAGCTTTAGAGATTACGATTGGCAAACGCGTTCGGGTTACTATTTTTATGGTGGTGGAAGCTACAATACGCGTGCAACTGGTACTACACAATCATACGACGAAAGCTTTGTATCAACGTCAACCTACGTAAATGTTTACGACACGTACAATTATTGGGCTGGAGTTAATTACAATAAGAGTTTTAACTTGACTGATAAAAACAAATTATCTGTAAACGTAGGCTTTAATGCAAATACCGATTTAAGTAAAGGTATTTTAAACGATGTTACTTATAATGCAAATACAACAAGCTTTGGTCCAAAATTTAATGTTACGTTAGATTTTGATAAAAAACTGACCATACAACCAAACTATCAGTACAGCTTAAGCAAAACAAATTACAAGAATTTTACGGTAGATCAGGCGAATTATTTTACACACAAAGCAGGTTTAATGATTACATCGTACATGCCTAAAAATGTTGTTTTTGGAAGCGATATTATGTACGAATACAATTCTAACCTTTCAAGTGAATTCAGAAAAGATTTCTTGCTTTGGAATGCCAGTTTGGGATACAATTTCTTAAACGAACGCTTTTTGGCAAAGGTAAAGGTTTACGATATTTTAAACCAAAACCAAAGTGTACGCAGAACAACTACACCAACAAGTATTTACGATACGCAGGATGTTATTTTAAAACAATATGTAATGTTTTCTTTAACTTATAAATTGGAAAAATTTGCAGGTAAAAAGAAAAGCAACAGTTTCATGATTGAAGAATAAAAAAACGCTCAAATGAGCGTTTTTTTTATTTAGTTACTTCGTTTATAACTCTTATTGTTTCGTCTAAATCTTCATAAGATAAAGCATCGGTAATAAACCATGTTTCGTAGCTTGATGGCGCAATGTAAACGCCACGTTCTAACAAATCATGAAAGAATTTTTTAAACTCGGGCGTATCTGCTTTTGATGCATCTTCGTAATTTTCAACTTGGTTCTCACAAAAGAAAATCGAAATCATAGAACCTACTCTATTTACCGTAAACGTTTTATTGTTAGCTGTCAAAATCTTACGAATTCCATCTTCCAAATAAGCAGTTTTTTCTTCTAATCGATTAAATAATTCAGCATCGTTATTTATTGACTGCAACATTGCCAAACCAGCTGCCATTGCCAACGGATTTCCAGACAATGTTCCTGCCTGATAAACCGGACCAACAGGCGCCAGATAATCCATAATTTCGGTACGAGCAGCAAACGCACCAACCGGTAAACCACCGCCAATTACTTTACCAAAACAAACAATATCTGCGGTAACATTAAACAATTCTTGCGCCCCACCTTTAGCCAATCTAAAACCGGTCATTACTTCATCAAAAATTAATAGCGTTCCGTTTTCATCACAGATCGATCTTAATTCTTGAAGAAAATTATTCACAGGCGGTACACAGCCCATATTTCCAGCAACGGGTTCAATGATTATGGCTGCAATTTCATTTTTATTCGCCTGGAATAATTCCTTTACAGAATTTAAATCGTTGAAATTTGCCAACAAGGTGTCTTGAGCAGTTCCTTTTGTAACTCCGGGACTTGAAGGCACACCGAAAGTAGATAATCCACTACCTGCTGCAATTAAAAAAGAATCTGAATGTCCGTGATAACAACCGCGGAACTTGATTATTTTTTCTCGTTTTGTATATCCTCTTGCCAAACGAACAGCACTCATACAAGCTTCGGTCCCTGAATTTACAAATCGAATTTTATCGATATTCGGAACCATTGAAACAGCTAGTTTTGCAATTTCTGTTTCAATTTCTGTAGGAGTTCCAAATGATGTTCCCAATTTTGTTTTTTCAATTACGGCATCAATTACAGGCTGGTATGCATGACCTAAAATCATTGGCCCCCATGAATTAATGTAATCAATGTATCGTTTATCGTCTTCATCAAAAAGATAAGCTCCACTGGCTTTTTTAATGAAAATAGGCGTTCCACCGACCGATTTAAACGCACGAACGGGAGAATTAACTCCTCCCGGTATATATTTTAAAGCTTCAACGAATAATTCGCTGCTACGTTTGTATAACATTTATTGAATTTTTAAAATTTGCCCTACACTTAATGCGTTTGTATTTAAACTGTTTAAGTGCTTGATATGATCTACCGACGAATTAAATTTCTGACAGATTGCAAACAATGTATCACCTGCCTGAACGGTATAAGTTTGTGCTTGAGCTCCATAATTTGTTGCTACAACTTCTTCTGTTCTCATTGGAACAAACTGGTAGTTTGAACCTAAAACTTTTTGATCGTATTCGTACAATTTGTAACGCTCTATAATGCTGATTAATTTTTGGGGATAACGAGGATCTGTAGCATAACCGGCTTTTTTTAAGCCTTTTGCCCAAGCAGAATAATCGCTTTTATCTAATGTGAACAAATTTTTGTAGTAGACTCTGTTCGCTAAAAATTCAGAATGATCGTTGTACGATTCCATTGCCGAATGGTATTTTCTAAAGCATTCGTCGGGTGCATCATCGGTATGCGAAACCGTTTCGCCCGTCCATTCTTCCTTACATTTAATTCCGAAATGGTTATTGGCAGTTCTGCACAACGTTCCGTTTCCTGATCCCGATTCTAAAATTCCTTGTGCCAGTTTAATACTTGCCGGAATTCCGTATGTTTTCATGCTTTGCATTGCCGCACCGGAATATAGATCGATATAATCTTCTACGGTATTTTTTGAAACATTTATTTTTGAAGTAGCTATTAATGTTTCGGTTTCTTCTTTTTCAAATAACGGTTTAACAGGTTTTGGTTCTGCTACGGGTGTATTTTCTTTTTTAACTGCAGATGCGGTTGTGACAACTACTTTCTTCTTCTTATTATCACCATTTCCGTATTCTTTGGCAATCTTTTCTTTTACTTTTGTATTATGAGCGGCGTTGCAACTCATTAAAATCAATCCTGTAAATAGTACGGACAATACTTTCTTCATATTTCAGCAATGTTAGATTGAAGCCCTTGTAAACCTCCGGTATGAATTATTAATATTTTTGAATCGGGTTTAAAATAACCTTTTGATATCAAATCGATTACACCAAAAAACGTTTTTGATGTATAAACAGGATCCAAAGATATTAAATATTTTTTAAAAAATTGTTTCATAAACTGTTTCAGTTCATCATTTAACTTTGCGTAACCTCCAAAATGATAATCAGTTACCAAATTCCACTGACTATTTTTGGCATATTTTTGGATATCTTCTGTTAAGAAATCGCCTTTTAAAGCCGGAAAACCAATTGCTTTTTGATGCGGTTTTAAACTGTTGATAATTCCCGAAATGGTTCCGCCTGTACCAACGGCACAACAGATAAAATCGAACATTTTGTCATCATCTCTTAAAATTTCTTTGCATCCTTTAACTGCTAAATTGTTTGTTCCGCCTTCGGGAATCAAATAAAAATCGCCAAATTTCTCCTTCAGTTGATCTAAAAACTCCGAATTATTTTTATCGCGATATTGCGTTCTGGTAACAAATTCAAACTGCATTCCGTTTTCTGATGCTTTTTTTAATGTTGGATTTTCCAGATACTTTTCCTGCAATTCTTCGCCACGAATTACTCCGATCGTTTCAAAACCAAATTCTTTACCAGCTGCTGCAGCTGCTGCAATGTGATTAGAATAAGCTCCGCCAAAAGTCAGTAATTTTGTAAAACCTAAATCCCGAGCTTCAGCTAAATTGTATTTTAGTTTACGGAATTTGTTGCCTGATATTTCACTATGCAGCACATCTTCCCTTTTCACATAAACTTCAATTCCAAAATCATTCGGAATAGCTATTTTTTGATTGAAAGCTTCTTGTTGTGACTGTATCATAAATAGTTGCAAAAAGAAAAGAATTTTCGGTTTGTAAGATAATCTTCATTCGATTCGTTTGCATAAGCTTCCCGTTCAAAAGAAATATTTCGGTAGGCTTTTTTTCGATTTCTAAACTGAATCAATCTGATAAAAAATTCTAAAACATACCAGATAAAAAACGGAAGAATCAATAATTCTATCTGCTGGCGTAAATGTATTTTTTCGTGATTAACAAAGGTTGTATGAGTACGAAGATAATTTTCGCGCGCAAAAATAAACGGATAAACAGTTATACCCGAAAAGCCTTTTGGCACCCAAAATTTAGAAATTATCAATCGCATACCGCAAATTTATCACTTTTTGTGAGATGTTCGATGTAGGATGATGGGTCTTTAATGAATTGACAATCTTATTATTTCAGTTTCAATTTAAAAACCAATCAAATTCGTAAAATGAAACATCCTACGTCAAACACCAAACATCTAACATACCCTCGCAAAAAACAAAAATTATTCACTAAATTTGTAGTTATGAGAAAGGAATTAATTGAAGGAGAAGATTATTATCTTTCGGACAAAGGTTTCAGGATCTTTACGGAAAAATATCTTTTAAATCGCGGGCATTGTTGCATGAGTGGATGCAAACACTGCCCTTACGGATTTAGTAAATTAATCGATCAAATTAAGAAAAAAACAAAACCGAGAACTATGACGTTTCAAGAAGAAATTCTTCAGGGAATTCCGGCGAATTTGCCATCAAAAGCTTTATACGACGCTACAATTAACCACGCTCCAAAGCGTAAAGAAATATTATCAGCAGAAGAAAAAATATTGGCATTACGTAATGCTTTGCGCTATTTTGAACCGCAACATCACGAAACGCTTATTCCTGAATTTAAAGAAGAATTAGAAAAATACGGTAGAATTTACATGTACCGTTTTCGTCCGAAATACCGCATGTACGCTCGTGATATTAACGAATATCCGGGAAAATCGTTGCAGGCAAAAGCCATACAAATGATGATTCAGAACAATTTGGATTATGCCGTGGCACAACATCCGCACGAATTAATTACTTATGGTGGTAACGGAGCCGTGTTCAGCAATTGGGCACAATACCTGTTAACCATGAAATATTTGGGCGAAATGACCGATGAGCAAACGCTGGTGATGTATTCAGGGCATCCAATGGGCTTGTTTCCATCGCACAAAAATGCGCCACGAGTTGTTGTTACCAACGGAATGATGATTCCTAATTATTCTAAACCGGATGATTGGGAAAAATTCAACGCCCTTGGTGTCACTCAATACGGACAAATGACTGCCGGATCGTACATGTACATTGGTCCACAGGGAATTGTGCACGGTACAACCATTACGGTTTTAAACGGTTTTAGAAAAATTGACAAAGAACCAAAAGGTAACTTGTTTGTAACTTCTGGTTTAGGCGGAATGAGCGGTGCACAACCAAAAGCGGGAACTATTGCCGGCTGTATTACGGTTTGTGCAGAAGTGAATCCTAAAATAACTAAAATTCGTCATAGCCAAGGTTGGATCCACGAAGTTATTGAAGATTTAGATCTTTTGGTAGATCGCGTTAAAAGAGCACAGGCTAATAAAGAAATTGTTTCTATTGGATATTTAGGAAATGTAGTTGATGTTTGGGAAAAATTCGATCAGGAAAATGTTACCATTGATTTAGGGTCCGATCAAACTTCGCTTCATAATCCATGGGCTGGCGGCTATTATCCTGCAGGGATTTCGTTTGAAGAATCGAACCAAATGATGGCAGATCAACCGGAGTTATTTAAAGAGAAAGTTCAGGAAACATTGCGTCGTCATGCAATTGCAATAAACAAACACACTGCAAAAGGCACGTACTTTTTTGATTACGGAAATGCCTTTTTATTAGAAGCTTCGCGTGCGGGAGCTGATGTAATGAATCCGAACCCAACATTAGGTCGCGAGTTTAAATATCCTTCGTACGTTCAAGATATTATGGGACCAATGTGTTTTGATTACGGTTTTGGTCCGTTCCGTTGGGTTTGTGCGAGCAACAATCCTGAAGATTTACAAAAAACCGACGCTATTGCTTGTGAAATTTTAGAGGAAATGATTAAAACATCGCCTGTTGAAATTCAGCAGCAAATGAAAGACAATATTCAGTGGATCCGCAGTGCGCAAGAAAACAAATTGGTTGTAGGATCTCAAGCTCGAATTTTATATGCCGATGCCGAAGGTAGAACCAATATTGCTAAAGCGTTTAACGATGCTATTGCTGCAGGAAAAATTGGTCCGGTTGTATTGGGTCGTGATCATCATGATGTTTCTGGAACAGATTCTCCGTATCGCGAAACATCAAATATTTATGACGGATCTCGATTTACAGCCGACATGGCAATTCACAATGTAATTGGCGATAGTTTCCGCGGAGCAACCTGGGTTTCAATTCACAACGGCGGCGGCGTTGGCTGGGGCGAAGTAATTAACGGTGGTTTTGGTATGCTTCTTGATGGTACTTTAGAAGCAGAACAACGCTTAAAATCGATGCTTTTCTGGGATGTTAATAATGGAATATCGCGCAGAAGCTGGGCAAGAAACGAAGGCGCTGTATTTGCTATTAAACGTGCAATGGAAGCGGAACCTTTATTAAAAGTGACCTTGCCAAATTTAGTTGACGACAATTTATTAAACTAAAATATTATGAAACTATTTAAACTATTACCTCTACTGTTGCTGTTTGTTATGGCTTCGTGCAGTTCGGTGCAAGTTGCTACAGATTACGACAGCAGCGTAAACTTCAGTCAGTTTAAAACGTATGCTTTTATGAAAGACGGTGTTGATAAAATCAATATTTCTGATCTGGATAAAAAGCGTATTCTTAAAGCGATTGATGAAGAACTAACTGCAAAAGGTTTTACTAAAAGTGAAAACCCTGATTTGCTAATTAACTTGTTTACCGATGCCAAACAAATTGTAAATGTAAATTCATTTTATGGAGGTTGGGGTTATGGAATGTACCGCCCTTGGGGATGGAATCCGTGGATGATGGGACCTGGATATCAATCAGTATCAACATCAACCCAAGGAATTCTTTATATTGATGTCTTAAAAGCAGCCAATAAAGAATTAATCTGGCAAGGAAAAGGAAGTGGTTATTTAGCTACCAAACAAAGCAAAAAAGAAGAACGTATTAAAGAATTTGTCACAAAAGTTTTAGAGACGTTTCCTAAATAAAAAAGCAAGGTTTAAAACCTTGCTTTTTTTTATAACCTATCAATTTCTTCCTGCGTTTTTTCCCAGTCCCCCATTGTTTTATTCAAATCGGATTTCAATTTTTCGTAAGCTGTGAACCATTTTGAATCGTTCATTAACTTTTCATAATCTTTAGCGAGTTCTAAATCGGCTTTTGCAATTTTCTTTTCCAAATCCGTAATATTACTTTCTGCTTTACTCAATTTGTTATTCAACGTCTTTAAACGTTTTTGATCGTCGTAAGAAAGTGATTTTTGTTGCTTTACAACAACTTCTTGTTTCACTTGAGTACTAGCATCTTTTTTCTGCTCAAAATCGCGCATATCGCTTGCGTTACGTTCTTCCAAAAAATAATTGATATCGCCTAAATATTCTTTTATTTTTTGATCTTTAAATTCGTAGACTTTATCGGTCATTCCCTGTAAAAAATCACGATCGTGCGATACCAACAGCAACGTTCCTTCGTAATTTTTCAAAGCCGCCTTTAACACATTTTTCGATTTAATATCTAAATGGTTCGTAGGCTCATCCATCAGCAACACGTTGATTGGCTTTAAAAGCAACATTGCCAATGCCAAACGATTTCGCTCACCTCCTGATAATACTTTCACCTTTTTCTCAACATCATCGCCACGAAACAAAAAAGATCCCAACATATCGCGAACTTTAGATCTATTTCCGTCTGTAGCGGCATCAATCATCGTATCTAAAAGCGTTTTTTCGCCGTCTAAATAATCTGCCTGATTCTGTGCGAAATATCCTAATTGAACATTATGACCAATTTTTATGGTTCCATCGTACTCAAATTCATCTTGAATTGCTTTGATTAAGGTCGATTTTCCTTGACCATTCTGACCTACAAATGCAATTTTGCTTCCGCGTTCAATGAACAGGTTGATGTCTTTAAAAATGATTTTATCGCCATACGCTTTGGTCACTTTTTCGATCTCTAAAACAACCTTACCGGGAGTTTGTGAAACAGGAAACGAGATATTCATAACCGAATTATCATCTTCATCAACCTCAATACGCTCTACTTTGTCCAATTTTTTGATAAGCGATTGCGCCATAGACGCTTTGGTTGCTTTGTATCGGAATTTTTCAATCAGTTTTTCGGTTTCTTCAATCTTTTTAGCTTGATTTTTCTGAGCTGCCAACTGCATTTCGCGCATTTCTTCTCTTAAAACCAAATATTGCGTGTATGGTTTATTAAAATCATAAATCTTTCCTAACGAAATTTCAACGGTTCTGTTGGTTACATTGTCAAGGAACATTTTATCGTGCGAAACCAAAACCACAGCTCCCGAAAATGATTTCAAGAAATTTTCCAACCAAATAATCGATTCGATATCCAAGTGGTTCGTAGGCTCATCTAACAACAAAATATCGTTGTTCTGAAGCAGTAGTTTAGCCAATTCGATACGCATACGCCAACCACCCGAAAAAGTATCAGTTAATTTATTGAAATCATCACGTTTAAAACCCAAACCAAGGAGTACTTTTTCTGTATTTCCCTGATATTGATAACCGCCTAAAATATCAAACCTGTGCGTTAAATCGCTTACTTTATCAATTAATTCGTGATACGATTCTGATTCGTAATCAGTACGCGTAACCAATTCTTCATTCGATTTCTGAAGTTGATCTTCCACGTACAAAATCTCGTCGAAAGCCTGATAAGCTTCTTCTAAAATGGTTCTTCCCTTTACAAAATCGATATCCTGTTTTAGAAAACCAATCTTAATTTCTTTGTCAAAAGCAATGACCCCCGAATCTGGCTCGACTTCTCCCGATAAAATTTTAAGCAACGTTGATTTACCTGCACCGTTTTTACCGATTAAACCAATTCTATCGCCGGCTCCTAACCGAAATGTGACGTTTTCAAACAAAAAATCTCCGCTAAACGATACGGATAAATCGTGTATATTAAGCATACTGCTATTTAATTAATTGTAGTTTTTTATAATATCTGGCAACATTGATATTCGGATCCAAAGGTACGTTATTTTCAATGTTTTGAATGAGTTTATCTGCAAGATATGGACCCAACAGCACGCCACGCGTACCCAAACCATTTAGAATGTATACGTTTTTATGTTGATAGTGTGATCCAACAAGCGGTCTACGGTCTTTAACTGTTGGTCGAACTCCAGCCACATGTTCAATGATTTTATACTCGCAATCAATCAATTTTTCCAAACCTTCGATTAATTCATTCTTTGCTTCATCTGTTACATCATCTGTTTTATCTTGCCAATTGTAAGTAGCACCAACTTTGTAAATATTATTCCCCACAGGAATAATAAACACACTTGATTTCACAATAGACTTCAACTTAAGACCTGATATTTTCACGTACAAAAGTTCTCCTTTTGTTCCATCCAATGGCAAATAATCAAAAAATGGATTATTTAACATGGAGAACCCTTCGGCAAAAACAATTTGCTTTGCTTGAATGTCTTTATAAGTTACTGAATCATTTTCGATGATTAATTCATCATAAATAAAAGATTCCTTCAACAGTAAGTTATCTCTTTGAAGATACTCCTGATATGATTTTACAAATAAATTCACATTTAAAAAACCAGTATTATAAACCTCTCCGAAATGATATTCACTATTTATGTGTTGAAATTTATCTTTTAAAAGATTTTGATTCAGATAAGGTGCTGTAATAGGATTATCGCAGGCAAGGAACCAATTATTTTGCTCTTCAATTGTTGCAAATTTTCTGTAAATAGGCAATTTATGGTAAAATGAAGTATTCAGCATTTTCTCAATTTCCAGATAAAACAAATCTGCCAACTTTAATTGTGCATCAGCCTCCCAAATGGATGTAAAACGTTTTAACACTACCGGATTAAACATACCACCCGCAACTTTTGATGATGTTCTTTGAGCATTATCAACCATAATAAATGACTTTCTGTGTTTGATACAAAACTGCGCCATACACAAACCAGCCAAACCAGCACCAACTATTATATAATCTACTTTCATGGTAAAAAAAAACTCTTATCTAATGATAAGAGTTTTATATATTAAATTACAAATTTAGTAATTCCATAAATCATCTTCCAAATCGCGGATAGATTCTTTAACGCGTTCTGCCTCTAATAATTGCATCATAGCATTACCTTGAACATACTCACTAATATTTCTGTCTCCATAAACGTTATCCGTTTTATAAATACTTCCAGAAAATTTACGAGCGTTGAATAAGTAGTCAAAATTTATCTTCATTGCAGGATTCTTCTCGTTGAATGCATATGAATTATACAAAGTCTCACGCGCATCAGGGAAGAAAATCCAGAATAAAGGTACTGCTTGTTCAAATTCTGTACCCTTAGTAGCTAAATCAATAACAACAGGTGCTAATCCTAACAAACGATACTTTAATTCACCTGCATTACGGTCTAAATACCACATACCCATTGCACGATACTCTTTTACATCAGTAGGACGAATTTCAGTAGTATAAATATACTGTTTATCAATTTTCCCATCAAACATAAATTGTTCTTTTCCTGCATCAGCAGTATCTATACGTACAAATTTAGATTCTAAATCTTTAGGATTCAATTTAAATTTAAAATTATCATCGTAATAAACTTCGGTAATTTTCTTATTCATTACTGCATCCTTTAAAATATTCCATAAAGGCTTACGGTCAATTGTTTCTTCTAAAGGAAAATAGTAAATTAAGTTCTGTCTTTGATCTAAAGGCAATACTTCCCAAACTTTCTTTTGAAAAACCACATCACGATCATTTACATATTCGTAAGGAATAGGTCCATCAGCTTTTGCATATATATCTTCAATTGATTCATCACCAATTTCACCAGCTATACGGGCATTTAGAATGTTATTTTGTGAAAAACTAACACTTGTAACAACTAAAGCGCAAACTGTAAAAAATAAATTCTTAAAATTTTTCATAAATCCGAATTTTATTATTGAATAGTAAATGTAGCAGATGTTGGGTCTTTTACAATCACTGTGCTAGGAGCACCTTCTAATTTAGCTTTTATATTTGTAATACGCACAACATCCCCAGGACGTAGACGACTAGCTTTCATTTGAGCACTCGCAGGAAGTGAACCACCACCAGTCACTACTTCTGACCCCATACCAGGGAAAATAATAGTAAATTGAGTCACTCTTAAACTAATTGGGAAATCAAAATCTTCCATTACAGCAGTAACTTTCACATCAGCCAAGTTACTTGCAGGTCCTTTAGCATCAGACTCTCCACGAATCTTTCCACTTGGACGAGGAATATTTTTAATTCTGAAAGCTTGTTTAGAAGTAATTGCTTTACCATCAGGCATAGTACCTGTTGCTGTAACAACCAATTCTCTACCAGAACCTGGTTTTAACATGTATTTTCCATTTCCAACCTTCGTTAAAGTACCATTATTTACTGTAGCACTAACTTTATCAGAAGTAATACCTTCAACAGTTATAGAAATAGGGTTATCTAAACCTACATAAACTACATTCATTTTATCTGCTGAAATAGTCGCAGAACTTGGACGACTTACTACCACATAGTTTGAATTTAAGATATCAACCACTACAGGTTTTCCATCTTCCATAAATGTAAACTTACCAGTAAACTTGTGTTCACCTAAACCTGAAGCAACAGATGTACCTTCTACCTGACCTGCTTTAATTCTAGATTGTGGAATAGTTGAACCATTAACAACTACAGAAGTAGGAACAGTAGAATTATCATAACGACCTAAAACTACTTTATATTTAATCGCTTCACCTTGATAATAAACCGCCTTATCAGGAATTACCATTGCTTGGTAATTTTTCATAGAAGCTGCTTGTTTTAACGAATTACCTAAAAACAAATCGTAAGCTTCGCGTTCTAAAACTTTAGCATCATTTTGTAATGAAGATAAATAAGCCATAGAAGCTACTGCCGGATATCCTTTAAAATGGTAATCTAAATATTCAACATCTTGTTTATCCTTATTCTTAACCGGATTTGTGTTGAATTTTTTATCGATATTTTCTAAAAGAAATTTGTAAGTTACATCATTTCCAATGATTGCTTTGAAATCATTACGGTATTTTTCGAAACGTGATATAATTTCTTTACCTTTTGCAGATAAACCATCTTTTTCAAACCATCCGTAATCAATTTCCTGCCCTTTGTCCATTTGTTCATAAGGCAATTTATTTGTTTCCGGATCATTTGTAAAACCTTTTGTAGCATCTCCTTTTAATGAACCTATGTAACCATAAAATTCAGTTGTAAGTTTTTGCACTTTTAATGCCTTTTCATAAGGTTCTGTATAACGTGCCGGTTCGTCTTCAGCTTTACCTGCCAAAGCAGTTAACAAAAACTCATTTGTACCTTGAGCATTTGTATTAGCATCTTCGAACTTTTCGTTCATTAATCCAAAAGCTGTTAAAACCTCTTTAGACATATTAAGCGCCATCATCGCGATGAACACTAAATACATCAGGTTAATCATCTTCTGTCTTGGGGTTTGTTTTCCTCCTGCCATGTCTAATTAGATCTGATTTAAAAGTTAATACTAATTAGCTGTTTTACCCATAGCAGATAACATTCCGCCATAAACTGCATTTAAAGTTGATAAGTTTGAAGTTAACGACATCATTTGCTCTTTTAACTTCAAGTTATTTTCAGCAACTTCTCTGTTAATATCTGCATTTTTAGTAGCGCTTTCTAATTGAACTTTATACATAGAGTTTAAAGATTCTAATTGTTGAGCAGCTTGTGCCATTTCTTCTGCGTATCTGTTAGAAGACGCAACTGTTTCAACTGTAGGAGCGATTCCTTTTGCTGCAGCCTCGAAATTTTTAATGCTGTCACGTAGACTTTCCATTAAGTTTCCGTCAATTTTTGCTTCTCTTAATATAGTGTCTAATTTTTCAGACAATAAACTTCTTTCCATTGTTGGTTGTGCTGCAACTACTTGTTGAGATGCTGCTGCATAAGCCGGAGCTGCGGTTCTTGTTTGAACTTGTGGCGCAGCTTGATTAGATCCACCGATTGATGTTGTAGCAACTGTACCTGTAACACCAACGTTACCTGCAACCTGCATAGCTCTTGGTTCACCACCTTTTAATTCAGGATAAACACGTGCCCAATCTAATTCATCATCTACAGGCTCAAAAGCTGAAATAGCGAAAATTAACGCTTCTACTAAAAGACCTACAGTTAACATATTGTTTCCGTTTAAAGGTCCCAATTCCATGTGTGTAATTTTAAATAAAGCACCTACGATTACAACTGCTGCTCCCATACCGTAGCAGAAATTCATTACTTTTTTTGGTATAGCCATCTTATCTTAAATATTTAAATTTTTAGTTAGTTTAATATGTTGATTATTGTGTATTAATTATTTAGCATTTCTACCACTTTGTGGTGCATTAGCTTCGTTTAACAATCCTGGACCTGGTGCTGAAACTACTGTTCTGAAACCAATGTAACAACGAGCAGAATCTGCATTTTCTTTGTCACGAGTAGCAACTTGTAAGAAATAGTGCGGATCTCTCCAAGAACCTCCACGAACCACTTTTAATGGATTTGTAGTTGCTCTATCTTTAGGTTTTAAACTTGATTGCATTGTATAGCTTCCTTCGTCATAAGCTGAATCTGTCCATTCTGCAACGTTACCTGCCATATTGTATAAGTTGTAACCATTTGGTTTGTAAGAGCGTGCTTCTGCTGTATATAAAGCTCCATCTACTGCATAATCAGCGCGATCTGGCTTAAAGTTAGCTAAGAAACAAGCTTTTTCATCTGTAGTATAAGGACCTCCCCAAGGATACATTGCATTTTTAAGACCACCACGAGCAGCATACTCCCACTCTGACTCACTTGGAACACGGTACTCATATAAATTATGGTTCATGTTACGATCAACAGAATATGCCTTTTTGTAAAGTGTTCTCCAAGCTGCAAAAGCTTTTGCCTGATGAGCCGTTACACCTACTACAGGATATTCTCCGTAAGCCTCGTGCCAAAAATATTCTCTGAACATCGGCTCATTATAAGAATAGTTAAAGTTTTTAACCCACGATGTAGTATCAGGATAAACATTAACAATCTCTGTTTTTAAGAACTTTGCCTGACGGTTTCTAACTTCATTAGAACTGTCATTCACGTAAGCATTCTCATCCCACCAAGAATATTTAAAGTTCAATTTCTGAACATCGAATGTTACCATTCCATTTAAATTTTGTTTTGCGGGAATGTACAAAGAATCCATAACCTCTACGTAATACTCGTCAGGGTAACGTCTAGGATCTGTAATCAAACGTGCTTTTTTATTTAAACGACGACCTGCATATTCATCATCATCCATAGCCATACTGTAGTAGTTATCATACATATAACGATCGTACGCTGTTTGGTTTTGATTTAATGAAGGGTCTTGAACTTCTTGAAATGCAAACGCTCCAATTCCACCTGCCGTAGCATCCATTCCCATTTCATCGGCCATAATTGCCAAACGGGTTCTGGTAATCGAATCTTTAACGAATTCGACGAATTTACGGTATTGGTTGTTTGTAACTTCTGTTTCATCCATATACATAGAACCAATAGTCACTGAACGAGCTGGTGCGTCTTCAGCTCCAAGTAAATCTTCATGAGTTTTACCCATTGTGAAAGATCCACCCGGAATAAAAGCCATTCCCTGTGGCTTTTCGGTAATCCAGCGTTTCCCTTGCGTTCCTTCTAGTAGCTCTCCTCTGTCACCAGAACCACAACTGAACATTAACGAGGCAACCGCAGTAAGTGTAATGAACTTCTTCATATATTAATTGGGGTTTTATTTTAAAAATTATTCAAAGCGTAAACCTATCTAATTATTTTTAAATATACAACGAAATCTTAAAAAAAAATTTAATTTATATTTAACAATTTATTTTAAAACATAGTTAACCTAACAGTTTTTTGTTTGCACGCCACCATCTGTCGGGCACAACACTTTGTAAAGATTGCTTGTAATCATCATAGCTACAAGGAAATAACACTTTACGACTGTCGTTTTCTAAACTGTTAATTTCGATCCACCAGCGTTCAGAAATATCGCTTTTAAAAAAAACCAACTCCTGTTCTTCCAGCGGCACTATATATTTTAAATAGGTTGATTTGCTAATATAAGGATATTCATTCATTCTGAAATTAAATCCTTCAACAAAATACCATAAAATCTGCGTAATTAACAAACTTTTTTGCGAAATATTATCGATATTAAAAATACCCAAGCTACTTACACGGTCGCTTAAGCCTGCGTAACGTGCTAACGCACAGATTTCTCGCCCATCGAAACCATTTGGATTAAACTGCGAAAAAAATCCTAAATCGGCCGATTTTACCGCATTAATATCCAAGCTTACAATATCGGCATCGCGCAATACGGGTTCGGCAATTTTAACGTCTGTTATGATTTCTCCCAAACGATAAGCTTCAAAATACATTTTATCAATCAGATCAATTTCTTCCTGCGAATTAAAATAGGTTTGATATCCCAACACGCTGAAATTATGCAGATTATGGGGCGCATCCATAATAATGCGGGTCATGAAATTCTCTGACGGATTTTCCACATCTGCAGCTACATCAATTTTATTATCGATACAAACCAGATTTACATTTTGTTCCAACGCATCGTATCCGCGGTACATACCTAAAGTTAAATCTTGCGAGCCGCCTAAAACAATCGGCACGATATTCTGCTTTAACAAATCGGCAACCAACATTTTTACAGCAACATAAGTATCTTCTATATTTTCGCCAGCCTCAATAGTTCCTAAATCGATTATTTTTTTTGTCCAGTTTCCAGGAAAAAGCTGATAAAGATTCTTTCTGAATTCATCAAAACCAACATCATCAATAGTATTTGAAACTCCGCGATTTTCATTCACCATAATAATTGCCAACTGCACATTATCTGTTTCGGGCAACGATTTTTGAGTATGAATTCCCATTGTTTTACCCAACGAATGTTTAGGCAACGTATTTATAAACTGCTCTAATTCGGCAGAAATAGGTTTTAAAATTTCGTACATCATAACGTATTATTTTTTTGTTATACGTTTAGTTGCTGTTTTAGTAGTTTTAGCTGCCGGTTTTTTAGCTGCGGTTTTCTTTGCAGCTATCTTTTTAGCCGGAGTTTTAGCTTCGATCATTTTTTGGATTTCCTCTAAAGTTAAAGCGGCTGCATCGATATCTTTATTCAATTCGATTTTTACTTTTCCCTTTAAAATAACCGATCTACCCCAACGTGCTTTTTCTACGCGGATACCTTCTTCTCTGAAATCGTGAATAACCTTGTCTTTTTCCTTTTGAATTTTATCTTCGATCAATTCTTCTACATCATTTGTTGAAAGATTATCGAAATTATATTTTTTATTTACGTTGATAAACATGTTGTTCCATTTGATAAACGGACCAAAACGACCAACACCTTTTTGAACAGGCAAGCCTTGATAAATGGCAATTGGCGCATCGGCTTTTTGTTTTTCTTTTATCAATTCTACAGCGCGATCTAACGTTACATCTAAAGGATCTTCGCCTTTTGCAAGCGATACAAACATTTCGGCATAACGCACATACGGACCAAAACGACCATTGTTCACTTCGACCGTTTCACCTTCGTATTCGCCCAATGTTTTAGGAAGCAGGAACAACTGTAACGCTTCTTCTAAACCTATGGTTCCTATGTTTTGAGATGGATTTAAACTTGCAAACTGTTTTTCTTCGTCTTCGGCATCACCAATTTGTGCAACTGGTCCAAATTTACCCAAACGCACCAAAACAACTTTTCCAGATTTTGGATCGTTTCCTAAAATACGCTCACCCGATTCACGTTCTGCATTTTTCTCAACATCGATTACCGTTGGATGAAAATGACTGTAAAATTCGTTCATCATTTTTGTCCAATCTAAATTTCCTTCCGCAATCTCATCGAAACTTCCTTCAACACGAGCCGTGAAATTATAATCTAAAATGGTTTCGAAATTTTTTACCAAGAAATCGGTAACAATATTTCCTATATCGGTTGGAATCAGTTTTCCTTTATCGGCACCCACTTTTTCCAATTGAGTTGCAGTTGAAATTTTATCGTTCTGTAAACGCAACACCTGATAATTACGCTCGGTTCCTTCGGCAGTTCCTTTTTCTACGTAATTACGGGCGATGATGGTTGAAATTGTCGGCGCGTACGTTGACGGACGACCAATTCCCAATTCTTCTAACTTTTTAACCAAAGCAGCTTCGGTATAACGAGCCGGGGGACGTGAAAAACGCTGTGTAGCTGTAATGCCGTTGCTTATCAAAAGTTCGTTCACTTTCATTGCAGGCAACAAACCTTCTTGTTCTTCGTCTTCATCGTCGTTTCCTTCCAAATAAACTTTTAAAAATCCTTCAAAAAGCAAAACTTCACCTGTTGCAACAAAATGCTGATTGTGTTTATTCGCAACAATGGTAACGTTGGTACGCTCTAACTGCGCATCGCTCATTTGTGAAGCCAACGTACGTTTCCAAATTAATTCGTACAAACGCGCCTGATCACGATCGATATTCACGGTGTGTTTAGACATATCTGTCGGGCGAATAGCCTCGTGCGCTTCTTGTGCACCTTTTGCTTTGGTTGAGAAATTTCGGGGTTTACTAAATTCTTTTCCGTAAACGCTTACAATTTCTGCTTCGGCAGCTTTTATGGCATCTTGCGATAAGTTTACACTATCGGTTCTCATGTAAGTTATCAATCCGTTTTCGTACAAACGCTGTGCTAACATCATAGTTTGCGAAACCGAATAATACAGCTTACGCGATGCCTCTTGTTGCAAAGTTGATGTGGTAAATGGTGCTGCTGGAGATTTTTTTGCCGGCTTGGTTTCTAAATCGGAAACCTTGAATTCTGCACCAATATTTTTTTCTAGAAAAGCCTGCGCTTCTTCTTGAGTTTTAAAGTTTTTAGGCAATTTTGCTTTGAACGATTTACCGTTTGCCGCAACAAATTCTGCTGTAATACTAAAAGATGATTCTGTATTAAAGCCATCAATTTCGCGTTCTCGTTCAACAATTAATCGAACAGAAACAGATTGTACACGACCAGCAGATAAACCTGCACGTACTTTTTTCCATAAAACCGGCGATAATTCGTAACCTACCAAACGGTCTAAAACTCGACGTGCCTGTTGTGCATTTACCAGATTATAATCTATGGTACGCGGATTCTCTATTGCTTTTTGAATGGCTGTTTTGGTAATTTCGTGAAAAACGATACGCTTTGTATTTTCTTCTTTTAACTTTAATTCTTCTGCCAAATGCCACGCAATTGCCTCACCCTCACGATCCTCATCGGACGCTAACCAAACCATTTCGGCTTTTTTAGACAGATCTTTAAGTTTTTTTACTACAGCTTTTTTATCGGCAGAAACTTCGTATTTCGGTTTAAAATCATTATCAATATCAACACCAATTTCTTTTGAAGGTAAATCGGCAATGTGTCCAAAGCTTGATTCTACCTGATAATCTTTCCCTAAAAATTTTTCTATCGTTTTTGCCTTTGCAGGCGACTCTACAATCACTAAGTTCTTTGCCATTCGTTTTTCAATTTGAAAAGCAAAAGTATAGGATTTTTTTAAATTAGCGTTTTTTTGACTTTTATTAATTGTATTGTTTTAGATTTTGTGAGATGGTTTTCTTTACAATACTCACTAATTCTTTAGGCTCGATTACCTTTATTTGGTGGTTGTGCGACAATATTTCGGACACTAGTTCCATTGTTGGAATTACCTGTAAACTAATTATTGTTTTGCCGTTTTCTATTTCGGTTTTTTGTGATTGATGAATTGGAAGTGTGCTGAAATACTTTCCATATTCTATTGAAGTTTCTATTTTAACGGTTGTTTTTTTCGAAAAACCATCCAAAGGTTTTGTTGTAACACCCATAAAATCTTTAAAGTGATTTTGAACATCGATTGTATCCTTTAAAATAAATTCGGTAGTTACTTCGCAATTGTAGATTCTGTCTAAAGCAAAAGTTTTCAACACATTTATTTTTAGTCCGTCTTTAATTTCAAACCCTACAACATACCAACGACTTTTACTTTCTTTTAAAGCCAGCGGCATTAATTTGCGTTTGTGTGCCTTGTACTGATCGAACTTTTGATAATTAAATTCCAGATGTTTTTTTAAGCAGATTGCTTCTTTAATAGTAGAATAATTTTCTAATCCGGTAACTTTTCGGTTATCGATCAAAATAAAATCGCTGTTTGAAACATCTTGGGCAATATTCAGCATCTTTAAACTTTCAATGGTAAAAAGCTGACTGTTCTTTGATGTTTTCTGTGAAGCATCATCCAACAAAATATATTTCATTTTGGCTTTATTGTACACGATTTTAATCTTTAAAGACGATTCAATATCTTTTAAATCGCGCTGAAAAGTTCGTAACGATACACTGTGATCTTCGTCTATAAAAGAATTTTTCAATTTATTATTTAATTCTTCAAAGGCTAAACCATTTTCGCCCTGAAGCTGAAAAATTTCAACAATTCGCGTTAACCTGCTTATTAAATTGTGCTTGTTTGCCATAATTATTCAAAAGTATTTTTAAAAAGTTCTTCGATTGCGTTTATGCCAAAGATATTGATATTTCGGGTGCCGATGCCTGCAAAATGATGTGATGTAATTTTTGGCTGGTATTTTAATTCGATGAAATTCTGCTGCGAAAAATCCCAATAAAACCATTGCGCCACATCTTGATTATACACAAAAACCTTTTTGTTGGTATTAATTGCCATTTGTACCGCCCAAGCAGTTCCACCTTTTACCTGCAACCTTTTGTTTACTTTTTTCAGGCTTGATACAGCATAAATTTCATCGGCACTTTTTACCTGAAACCAGTTTCGCGACAAAAATTTCAAGTATTGATTTATTTTAGATCGTTTTAAAACTTCATTGGCTTTCATAACATTTTCAACGCCTTCTTTAAACTCATCATCGGTTAATTCGTGTTTGTTTTCAGATTTATGATGTTTTGTTTTGTACGAATACGCCACCACCGAAACATTGAACTTTTCTGCAAAAAATTCAAAATACGAATCGGCACCTTCTGCCCCACCCGAATAACATGTATGATGATTTATGAGTTTCATAACGTAAATATACAAATTTAAAACGACGTAAAATGACGTGTTAAAAATATTCAGATTTCATCTGCCATCTTGTCACACAAATAATTTTAATTGTATCTTTGCAAATTGATTTAGTACACGACCGTGATTTATGGAAAAGGTAATTGAAGAACAAAAACAGGGTACAAGCCTGGTTTTAGATCAACAACAAAATAATACCAAAAAGTTATTTATAGAAAGTTATGGCTGCCAGATGAATTTTTCTGACAGTGAAATTGTTGCGTCTATTTTAGCGAACGAAGGTTATAATACCACACAGAATTTAGAAGAAGCCGATTTGGTTTTGGTTAATACGTGTTCTATTCGCGATAAAGCCGAGCAAACCATTCGTAAACGTTTAGAAAAATACAACGCTGTAAAAGCGATCAATCCATCAATGAAAGTTGGTGTTTTGGGTTGTATGGCAGAACGTTTAAAAAGCAAGTTTTTAGAAGAAGAGAAAATTGTAGACATGGTTGTTGGACCAGATGCTTACAAGGATATTCCAAACCTTTTAAAAGATGTTGGCGAAGGGCGCGATGCGATTAACGTAATTCTATCGAAAGAAGAAACGTATGGCGACATTGCTCCGGTGCGCTTAAACAGCAACGGCGTAACAGCTTTTGTTTCTATTACGCGTGGTTGTGACAATATGTGTACTTTTTGCGTAGTTCCTTTCACCCGTGGACGTGAGCGTTCTCGTGAGCCGCAAAGTATCATGGAAGAAATTAAAGATTTACACCAACGCGGTTTTAAAGAAATCACTTTATTAGGTCAAAACGTGGATTCGTATTTATGGTACGGCGGCGGATTGAAGAAAGATTTTGTGAAAGCAACCGAAATGCAAAAAGCAACGGCGGTAGATTTTGCACAGCTTTTAGATATGTGCGCAACAAGTTATCCAAAAATGCGTTTCCGTTTTTCAACATCAAACCCGCAGGATATGCACGATGAAGTAATTCACGTAATGGCGAAGCATCAAAATATCTGTAAATACATTCATTTACCGGTTCAGTCGGGATCAACTCGTATTTTACACGAAATGAACCGTCAGCACACGCGTGAAGAATATATGGATTTGGTTGACAGAATTTATAAAATTATTCCTGAAATATCGTTATCTCAAGATATGATTACAGGTTTCCCAACAGAAACCGAAGAAGACCACCAAGATACTTTATCGTTGATGGAACATATAAAATATGATTTCGGATACATGTTTGCTTATTCTGAGCGTCCGGGAACAATGGCTGCCAGAAAAATGGAAGACGATGTACCTGAACCGGTGAAAAAACGCAGATTACAAGAAATTGTAGATTTACAGCAACGCATTGCTATGGAACGTACCAAACGTTTTGTGGGTGATACGGTTGAAGTTTTAATCGAAAAAACATCTAAACGTTCAGATGAACATTGGTCTGGAAGAAATTCACAAAATACAACGGTGGTTTTCCCTAAAGCAAATTACAAAGTAGGCGATTTTGTATTGGTAAAAGTATCAGACTGTACATCGGCAACCTTAATTGGCGAAGGTGTAAGTTATTCACAAATGCAGTAGTTATTTGTTTCAAGTTTAATTTGTTTCAAGTTTCATGTTATGGCAACAATAAATAGATTTGAGGATTTAGAAATATGGCAAGAAGCTAGAAGATTAGCGAAAGTTATTCATAAAATATCTATTGAAACAAATTTAAAAACAGACTTTAAATTTAAAGAGCAAATTAAATCTTCATCAGGATCTGTCATGGATAATATTGCAGAAGGATTTGAAAGAGATGGTAACTTAGAGTTCAGACAATTTCTTTCTATCGCAAAAGGTTCTACAGGAGAAACTAGATCCCAATTGTATAGACTTTTTGACTGTGAATATATTAGTGAAAGAGATTTTGAGCAATTAAAAGATGACTATGAAAAATTGAGTGGGAAAATAAAAAATTTCATTGTTTATCTAAACAGAAAAGATTTTAAGGGAACTAAGTTTAAATAACAAATTCACATTGTAGATTTAACCTTAAACAAAAAAAACTTGAAACCTTAAACAATATAAAAAAGCTATGGAAAACGTTCAAAGCATCAAACAACGTTTTGAAATTATCGGTAACGACATTAAACTAAATCGGGCATTGGAGAAAGCCATTCAGGTGGCTCCAACCGATATTTCTGTTTTGGTTACCGGTGAAAGCGGCGTTGGTAAAGAAAATATTCCAAAAATTATACATGCGTTATCGCATCGCAAACACGGAAAATACATTGCGGTAAACTGCGGAGCAATTCCTGAAGGAACGATTGATTCGGAACTTTTTGGTCACGAAAAAGGCGCGTTTACAGGTGCTGTTGGTAGTCGTGAAGGTTATTTTGAAGTTGCAAACGGTGGAACTATTTTTTTAGACGAAGTTGGTGAATTGCCTTTAACTACGCAAGTTAGACTACTTCGTGTATTAGAAAACGGCGAATTTATCAAAGTAGGATCATCAAAAGTTCAAAAAACCGATGTGCGTATTGTAGCGGCAACCAACGTTAAAATGTTCGAAGCTATTGATAAAGGTAAGTTTCGTGAAGATTTATATTATCGTTTAAGCACTGTCGAAATCGCATTGCCGCCTTTGCGCGAGCGTGGAGAAGATATTCATTTGCTTTTCCGTAAATTTTCATCAGATTTTGCGCATAAATACAAAATGCCGCCTATCAAACTAACACCCGATGCTGCCGAATATTTAATGCATTATCGTTGGGGCGGAAACATTCGTCAGCTTCGCAATATTGCCGAGCAGATTTCTGTTATCGAAACCAATCGTGACATCAATCTAAAAACCATGCAGGGATATCTTCCCGAGCGAAATGCGCAATTGCCGTCACTTATCGAAACTAAAAAATCGGAAAGTGATTTTAGCAACGAACGCGAAATTTTATACAAGGTTTTGTTCGATATGAAAGCCGATTTAACCGATTTACGAAAGCTGACATTGGAGTTAATGAACAATTCAAACTCAACACAGGTTCAGGAAACAAACAAATCGTTAATTCAGCGCATTTACAATCAAAACGAAGATGCCCAGAACAAACAAACCAATCGATCTTTTCCTTTAAACGAACATACTTCAACTGCTAAAAGCAATCATCAAACCGAATTAATCGACGATGAAAACGAAGAAGATAATTATTTGATTGCCGAAACGATTGACGATGAAGAAACGCTTAAATTAGAAGAAAAAGAGATTCAGCTGATCAAAAAAGCGTTGGAACGCAACAGCGGAAAACGTAAGGCTGCGGCAGATGAATTGGGAATTTCGGAAAGAACATTGTACAGAAAAATCAAACAATATGATTTGTAAGCTTTAGTCTTAAAGTCAAATCTCTAAAGCCGTAAAGTCTGAATAAATTGAGAAGAATAAAGTGATCTAAACAAATCAACGATTCAACGGTTCAAACAAATCAACAAATGAAATTACAACATACATTATACAAATTTACGGCATTACTTTTCTGCTTGATTTTATCAAGTTGTGGCGCATACAATTTTACAGGAACAGCTCCAATTGACGCTGAAAGCTTTCAGGTAAACTCTTTTTTGAATAATGCCGAATTAATAGAACCGGGTATTGAACGTAACTTTACCATAAAACTTCAGGATTTAATTGCTGGGCAAACCAGCCTGACCATGACAAACACCAATGCCGATTTGGTTTACGAAGGCGAAATTACTCAATACCGTATTTCACCAATGACAGCAACTGCCGATCAAACAGCAGCACAAAACCGTTTGTACATCGCAATAAATGTGCGTTTCACCAACAAAAAAACTCCGGAAGACGATTTCGAAAAAACATTCTCGCACTTTTACGATTTTCCAGCGAACACTCAATTAATTGGCGGAACATTAAACACTGCTTTAGATGAAATTTACGAACGTATTACGCAAGACATTTTCAACGCATCGTTAGCTAAATGGTAAGTTTTATGAATGCACAGCAATACATACAGTGGCTAAATAATCCGTACCAATTAACAGCAGAAAATACGGAAGCTTTAAAAGATATGATTAGTGAATATCCGTATTTACAATCGGCTCGTGCGCTGTATTTAAAGGCATTAAACCAGCAACGCAGTTTTCTTTACAACAGCGAACTTAAAAAAACCGCTGCTTACACAACAGATCGCGACGTTTTGTTTGATTATATTGTTTCGGAAAATTTTGTAACCTACAAACCGCTACATATTGAAGATTTAAATGTGGTTGATGAAAATTACATTGAATTTAAAAAACCGGAACCTACGTTAGACGAAACCATTGAAAAACGTGTCTTGGATACGTTGGTATATATTGAAAATCAGGATAAGGAAACTGAACTATTTCATAAGATCGATCAAATTTCAAAATCCAAAATTGAAGCGAACAAACTGGATAAAGAAAATGCTTTAATTGAAGAAAAACAGGTTGCAAAAGAAGTTCCTTCAGAAGAAATCCATCAGTTAGAAGAAAATTTAGAAGTTGGTAAACCGTTAGATTTTTCAGAAAATGACAAATTTTCGTTTACAGAATGGCTAAAACTGACATCGGCGCAGCCAATTCAACGAGAAACTACTGAAATTTCGAACGAAAATATCAAACCAGAAGAAAAAATAATTGTTGAAGAAACAATTCCAACCAAACAAAAAAACATGGATTTAATTGATCGATTTATCGAAACAAATCCTAAAATTACCCCAAGTAAATCGGCGGTTGTTCCGGTAATAAATACGGAAAGGTTAAATGAAGATGAACCTTTCTACATGACCGAAACTTTGGCAAGAATTTATCTAGAACAGAAAAAATATCAGAAAGCAATACAAGCTTATGAAATTTTAATTTTGAAATATCCAGAAAAAAGTAGTTTATTTGCAAATCGAATTTTCGATATAAAAAAATTACAAGAGTTTAATAATATATAAAACAAATAAATATGTTTACGATTTTTTTAGTGTTAATCACCATTGTTGCCCTACTTTTAATCATTGTTATTATGATTCAAAACCCTAAAGGCGGTGGTTTAGATTCATCGTTAGGTGGTTCAACATCTATTGGTGGTGTACAAAACACAAATAAATTTTTAGATAAAAGTACATGGACTTTGGCAGCTGCTTTAGTAATTTTAATTTTAGTTTCTAGCTTAAGTTTCCAAGGTGATTTCTCTAGCGATTCTAAAATTTTAGATCCAAACACCGTTGTGGCTCCGCCAGCTGCTTTACCTACTGCAGGTGCCGCACAAGGTCAGGCTCAACCAGCGCAAAATACTCCAAGCGAGCAAGCGCCTGCCACTACACCGGCACAACCTGCTAACTAAATTATAGTGAAATACACAAATTAATGCCAGCTTGTCATAAGCTGGCATTTTTATTTCTGTCAAAATATCACTTTTACTGGTTGGCATACTTTTGGTCAAATCAATAACAAATCAATTATAAAAAAATAAACTTAAATAGTATGGCATTAAACGTTAAACCATTAGCAGACCGCGTTATTATTGAACCAGCTGCTGCAGAAACTCAAACTGCATCAGGAATCATTATTCCAGACACAGCAAAAGAGAAACCACAAAAAGGAACTGTTGTTGCTGTTGGTAACGGTAAAAAAGACGAGCCGTTAACCGTAAAAGTTGGCGACACTGTTTTATATGGAAAATATGCAGGTACCGATTTAAAATTTGAAGGCAAAGATTTCTTAATCATGCGTGAGGAAGATATTTTGGCGATTATATAGTTGTTTATTCGTTGATTTGTTTATTCGATAAATCGGAACAGATCAACAGTTAAACAAATAAACGATTACAGGTTCAACAATTTAAACAAAAAATAAAAATGGCAAAAGATATAAAATTTGATATTGAAGCACGCGACGGTTTAAAACGTGGTGTTGATGCATTGGCAAATGCAGTAAAAGTAACTTTGGGTCCAAAAGGGCGTAACGTAATTATTTCTAAATCGTTCGGTGCACCACACGTAACAAAAGATGGTGTTACTGTAGCTAAAGAAGTAGAATTAGCTGATGCGTTAGAAAACATGGGGGCACAAATGGTGAAAGAAGTAGCAAGTAAAACCAACGATTTAGCTGGTGACGGAACTACAACTGCAACTGTTTTGGCACAAGCTATTGTTAAAGAAGGTTTAAAAAACGTTGCTGCAGGTGCAAACCCAATGGATTTAAAACGTGGAATTGACAAAGCTGTTGAAGCTATTGTTTCCGATTTATCAAAACAAGCACAAGAAGTTGGATCTACTACCGATAAAATCAAGCAAGTTGCATCTATTTCAGCTAACAACGACGAAGTTATTGGTGAATTAATTGCCGAAGCTTTTGGTAAAGTTGGTAAAGAAGGTGTAATTACTGTTGAAGAAGCTAAAGGAACAGATACGTACGTTGATGTTGTGGAAGGAATGCAGTTTGACAGAGGATACCTTTCTCCTTATTTCGTTACAAATCCTGAAAAAATGGAAACGGAATTCGACAATCCATATATCTTATTGTACGATAAAAAAATATCTTCATTAAAAGAATTATTACCAGTTTTAGAACCGGTAGCACAATCAGGAAAAGCATTGTTAATCATTGCTGAAGATGTAGATGGTGAAGCGTTATCGACTTTGGTTGTAAACAAATTGCGTGGTGCATTAAAAATTGCTGCTGTAAAAGCTCCAGGTTTTGGTGACCGTAGAAAAGCAATGTTAGAAGACATCGCTATTTTAACAGGCGGAACTGTGATTGCAGAAGAAAGCGGTTACACGTTAGAAAATGCTACGTTGGAAATGTTAGGAACTGCAGAGCGCGTTTCTATCGATAAAGACAACACTACAATTGTAAACGGTGCAGGTGATTCTGATATGATTAAAAACAGAGTTAACCAGATTAAAGCACAAATGGAAACTACAACTTCTGATTACGATCGTGAAAAATTACAAGAGCGTTTGGCTAAATTAGCTGGCGGTGTTGCTGTACTTTACGTTGGTGCAGCTTCTGAAGTGGAAATGAAAGAGAAAAAAGACCGTGTAGACGATGCTTTACACGCAACACGTGCAGCTGTTGAAGAAGGAATTGTTGCTGGTGGTGGTGTTGCTTTGTTAAGAGCAAAAGCAGCATTATCAAGTGTTGATGCTTTAAATGCTGATGAGAAAACAGGTATTCAGATTGTTTCTCGTGCTATTGAATCGCCTTTAAGAACGATTGTTGAAAATGCAGGTTTAGAAGGATCTGTTATTGTAGCAAAAGTTGCCGAAGGTTCAGGAAATTATGGTTACAATGCTAAAACCGACGAATATGTTGATATGTTAGCAGCTGGAATCATCGATCCTAAAAAAGTAACTCGTGTAGCTTTAGAAAACGCAGCTTCGGTTGCCGGAATGATCTTAACTACAGAATGTGCTTTAGTTGATATTAAAGAAGAAGGTGCAGGCCAAATGCCAATGGGCGGCGGTATGCCAGGAATGATGTAAGATCCGTTTCAATATAAAATAAAAAAATCCGACTAAAATTAGTCGGATTTTTTATTTTACAAACCTTTACTTTTTTCTATCTCTAACATCCACTCTAGGTCTTTATCATACTTCGTTTTTGGGTTTTCATTCTCAATTCCATACTTCAATTCAAACCACTCTTTTGTTTTATAACGCTTGAAAGTATACAGATTTAAGGGAAAACTTCTAATAAAATCATTATAATTTCTTGCAGCTGTATCGTAATTTAAAACTAAATGATTCAGTCTTTTATGTTTGGATTCTAATGCGTTCAAATCACTATCATTCGATAAAGTATCTGCCTTAATTTTTAAAACTAATTTATTTAAATAATATTCATTTTCTGAAAAATCCAAGGTGCATTCGTTAATCATCTTTTGATTATTTATAATCAGATTTAAACTATCATTTGAAATATATTTATTGTTTTCATTTATCTTAGAAAGTAATTCTGCATGTAAGTAAACATCATTCTTTAACAAATTCCATTTTTCATCTACATCTTGATCCCGTTGAATAATTTCACGTTCAACAAAATACTTACCAATTGAAATTACAAGGAAAGCTGCAACAATTAGTGATATAAATATAATTATAACTTTTTTCATTCTATAAAAATAAAAAACTGCATCTAAAAAGATACAGTTTTATAAAATTAATTCTTTACGATTCTCTATCGTATTGGCAACAGCCATGTAAATTATCGTAAGTATCCTTTTCTGCTTTAACTTCTTTAGTATCGTGACCAGCTTTTGCAACCGATTCCTGAACTTTTAATGCAGTGGTTTTGTTTTCGTCGATAATCAAGTGAAGGGTTTGATCGTCTGAATGCCAATCAGCCGATTTTACTCCTTTTACAGCAAAAGCAGCTTTTTCAATACGTTTTTTACACATATCGCAATTACCCTTTACTTCAACATCAACTTTTGCGTTTTTGCTTTTCTTTTCCTGTGCTGTAGATGTAAATGCCACACCTAAAACAGCCAATAATACTAATAAGTATTTTTTCATTTTTCTTTATTTTTAAATTGTTAGTTATTTAATTTTAAATCGTAATCCGGCATAATACATTTGTCCAAAAATTGGTCCGTACACAATTGTACTATCAAATTCATTGCCAAACGGATCATCAGCTCCTAAAATCACTCTATGCTGTTGATAATTCCCAATGTTTTCGCCACCAACATACACTTCAAATCTATCAGAAAAAACTTTAGTTACCTGTGCATTGATTGTAGAAAACGGGTTGGTATATGATGCCAACTGATTTTCTGCCGAATTATCGCCTGTATAAGGTAAACGCTGCGCTCCTAACCAGTTCCAAGTAGCATCGAACTTCCAATAACTGCCGTTATTTTCGTGTGTAGTAAATTCTAAATTGGCAAATAGACGATGTTTAGCCTGCAATGGTCGTTCTAACGTTTTATCGCCATACGTTGTTTTAATATCGTAATATTTATACGCCGTTCTTAAGTTTAAATGTTTGATGATGTTGTAATTTAATTCGGCTTGAAAAGAATTTGCGTACGATTTACCATCTAAATTATAAAAATTAACGGTTCTTGCAGATTGATCCATATCAACTACAATCTGATTTTGGAAATCGGTGCGGTAAAAATCAAGCGTTAAACTAGCATTCTTTCCTAAAAAAGTAAAATCTTGCGACACACTTAGACCATAATTCCAAGCAATTTCAGGGTCCATTCCATAAGCTTTTCCGCCTTCGTTCAAAATATTAAACTGACGTGAACTTGCGAACAAATACTGGTTTTCTGCAAAAATATTCGCCAATCTTTTTCCTCGACCTGCCGATGCACGAAGGGTTGTTTTTTCCCCCGGATTGTAACGCAAGTGCATACGCGGAGTTACAAACGTTCCCAATCGGTTAGAATTATCGATTCTTCCACCTAAAATCAACGCTAAATTATTGGCATTATCATACGTATATTCAAAGAAAGCACCGTAGCTTGTATCGGTTCTGTCGAAATTTCTATTACCGTAATTTGCTACGAATTCCGAATAATCATCGTGCATAAAACTTGCTCCGGTAGAGAATTTATGCAACGTATTGCTGATGATAGAACTATATAAAAAGTTGGAATAAATACTGCGTTGTGTGATATCGAACTGGTTTAAACCAAAATACGAATTTTGTTTATGATAGCTGAACGAGTTCTGCCAACCGAAACTTTTGTAAGGCTGATCTGGGAAAACATAACCAACTTTTGTACTGGCATCAAACTTATCGGTATTTAGTTCTGATCCCCATTTTAAAGTTGATAATTTGTGTTGTTTCTTATCAAAATCAATTTCTCCGGTTTGTTTTTCGTCTTTCATGTAACGTGCCGTAATAAAGGCAATCCAACCTTTTTCAAGGTTTTGATACTGCCAACGGTTCATTACATTTACCTGACTTCCAAGCGGATTATCTAAAAATCCGTCGTGATTCATATCATTCTTTTTAACGCGGGTGTTTCCATGAACAAACAACGAAGTGCTCCATTTATCAGAAATTTTCTCATTAAAATGAGCATTCAATTCAAAACGCGCATCGGTTGATCCGTATAAATTCAAGAAGAAAGGAATATCGTTTCCTGGCTTGATCAATTCGGTATTTATCTGTCCCGAAATACTTTCAAAACCATTCACAACACTTCCCGCACCTTTGGTAACCTGAATACTTTCTACCCAAGTTCCCGGCGTGAACGACAAACCGTAAGCCTGCGAAGCCCCGCGAACACTCGGAATATTTTCTTCGGCAATTAAAATATACGGACTTGTTAAGCCCAACATTTTAATTTGTTTTGA
The DNA here is from genome assembly GCF_008629655.1 of Paenimyroides baculatum. GTDB lineage: Bacteria > Bacteroidota > Bacteroidia > Flavobacteriales > Flavobacteriaceae > Flavobacterium > Flavobacterium baculatum. The sequence goes on from NZ_VWSG01000010.1 coordinate 92,958, forward strand.
TCCGGAAATGGCATCTGAAAAATTCACATCAATTGACGGATTTGTTTCAAAAGATTCAGCCAAATTACAACAAGCCGCTTTTAGCAACTCGCCACTGTTCATGGTTTGCGAGTTGGTAATACCTTTATTACGTTCGGTATTTTTCTTGTTTACGTTTACAACCAATTCGTTTAAACTAGCTTCGGGTTGAATTTGAAACGTGTAAAATTGGTCTTTATCTGTTAATTCGGCTTCTAAAACCTCGTATCCTTCAGCATAAATATAAACTGCAGACGGTTCGTTTAAAGTAACTTCGAACATTCCGAATTTATCTGTAGTGGCAACAACGCTGTCGTTAACCGTAATATTTGCTTTTTCTATAGATGAATTGTAAGTATCTAAAACTTTACCCTTGTAAGTATCTTGGGCATAAATGTTGTGCACGCCGAACGCACACAATAGCATTAAGGTATATTTCATGAATTTGCATAATTAATTAAACATTCTTTTGGTAAAAAATGTGTAATTATGCGTACAGCAAGTATTGGTTATAGAGTTTGTATAATGGCGGAGCATTACTTTCGCAACGAAAAGTAACATTGATTTTCTTTGGCAGATTGCTTTTAGAAATAACAAGTGGCTGAAATTTATAAACAACAGGCGTTATAAAATCTGAAAACTGCTGAACGTTAAAAACCTTTATAACAACATCGTCTGTTTTTTGTTTAATGGTTTCGTTTTTACAACAATCTTTCTTTACCGTTTCGTTTTTTTCTTTGCAACACGCTTTTTCGTGTGTGTCTTCTGCACAATTTATAGACGCAGCATAACCTAATTCAACTTTTTCAATTTCGTTTCCACAATAATGAATATTAATAGCTAACCCTACATTTGAGAAAAGTACGGCTGCTGCTAATAAAAAATTATATAGATAGCGTTGAAACATTTAAATTTTGTTGCGTTTTAATTTTTTGTAAATTTACTAAAAAAAAGAATATGGAAAGAGAACAATTAAAGATTTCTTTAACAGAAATCATAAAATCGAACAAAACCATTAACGAACGATTACAAGAAATTTGTAATCTTTTGCGTTTAAATGTAGCACATTACGATTGGGTTGGCTTTTATTTTGCCGATGCCAACAAGAGAGAATTGCACTTGGGACCATTTGCCGGGTTACCTACAGACCATACCACTATTCAGTTTGGGAAAGGCATTTGCGGGCAGGTTGCCGAAAGCAATGAAACTTTTTTGGTTGATGATGTTACTGCGCAAGACAATTATATTTCGTGTAACATTGATGTGAAATCTGAAATTGTTGTACCAATTATTGTAAATGGTATCAACATAGGTCAGATCGATATCGATTCAAACACCGCAAGCGCATTTAGTAGCGAAGATCAGGAATTACTGGAATGGCTTACCGATGAAATTGCAGAAATGTATAAAGGGTAAAAATACAGACACATAATTGCAGGATTAAAAAAAAGATGTACATTTGCATCGAATTTTATAATTCAAAACATTACATAATAATCATTTAAATAATATTAGCATGTATTTAACTAAAGAAGTTAAAGAAGAAATCTTCGCTAAACACGGAGGTGCTGCAGCGAACACAGGTTCAGCAGAAGGACAAATTGCATTATTCACATTCAGAATTTCGCATTTAACAGAACACTTAAAAAAGAATCGTCACGATTACAATACAGAGCGTTCATTAGTTCTTTTAGTAGGTAAAAGAAGAAGTCTTTTAGATTACTTAAAGAAAAAAGATATCAACAGATATCGTGAAATTATCAAAGAATTGGGTATTAGAAAATAATCCATTTTACAACGAGGTGTGCGCATGTGCACCTCTTTTTTTTATTATATTTAAGCATAAAAGCTTGGTTTTTCATTGGGGAACAACAACTACACAACACAACAACAACCCATTGTTTAATCAATTAGAGAATTAATTTATGATTCCACAATTATTTGTAGAAAGCATCGATTTAGGTGATGGCAGAAACATCACAATCGAGACAGGACGCTTGGCGAAACAAGCCGATGGTTCTATAGTAGTAAGAATTGGAAAAACGGTTATTTTAGGAACCGTTGTTTCCGCAAGAAAAGCAAGTCCGGGAATCGACTTTTTACCGTTAACGGTAGATTATCGCGAAAAATTTGCTGCAGCTGGTCGTTTTCCAGGTGGTTTCTTTAAAAGAGAAGCGCGCCCAAGCGATAGCGAAGTATTAACAATGAGATTGGTAGACCGCGTTTTGCGTCCGCTTTTCCCAAGTGATTATCACGCAGAAGTTCAAGTTATGATTCAGTTAATGTCTCATGACGAAGACGTAATGCCTGATGCATTGGCAGGTTTGGCAGCTTCGGCAGCACTTGCTTTGTCTGACATTCCTTTTGAAACTTTGATTTCTGAAGCAAGAGTTGGACGTATCGATGGAAAATTCATCATCAACCCTTCTCGTGCACAATTAGAATTGTCTGATATCGACATGATGATCGGTGCTTCAAGAGATTCTATCACAATGGTAGAAGGTGAAATGAAAGAAATTTCAGAAAAAGAAATGGTTGAAGCCATTAAATTCGCACACGAACACATTAAAGTACAAATTGATGCTCAAGAAAGGTTGGCAGCTGCATTTGGAAAGAAAGAAGTTCGCGAATACGAAGGAGAGAAAGAAGACGAAGCTATTTTAGCAAAAGTTAAACAAGCGGCTTACGATAAAATTTACGCTATTGCAAGTAAAGGTTCTGCAAAACATGAACGCTCTGCTGCTTTTGATGCCGTAAAAGAAGAAGTAGTGGCGTTGTTTACAGAAGAAGAATTGTTAGAAAACGGCGATTTAGTTTCTAAATATTTCAAAAAAGTAAACAAAGACGCTGTTCGTAACGTTACTTTAGATTTAGGGACACGTTTAGACGGAAGAAAAACAACTGAAATTCGCCCAATTTGGTGCGAAGTTGATTACTTACCATCGGTTCACGGTTCTGCATTGTTTACACGTGGAGAAACTCAAGCATTGGCAACTGCAACTTTAGGAACTTCTAGAGAAGCAAACGTTATTGATTCGCCATCTGAACAAGGAGAAGAAAAATTCTACTTACACTATAATTTCCCACCATTTTCAACAGGAGAAGCTCGTCCTTTAAGAGGAACTTCAAGAAGAGAAGTTGGTCACGGAAACTTGGCGCAACGTGCATTAAAAAACATGATTCCTGCAGATTGTCCTTATACAATCCGTGTGGTTTCTGAAGTATTAGAATCAAACGGATCGTCTTCAATGGCAACTGTTTGTGCAGGTACTTTATCTTTGATGGATGCTGGTATTCAAATGATTCGTCCGGTTTCTGGAATCGCGATGGGATTGATTACAGACGGAAATCGTTTCGCAGTTTTATCTGATATTTTAGGTGACGAAGATCACTTGGGAGATATGGATTTCAAGGTAACTGGAACTTCAGAAGGTATTACAGCTTGCCAAATGGATATCAAAATTGATGGATTGAAATACGAAATCATGGAGCAGGCTTTAGATCAGGCTCGTGAAGGTCGTTTACATATCCTTGGAAAACTGACAGAAACTTTAGCGAAACCAAACGAAGAAGTTAAAGTTCATGCTCCAAAAATCATCATGAGAACAATTCCTGGTGCTTACATTGGTGCGTTGATTGGTCCGGGTGGTAAAGTAATTCAAGAATTACAAAAAGCTACTGGTACAACAATTGTAATTACCGAGGTTGATGAAGAAGGCGTTGTGGAAATTTTAGGAACCGATCCTGCAGGAATTGAAGCAGTATTGGCTAAAATTCAATCGATCACTTTTAAACCACAAGTTGGCGAAGCTTACGAAGTTAAAGTAATTAAAATGTTAGAATTTGGCGCTGTAGTAGAATATACTGCTGCACCAGGAAACGAAGTTTTATTACACGTATCTGAATTAGCTTGGGAACGTACAGAAAATGTTACCGATGTAGTAAACATGGGCGATGTATTCCAAGTTAAATATTTAGGTTTAGATCCTAAAACAAGAAAAGAAAAAGTATCGCGCAAGGCATTATTACCTCGCCCTCCAAAACCAGAAGGAAAATCTGAAAACGGAGAAGGCAAGTCTGAAAACAGACCAGCGCACAGAAATAACGATAACAAACCTTCTAACGACAAGAAAGAAGAAAACAAATAGTTTCTGTTAAATCTATTCTAAACCGATGAGCAAACCTCATCGGTTTTTTTATTTTTACAACCAAAACAAACTACTTATGAAAAACACTCTTTTACTTTTTGTGTGCACACTTGTTACACAAATTATTACCGCACAAAACATTAACCTGCAAATTTCAGATTCGGAAACAAAAGAACCAATAGATTTTGCCATCGTGCTTCTACCCGATCACAAGAAAAGTTTTGTATCAAACGAAAAAGGAATTTTTATGATCGATACAAACAAATACAAATTACCGTTAAAAGTAATCGTAGAGCAATTCGGTTTTGAGCTGCAAGAAATTACCTTACAAAATGCCACAAGTGTTTACAATATTTTTTTAAATCCGGCTACAGAAGTACTTCAAGAACTGATTATTCCACCAGCAAACGCTAAAATTAAAGAACGTACTTATGGTAGAACAAATGAAGGTTCGGGAAACATTCAAGGGCAAATGAATCGTTTTGATAATGAAAATAAAGATTCTGGAAGTGAATTTGGATTAATCATTAAAACAAATGATCATTTAAAAAGATTGAAGAAAGTTCATTGGCATATAAACGGCATAACTTTTAAAAGAGCCATTTTTAATTTGCAGTTTTATGAAGTAGAAAACAACAAACCTACTAAACGCATTCCACACAGTGAAATAAACTTCTCTATCAACGAAAACCAAAAAGGGTGGCTGGTGTTAAACACAGAAAACAAAGATATTTATCTAGACGGCACTAAAAAGATAGCAGCTATTCTTAAAGTACAAAAAATTGAATTTAGAAAAGGAGAAAATGAAGGCAACTTACTTATGAACGTTGGCGCAGCAACCTCAAATATCATAACCTTAAGATCTAATATTTACGAAGGTTGGGAAAGCGGCCCAATGAATTATCCTTTTTACATCACCGTAGATTCGTACGAATAAAAAAGTTTTACAACTTTTTGTAACATTTTGCAACATGCTGCGTATAACTACAAGTTAACAACAAAGGAAGGGGTTATTTAAAACATGAGACAACTTAAAATTACCAAACAGGTAACCAATCGTGAAACGGCATCGTTAGACAAATATTTACAAGAAATTGGTAAAGTAGATTTAATTACTGCCGACGAAGAAGTAGAATTAGCACAACGCATTAAAGCTGGTGATCAGCGTGCATTAGAGAAATTAACAAAAGCTAATTTACGTTTTGTAGTATCGGTAGCAAAACAATACCAAAATCAAGGTTTAACGTTACCCGATTTAATTAACGAAGGAAACTTGGGATTAATTAAAGCCGCACAACGTTTTGATGAAACACGTGGTTTTAAATTTATTTCGTACGCCGTTTGGTGGATCCGTCAATCAATCTTATCAGCTTTAGCAGAACAATCACGTATCGTACGTTTACCATTAAATAAAATTGGTTCTATCAATAAAATCAACAAAATGTATGCGTTGTTAGAACAATCGAACGAACGTCCGCCATCGGCAGAAGAAATCGCTAAAGAATTAGACATGACGGTAAACGACGTGAAAGAGTCAATGAAAAACTCTGGTCGTCACTTATCAATGGATGCACCTTTAGTAGAAGGAGAAGATTCTAACTTGTACGATGTATTGCGTTCGGGCGAATCACCAAATCCGGATCGTGAACTGATTCATGAATCATTAAGAACAGAAATCGAACGTGCGTTGGAAACATTAACTCCACGTGAAGCAGATGTTGTTCGTTTGTATTTTGGATTGGGCGATCAGCACCCAATGACATTAGAAGAAATTGGAGAAACTTTTGATTTAACGCGCGAACGTGTTCGTCAGATCAAAGAAAAAGCAATCCGCAGATTAAAACATACATCTCGCAGTAAAATCTTAAAAACTTATTTAGGATAATATCAATTTTAAAAACTCGTTATTTAGGTAACGAGTTTTTTTTATGTACACTTTGTAACAAATCAAAATAAACGATACTAACATTTTGTAAAAATTATTCTGCTTTGAAAGCCACCGAAAAAGAATTCTTGGACTTGATGCAAAAACACAAAGGAATTTTATATAAAATTTCCAGGATGTACTTTGACCATACGGAAGATCAGCAAGACTTGATTCAGGAAATGACTTTTCAGTTGTGGAAATCGTATCAAAACTTTAAAGGCGACAGTCAATTTTCTACCTGGATGTATCGTGTTTGTTTGAATACCGCTTTAACCTTCTTTAAAAAAGACGATAAAAAACAGGACAAATACGAACTTCATGAAAATTACGACCGTATTGATACCGACGACAGTGCTTTTAAAGAAGAACAACTGAAATATTTTTACGATGCCGTGCAAGAACTCAACAAAGTAGAAAAAGCCCTAATTTTCTTGTTTTTAGAAGGAATGAACCATAAAGACATTGCCGAAAACTTGGGTATCAGCGAAGTGAATGCACGTGTAAAATTAAACAGAACAAAAGAAAAATTACAAACCATCATAAAAAAGAACGGATATGAATTTTGATGAGTTACAAAAAAAATGGGACAACCAGCCCGAAAAGGATATTAACATAAAAGCTGAATATTTAACCAAAAGTAAATCGTTAGCCGAAAAAATAATTAAAAGTTTTAAGCGCGAAGCCATTTTTTGGATTGTAAGTATTGTGTTTATTTTAATAGTTCCTTTAATGGAATCGTCACAAATATACGGTGTTTTAAGTCTGATTTATTACTTTTTGGTATGTCAGTTTATTGTTTTTGGGTTGTATTACTACCGCAGGTTTTACACCATTAGTAAAATGATTAAGCAACCCAACACGTTTAACAGCCGCGAAAGTATTATTAAGCTATATTATGAATTTCATTTTGCTATTGAGACATATCGATCGTCAATCTATATTTTATTGCCAACAGCTATAGCTTTGTTTGTAATTACGGCAGGTAAAGACAAAACGTACGATTTGGTAGAAAAATTCTATCATTTTAAAGAAACTTTTCAAACAGATCCTGCGTTTATTTACACAGTTTTAATCATTGGTGTTGTAACAATTATTGGTTTGATATTACTTTCGGAATGGATTATTAAAAAGTTCTATGGCAGATATTTAAAACAGCTAAAAGAATTAATGGACGAATTTGAAGATTAAAAAAAGCAACTCGAATGAGTTGCTTTTTTTTATAGAATTCTATAAAAATTTTTTCCCTACGTTTCACTGGCATTTACCTCAATTAAAAATAAACGACTAAACTTTTATATACTTTTATATCAAAGTTTCGACAATGATTATTTTAAAAAACAAACAAACCCTTAAAGAAGAAGATAAATTCAAAAGAATTACACAATATTTTAATCATAAAAACAACGTTAATTCATTTAAAGACATTTCTTTATTTACAGATATAAGTTTGTATCAAAATGTAAATTATTCGTGCAAAAACTTAACAAACCAAACTGCTGTGTTAATTCCTTTAGTTGGCTCATTCAGCATAAATAATAACAACGTTCAAGCAAACGAAATAATCAGTGTTCCTGTAATTAAAAATGAAACTATTGATATAAAAGCCTTAGCAGAAGATTTTTCGTACGGATTATTTTTTATAGTGCAACAACAAAGTAATATTACACAAAATATCGATATTACTTTACAACAAAACAAGCTGTCGAAATTTAGCTTAATTCATAAAAAAACAAACATTTACTTTGGATTATACGAGTTGCGAACAAAAGATTTTTTAACCATAGATAAGAAAAACAATTATATGATTTTTATTATTTCTGGAGCTTTTGAAGTAAACGATAGATTATTAGAAGCAAGAGAAGCATTACTAATTGAAAATACCGATTTAATTGATTTTGAAGCATTATCAAACAACGCGTTAATACAAATTATAGAACTAATAACATAAACAACAATGGAAAGAAAAGATTTTTTAAAGAACAGCTTAGGTTTTTTAGGCATGGCCTTGATATTACCTAAACTAACTGGTTGTAATGGTAGCGATGACACTACTGTAATTGTAGATGATGGCGGCGGAAGTAACACTGGCGGAAACACAGAATGTAAAAGTTGGCCTACAGAAACCGAAGGGCCCTTCCCTACTAAAAATCCAAGTTCATATCAAATTATAAATATTAAGGGAGATCGTACGGGTGTGGCGTGCGAAATTAAAATCAAAATTGAAGATGTGAACAACGATTGTGCTGCAGCCGAAGGTATTTTTATTGATATCTGGCATTGTGATAAAGATGGAAATTATTCTCAGTACGGTGCAACAAACATGCAACAGGCAGATTATAGAGATTATAATTTTTTACGTGGACGACAAACAACAGCATCAAATGGCTATGTAACGTTTCAATCGATATTTCCGGGATGGTATCAAGGAAGAGCAACACATATACACGTACATGTTTACAAAGCAAACGGAACGTCATTAAAAGTTACTCAAATAGCATTTCCAGAAGGATCAAACAGTGCTGTTATTACAGTTAATGCAGCAACAGACTATGGTTATACAAAAGGCATGAGTAGTTATACATACAACACAAAAGATAACGTTTTTAGTGATGACACTACCGGACAGCAAATTGCTACTGTTACAGGAAGTGTTGCGAATGGATACACTGTTGAAGCAATTATTAAAGTACCTATTTAATTACAAAAGAATGAATTACAAGAAAATTCAGTTTACATACAGCCAACACATAAATAACAATGTCTCAACTGCTTGGGAAAAACATATTTTTGAAGAAACTTTTAATGAATTTTTAATTCAATCAAATATTTTTCAGTTAGAAAATTTAAAAGTAAATTCTTATAAAGATCTTATAAAACATAACGAAAACGCTATACAGTTAAACAATTTGTTAGCTGCTAGAGTTATACCAAGTATAGAATTATTAAATAACAATATTTTTTCGGTACCCGATAATTTAAACACCAGTTATTTACAGTTTACACATTTTAATGTACATATAATTCAATCTAATTTGTTAGATAAAAGCAAGCATTATATAACAATTAACTACATATCAAAACCTTATCATTTAATAGATTGTATCAACGATTATTATTTAGTAAGCAAGGATATATCAAATGAAAAAATTATTGAAACATTAATGTTTCCCTGTCTAAAAAATTTATCTATTTCGGTAATTCATTTATGAAGAGCAACTCAAATAAGTTGCTTTTTTAGTAGTAGGTAATTGTTCTGTTATATGTTTGAAAATGTCCACCAAGAATTGCTTTTGAAACCCAGTTTCCTTTTTTATCAAACTTATAAGAAATTTCATTGTTTTCTTCTTTAATCAATTCTCCATTTTCGTAGAATTTAATCATTACAATATCGCCTTGTTCGTTATAAAAGTGATGATAAACTTTAGTAACTCCATTCCAAATATTTGTTAATTTCTGTTCTGTTTTTCTTCCTTTTTTATTGTAAGCAAACTCCCATAAGCCTATAATTTCACCATCGGCATGATAATTTATGACTTTAGTTTGAATATTTTTTTTGTTATAATATTCCTCAAAATGCTTTCGTTTAACACCATCCCATTCTAAATATTTTATAAGAATATACCCTTCTTTTGTTTTGGTTTTTTCAACTATATAATCATTTAAGTTCTCTTTTTGAGGTTCTAAAACAAAACCTTTCTTATCAAAATAATAAAACACTTTATTCTTTTCGCAAGTAACTGGTGGCAAGTGCTATTGCAGGACATTTTTCATGAACTTCCTGAATACTTTTTACCTTTCCCTTTAGATTCATTTGGTTTGCTGTTTGACCAAAAGATATTGTTGTAAACAAAAGACCTGAAATTAAAATACTTTTTCTTATCATATCAATTTTTTCTTAAATTAAAGATATAAAAAAAGCAACTCAATTGAGTTGCTTTTAGTTTTATGCGATAACAATAATTAGTATCTGTAATATTCTGGTTTAAATGGTCCTTGAACCTCAACACCAATGTATCCTGCTTGTTCGGTTGATAAAGTTTCTAACTCAACACCTAATTTAGCCAAGTGTAAAGCAGCAACTTTTTCATCTAAATGCTTTGGTAACATATACACATCATTCTCGTATTTATCAGAATTTTTCCATAATTCGATCTGTGCCAATGTTTGGTTTGTAAACGAGTTACTCATTACAAATGACGGGTGACCTGTTGCGCAACCTAAGTTTACCAAACGTCCTTCTGCCAAAATAATGATATCGTTTCCAGCAATTGTATATTTATCAACCTGTGGTTTTATTTCAATTTTTGAAGCGCCATGATTTTTATTCAACCAAGCGATATCAATTTCATTATCAAAGTGACCTATGTTACAAACAACGGTTTTATCTTTCATTTTTTCGAAATGACGACCAACAACGATGTCTTTGTTTCCGGTAGTTGTAATAATGATATCTGCATTACCAACAACTGTATCTAATTTCTTCACCTCAAAACCGTCCATAGCTGCCTGTAAAGCACAAATTGGATCAATTTCTGTAACTGTAACGATAGACCCTGCTCCGCGGAAAGACGCTGCCGTTCCTTTACCAACATCACCGTAACCACAAACAACCACGCGTTTACCAGCCAACATTAAATCGGTAGCACGACGAATAGCATCAACAGCCGATTCTTTACATCCATATTTATTATCGAATTTAGATTTGGTAACCGAATCGTTCACATTGATTGCTGGCATTGGCAAAGTTCCTGCCTTAACACGCTCGTACAAACGGTGAACACCAGTTGTAGTTTCTTCAGACAAACCTTTGATTCCCGCAACCAATTCCGGATAACGATCAATAACCATGTTTGTTAAATCACCACCATCATCTAAAATCATGTTTAACGGCTGACGGTCTTCACCAAAGAACAATGTTTGCTCAATACACCAGTCAAATTCTTCTTCGTTCAAACCTTTCCAAGCATAAACCTGAATTCCGGTTTCAGCAATTGCAGCTGCAGCCTGATCTTGTGTAGAAAAAATGTTACAAGAACTCCAAGTAACTTCTGCACCCAAAGCTTTTAACGTTTCAATTAACACAGCCGTTTGTATGGTCATGTGTAAACATCCTGCAATACGCGCACCTTTTAAAGGCTGCTCGTTTTTATACTCTTCGCGAAGCGCCATTAATCCTGGCATTTCAGCTTCTGCTAACTCAATTTCTTTTCTTCCCCAAGCCGCTAATGAAATATCTTTCACTTTAAATGGCACGTAAGGTATCGTTTTTGTACTCATGTATTCTGTATATTTGTGTATCAAATTGTTTGCAAATTTACGCATTTCATTTTAATAGATTGCAAACGAAATCATAAACCGTTACAATATGCCCTTATTTAAAACTATTTCGTACGATATTGATACGCAGATATTTATTTGGAAGATTTTAGAAAGCGAAGCCGAATTGAATGCGGCGGTTGAGTTACAGGACAAACATTTGCACAGATTGAACGGAATGCTTTCTGAACAACACCGTAAGGGATTTTTGAGTGTTCGGAAATTATTGATAGAAGCTGGTTATACCGATTTTGATTTAAATTACGATACCAACGGAAAGCCGAGTTTGGCAGATGGAAAGCATATTTCAATAACCCATTCGTATGATTTTTCTGCGATTATTGTCAGTTCTCAAAACGTTGGGATTGATTTGGAAAAACAGCGAGAAAAGATCATTAAAATTGCTGATAAATTTATTGGATCTGAAAGCAGTTTTTTGAATATCGAAAGAAATTATAAAGAAGATTTAAGCGTAATCTGGGGCGCGAAAGAAGCTTTGTACAAAATGTGCAATTCGCGCAGTTTGAGTTTTAAACAAGATATGCACATTCACGATTTCACTAAAAACACCAACCAAGGCACGGCTTTAGTCAATTGTAAAGAATTAGATTTTGACAGTCGATTTACGTTTCATTTTGAAACATTTGAAAATTACACCTTGGTTTACGCATTAGAAAATGAATGATTTTTCTTTTCCCACAGATGCACAGATTTCGTTTTGATTAGTCGCCAATAATGTCATGCTGAACTTGTTTCAGCATCCCATAGCAACTATTAAATAATCCGTTTATCTGTTGAAATAACACAAAACTATGAATAAAGAAATTATACAAACCGAAATACAATACAAAGCCGTACGCAGTTCGGGTGCCGGCGGACAAAACGTTAACAAAGTAGCTACAAAAGTTCAAATTCAGTTTTTTGTTGAACAAAGCAATGGCTTAACCGCCGATGAAAAAACAACATTATTCGAAAAATTAGCCAACCGTATTACCAAAGAAGGTTTTATTATGGTAGAATGTGGCGAAACCCGCAGCCAGCTTAAAAATAAAGAATTATGTACCCAACGTTTGTTTATGTTGTTAGAAAATGCATTGAAGAAAGATAAAAAACGTATTGCTACTAAAATTCCTAAATCGATTATTAAAAAACGTTTAGAAGACAAACAACGCATCGCCGATAAAAAAGAGAATAGAAAGTTTAGGTTTTAAGTCATAAATGTAAAAAATGAAACAGTTCTATTTATTTGTCATATTCTGTTTGCTTATTCATAATATTCAAGCACAAGAATTAAAGGCTACTATGATTTCAAAAGATGAAGTAGAATTAGAAATTAGTAATCCTGAACAATTATTATTCTTCATTCCTTACACGGAAAAAATTTATTATTCAATAGGAAATTATGGATTAATATTTAGTATATATGAAGGAAATAAAATATCAGAGGAGTGTAATTCTATTGTAGATTTCATTTATTATGGTCCTTTTTGGATTAGAGAAAAAATTGAAAGATTTGGAAGCGGTTATTTTTCACGAGAAAAAATCATAAAACGAAAATACAAATTGGATTTTAATTCATGTGAGCATGAAATTCTAAAAAAGAAAAATATTTCTATTGAATTCACTTTAATTCAATATGATCTACACAAAATACGTCTGTTTAAAAAGGAACTTAAATCATATTATAAACAAGGTGTAATATTTGACGGAGAGTTAACCAGTAATAAAATTTCATTCAATCTGTGTCATCAGTGGCAAAAAATTAATGTTTCGAATTATTTACTTTCATCTCAAAAAAACAATTATCTTTGCCCCGTCTCAAAGGGGTGCCGTACGGCTGAGATCATACCCGTTGAACCTGGGCAGGTAATGCTGCCAAGGGAAATGAACAATACACTTATTGAGTGCACGCATAAGTTGCTGTTCGTAACGAAAACATTTTTATTAATCTAAACAAAATAAATGCCCCTTTTATTTGTAAAATTATTTTTACGAATGAAAACTCATTTTTTGTTTGCAGGCTTTTGTCTTTCGGCAATTTCCATGCAGGCACAAACGCAAACCGAAACTAAAAAAGACACCATTTCATCGGAAACTTTAGATGAAGTTTTAGTACAGGCGGTTCGCGCAACCAACAAAACGCCGATCGCTTTTAGCAATTTAAGCAAAGAAGAACTGGCAAAACGTAATCTGGGTCAGGATATTCCTGTTTTAATGAACTTTATGCCATCTGTTGTTACAACTACCGATGCCGGTAACGGCGTGGGTTACACAGGAATTCGCGTTCGTGGTAGTGATGGCACGCGCATTAACGTAACCATTAACGGTATTCCGTACAACGATGCCGAATCGCACGGAAGTTTTTGGGTGAACATGCCCGATTTTGTTTCAAGTGTGGAAAATCTACAATTACAGCGCGGTGTTGGTACATCGACCAACGGATCGGGTGCTTTTGGAGCGAGTTTAAACTTATTAACCGACAAGTTTTCGTACGATGCTAATGGAGAAATCGCAAATTCTATCGGAAGTTTCAATACAAGAAAACATACAGCAAAATTCAGTACCGGATTGGTAAACAATACGTTTGAATTAACGGGTAGATTATCAAATCTTTATTCAGACGGATATATTGATCGTGCTTCATCTAAACTAAATTCGTACTTTTTGCAAGGAACTTTTGTTAACGAAGGAACCTTATTGAAAGCCTTGGTTTTTGGGGGAAATGAGAAAACCTATCAGGCTTGGAATGGTGTTGAAGATAAAGATGTATTAAAAAACAACCGAACATTTAATCCATCCGGAGCGTATATCGATGATAACGGTGTGCAACGATTTTACGACAACGAAACCGATAATTACAAACAAGATCACTATCAGTTACATTGGAACGAAAAATGGAACAGCAATTGGAATTCTAACGTAGCAGTTCACTATACCAAAGGTTTCGGTTATTTTGAGAATTACAAAACCAATCAAAAATTGTTAAGCGATTACGGTATTGCGCCTATAGAAGTTAATGGTGAGATTCAGGAAAGATCTGATTTGATCCGAAGAAAATATTTGGACAATCAATTCTACGGTGTTACTTTTTCTGCTCAATACGCTAAAGACAACCTGGAAGTACTTTTTGGTGGAGCGGCAAATACTTATGAGAACGATCATTTTGGCGAAATTCTTTGGATACGCAGTCAGCCACAAAATCAATTCAAGCAAGAATATTACAGAGATAATTCTACCAAAAACGACAAAAATGCGTTTTTAAAAGCAACTTACACGTTACAAGATAAATGGATTTTGTTCGGAGATTTACAGTATCGTAATGTAACCTATAAAGCCAACGGAAACGAAACTGGTTTGGTTGATGACAAATTCAATTTCTTTAACCCAAAAGCAGGTATTACTTATAAAATAGACGATGCCAGCAGTGCGTATTTTTCGTATGCAAGAGCAAATCGTGAACCAAATCGTAATGATTATGAAAACGGAAATCCTCGCCCTGAAAAATTGAACGATTTTGAATTAGGATGGAGATATGCTTCACAAAAATTAGCGGTTAATGTGAACGGATATTATATGTTGTACAAGGATCAGTTAGTGTTAACAGGTGCTTTGAACGATGTAGGTGCAGCTTTACGTGAAAACAGTGGAAACAGCTACCGTCTAGGTATTGAAATTGATGGATCGTGGCAGTTTGCTCCGAAATGGTTAATTAACCCGAATGTTACGTTGAGTTCAAACAAAAATACCGATTACAAAGCAGAGGTCGATGGATCGTTAGTTCATTTAGGAAATACCAACATATCATTTTCTCCTAATTTAATTATTGGTAATGCCTTAACTTTTTCGCCGGTAAAACAGTTAAACCTTACGTGGCTTACCAAATTTGTAGGCGAACAATACATGGGAAATACCGATTCTGACGCATCGAAGCTAGATTCTTATTTAACAAACGATATAAATGTGGTATACGAAATACAGTTAAAAAAATGGTTTAAATCAATATCATTCAATTTGTTGGCGAATAATATTTTTAACGTAAAGTATATTTCAAACGGATATTATTACACGTATGATGATGCCGGATCTACTCCAGGATCTGTAAAAACATTTGAAGGTGCGGGATATTATCCGCAGGCACAATTCAATATTCTGGGTGGTGTAACCCTTAAATTTTAGTCTAATCAACCTTAATAATCAACAACCAAGAGCGAGCATCTTTAAAAGATGCTCGTTTATTTTTAATTAAAAACGGTAATCATTGTTCCACCTTGTGAAACTCGGTATTCTTTCAGCGGATATTGTGCATCGGTAGTAGCCAGCCCTAAATACAAATTATACACCAAAGCATCGCTGCAACCGCATGTAGCTTCTACTCCGTTCAACGTTAGTTTAGAGCAATTACTTATTCCGTGATTGGCACAGGTCGCATCAAAAGCTCGTAATCCAGTTCCAGTATTTATCACTAAAATTCCGTTGATTCCATAACCCGGTATATACACGGCATTGCCCGGATATTGTAATTTATTGTACGTTGGCAGCGAAGTATTTATTGGTACATTCACTGCAATTTCAGGCAGATACGGATTTCGGTTGTCCCAATCGTCTTTTGAACACGACAGTAAAAACAAACCCGAACATATTGTTAACACAAACAGCTTTTTCATTATAAAACATTTGGAAAACAAATTTAATTATTTAACTTTGACTAAATAATAATGTAAAGAATATTAACAAAATAAACGCATAAGAACTAAATCCCGTTGTATGGGATTTTTTCTGTTTTATAAATTGAATTGAAAATGAGTAACGTATCCTATTATACTGCCGAAGGCTTAAAGAAATTGAGAGATGAAATTGATCAGTTAAAAAGTGTGGAACGTCCAAAATCATCGCAGGCAATTGCAGATGCACGTGATAAGGGAGATTTATCTGAAAATGCAGAATACGATGCAGCAAAAGAAGCACAAGGTCTGTTAGAATTAAGAATAGCTAAAATGGAAGAAGTTTTGGCAAACGCTCGTTTAATCGACGAATCGCAATTAGATACCACAAAAGCTTTGGTACTTTCTACCGTACGTATTAAAAACCAAACCAACGGAATGGAAATAAAATACAAACTGGTTGCAGAAAGCGAAGCCGATTTAAAAGCGGGGAAAATTTCGGTAACTTCACCAATTGGTAAAGGTTTGTTAGGAAAATCGGTTGGTGAAATCGCAGAAATCAGCGTTCCAAACGGAACATTAAAGTTCGAAGTTTTAGAAATAACAAGAGACTAAACTTTTAAGCCATGAGTATTTTCACTAAAATCATCAGCGGAGAAATTCCATCGTACAAAATAGCAGAAAACGATGAGTTTATTGCTTTTTTAGATATCAATCCAAATGCAAAAGGTCATACGTTGTGTGTTCCCAAACAAGAAATCAATAAGATTTTCAATATGGAAAAAGGATTGTATGCCCGTTTAATGGAATTTTCTTACGATGTGGCAAAAGCCATAGAAAAAGCGGTTCCGTGCAAACGTGTAGGTATTGCTGTTGTTGGTTTAGAAGTACCTCATGTACATGTACATTTAATTCCGTTACAGGATATGGACGATATGCGTTTTCAGCGAAAAACATCGTTATCACAACAAGAATTTGAAGAAACAGCTCAACAAATAGCTGCGAATCTATAAAATGAATCCCTTTGAAATTTCAAAGGGATTTTTTGTATTTTAGATGTAATTAGTTTTTTTCGAAACAATGAAATTCGAACCAAAACAAATCACGCTTAAAAATAAAAAAACAGTTGTAATTAGACAGGCTGAACTTTCTGATGCCGAAAATCTTTTAAACTGTATAAAAACCTCATTCCTACCAGCAACTATATTCCAAAACTAGAAAGTGAAATTAAATTAACGGTTGATCAGGAAAAAGAGTGGACCAACTCCTTCTTAATTTATGATAATTCTTTACTGTTGGTTGCTGAATATGAAGGCGAAATCATAGGAAATATCGATTTAACCGGAAACCGCAAAAAATTATGGAACATACTGCTGTAATTGGCATGGGTATGTTACAAGAATGGCAAAATATCGGTTTGGGCACAGCCTTACTTTCAGCAATTATTGAATGGGCTAAAAGCAATCCTATTTTAGAACTGATCTGGTTACAGGTTTATACCGAAAACGAATCTGGATTGAATTTATATCTAAAAATGGGATTTGTAGAAAACGGAGTTATTAAAAACTTTTTTAAACAAGACAATAAATATTTCCATAACCTTACAATGACTTTAATGGTGTAAAAACTTTTAATTTCTTCAAAAATTTTCTGAAAAATCATACAGATAGAACTTATTAAGCTTCGTCAGTTCAAGCTTGTTGAGAACTTTTAAAACTTCTCGATACGCTTCACTTTGTTATACTACTCGAAGTGACGATTTATTTAAATTTGCATAGTAATTTTTAGTTCAGATTACAGATAATTAAATTTTCTTATATTGAATAGAAAAAACGGTTCCTTTACCAATTTCTGATTTTAAAACACGGATTGATCCTTTATGATATTTTTCAACAATACGCTGGGTAAGCGAAAGTCCCAATCCCCAACCGCGTTTTTTGGTTGAAAAACCAGGTTCGAACACTTTTCTGAATTGATTTTTAGGAATTCCTTTACCGGTATCACTCACTAAAATCTGCAGCGTATTTTCGTTGTTTCTAATTTCAACTTCCACATTTCCTTTTCCTTTAATTGCATCAATGGCATTTTTCACAAGATTTTCAATTGTCCAGCTGTGTAAAGTTGGGTTCAGCATTAAATTTACAATATCGGTGTTGGTTTCAAACTTAAAATTAATCTGCTTGGAACTGCGTGACTGCAAATAATCAAACGATTTTTTGGTTTCTTCCACAATATTCAGCAATTCCAGATTGGGTTCAGATCCTATTTTAGAAAAACGATCGGCAATAGTCTGCAAACGATCCACGTCTTTCTGAATTTCGCCGATAATATTTTCATCCATATCATCCAACTTCATAATTTCGATCCAACCTAAAAGCGATGAAAGCGGTGTACCGATCTGATGTGCCGTTTCTTTTGCCATACCTGCCCACAATTTGTTTTCAGACGACATTTTACTGGCACGGAAATAACTGTAAACTAATAAACCAAACAAAACCAAAATGGCTACCAATGCCAAAGGATAATATTTTAACTTGGTAATTAAAGAAGAGTTTCCGTAGTAAACATATTGGTTACCTTCAGAATGCTTTATCTCGATAGGAATATTTTGAGTCTTTAATTCCTTTAAAAATTTTTGTTGAAGATTCAAATCGTTTTCAACTTCTTCCGAAACATTAAACAAACTGATAATGCTGTCAGTACTTGTGGTAAGAATCGCCGGAATTGTCGTATTCTTAATAAGAATATTTGAAGGAAGCTCTATATCTGCATCCAATGAAGAACTACTAATTGTTTGATTAGCTTCCGCCCAAATCTCCATTTTCACACGTTCTTCATGCTTAAATGTCTGGAAAAGCAAATACGTATTCCAGAGAATTAAAATTAAAATTCCCAACGAAAAAATCAAGAGAAACCAACGGGTGTACAAACTTCTTTTAAGTATTGACATGCAATAAAATTTGAAATGCGTTTAGCAAGATACTCCTTTATAACGTTATTTTGTTGATAATATTTTGAAAATTGAACCAAAAACTTGCAATGCTATACTTATATTTGTTTAAACCAATTTATGTATGTTAAGCATTAATCCAGCCGATTTAACTCCGGTTCAAGTTCAGGCGTATTTGCAGGGAGCAGTGGGTCCGCGACCAATTGCTTTTGCTAGCACGGTTGATGAAGAGGGAAATCCGAATTTATCGCCTTTTAGTTTTTTTAATCTGTTTAGTTCCAATCCGCCAATTCTGGTTTTTTCGCCAGCGCGTCGTGTTCGTAACAACACCGTAAAACACACGTTGTTAAATTGCGAAGCTACTAAAGAAGTGGTTGTAAACATTGCGAATTACGATATGGTGCAGCAACTTTCGTTATCATCTACAGAATATGGCGACGGAGTTGATGAATTTATCAAATCGGGCTTTACAAAATTGCCTTCAGATATGGTAAAACCATTCCGCGTTGCCGAAAGTCCGGTGCAGTTAGAATGTATAGTGAAAGATATTATTGCGTTGGGCGATCAAGGCGGAGCCGGAAATATGATTATTTGCGAAGTAGTAAAAATTCACATATCTGAAAACGTTTTAGATGGTAAAGGCGGTATTAATCAGCATAAAATTGATCTGATTGCACGTATGGGCGGTAACTGGTACACGCGTGCCACACCAGGAATGTTCGAGGTTGAAAAACCATTAACCACTTTGGGAATTGGCGTTGATGCAATACCCGAAGATGCAAAAAAAAGTGGTATATTTGCAGGAAACGATTTAGGTATTTTAGGCAATGTAGAAGTGCTGCCGACTACCGATGATGTTGAAGCATTTTTAAACGAAAACAGCCAGATTAAAAACTGGAAAAACGATAATAACAAAGAATTAATTTATAAAAAAGCAAAAGAATTTTTAAGCGAAAACGATGTTACATCGGCTTGGAAAACAATTTTGGCAGCAAAAATATAATACAATGGAAGTTTTAGGAAGAATTAAAATGGTTGGTCCTGCACAAGACGTAAGTCCAACTTTTAGAAAAAGAGAATTGGTTGTAACAACCGAAGAGCAATATCCGCAACATATTTTAATTGAGTTTACGCAAGATAAATGCGATTTATTAAACGCTTTTCAACCAGGCGAGCAAGTTCGCGTAGGTATTAATTTACGTGGTAGAGAATGGGTTAATCCACAAGGAGAAACACGTTACTTTAACTCGATTCAAGGTTGGAGAATCGATCGCCCACAAGCACAGCAACCATACAACCAGCCACAACAAGGCTATGGTGCTCCACAAGGCGGTTACGGACAACCTCAACAAGGCTACGGGCAACCAAATCCGTTTGAAAATCAAGGTGGCGGTTATGCGAATAATAACAATTCAGGCTTCCCTCCTGCTCCGAATTTTAATCAAAATCAAGAAGCAGAAGACGATTTACCTTTTTAATATTGAAATAAAAACAATAATTTTGAATCCTGATTACATTTGTAATCGGGATTTTTTTTAAATCTTAACCACATAGAATTTTAAAGCATTGAACATTATAATATGCCACAGATGCACAGATTTTTTATTCTTATCTTGAAAAATCTACATTAATAAATGCGTAAGCATTTATCTTTAAAAAGTAAGATAGGTTATCAAATATATATCTGTGACTCTGTGATAAAGCTATGTGGCTATGTGGTTTCAAATATCATAAAATGTACAAACTTACCAAAGAACTCTTTTTCCCAAATGTTGAAACCACCCATTCTTCGGGTATCGTCGCTTTTGGTGGTGATTTATCAACCGAACGACTGATGCTTGCTTACAAAAGCGGAATCTTTCCTTGGTTTGAAGATGGAGAAGAAATTACCTGGTTTGCTCCCGAAGAACGAATGGTTTTGTTTTTAAATCAGTTGAAGATCGCAAAATCTACCCGAAACATCATCAATAGAAATATATTTAAGGTAACATTCAACACGGCGTTTAAAGATGTAATTATTCACTGCCAACAAACCAAACGCAACGGACAATTAGGCACGTGGATTACCGATGATATGTACAATGCTTACCTTAAATTACACGAATTGGGTTATGCAAAATCGGTTGAAGTTTGGCAAGATAATGAATTGGTCGGAGGTTTGTATGGTATTGATTTAGGACATATTTTTTGTGGCGAAAGTATGTTTTCAAAGGTATCAAACGCCTCTAAAATTGCTTTTATACACTTGACCAATAAATTAAAAGCAGAAAATTATCAGCTAATCGACTGTCAGGTTTACAATGATTATTTAGCACAATTGGGTTGCGAGGAAATTCCGCGCGATTTATTTATGCAGATTTTGAATAAGGAATTAAAGGTTGTTTATGAGGATGACTAAATTCTTTCAACCATAAAAGCAGATCAATCTTCTTCTAAAACAATGACATCAATACCATAATACAAAGCTATAGACTTGTTTATAAAATGGTTCGGATCTTTTTGAATATCATTAAACAATAAAGTTTCGGGTCTATTTTTAATTTTAAAAACTTTACATGGCAATTTACTTTTACTCAATGCATATTTCTTTAAATAAGCATCTCTATCTAAAAACTGCTTTCTATAACCTTTAGCTTTACCTTTAAAAATATCGGTATATACAATTTGTAAATTGTTTTTAAATTCACTCGTTATAGAAGGAAAAATGAACAAAGCAGTTAAACTTACAATTAATAAGATAATCATTTTTCTATTAAAGATAAGTTCTAGTTTCGATATTATTAAGATAGAAAGAAAATATAAAAACGTAAAAGAAATAAAATAGAACAAGTTTTCTACCCTGAATGGATGAATTACTTTTAAATTATAGATTGTTATAAATATGCATATAAATAAAAAAACGTTTGCTACTAAAAACAACTTGAAAACAGTTATTTTCTTATGAAAATTTACTTTAATCTTAAAATAGGTATTAACAAAAACAAATAGTAGAAATACCCAAATAGCATATTTTATATAGTGTATAAATAAACGATAGAAACTAAGTTTCAAAACTTCAAAAGAAGATATGGAACGCGTAGAGTTAATCACATTTGACCGAACTCCATTTCCTGGTGCAAAAAAAATAACACCCAATAGCAAAGTCGTGATAAAGAGCAACCACACATAATTGTGATTTATTTTACGGTGATCGTAGTAATAAAAACAGACAAGTGTACAAAGCCACAAAAAAATTCCTCCTATTAACAATTCATTACTACCACCTATTATAAAAATTAATAATGTTGCCGTAATATTATGCTTTAAAGTATTATAATTATAACTCTCTAATGTATTTGCTATTAAAAAAAGCACTAAAGCCGATGGCACAAAGTAGGTCATAACGCTAGGAAACCAATAAAAATTTTCACAGATTGCCGGTAAAAAAAGTACATAAGCACAAAACAACAAAGCTCCTAAAAACCAGTTATTTATGCATTGCGCAACAATTGTTCTTTTTAATAAATATACCAGCCCAAAATAAAAAAGAAGTAAACTTGCTACAGATAAAAAGCCATAATAATGAATTGATCCAAAATTTAAAGCGGTCAATGAAAGTGCTGCTGTTGCAAAATACCTTGATGACCAGGTAAAATAAACTTCTTTCTGTTTTTCAAAAAAAGACATTCCTTTATGCATAACAGCATATGAAAAATCATCTGCAGATGGATAAACAAAAAAACTTAAGTAAAACAAAGGCCCAATTACTAAAATTATCAAGAGGACAATGCTACTTTTTTTGTTTATTAAACATTGTAATATTTTATTCATCCACGACTTTATTAAAATTAGCTTTTATAACAAAAACACGAAGTAATATGATCGTTTACCATACCAACAGCCTGCATAAAGGCATAAACGGTAGTTGATCCCATAAATTTAAAACCACGTTTTTTTTAAATCTTTTACCAAGGTGTCTGATATTTCGGTTTTTGCAACGGCATCTTTAATACTTTTCAGTTTATTATCAATCGGTTTTCCGTTTACGTAGTTCCATAAATATTCAGAGAACGAACCAAATTCTTTTTGAATTTCCTGAAAAACGCGCGCATTGTTTATAGTAGCTTCAATTTTCCCGCGATGACGAATAATACCTTCGTTCTGCATTAATTCTTCAATTTTACCATCATTATATTTTACGATTTTTTTGTCGTTGAATTTAT
The DNA here is from genome assembly GCF_008629655.1 of Paenimyroides baculatum. GTDB lineage: Bacteria > Bacteroidota > Bacteroidia > Flavobacteriales > Flavobacteriaceae > Flavobacterium > Flavobacterium baculatum. The sequence continues at coordinate 116,180 of NZ_VWSG01000010.1, forward strand.
CAAAATCTTTACGGAAATTCTCACGCTTCTTTAAAATCGTAATCCAACTTAAACCCGCCTGAAAAGATTCCAACACTAAAAATTCAAACAAAACTTTATCATCATAAACAGGTTTTCCCCATTCTTCATCGTGATATTTTATATACAGTTCATCGTTTGATACCCAATTACATCTAATTTTTCCCATATTTAATTCGTTTTAAAAGATGGTGTTCCTTGTGGAAACATCTGTTGGTTTTGATCTTTAAACGATCCAAAGTTAAAGGTTAATCCAACTTTAAACATACGGCGTTCGTTCAAAGTTTGAGTACGCATTTGTAAACCGTTTCCAAAAACATTCACATCAAAACCGTCGGTATTCAGTACGTTATCAACCCCAATATTTACATTCAGTTTGTTATCCAAAAACTTTTTATTAAAGGTAACACTTAAATTTTGTGCCGGTTTATTTAGTTCGTACAGATTCATAACCCCTTTAAACATGTTGTAATAAGTTATAAAAACACGCGAGTTGTTTCCTAAATAAAACTGCGAATAGGTAAAAAGATAAAAAGCTCCTTTCTGAAAACGATCCGGAATCACCTCATCGTACGTGGTTTTAAAATATCCTGCATTTAAATAGGTAAACGACAATTCATCAACATTCAGCCCGTTTCTATCGTTAATCATGTTTTTAATTCCTTTGGTAAACATGGCGTAAGGAATCGGCAATCCCATATTGAAACTCTGCGAAATTCCGTTTTCGATATTATGCGATTTAGATTCCAGCGTACCATTGGGCGTGATTTCATAAAACACCACATTTTGATTAGGCATTTTGGATAAATTGTAACTGAAATAAATATAATCGAACACCGTTAACGTAGCATTCATGTTATGACTGATTTCTGGTTTTAGGTTTGGATTTCCTGCATTTGAAACCAGTAAACTGTTTTGCGAAGTTACGTTAGGATTGAACGATTGCGCACCCGGCAAATTCATACGTTTGCTGTAACCCGCACTTAAATAAACGCCCGAAATTACAGGATATTTTAAAGTAACTGTAGGAAAAAGATTGGTATAATCTTGTTTTAAATTTAGAGAATCGACAGCAGTTTCCGACTGATACGTTAGATTTTCTAATCGCAAACCTGCCGAAATCATTAACGAACTAATATTGCTTGATACACTTGCATAAGCGGCTTTGTTGGTGTATTTAAAATCGTATGGAATGTAGTTTCGTGTCTGATCCCAAATGTACGATCCGTTGTTGGTTGAAACCGAATGTGTGTAATGCGCACCCAACGATAAATTTCCGTTCACAGCTTTAAAAGGCGTTTCAAAATCGGCTTTGGTTTGGCTGTATACAAAATTATTATCAGCCAAAATAGTCGATGCCATTTGATCTTCTACAAATAACTGATTGCTGTTAGTATTGTTCTGGAATTCGGTGTTCGATGTCAGTGTAAAATTAGTTCCGATAGTATCTAATTTTTGCGAATAAACAAACTGCAATTCGTGCATATTGTTGTTGCTGTTTGCCAATGTTTGCTGTTTGTAAGCCGTTTCGGTATCGCCAAAAGCATTCAACATATTTCCGTACGTTTTTGGCTTGCTGTAGGTATGGTTAAAGTTGTATTTAAGCGTTAAATTAGCCAAATCGCTTAATTTGTACTGCCAGTTGTTACGCACATAATAATTTTGATACCATTGGTTGTTCCAGTAATTTTCGCGCGCTTTAATCTGCGTACCGTTACTCATATAACTAAATTCGTTTAACGAATTAGTGTTGCCTTCGTGATGCGTGTAACCAGTATTCATATTCCAACTGAATTTGTTCTTTTTGAACATGATTTGTGCCGATGTAGTATTTTTAACTTTACTATTTACCGAATTCTGCTGCATGAAACTTCCGCTGACACCTTCAATTTTAGCCGATTTTGTAATTACATTGATAATAGTTCCATTGAAAGTCGCGCTGTATTTTGCTCCCGGTCGATCGATAATCTCGATCCTTTTAACAGTGTTTGCCGTAAGGTTTTTAAGAAAATTTGTCAGTTGATCTCCACTCATTCCTGTTGGTTCGTCATCTAAAAAAATAGTCGCCAGTTTTCCGTTATGGGCAATTTGTCCATTGGCTGTAACCAAAACTCCAGGTAATTTATTAACCGCATCAAACACGCTACCCGAATTTAAAACCGTAAGATTCTCTACATCAACCACCGTTTTATCGGCAAATCTGCGAATGTTTTTATTGGTTTGATCTATTACGATTCCTTCTAAAACTTCATCTTGCTGTTCGGTAAACTGCAAATCTAATTTTTGATCCGCGATGTATTTTAATGATTTTGTTTGAGCCTTAAACTGCGAGTGCTCCCAAGTAATGGTGTATTGCGTTACATTTTCAGGAATTTCAACAGAGAAATATCCTTCCTCATTTGTAGTTGCATTATAAACCTGATCGGTTTCAACAGTAATAAAGGTTTGAGGAACAGGTTCGCCTCTAAAAGTAACCAATCCTTCAATTTTTATGCTTTGAGCGTTTATTAACCCTGCAAAAAACAAGGACAACACCAATATTATGTTTTTCATTAATATTTTTTTATATTAGTATCATAAGACAATCTTTTGTTACAATAAAAAAGCATTAATATTTGCTTCTCTACTTCATCAAGAATTAAAGAAAATAGTAAATAAAACAAAACCCCAAATTCTAACGAACTTGGGGTTTTTACATGAATTAGTTTAAAGATTAACCAATTGCTACACGTTTAAAACCTGCAACAGTTAAACCTTTAGAAACAGAATCGATATATTTTTCAACGCTCATAGAGCTATCTTTAATATAATCTTGCGCAACTAATGTATTGTCTTTAAAGAAACGGTTTACTTTACCTACTAAAATACCTTCTAATTTATCAGCTGGTTTTCCTTCAGCGATTAACTGCTCACGAGCAATTTCTTTTTCTTTTTCAATAACTGCTTGGTCAACACCATCGCCGTTTAAAGCAATTGGGTTCATTGCAGCAGCCTGCATTGCAACGTTTTTAGCAGCTTCGTCACCACCTTCTACAGCAGCAGATAAAGCAACAATTGTAGCAATTTTACCAGAGTGAACGTACGAACCAATGAAAGCACCTTCTAATTTTTCAAATCCACCGATTTCGATTTTTTCACCGATAACACCAGTTTGTTCGATTAATTTTTCAGCAACTGTCATAGAATCGTTATAAGCCGAAGCTAAAAACTCTTCTTTAGTTTCAAAATTGAAAGCTTTTTCAGCCATTTCGTTAGCTAAAGCTACGAAACCTTCGTTTTTACCAACGAAATCGGTTTCACAGTTTAATGTAATAACGATACCTTTAGTTTTGTCTGCGTTAACATAAGCAACAGCAGCACCTTCGGTAGACTCACGGTCTGAACGGTTTGCAGCAACTTTTTGTCCTTTTTTACGTAGAACTTCGATTGCTTTATCGAAATCTCCTTCAGCTTCAACTAAAGCTTTTTTACAGTCCATCATTCCGGCACCTGTAATTGTTCTTAATTTATTTACGTCTGCAGCAGTAATATTTGCCATTGTATTGAGAATTAAATTAATGATTTATAAAATGAAAAAAAGCCGTTAGCGACAGTTACAAAAATATGGAACCATCAGCATAACGACTTTAAGATACTGTTAAGAATTACTCTTCAGTAGATGTAGTAGCTTCTGCTTTAGGAGCTTCAACTTTGGTAGCTTCGTCTTTTTCAGATTTTCTTTCAGAATTTCCTTCAATGATAGCACCTGTAACTAAAGATAATACTTTATCGATTGATTTAGAAGCATCGTCATTTGCTGGGATTACATAATCAACCTCGCGTGGGTCAGAGTTTGTATCAACCATTGCAAAAACTGGAATGTTTAATTTTTGAGCTTCTTTTACTGCGATGTGTTCTGCTTTAATATCAACTATAAACAATGCAGCCGGTAAACGTGTCATATCAGCAATAGAACCTAAGTTCTTTTCTAATTTTGCACGTAAACGATCTACTTGTAAACGCTCTTTTTTAGAAAGAGTTAAAAATGTACCGTCTTTCTTCATACGATCGATAGAAGCCATTTTTTTAACAGCTTTACGAATTGTAACGAAGTTAGTTAACATACCACCTGGCCAACGCTCAGTGATGTAAGGCATGTTAGCTGCTGCAGCTTTTTCTGCAACGATATCTTTTGCTTGTTTTTTAGTCGCTACGAATAATACTTTACGACCTGATGCTGCTATTTTCTTTAAAGCTTCGTTAGCTTCTTCGATTTTAGCTGCTGTTTTATATAGATTGATAATGTGAATACCATTACGCTCCATATAGATGTAAGGAGCCATGTTTGGATCCCATTTTCTAGTCATGTGTCCAAAATGAACACCTGCTTCTAGTAATTCTTTAACTTCTACTTTGTTTGCCATTTTTGTAATAGTTTACGTTCTTGTGTTAGCAATGAATAAGTAGCGAAAAATCGGTCTTATACATTTAGATGCTAAACTACCTCCTGCCTCGGCAGGCGTGCAACAAAAACTTAGATTTTTTAATAAATAATAATAAATATTAACGTTTAGAGAACTGGAATCTCTTACGAGCTTTCTTCTGACCGAATTTCTTACGCTCAACCATACGTGGGTCACGCGTTAATAAACCTTCTGGTTTTAAGATTGCTCTGTTTTCTGCGTCAACTTCACACATTGCACGTGCAATAGCCATACGTACAGCTTCTGCCTGCCCTGTTGTTCCACCACCGTACACGTTAATTTTTACGTCAAAGTTTTCTGCATTTTCTGTCATAGAAAGTGGTTGCATAACTTTGTACTGTAACGTTGCCGTTGGGAAATAAGTTGCGAATTCTTTTTTGTTCACTGTGATGTTACCAGTACCTTCTGTAACATAAACACGAGCTACTGCGGTTTTTCTTCTACCGATTTTGTGAATAACTGCCATTACTTTAAGTCGTTTAAATTAACGGTTTTAGGTTTTTGCGCATCATGTTTGTGTGCAGAACCTACATTTACATTTAAATTACGGAATAATTGCGCACCTAATTTGTTTTTAGGTAACATTCCTTTTACAGCTTTTTCTACTAATAATGCAGGATTTTTCTGTTGCATTACTTTAGCTGTTAATTCTCTTTGACCACCTGGGTAACCTGTGTGACGAATATACGTTTTGTCATTCAGTTTGTTACCTGTTAAGTTGATCTTCTCTGCGTTGATAATAATAACATTATCACCACAGTCTACGTGAGGTGTATAACTTGGTTTGTACTTACCTCTTAAAATCATAGCGACTTTTGAAGCAAGGCGTCCTAAGTTATGACCGTCAGCGTCTACAACAACCCATTCTTTCTGAACGGTTGCTTTGTTTGCTGATACTGTCTTGTAGCTTAAACTTTCCACAATAAATTAATTTTAATTAAACATTCCATTCCCAATAAAGGGAGTGCAAAATTAAACAATTTATTTTACTATACAAATTTGTATGGTTTATTTTTGAGTATATCATATTTATAACTAATAGTTAAGAAATAGAGAGCAATAGAAATAATTAAAATAAAAAGTTGTATTAATAGATTTACATTTATCTAAGATTTACCTTTTTAAATCTTCTGCTAAAGCAAGTTTTTTATATCTTCATAGTAATTCAAATTTTAATATTAAAAAAAACTGTGTTAAAAAATAATTTTTTACACTAAATATTTAAAAAAATACTTAAGTTTATCGCATAATTGACTAATTATAAATATATAATTCATGAAAAAAATTACACATTTTTTTGTGGCAATGTTCATCCTTCTTTTAGGATTTGGCGCTAGATCCCAGGTAGCATCTTACGTCTTTTCTCATAATGTTGGAACATTTACCCCTAATTCATCAACTGCAACACAGCTTGCTGCGGTTGAGGCAGATTTTGCAATTAGTGCTGTAACACCAATTGGCTTTAATTTTGTTTATGGTAGTAGTACCTATAGCGATTTTAAAATGTCTTCTGACGGATATATTTCGTTCAGTGCTACCGCAACTAATACCGGATCGCCTAACTTGTCTACGGCTAATGCCGCAATCAGACCAATTATTGCCCCTCTTTGGGGGGATTTAGACGGTAATGCTACTGTTTCGGGCACAAAAGTTTCCAAAGCTACCTATCAAGTTACCGGAACCGCACCTAACAGAGTTTTAACTGTTGAATGGCTTAACTGGGAATGGAGCTGGAGTAGTACTACCCCAGTTATATCTTTCCAAGTAAAGCTATACGAAACTACAAATGTAATTGAATTTGTATATCGTCATGAAACAACAGCTAATACTACTACTACTGCAAGTATTGGAATTAATGACGCTACAGGTAGCGGTAATGGTTCTTTTCTAAATTTGAATACAAGCATGGCTACACCTACTGTAACAAGCACAACAGCCGTTACAAGTTTAAGTGGGAGACCTGTTGATAATCAGATTTTTAGATTCACCCCTCCACCTTGTTTATACAAAGGAACTGTAAGTGTAACAAATATTAACATCCCAACAGCTACTCTGAATCTTTCTATACCTGCAAGTGTAGATATGGATTTCTTTGTTACTAACGGTGCTGCACCTACAGCTGGTTCTACACCTAGTTTAACAATATTGTCAGGTCAATCTTCTGGTACTTTATCGGGGTTATCAGGTTCGTCCTCATATGTTGTTTATGTAAGATATTCTTGTTCATCAACAGGACCAGTTATTGGTTGGGTAAAAGCATTAACTTTTGACACACCTTGTGGAATTATAACGGGCAATTTCTTTGAAGGGTTTGAGAATTCTACCGTTGGTAGTTCTACAAATCAAAATGCCCCTTATTGCTGGACAAACCTTAACACCACTGGCTATCAATTTAACTATGGCTATGTATATAATTTTAATGCAAAGACAGGCACTAATTGTTATTACAACTACCGTTATCCTTTAACAACAGCACCAAATGGTGATATGTTATTAATTTCTCCACAAACTGCTGATTTAGGAAATGGTACTAAGCAACTTCGTTTTTCTATTAGATCTTCATCCACTTCCACTACTCCAAAATTAAATATTTATAGAATGAATGGAGTAACAGGAACAGCTATTAAGACACTAATTCAAAGTATTCCTATAAAAAGTACTACTTATACTGAATATATAGTACCTCTACCTGTTACTAATGATGATTATTTCGCATTTGGATTTGAACACACAAAACCTGGTGAGTTTCCAACTACTTACTTAGACGATATTTATTACGAAGATTTATCACCATGTATATTTCCTTCTAATATACAAGCTAGTAACATATCTATTACTGGAGCAACAATTACATGGAATGCCTCTATGGCTACTGGAGTTACAGGATATGAATATGAAATTCGTACATCTGGTGCTCCGGGTACCGCTGGAGCCATAGGAACAGGATCTACTACTGCACCAACGACTACCTTTACAACAAACATCTTAACAGGTGCTACTACCTACTATGTTTATGTACGTAGTGTTTGTGGCACATCAAAAGGTATATGGACCATGTTTCCTGTAGAATTTAATACCCTTTGCCCTATTTATACAAATAATTTCTTTGAAGGGTTTGAAACTACAGCTACAGGTAGTTCAAGTAATGAAACATATCCACTATGTTGGACATATATTGATACCGTTAGCCCAGTAAACAATGCTTACAATTATGTTACAACTGTTGCCAAGACAGGTAGTAGAGGTTACTATTCATACCGCTACCCTTTACTACAAAGTGATGGACAATTAATGTTGGTATCTCCTGAAACAAACAATTTAGGCAACGGAACCAAACAAATACGTTTTTGGGCACGTAGTTCATCTACTTCATACTCTCCAAAATTAGTTATCTATTCAATGAATGGTAATACTGTATCTTCAACAAAAACAGTTGTGACAAGTATTAATATACCTTCAACAACTACGTTTGCTGAATATATTGTACCATTACCACCTACAACCGATGATTATTTTGCATTTTCATTTGAACATCAAATGCCTACACAGTACACATCTATTTATTTAGATGACATTTACTATGAAGACATGGCAGCATGCATCTTCCCATTAAATATACAAACTGCAAACACAACAACAACAGGCACTACTATATCATGGGATGCTTCGTTAGGAACTGGTGTTACAGGCTATGAATATGAAATTCGTACATCAGGTGCAGCGGGATCTGGTGCAACAGGCTTAGTAAAAACAGGCATTGTTAATGCACCGGCTACATCTGTAAATATTACAGGTTTAAACCACTCAACAACTTATACTGTTCATATTCGAAGTAAATGTGGTACATCAAACGGTATGTGGACAAAATTTCCTTTAGATTTTAATACCTTGTGTGATGTAATGACAGGTAATTTCTTTGAAGGGTTTGAAACAACAAAACCAGGAGGTTCTACCAATCAAAATGCGCCTATATGTTGGACAAATTTAAACACTACCGGATACCAATATAATTATGGTTATGTTTATAATTTCAATGCAAGAACAGGCACTAACTGTTTTTACCCTTATCGCTACCCATTAAGTACAGCTCCAAACGGTGATATGTTACTTATTTCTCCTGAAACAAATAATTTAGGAAATGGTATGAAACGCTTACGTTTCTGGGTAAGATCGGGATATACAGGATATACTCCTAATTTAAAAATTTACACAATGAGTGGAAATACAGCTACTGCTGCTGCTACAAAAACATTGGTAAAAAGTATTCCTTTAACACATGATACTTACAAAGAGTATATTGTTTATTTCCCTATAACTACAGATGACTATTTTGCATTCTCGTTTGAGCATACAGACCCAAGTCAATATCCTTATTTATATTTAGATGATATTTATTATGAAGACGCACCTGCCTGTAAACCAATTGAAGACAGTACTATTAAAGTTACCAATATAGGTAAAAGCAGTTTTACCGTTTCTTGGCAAGATCTTTTTAATACAACTCAAATGGCTTATCAAGTAGAAGTTCGTACAACAGGTAACCCAGGAACACCTGGAGCTGTGTTTAACGGAACTACAGCTGTTGGTGTTACCAACTTGGTTGCAACAGGGCTAAATCCTTCTACAGATTATAAAGTGTATGTACGCTCGGTTTGTTCTTCAACAGAACAAAGTGTATGGTCAAGTGCTGTTGCGGCTACCACTTTATGTAATTATTCAGATTTTGTATCTTACACACCGTCTTTGGCATTGTGTGGTCCGCAAAAAGCAGAATTATCTGCCGTATTAGTGGATCCAACTGCAATGGCAGCATGGTACGACGCTAAAAATGATGCAATACCTTTATTTGAAGGTCCGGATTTTATATCTGCTACAGATATAACCCAAGACAGAAGTTTTTGGTTACGTAGTAGAAAAACTACTGCTAACACACCAGTTCAAATAGGAAATGGAACTCTTACAGATCAATATGCTGTTGGTTCTTTCTTATATCACGGATGGGGAGGTTACAGACATCAGTATATTTTTACAGCAGCTGAATTAACAGCAGGTGGATTAGTGGCAGGACCTATATCAGCATTAAAATTTGACATTGTTAATCCGGGAACTGGGCCAAGACCTGATTTTTCTATTGCAATAGGAAAAGCTACCAGTACAACAGCAGCAATTCCTATGGTTCCAAATAGTTCTTTACACCAAGCTTACAGTTCAACTTCTCAAACTTTTACAACTGGTATAATGAACTTTGCGTTTACTACACCTTATGTGTGGGATGGAGTAAGTGACCTTGTGGTACAAACCAATTGGAGTACAGGTACTTTTGGAAATAATTATGGCCAATTAAGACATCACACTACAACTCCAAACAGAACACAATATTTGTATGGAGATAACCAAGCCGCTTCTGCCTTTTTAGCTACAGATTCACCAGCTGGTAGTATATATGGAAGTACAACAAACACACGTCCTAATACAATATTTGTAGGAGTTGCAGGCTGTGTATCC
>NZ_VWSG01000011.1 GCF_008629655.1 Paenimyroides baculatum
GTCCTTTACAAAATTCTCTGCTGATTTCTTTTTTGGTGTTGCCATAATTAAAGTTACATTTTTTTATGAAAACACTCCTTTAGTTTCTTTTATAAAATGTCTACTTTTTGCTGACGATTTACATATTTATGAGTTATACATAATTATTTAAAATACACTATGGCAGAAAATTTATCGATTAGAAAAATTATAGATAGAGTATTAAGTGGTGAAATTAGAATTCCTGCTTTTCAAAGGGATTTTGTTTGGACTCCAGATCAAATTAGTTTTTTATTAGATAGTATTTATAAAAATTTCCCAATTGGAACAGTCTTTCTTTGGAAAACTAGTTCAAGATTAGAATCAGAAAAAGATTTAGGTAATTTTACTATACCTGACCCTCGTAAAGAGCATCCTGTTTATTATGTTTTGGACGGACAACAACGAATAACTTCACTATTTAGTGTTTTTCAGACAGAATTAAGCCCAAATAATAATTATGAATGGTTAGATGTGTTTTACGATTTTGAAGCAAGTGATGACATTCAAGAAAGTAAATTTTTAGCATTACAAAATAGTGAAATAATTGAAGGAAGACATTTTCCAATGTCAGTGATATTTGATGCAAGCAAATTTTTTGCTGAGGCTTCTAAACTTGATGATACTAAAAGAGATGAAATTTTAAGAGTTCAACAAATGTTTCAAGAATATTCATTACCTACTCAAGAATTTGAAACAGATAGTAAAGAGAGTATTGCAATAGTATTTGAAAGAATAAACAGGGCTGGAACTCCACTAAATACATATCAACTATTGACAGCTTGGAGTTGGAGCGCTGATTTTGACTTACAAGAGGAGTTTAATGAGTTATCAGATGAATTAAAACCGTTCGGTTTTGGAAATATATCTCAGGATAAAGACTTACTTCTAAAATGTTGTAGTGGAATAATAAAAGGTGATACTTCACCAAAGACAATTATATCATTGACAGGAGAAGAAGTTCGGCAAAACTTTTCAAAAATTAAAAGTGGCATAATTGGAGCAATTGAATTTCTTAAGGATCAACTTAAGGTACACTCTTTAGATTGGATGCCTTACCCATCGATGATAGTTTCACTTTCGGCATTTTTTGCTACAGATAGAGTTAGTGGTCAGACATATTCTGATAAGCAAAGAAAACAAATTATCAAATGGTTTTGGAAGTCAAATTTTTCAAGAAGATACAATTCTGGGATTCAAGATAAACACAAAACGGATATTCGAAATCTAAAAGATTTATCAGTAGATGAAAATAAAGAGATTGCAATTTTCGATTGTAATATTGATCCAAAATTTTTCTTGGAAAGCAATTTTACAATGGGTACTGTTAATACAAAAACGTTCGTATTAATGTTAGCAAATTCTTCTCCTAAGTCTTTTATATCAGGAGCGAATGTTCGTTTAGGAGAGGTTTTAAAAACAGTTAATAGAAACGAATTTCATCATATATTTCCTAAAAAATTCTTGGAAAGACAAGGAGTAGATAAAAAAACAATCAATTGCTTAGCGAATTTTTGCTTTTTGAATAATGCTGATAATCAAAAAATTAAAGATAAAGATCCAAAAGTTTACAAATCTTTATTACCAACATCCGATATCAATTTAATAATGAATTCTTCACTTTGTCACGAAAATAGTTTAGATTTAGAATATCAGCCATTTCTTGAAAAAAGAGTAGAAATTTTAGTTTCAAAAGCAGAAGATTTAGTGAAATAACTAACGCCTTTGGATTGTTTAGAAATAAATTAGCACTAGTATAAATCTTGCAAAAAAAAGTTGACAACCTTACTTTAAAATGATCTATATTTTGTAAAAGGCTCAAAAATCGGTTACAAATATTTCTCTATAATATTTAAATCCTCATGAATAGAGGAACTCGGGACTTGAGTGAGTGTCTAGTGCCTGTTCCGATCGTTATCGGGAAAGAGGGTCACAATAAAAAAAGCCTTACATTTCTGTAAGGCTTTGTGTTTAGTTACACTTTTTTAGGCGGAAGGTCAAAAGCAACGGCATTGTGCTCAAAATGTCCTTTATGTGCACCGTCGCAAAAAGGCTTGTTTTTAGACAAACCGCATCTACAGATTGATAGTACTGTTCTGCCTTGCAATCCGTAAGCGTTTCCGTTTTTATCTACAATTTCGAAATCTCCTTCAATTTTTACCGACCCGTTGTCGTTAATGGTAAGTTTTGTTGTTGACATAGTTGTATAGGTTATTAGTTTACCACAAAACTAGGAATAATGTTGGTGATTTTTACTAGCTCCATTCTATTTAGAAACGTTCCTTTTAAGACATAATTTAATTAAAAAAAGGTGTAGTTATTTTAGGACGGGTCATCGGAACATAAATTACTAATTAGGCAAAGAAGAAGAAATGTTGTAACAACAGACTCCAGACATTGGATGAGGAAATATAGTAATTTAGTAAAGAACTTAGTCGTAACAAGGCCTGAGCAGGTTTGGGTAAGTGATATAACATATATACGACTAGGCAATCAATGGGGTTATCTTAGTTTAATAACAGATGCTTATTCAAGAAAAATAATGGGATATTGCTTCCGTGAGGATTTATCAGCCGATGGTTGTATTGAAGCACTTACTATGGCAGTAAATAACAGGCTTTATCATGAATCCATAATTCATCATTCTGATAGAGGATCGCAATATTGCTCACATAAATATGTAGATTTATTGCTCTCTAATAACATAGCTATAAGTATGACAGAAAAAGGTGATCCCTATGAAAATGCAATGGCAGAAAGGGTTAATGGAATAATAAAAATGGAATTTAACCTGTATGAAAGCACATTAGGTTTTGATCAGACAAAGATTAAAATTAGTAATAGTATTAAATCTTATAATGAATTGAGACCACATGCAAGCTGTGATTATTTAACTCCAAATGCTGCGCATTTACAGTCAGAAAAATTAAAGAAAAGATGGAAAAACTATAATAGAAGTTTTAATTATCAAAACTCCCTTGTATAGTAAGTTTAGGATTAAGATCAATTGGTGTATAGCTATAACAGGATTTAATTAAAAATATGTATAGTTATTTTAGGACGGGTCACCGAAAATTTTTCGGTTTACCAACAGTGGGGATACTAAGTAGATACTGTATGGATAAAGCATGGATAGTGCATGAAATACATTTTCGGTAAAAATGTGTATAAATAGAAAATTCGGCTATCTTTCTTCAAAATAGCCGAATTTTCTACATTCTGTATAATAGTATATTTTATGCTTGAAATCTACTTTTTCAAAAGTTGCTCCAAATAGGTGGTTTTCTCTTTTTCCGCCTGTAAAAGACGTTCATATAATTTCTTGTTTTCATCGTACGCTTCTACCAGTTTGTCTAAAGGATTGAAGGTCGGCATCACATTTATTGCATTCAATGTTGATGAATCATTACTGTTAAAAGTATTGTTAGTGATAACGTTTAACATCTTTTCATCCGAATATTCTTTAATGGCGTTTGCAGGTACTTCTAATGCGTTGGCAATTTCGTTTAGCTTGGCATCGTCTAATTCTTCTGTATTCTCTATTACCGACATCTTCTGCTGGCTGATGCCTAGCAGTTCGGCAAGCGTTTCCTGTTTCATTCCCTTCATTTCGCGTATGCGGCAAATGTTGCGTCCTAAATGCTTTTTTTGAGTCGTTTCCATAAGGCCTCCGTTTTTTGATAAATTCAAATATACTGATTTTTTTGATAACAAAAAAACTATGCTGCAGTTAACATGGCTATATAATGCGCTCAGATTCTGTGGTAACTAATTACAGAGTCATTAGGATTTTCAAAAAAAAACTGAGCTGACTAGTTAGGAGAATAAAAGCGCCATTATCCGTAAAACGAGTGTCAACATTTTGAATAAAAGGAAAGAATCAAATACGACCAGCGGGAGCGAAATCGCAGATTCATGAATACCATATCATTAAATAAGCGATAATGAATAATATTTGATTTCCTTTTAGAAAAATAAAGTTGACCGTTTTAAGGATAGGCAAGACCAAAAATAGATTTTTGTTTCTTTTGATCTTTCAAAAGAAGAAAACAAACTTCCCGATGTGCTATGTTAGTCAAAATGACGCTTCTCAATTGAATAAGCTATTTATGAGAATATAAGAGTAGTGGAGCCTATACGTTTTGTTTTTTTGTGCGGCAAAAGAAAGAGATTTAGTTTAAGGGGTAGGTTAAAAACGAAGAAAACCGCCTGTCGGTATTTTACTACATCGTCGTGGTAAGATACATAACTTTATGGTGCGCTACATACAAACGGTTGCGCAACTTTGACTTATTCAACTTTAAAAATCTTAATATGAAAAGTCAAGACCAATATACAATCCCCGCAGAAATTCCCGATTCTTTAAACATCTTCATCAGCGAATGCAAACGGCTTTCACAGGTACAGCTCATTTTTTATACTCTTGTTACAAACAGCAAACTGAAAATGTTGACATTGGTAGTTGCTAAAGATACTAACGGCGATACCCTTGCAGTTTTGCACAGCCACATTAGTATGTTGGATGCCTTAGCACAGCATGATACTTTGATAAGCGTAAACTACCATACCGTGGCACCGTATTTTTCGCACTTTCATTTTAGTTTTCTGCAATTGTACCTGCAACCGTGCTTTGTAGTATTTGCCGATAATCCCAAACGTTGGAATGGTGTGTTTCAAAATTTTTATGGTACAGATAAAAACAAGTCAAAACAGTTTTTTGTGAACCATTCAGCTACAGTAAGCCAAAAAGCAGACGATGCCGTAAACAGTTTTGTAAAACCTTTGATGAACCGCAAAATGTATCAGGCAGCAAATGTAGCGCTAAACGAAGTTTTTGCTTATTATTTGGAAACTGCTAATGAACGTTTTACTTCCTAAATCGGTACATCAAAATTTTACTGCCTCACAATTCCAACTGTTTATAGAAAAATACTACCCGCATTTCGCTAAAACCCTGAATAGCATTTTAAAAATAAAGGCAATGCCTTTTCAAGATCCTGCCGAATATGTAATTGGCGAATCGCAGCAGCATGGTTTTCAAAAAAAGATAAATAAAGTACTGCGCTGTTTGAACAACGGTGTGGCAGAATTAAATGCTTTTCACCATAATTATCTCGATCAGGTTATTTCAGAACCACAAGAAGATAAATTGATTACGCAGCAGCTGGTTTCGTTCTTAACCACCCATTACAAGCTGGATGCGGTGTATGTATTGGGAAAAACTAAAAACAACAATAATAATCGCTACAGTTTCAATCTGCTGTTGCTGAGTGATAAGTTGAACATTCAACAGCACGATGCCGTTGTTCGGAATGTTTCAAGCCATTTTAAAGGCAGGGTTCAGCTGTGCTGTTTGATACATTCAACCCATTGGCTGCAAAAACATCAGAAACAGTTACAAGGGTTTATCGTTAAATATATGGTGCCCGAAAGCAGGGTGTATCTTAAAAACAGCCTTGTGTGCAATGATACCTTACAACTGTTTGAAAATACAACGCAACTCCAGACCTATTGGCAGCAGCGCTTAAATTATATTGAACCGCTGTTTGTAGCGTTTCAGCAGCGGGATCTGGTGTACAGGCACGGACACATATTGCTTCTTAAGAACATTTTTCAGCATTTGGTGCTTGCGCTCTTATACCAGCACATGCACTACGTACCTTCCATGTACAGCTGCAGGTATCTTATGCACTTGTTTCAGTCGTTTGTACCCGATGTCTGCCAAAAATGTATTGCCGGTGAAGATATAACCGAAGTATTGAACCTGGTGAACACACCGGTAGAATTTTTCCCGCAACCCGAAACAGCACCACTGCCTTGTACGCAACAGGTCTTTGCAAAGGCATTGTGCCTTTGTGAAAAGCTGTACAGCGAAATACAGAATAATCAACTTTTAAATAAATAAAATTATGAAAAAGGTAAAAATTTCCTTCGATGCCCATATCTGGAACATACAGGTAATCAAAAAACCGTCCGAATTGTTAAAAGCTGTTTTTCGGTACATTCATCCCGCGGAATTGAAAACAGAGTTAAACGAGATGATGAAGTATTCCTTTAATGGAAAAATACGAAAGAATGAAAGTTCCTCTACTTCTTTACTCACATTTAATATCCTGCGGTCAATTATTCGGGTGAGTTATAGTTTATACGCTAACCCTAAGAAAAAACTGCGTAAGAAAACGACATGTGCATCTGACTCCAATGAATATAATTTGTTTATAGGCAATCTCACATCCGAAGAGTATGCAGATCCTCTCGTAACATTCAAGAATGTTTTTAAGAAGCAGTCTTTTGAACAAATAGAATTTGATTTGTTTGATATCGTAGAACATGCATTATCAAAATCTGTAGACAACCCGTCAGACGATATAAGTATTTCTTTTATTAATATCCATCGGTTGTTGGATGCTTGCTGGCTAATCTATAAAAGGGAAAACGATTATGAAGACGCATAAATTTTCTTTAGACTCACATTATTGGACACAAGATGATGTCGAATGTCCTTATCAGTTAATCCGGCTGCTTAAGCATCTTGCCAGTGTTTCGTATTACCGGAAACAGTTGCGTTATTACTGCTGCTATACTTTAAGTCATACAATGTACGGTAGAGAAAGTGTTTCCGATGTACTGTATGATACGGTTGTGCTGCAGTCTTTGTTCAAAGCGGCTTACAAAATCTATCTGAATCCATCAGAATTTAAAAAAATGAATCTCATGGTAAGCGACGTTACACGTCAGGAACTGATGGAACTGGAATATTTAAATGAAGAAGAATTTAAGAATCCCTATTTGGTTTTCGAAACCGTTTTTTATTCCTTTAGTCTCGATCGCGTATGTAAATCAATTTTTGATTTGGTCATGTCTGCTATGAGCGAAACAGATTTTGGTAAAGACTACAGTTGCAGTATATCAATGGTTAATTTCTTTAAAATGTTAGAAGCTATTGAAATTATCCAGAAAAGGGATGCAAATAGTTATTCGTAAAATAGGAATCTAATAGGCTAAAAAAAAGATAGGTTAAATCTGCTCAAACCGAGAATAGTAAGTGATAATTCGGAATATAATTCCATGATACCTTAACGCCAATCTTCGCTAGGTAGTTTTAAAATAAATGCTAGAAATGCGGAGCTTAATAAAAATTTGCCTTTTTAGGATATACTTTTCAAAATAGAATTAGATAAAGTTACCTCCGTTTTTTAATATCTCTCACCAAAGCATCTACAACTCCTAAAATAACTACTTCGTCATTTTCATTGATTTGTACAGAATTGGCATATTCCGGGTTTAGTGCTACCAGTTTAGAATTTATTTTATCGTATCGTTTTAAAGTATATTCAGATGAATTGATTGATACCACTACATCATCGCCGTGTTGAGGTTCGTAATCTGATCGTAAAATCAAAATATCGTTTTCCAGATAATCCGGATACATCGACAAGCCTTTTACTCGGTTTATAAAAGTAGATTCTATTTTAGAAAGATACAGCTCGTCTAGACTTATGCGGTCGTTCAAAAAATCTTCTGCAGGCGAAGGGAATCCCGCATTCACACCTTCATGTAATTGAACGTAATGCTTTTTGCCATTGGTATTAATGGGTAAATATTCTAATTCGCTGTCAAATTTTATAAACTGTATCATTGTACTTCTAAAATATCGTTCCATTTTGTGGTGTAGTTCGCACTTAAATGATCCTGACGCATTTTCCAAGTTTTATCTAATGCCTGCGAACCCAGTTTTAATTTCTGTGTTCCGTATTTAGAGTTCAGTTTATCTATCGTCTGCATTATTTCACGATGTTTAAAGGGTTCTTCTTCGAACAAATTAAACTGTTTTTCATTTTCCGGAGCAATTCCTCCTACAATAACACCGGCTTTTTTGTAATGGAAACCGGCTTTAAAAATAATGTCCAAACCTTTTTTGGCGTATTTGGCGATTTCAATATCAGAATTCGTCGGGTAGGGAATACTCACATTGACCGATCTTGAATACTGTTCCTGTTGCTCGTTAAACCGGTTGGTGTAAACAAAAACGGTTACCAGCTGGCATGTTGACTTCTGCTTGCGAAGTTTGGCAGCACAAGTTACGGCAAAAGTGGTAATGCGTTCAGCAAGATATTCCTTATCGGTGTAAGTAGTGTCAAAAGATCGGGTGGTGGCAATATGTTTTTTCGATTGTAATTCTTCCAGCTCTAAAACCGAAATCCCTTCTAATTCTTTCTTTAATCGAAGTCCTACTACCGAAAACTGCCTTCTTACATATTCATCGGGAAGTTCCGTGAACTGTATGGCTTTGTGAACACCTTTGTTTTTTAGTTTTTTAGACATGCGTCTGCCAATTCCCCAAACATCTTCAATGTTTAACCATTGCAGTGCTTTTAAGCGTTTCTCGTCAGTATCGATCAAATAAACGCCTTCTAACTGGGGAAATTTCTTTGCGATATGATTTGCCGCTTTTGCTAATGCCTTGGTTGGAGCGATGCCTATACAGGTTGGAAGAAGTGTTTTTTGTAGAATCTCCCGACGTATTTGTTTGCCGCATTCATCAAGTGGCTGTGTAGAAAAATTATTGAAATGCAGAAAACACTCGTCGATAGAATATACTTCAACTTCGGGCGTGTAATTTTTAAGGATACGATACACCCGGCTACTCATATCGCCATACAAAGCGTAATTCGATGAAAATACGTGAATGCCTAATTCTTTAAACTTGATTTTGTATTCAAACGCAGCCGCAGCCATAGGAATGCCCAGTTTTTTTGCTTCGTTAGATCGCGAAATAACACACCCGTCGTTATTACTTAAAACAACAATTGGTTGGTGGCGTAAGGTTGGGTTGAAAATTCGTTCGCAACTTACATAAAAATTATTACTATCTACTAAAGCATACATTTTACAAAATTATCAATTTATAAAACGCAATAAAGTTAAAAATGTGTCGTTTTAGTTTAGCAAGTTTTTTAAAAGAAAAAAGAGGTTGCAGCAAGCGCTAGCAACCTCTTTTATTAACCAAAAAAAACACTTATGAAGTTACAAATGTAGAACATATTGTTTTTAAAAACCTTAATGTAGATTAATAAATTACGTTCAATTGCTTTCTTGTAAAATATTTATTCAAAAAATAATAATGAATTAAAAAGTATAGATTTTTAACAATAAAAACATATTCCATTGGCATAAAATTTGCTTGTATATACTTGAGAATAAACCGCAGCCTTTACAATGTAGCAGGTATTCTTATTAATACAAATTAGGTTTTAACTTAAAGAAAATAAGTGCGGTTATCCAAAATTAAGCGGGTGTAAAAGCCCGCTTTTTATATTTTACTTCGGGTTTTGCGTAGAAATGTTGTACCTTCACAAAAATTACATACCATGAAGTTAGATTATATGTTGCAGGTTACAAAGGTAGATAGTTGCAGTGATGCCATTTTACATTTGAAAGAGATAGGTATTAATTGCGAAGCTTTTTTTAATAAGTTACAATTAGTGAAATTTAGTTTAGATACTAATATTTTTATAGAATTTATCAACAAAGCGGGGAAAAACAGTTTTTTTGATTCCAACGGAATTTTAATTAACAACAAAGCGCAGTCTGCTTTTGGCTATAAAGTAAAGGTAGATTATCATTATCAAGGATATTTAGCAACGCAAAAAAGTTGTGGAAGCATCCTTATTTAAAGCGTAATTGCTATATTTTAAGAAGAATACCCATTTATTGGAATTTTTTATATATCTTTGTAAAGAATTTATTGACAGGCTTTTGTATTTGCCTCTTCTGAAACAGTCTAAAACATCCATTTTTTCTCTCTCAGTTTTGCTTTTTTCAGTTGCCACATTTTAATTTTATGAACATTTAGTTGGCACATCTGATCATTTTCAGATTAATGAAAAAGCAATTATAGCATCATCTTTTTACTTATCGGTAAATAACAGCAATTAACACGCTGAGATCTATTTTGTTTTCGTTTGAATAAAATCAACCAAAATACTAAACGTTAAATCGTTTTAATGCGTTGTAAATAAAGCAGAACAACAAAGAGTAATAATTTAAAAAGAAATTTGACAATAACACGTCCAAGCTTTTTAAAAAGTATCCCGCCAATTGTATCTTTTGTATATAATTGTTGAGATATGAAAAATGCCGGTATTCCGGTGAGAAACTATGAATTTTACAGATTTAAATATTATACCGCCTATCATGAAGGCTGTAACCCAAGCGGGATACACCAAGGCAACCGAAATACAGTACCAAACCATACCACATATACTTAACGGAAACGATGTAATTGGCTGTGCCCAAACAGGAACAGGAAAAACGGCATCGTTTGCTATACCGGTATTACAATTGTTAGATAAAAATCCGGCAGAAAAAAAAGGTATTCGTACATTGATATTAACGCCTACAAGAGAGTTGGCTATACAGATCAGCGAAAACTTTAAAACCTACGGAACGTTTTTAAATTTAAAGCATCTGGCAATTTTTGGTGGCGTACCGCAAGGAAAACAAATTGCTGCTTTAGACAGAGGTGTAGATATATTAATTGCAACTCCGGGAAGACTTTTAGATCTTATCGGTCAAGGTTGTATTAAACTATCGCAGATTGAAATATTGGTGCTTGATGAAGCCGACCGTATGTTGGATATGGGTTTTGTGAACGATGTAAAAAAGATTCTTACAAAAGTTCCTGCAAAAAGACAAACCCTGTTTTTTTCGGCTACCATGCCGCAGGAAATCCGCAAGTTTGCTCAATCAATCCTTAATAATCCTAAAGAAATAAACGTTACACCGGTATCTTCAACAGCAGAAACCGTAAAGCAATCGGTTTATTATGTTGAAAAAGCAGAGAAGTTAGATTTGCTGATTCACATTTTAGAAGATCAAACAATACACCGTTCACTGGTTTTTGCACGAACAAAACACGGAGCAGACAAATTGGCTAAAAAGCTGATAAAATCTGGTATTCACGCAGCTGCAATACACGGAAACAAATCGCAAAACGCCAGACAAAAAGCGTTGGAAGATTTTAAGAATTCAAAAATCCGCGTTTTAATTGCTACCGATATTGCTGCAAGAGGTATCGATATTGACGAACTGCCGCATGTGGTTAATTACGAATTGCCAAACGTACCCGAAACGTACGTTCACAGAATTGGTAGAACCGGACGCGCAGGTTATGAAGGGGTTGCGATTTCTTTTTGTGATACCGAAGAGAAAAAAGACCTTAAAAACATTCAAAAACTAATAGGCTTTAATATGCCTGTGGTTAAGCAAAATATAAAAATCAACAATTAAAAGATAAACTATGGCAGATTCTTTTTCTAAAAAAGAAAATAATAAGAAAAAAACTAAAAAATTACAAGATAAACAATTACGCAGAGAAGACCGTAAGGACAATAATAACAAAGGCAAAACTCTGGACGACATGATTGTTTATGTTGATGTAAACGGTCATTTTACAGAAGTTCCGCCGCATCTTCAAAACAGAGATGCAGATTTGGCAAAAGCAAAAAGAGCTCAAGAATCGGCAGTAGATCCTAATGCAGATTTTACAGGGATTGTTACCTATTTAAGCGAAAAAGGATACGGATTTATTACCGAAGACAAAACGGGTGAAAATGTATTTTTCCATGTTGGGCAAACAACTCAAACGGTTGAAAAGCATAACAAAGTGAGCTATAAAAAAGAAATGACTCCGAAAGGATACAGAGCAATAGATATTAAAAAGTAACAGAATAATTAATTTAAATAAAAAAGAGATGCAAGAAGGCACAGTAAAATTTTTCAATGAAACTAAAGGTTTTGGTTTTATTTCACAAGCAAACGGTAACGAAGACGTTTTTGTACACAATTCAGGTTTACTAGAAAATGTACGTGAGAACGACGAAGTAGTATTCGATATCGAACGCGGACAAAAAGGTTTAATGGCAGTAAACGTTAAAAGAAAATAATAACAAACTGTTTTGTTAAAATTTAAACGGGGTATATAAGCAATTATATACCCCATTTTTTATGGTTTTATTTTACAATTTAGGTTTAGAACTTATACACAAACGCATTAATATTCATACCGGCACCTACCGATGCAAATAAAACAACATCGCCCTTATTAATTTGGTGGTCGGGTAATTCGTTATTTAAAATCATGGTAAGCAAAGACGGAATGGTAGCCACGCTGCTGTTGCCAAGTTTGTGAATTACCATTGGCATTATATTTTCAGGTACAGAAGTACTGTAAAGCTGATAAAAACGGTTCACGATAGCCTCGTCCATTTTTTCGTTTGCCTGGTGAATAATGATCTTTTTTAATTGATCTATGGTATATCCGCTGTCGTCAAAACACTTTTTCATGGCATTTGGAACATTCAACAGGGCAAATTCATAGATTTTTCTGCCGTTCATTTTAATAAACTTTGTATCAGGGCAGCTTTGATTGTTGTACGATTTTCCAAAATTCAGATAATCTTTCTCTTTCATGGTAAACGAAGCAGAAAGGTGCGATTTTAAACCGGAATCGTCGGTACTGATCTCTACAATCGCAGCGCCGGCACCATCGGCATAAATCATACTGTCTCTGTCGTGAATATCAGAAACCCGCGAAAGCGTTTCGGCACCTATCACCAAACAGCGTTTTGCTATACCGGCTTTAAGAAAAGCATTTGCTTGTATCATTGCTTCAATCCAACCGGGGCAACCAAAAAGTACATCGTAGCCCACGCAGAAATTGTTCTTTATTTTTAAAAGATGCTTTACACGCGACGCTAAACTCGGCACCATATCAGATTGGATCGTTCCAAAACGAACATCGCCAAAATTATGTGCAAATATGATATAGTCTAAAGTTTCTGGATCAATTCCCGAATTTTCAATTGCACGCTGTGCAGCAATAAATCCAAGATCCGAAGTAACCTGATCGTTTTGCGCATAACGTCTTTCTTCAATACCCGTAATCTCTTTTAGTTTATCGGCTATTGTAGCATTATCTTGTTGTAGTATATGCCCACTTTCATCTAAAAAATGATGTTTATCAAAAAATAAATTAGTAATGGTTTGCGAAGGGATGTAATTTCCCACCCCAATTATTTTACTTGTCATTTAAAATACCACTTTCTGCAATAAACTTTTATAAGTAAAGGATAAGTAAAGTGATGGCGTAAAGATAACGATTTAAATACATTTTTTAGTATGTTGGCGTTATATTTAACGGTAACAACACGTTAAGTGGATCCCGTTATTTGCAAAAACAAAAATTATAATTGTACCTTTAAATAACGCAAGTGTAAATTTAAATCATGTATCCGTATCACAATAAAATAAAGCAACGAATAAAAAATGGCGAATTAACAAATTTTGAATTTGTTGAGAAATATAATAACATAAGCCCGTGCTTGGTGCTTTATTTTAGTACCGAACCTTTTATAAAACCGATTAGGGAACATCGTTTTGAAGAATATCGATTGCTTTTAAATATTGAAGAAAGTCAGAAATAATGCGGTGTATCATATTAAAGCAACGTTGCTTTTTACACATTCCTTAACAATTCATTCATATGATTATAGTTTTACTTAACGGTTCAATAATCTACAGCTAACGTTCTAATTTTGTTTGATAGGTAGTTTTGTGCAAATAATTTTTTGAAGCCAAAACTATAAAAATGAAAAATTTTTACATTTTAGCCGCATCTTTAGTAAGTGCATTGACATTTGCTCAAAATGGGGTAATTGCCGGAAAAATTACCGATGGAGACAACCAGTTTTCTTTACCCGGAGCAACAATTAAAATCGAAAACTCTAACCGCTACACCGTATCAGATCAAAACGGAGGTTACGAATTTTTAAGCCTTCCAGAAGGTACTTACACCGTATATGTAGAATATATTGGTTACGTAACTGCAGCACAAGAAGTAGTAGTTACAACAAATGTAACAACAACCGCAAACTTTCAACTTTTTACAGGATCCGAAGAATTAGAGGAGCTTGTAATTATGGGTGATTTTCTTCGTGGACAGGCAAAAGCGTTAAATCAGCAACGTAACAATGCCAATATTACCAACATTATTTCGTCTGATCAGGTTGGGCGTTTCCCAGATGCCAACGTAGGTGATGCGTTAAAACGTGTGCCGGGAATCACCATGCAGAATGATCAGGGTGAAGCACGTAACATTATCGTTCGTGGATTATCGCCAGAATTAAACTCGGTAACGTTGAATGGCGACCGTATTCCGTCTGCCGAAGGAGATAATCGAAATGTTCAGATGGATTTAATTCCGTCGGATATGATTTCATCTATCGAAGTAAATAAAACCTTAACTCCGGATATGGATGCCGATGCAATTGGTGGATCTGTAAATCTTGTAACCCGTGCCGTGCCAAACCGCGAGCGTATTTCTGCAACATTATCGGGTGGTTATGCGCCAATTCGCGATAAAGGTTTGTACAACGGAGCTTTTGTTTATGGAAATCGTTTTGCCGACAATAAATTAGGAATTATTGCTTCGGGAACGTGGCAGTCACAAAACTTCGGATCTGATAACGTTGAAGCTGTTTGGGATAAAGACGATAACGGCAATGCGTATTTAACTGAAATGGATATTCGTAAGTACGATGTTCAGCGTGTTCGTAGAAGTGCATCGTTAAGTGCAGATTATGTTTTTAACGAAAACAATAGAATCGATTTCACTGCAATGTACAACTGGCGTGATGACCGCGAAAACCGTTACAGAACGCGTTACAGAGATTTGGAATTACAAGAAGACGGAACCTATATCGGTGAAATCCGCAGAGAAACAAAAGGTGGAATTGATAACAACAGAAACAAAAATACGCGTTTAGAAGATCAACGTGTAATGAATGTCTCGTTACGTGGAGAACATTTATTATCGCCAAAATTAGATATGGATTGGGCGGTTTCTTACTCTAAAGCAAGTGAGGATCGACCAAATGAAAGATACATCGATTTCCGTCAGCAAGATGTGGTAATGGGACAAAATATCGGCGATGGAAACAACCCGTTGGTATATGCTGTTGGTGGCGAAGATCCTAATAATTTCGAATTAAGATCCATCACCGAAAATCATGATTACACGCAGGAAGAAGAAATCGGCGCGAAATTAAACTTCCGTGTACCAATGTCAATTATTCAAGATCAAAAAGGACGTTTGCGTTTTGGTGCGCGTTTACGTTTGAAAGATAAAAAACGTGACAATATTTTCTACGAATACGAACCTTTGACGCCATGGGGAAGCTTGGCTGAAACGCCAAATGTAAACTGGAGTGGCGATGGATTTAATCCGGGATCGCAGTATGCACCAGGATTTTTCCCTGACCGTGCTTTGTTGGGATCGTTAGATTTAGGAAATCCTAACCTGTTCGAATCATCTTTACAGCCTTCGGAATTCCTTTCATCAAACTACAAGGCAAAAGAGCGTATCACCGCAGGATATTTACGTTGGGATCAAGATTTTAACGAGAAAACATCGTTAATTGCAGGTATTCGTTTAGAACATACCGCTATTGAATATACCGGAAACTATGTTATGGACGAGGAAGATTTGGTAGGCGAGATCAAAAACGAAAACGATTACTTAAACGTACTTCCAAGCGTTACGTTAAAACATAAGGTTACCGATAATTTCATATTACGTGCGGCAGTAACAACAAGTATTGCACGTCCTAATTACTATAATTTGGCACCTTACGTAAACGTAATTCCTGCCGATACAGAAATTGCTGCTGGTAACCCGAATTTAAAGGCAACGTATGCGACCAATTTCGACGTAATGGCAGAAAATTACTTTGAAAATATTGGTATCGTGTCTGCCGGTGCGTTCTACAAAAATTTAGATAACTTCATCTATACTTATAACAATACTATTTTTACACAAAGCGATTTTGCTGCACAGTTCCCTAATGTATCAAACCCTATTCCTGCAGGCGAAAACTGGGATTTTACACAAGCAAGAAACGGCGATAAAGTAAGTGTTTACGGTTTCGAAGTTGCTTTTCAACGTCAGTTAGATTTCTTACCAGGGAAATTCTTTAAAAACTTTGGTTTGTATGCCAACTATACCTTCACAAAATCTGAAGCGAAAGGAATTACAAACGAAGACGGAACTGCACGTACAGGTTTAGGTTTACCGCGTACCGCACCACACATGCTTAACGGATCATTGGCTTGGGAAAACAACAAATTCTCTGCACGTTTATCGGCTAACTTCACATCGGCTTATTTAGATGAAATCGGTGGAAACGAGTTTGAAGACAGCTATTACGACAAGCAATTCTTTTTAGATTTCAATGCTTCTTACAAATTTACTCCAAACTGGCGCGTGTTCCTTGAAGCAAACAACTTAACCAACCAACCGTTGCGTTATTATCAAGGTCAAAGCAACCGCATGAAACAAATGGAATATTATCAATCTCGATTTACATTGGGAGTTAAATATGATTTTTAATGAAGAATAGACATCCATTCTACATATTATTTTTATTAGTCATTAGTTTTTATTCGTATGGTCAGGAGCGTCCTGATCATACGCTTAATAAAACGGTTCATCAACATTCTGAAATTCAGGCACCGAAAGGCGGAATTTCGTTTTTGGCTATCGGCGATTTTGGTCGTCACGGCGCTTTCACACAAAAAGAAGTTGCCCGAGATATGGGAACAATTGCCGAAATTTTAGATATGAATTTTACCATTTCTGTTGGCGATAATTTTTACCCTACGGGAGTTCAAAGTACACAGGATTATCAGTGGTTTTCATCGTTCGAAAACATCTATACACACCATTTATTGCACGAACCTTGGTTTGTAGCTTTGGGAAATCATGATTACGAAGGAAGTGTTCAGGCACAGATTGATTACAGTAAGATTTCGAGAAGATGGGAAATGCCTGATCGTTATTTTGAACGATTAATAGAAATTGATAAAGGCAAATACCTGCAACTTTTGGTTATTGATACCAATCCGTTTGTTACAAAATATAAAGCAAATCCCGAGAAATATTTAGGAATAAACGATCAGGATACGAATGAACAATTAAAGTGGATTGAAACCAAACTGGCGAATAACGATCCTAAAATTGTATGGAAAATCGTTGTGGGGCATCATCCGCTTTACACAGGTGGAAAACGCAAAAACGATCAGGAAACCAAAGATACACAATTGATTTTTGAACCAATTTTAGAGAAGTATAAGGTTGACGCTTACATTTGCGGACACGAGCACGATTTGCAGATCATTAAAAAAAGCAACAAAAAAGTAATGCAGTTTTTATCTGGTGCAGGCAGTGAATTGCGCGAAAGTGGAAAAATCGAAGGTTCCCTTTTTGCAGAAGCTGTTCCGGGTTTCATGGCATTCACCCTAACCAACAACATTTTGAAAGCTTACGTAATTCAATCAAACGAAAAAGATTTCAAAGTAATTTATCAAACCGAAATTAAAAAATGAAAAAAGTACTATATCTTTTAGCGGTAACCGCTTTAGTAACATCTTGTAATTCTTCAAAACTGGCTCCGGTAGCAAAAAATGCACTGAAACCAACGGTTGTTACACAGGCAACTCCGCATGATACCGACGATCCTGCTATCTGGATCAATAAAGCCAATCCAACACAGTCATTAATTATCGGAACCGATAAAGAAGCAGCGACTGGCGGTTTGTATGCATACGATTTACAAGGAAAAATTGTAAATAAAGTGTATCCTATGGATCGCCCGAATAACGTGGACATCGCATACGGATTACCATCAAACGGAAAAAAGGTTGATATCGCAGTAGTTACCGAACGTAAAAAAGATCAGATTCGCATATTTTCGTTGCCCGATTTAAAACCTATTGATAATGGTGGAATTGCTGTTTTTGCAGATTCTGAACAAAAAGATCCAATGGGAATTGCATTGTACACCAATCCTTCAAATGGAAAAATTTATGCAATTGTCGGTAGAAAGGAAGGAGTTTCAGGCGAGTATTTGTATCAGTACGAATTAACTGATAGCAAAGGAACTGTTACTGCAAATTTGGTGCGTAAATTCGGAAACTATTCTGGAAAAAAGGAGATTGAAGCCATTATGGTTGATAATGAGTTGGGATATATTTATTATGCCGATGAAACCCAAGGAATAAGAAAGTATTATGCAGATCCTGCAAAAGGAAATGAAGAATTGGCATTCTTTGGACAGAAAGATTTTAAGCGCGATCACGAAGGTATCGCTCTTTATAAAACCAATGATAAACAAGGTTACATCTTGATTTCAGACCAGCAGGCAAACAACTTTGTTGTTTACAAACGCGAAGGAGAAAATGACAATGCAAACGATCATAAAATGATTGCTAAAATTCCGTTTTCAACAATAGAATGTGATGGGGCAGATGTTGTTAATTTTAATTTCGGCGGATCGTTCACCAACGGAATGTTAGTAGCAATGAGCAACGGCATGGTTTTTCATTATTACGATTGGAACATCATTCAACAAGAAATAGACAAACAAGCTAAATAGTTTTGGTTGTGTTTTAAATTAGAAATCCTCGTAAATTCTTTTACGGGGATTTTGTGTTTTTTTAAGTGGTATTAATTATATTTGAATATGTTGAAAAAAATCATATTATTCATAACGCTGTTTATTTTTATGAGTGGTAATTGCCAATTATACCAGCAAGTATGGGGCAGTATGTTACCTATATATACAAAACAAGAAAGACCTTTTTCGCCAATAAAAAAGATTTTAAGTACACCTTATATAACCGAAGTAAATCCTAATACCGGTAATCTTTATGTAGTGGCTGTTGATGGAAGAAAGGTTGTAGAATATCAACAATTAAACGCTATTTCTAAATCAATTTATAAAAATGAAGAGTCGGATCCTTTTTCAATTGAAAGTTTAAAATTTGATTACAATAATGATCTTATTATTTCAGGTAAAACATTAAACCCAAACTTATCTACTTCAGGTGCTTATATCCAAAAAATACTTCAAACAAATTATTCTATTAGTAGTTTTGTGGCTAAAATTACTTTGGATGGCACTATAAAATGGTTTACTTATTTTTATGATATTCCGCAGAACACAATTAGTACAGCTGTTGATAAAGATAACAATATTTATGTTCTAAATAGAAGAAGTAAGACAGATGTGGTTTCGCCATCTTATTTTCAAGAAACAGGAGATCCAAATACTATTATAAGCCATCAGGATGTGATAACTAAATTAGATCAATCCGGTAAACACGTATGGAGTACTTTTTATGCAAAAGATCAATCTAAAATAAATGCAATAATTGCAGGCGATAAAGGATTATACGTTTACGGTATGCATTTGGCAAATAACAATGCGAGTAGTTATTTTGGAACATCAGGAAGTTTTTTAGAAAAAACTTCAGCTACTATAAATAATACTTCTAGTGTTTTTCTCTCGAAGTTTGGTTTTGATGGAGTAAGATTATGGAGTACCTATTTTGGTAATGAGAAGTCACATATACCATTTTCTGTAAGCAGTACTGTGAAGAATCATAGTAACATGACGGTTATAAATGATGATGTTTATTTTATAACAGGATATAATAGTTTCTTTTTAAATAATCACGCTACAAATAATGTGTTTTTGGATAAGCCCTATGCTTCATCGGAAAATCAAACACTCTCAAAGTTTTCTGGCGAAGGTAGCAGACTTTGGACCACTTATTTACCAATGGGTGGTTATTTGCAGAAATCTTTAAGCGGCGATAAATTGTTTATTAGTACAACTGTAGATCAAAAAAGAGTAAATAATATTTTATTAGCCACCCAAAACGCATATCAGTTTAAAAGCAATGGAGCTCAAGATATCTATACGTATTCTTTATCGGTTGATGGTAAAACTTTAGAATATGGTTCTTTTTACGGATTCGAAGGAAATGATGCGGGTTATTCAATTCCTACATTTAATGGGTATTATACTATAGGGCATGCTAAAGATTACTCTGATAAAAAATCCTTTTTTGCTACTGAAGCAGCTCCTTTAAAAGAATTTACTTTTATTGATGAAGGAGTTTATATAGGAAATTTTTTAAGTTACTTTAGTGAAAAAGAAAAGTCTGTAGAAAAAAGTATCTGGACATTTATTGATGGTAAAAAGTGGAAACTTATAAAATTAAATGATTGGGTAGATGATTTTCCAGATGCTTATATTCAATTTGATCTTGCTGAAAAGAAGGCGAGTGGAAACAATGGTTGTAATGATTTTACCGGCATATTTAAACCGGAAAATGAGCGTGCTTTAATTTCCAATTTGCATACTAAGAGAAAAAAATGTAAAAATGATGCTTCTTCAGAAATTCAAACAAGCATGATGAAATATCTGAATGATGAAGAGTTGAGGTTTGATGTGGCTGATCAGACACTAAACTTTTATAAAGACAACCAATTAGTAATGATTTTTGGTTTGATTACTGAACAATAATTAAAAAGAAAAGGCTGTCTTAAATTAGACAGCCTTTTCTTCATTATGTGTTGTATTAAGATTACTTTTTGATAATCTTGTAAGATGCATGCGTACCATCGGTCGCATAAACGTTTACAATGTATAAACCGTTTGAAGCATTTTCAAGATTAATATTCTTTTGATTGGTCTTTAAAATTCTTTGACCAGATGTGTTGTAAATCTCAATTGATTTTACATCGATATCCGTATCAATAAAGAACATACCTGTCGTTGGGTTTGGATAGATTCTCACTTTATCAGCATCAAATTTATCATTACTTGCAGTTATTTGTTTCCATTCCACATTATCAACTACTAAAACTTTTCCATGACCACCACCGTGAATAAATCTAATAGCAACATATTTATGTCCTGCATTTGCTGGAATAGCCTGCGTTGAATGAGATCCTATTGAAGGTGAAAATGGCGGTCCAACAGCAGCAAAAGTTGAAAAATCGGTATTATCTGTCATTGTTCCAATTTGAACGGTAGTACCAGCTCCATTTGTAGAAACAATATCGAAAACTAATTGATGTTGACCATCGATTGTAGAAACTTCTGGTGAAACCAAAATAACATCGTTTGGCTGATTACCACTATAAAGTTGTATTGCTTTATTTGTAGTTCCATTTAAATCAACAGTTGGATAGTTAGGATAGTTTGCTGTCCAACAATTTTCTGGGAATGCTGTAAACGTATCAAAAGTTTCTAAAAAGGTCTGTACTGCTGTACATGGATTTGCTGTAGGAATATTTACAGTAACCGTTAATTCTCCAAATTTGGTTGTATCTGCTACTGAAGTTGCACGAATAATAGCCGTTCCGTTGGTTAATCCGGTAACAAGGCCTGTGTTGTCAACACTTGCAGAAGTACTTCCTGATTGTACTGACCATGTTACCGCTTGGTTTGCTGTGGTAGGTGTTATGGCAGCCTGAAGTTGTAAAGTACCATTTGCTGCCGTAATTGTAGCGGCAACATTGTTTTGAGTAGTTACCGCAACTGTATTAACACTCACCGCTGTTTTATAGATGCAACGAACTGCATGACCTTGACCGCGCATTGCACCTGCTGAAGGATTTGCAATTGTAGATCCTACATAAAAATATTTACCACCTAAAGTAGAGGTTGTTGAACTCCAATAATAACCTCTTTGATCAACAAAAGTATAATTTCCTGTTGATGAACTTCTGTAACCCGATGCAGGTAATTTTAAATTACTAGCAAATGCCGTTGCTGGGTTGCTGATGCTTTCAGCCGTTTTAATTCCTGTCCAATCAGTTTCGGTAGGCATAACCCAACCAGCTCCTATTGCCTTACATGGATCACACCCTTCAGTTGCTGAAGTATTTGAAGACGAAACTGCAGACCAAGTATCTGTTATACTTCCGCCATCCCACCAATCTGTTGATGATCCGATAATGAAAGAGTTACTTGTAGTTGTTAAGCCTGAAGGATTGTTTGTAGTTGGAACTGTTGTAGTTGTAGATGTTCTTTTTTCATGACCGTCATTCCAACGTCCCCATTGATAAACATCACCGTAACTGTTAGCGTCTGTCATGGTAGTAGCAACTTGTGTGCTTCCCAAGTTTTGTTGCAACCAAATGTTTTCATCTGCTCCACGAACAGTTTTATGCGTTTTAGAAACACCATCATACGTAAAAGTAACACAGCCTGTATCTCCTACATTTGGTCCCGGATCAGCACAAACAGTTTGTGGTATCGGCTCCCAATTTGCATCATCCCAATAAAAACCTGCAAATGACGTTCCTGGGTTGCGAATTGCAAGTCGTGCGGTAGATGGAACTGTTGTAGGTACGGTAAGGGTTCTTTCGGCAATTGGGTCGTTATAAGAACTATTGGTTACGTTAATAGTTTGTATAATCACGAATGTAGAAGCATTGGTAATATCGGTAATATAACCGAAATCTAAATTTCCTGATCCGGAATTTGCACGTAGTTTAAATCTGAATTGATGAGTTCCGGCATTGATATTATTCACTTCGGGCATCACAACGATAGACTGTAAGTTGGTACCATAACCAAATTGATAGATGTTGTTTGTGCCTGATGCAGGAGTTGTGTTAGAAATGATCTGATTTGCACCCGTTGCTGTACTAATGCTGTGCCAACATTGTGGTACCACGCCCATATTACAACAAGTTAGTGTAGATGCATCAAAGTTTTCTGAAAAACTGCTTACCGCAGGACATGATCCATTGGTAATATTAAGCGTATAATCTTCTACTTGTCCAAAAATAAAAGGATTTGCACATGGAGTTGGAGAAGGGGCATTGTAGTTTTTCACAACACGCATTCTAATTGATCCAAGAACTGCATCGGTAGGAATAGTAACCGAATGAACCATTTCTATATTATCTGTACCAGTACTGTTAATAATTGCCGTTGTATGTTGATGTTTCTCTGGTTGGTTTATTAACACTTGTTGTGCAGCAGCATTTGCTGGAGTAGCATTAGAAAAGACACCATCGCCGTTCCAGTCAAAGTAAATTGTAATGTAATTTGTATTATTACCGTCGGTATTTCCCTTAACTTTTAAATCATAGGTTTGTCCGCGTTGAACGTTCATTGAAGTTGTAGAAAAATCTTCATAACGTGGAGTACTCGCAGAAACAGTCGCACTAGTAGTATTATTGATAGATCCCGTTCCTGTACCAAATTGTACTGATGTAATTGGTTCTGTAGGTTCGTTTACTGCCCATCCAGACCATGTTGGGGCGCAATAATTTGTTGTTTGAGCGTTTATTGTTGATGTGGAGAGAAGAAGGAATCCCATCATCAATTTAGAATAAAAATTCTTCATTTTTAGATAGATTAAAATGTTGGGAACAAATTTATTTGTAATAAATCTAAATAAAAATAGTAAAATAATTATTGTGAATATTTCATTTTTTAGGTAATGAATAATCGATTAACATAAATATGTTAAGTTAAAATTATTTATAATGATTTTAAATAGTTAATATTTTTAGTGATTGATATTTGATAACTTCAGTAAACACAGGCTTTTTTTAAAATGTAAAACGATCATCCTACAAAAATAGGCCTACTTTGCAATTAATTACAAATAAAAAAAGCAACCTAAAAAGATTGCTTTTGTATCAATATGTATCCTCGACAGGATTCACTAAACGTTTGTTAGGGTTTGGTTTTGTTGATATTTATTTTTTATTGGGTAGTGATTGGGAAGTTTTCAGCACTTCAATCAATTTCTTAATCATTTCGCTGTCTTCTTCGGCTATACTCAATACTACCCTACTTATCATATCTTTTCAGTATTTCAATGAAGGCATCCAACACAACTTCATTGTTTAAAATGGTGCGGACTTTCGTTTTTAAATCTGCATCATTTTTGGTTAAATACGATTCCGCGTCTTCATTAAATCCGTTATTTGTACTTACTTCATTTTTATAAGTTCCGTTTCCGGTTATAAGCCATGTAATATTTAACATTGGATAATGTTCAATAATGCGTGCAATATTAGTGCTGTTTATTCCCGATTCTTCATTCAACAATCTATATATAGTAGTCTTTGAAATGCCCGTTTTCATTAGGAAATCAGGTGTTTTTATTTTTTGTGCGTCTAAAAAGAATTGTAATCTTTTTCCTATTGTATCCATAAATCAAATTGTTAAATTCCCGAAAAAAGGAATATATTTTCCCGTTTTGTTTGTTTATTCCCTTTTTTGTACTAATATTGCATACGTGTTAATACTTATTAATACGTGTATAATACAATATAAAGATACAAAAACGGGAATAATAACTAAATAGTAGTTTTCTATGATAAATCAAAATAAGCTGAATGAGATGAAAGTACTGCTAGGTCGCGGATACTGTACTTCTTTAGCAAATCGGCTAAAAGAAAAAGGTGTGCTGAATTCTAAAGGAACACCTATCTCGCCCGACTATATCAGTCAAATATTTATGGGAAGAATAACCAATATCGAAATTTTAAGTACCATTATTGATGACTACAATTCCCGAAAACGGAATATTTCAAAGGTGAATAGAAAAATAAAGAATCTCAATAAATAAAAAAAGCCAAGGGTGCAACCTTGGCTTAATAGAAATAAAGTTTAAAACTCTAAATCATAAAATCATGAACGAAGTTACGCAAAATTTAATTGCCGGAATAATTCCCACTGATAAAAACATTGAATTATTCGCTGAAAGAAAACACCGAAAAGTTTTTTTTATTCAAAACGGACAAACAAAACCTTTTAGTCAGCTAAATGATATCGCCAAAGACAATTTATTGGAAATGTTTTTAAATGATGATATCGCAATGCGCGATCTTGGTAAATTACCTTTAAGTGCCGCGTTAGAAGAATTTGTAATGCACTGCTTCGGTGCAGCAGATAATCAAACCGATATATATGCAGACGGCACCATTGGTAATGTAGAAGCCGTTGCTTGTTCACCGTGCTGTATGTGTGCAAAATGGAAAAGTAAAAAAGTAAACGTTAATGGTAGTTATCTTACCGCCCGCGAATTGCAAGTTGTACAATTTCTGGCAACCGATTATCCAGATAAGCAAATTGCAATTTTCATGAAAATAAGCCAAAGCACTTTAGATACTCATAAAACCAACCTTATGCGAAAAATGAATGTGCAAAGCAAAGCCGGTGTAATAACACAAGCCATTAAACTTAACATCGTAACTATATAACTTATGAAAACTTTTTTAAAAGACACATCGCCTGCAGAAGCTTACAAAATGTTTACCGATACTTTTTCGGAAGAAATTCTGCCAATTATGTTAGACGAAGCTTTTGTTCACTTTACCAATTACAGCAGTTCATTAGGATCTAAAATTATCGAAGAAATTTCGGTTTACGCCAACCAAAAGCAAACACCAGAATTTTTAGATGCATTGGCAATTTGCCATTTGTTCAACTCACCAAAGATTTTAACCGATTTGCTGGCAACCACAAAACTAAGGTTGGCGTATCACGAATATAAAATAAAACATACATGTCATTTACGTAACAACAAAATAATTACAGATAATAAGCACATGTATTTCGGTTATACAAAAACCATATTAAAACACCAACAGCTTGCTAAAAAAGCAAAGCAGGACATACATATTATAGAATCTATGATTTTACTAATCACCGAATTAAAAAACTAAACTATGGCTATTAAAAAATATACAATTGAATACGACAACTGGGAATGTGTTATTCAATTCAATACCGAAAAATTTACCGAAGCTTTATTAAATGAGTGCCTAAACTTCTTTGTTTGGCAATACGATAAAAAAGGTGATCTGTATGCCGAATACGCTAAAAAACTGGCAAAGCAGGTATTACACCTTTCAATGGATTACAACAAACAGGGTATCATAAACAATTTTGATGAAGAAGGTTATCCATCGCTAAAAGGTAAAGACGGTGTAAAGTTGGTTTCGTGCGATACTTGGACTTTTGAAGATGATTTTTTTACAATAATTAATGCTGAATAGTTATGACAAAGCAAGATAAAATTAAGGAAGCATACGGTGAATACTACGACAAAGTAAAGAATAATATAGATGATTCGGGATGGTGTACAATGATTAATAAAGATAATGTTTTTGTATCTCCTACATGTCTAGATTTAGGAATGACACGAGAATATTATGACAATAATATTGAAGGTGGGTACTTTTCTGATAGTAATACTCATAAATGGAGACCAAAATCACTGATTGGTATTGAAAACAACAACGGTTGGGTAAAAATTGAAAGTGAAGATGATAATCCTAAATACGATGGTAATTATTTTGTTATTGATAATGATTCATATAAATCTATTTCTATCCAATGCTATTATGGGAATGGTTCGTGGGATTGTCATTTAAATATTACTCACTATCATCCAATAGCACTACCAAAACCGCCAATCTACTAACCCATGATCAAAGAAACCACAATAGACCACGTTCGTGAAGCCGATATAGTTAAAGTTATCGGTTCATACTGCGATCTTAAAAAGGCGGGTAGTAACTACAATTGCCGATCGCCTTTTACCGAAGATAAAACTGCATCATTTATGGTTAATCCTGTAAAAAACACATGGTTTTGTTACAGCAGTAATCAAGGTGGCGATGCTATTGAATTCGTTAAAATACGTGAAAACTGCACATTTATAGAAGCTGTTGAAAAAGTTGCCGGCATCTGCGGTATTCTTGTAGAACACGAAGCCCTTACAGAACAACAGCAGCTAAAGCATAATGCACGCGAAAAGCAATTAGGTGTAATGCGTGCCACTGCGAAAGAATATAAAGAACAACTGCAAAAGCTACCTGCAACCCATTGGGCAAAGGTTATGATTGGTGTACGAAATATTAACCAAGAAAGTATTTTAAGCTTCGGTATTGGATACACTCCGGGTGAAAGGCTTGTTACAAAATCACTTACCGAAAAAGCTTTGTACGATGTAGGTGTACAAGCAGGTTTAATTTCGGCAAAAGACGGTAGAAACTTCGATTTTTTTAATGATCGATTAATGTTTCCTATACAAAACGTAAAAGGCGAAGTAATTGGTTTTGGCGGTCGGCAGTCGGGTAACGTAGATAATTCGCCAAAGTACCTGAATAGTAAAGAAAGTGATATCTATTCAAAAACGGCTACGCTTTACGGTTTATACCAAGCCAAAAACGTAATACACAAAACCAAGCAGGCGGTTTTAATGGAAGGTTATACCGATGTTATAGCAGCACACCAAAACGGTGTTGATACAGCTATTGCAACATGTGGTACTGCCTTAACCGATAAACAGGCCGAACTTATAGCGCGCTACGCACGTACTGTTATAATTTGCCGTGATAACGATGTACCTGGTACTTATAAAGATTTCATTACTGAAGGTAAAAACGTTATAAAAAAGTATAATTTAAAGTTTGATCTGCAATCAAAAAACGTTACCGAATTTTTTAATGATATAAAGGAGAAGTACAACGAAGTAATTGATACCGCTGATTTTGAAGTTTTAGAAAAAGCCTATAAAAATATCAATCATACCGAATTAGGTGCAGGTACCAGAGCCGCTGTTAAAGATATCAATATTTTGTTGGGTGCCGGGTTACGTGTATTGATATGCCATTTACCAGAGGGCGAAGATCCCGACAGTTTTTCGCAAAAAAACAACCTTAAAAAATACATAGAAGATAAAAGTACCGATGCCGTTACTTGGAAAACTACCCTTTTAAAAAACCGTGCTGCAGATGATGCTTACAAAATGCCCGAAGTTTTTAAGGAAGTTGCCGATATGCTTTTTGCCATTAAGGATGATTACATACGTAAAGATTTTGCCAAAAATTTATCGAAAGTTTTAAAAATTTCCGAAAAAGAACTTCGTGGTTATGTGGATGATATCCAACAGCGTGTTGAAGACGAAGCAAAATCAAAGCTGAAAGTTGAAGATGCAGAACTTAAAAAATTAAACCTGCCTAAAGGTGCAGATTATCAAGAGTTTTTACAGCACCGTTACTGTACGGTTGGTAATTCGTACTGGTTTCGTGGTAAAGAAGGCTTTTTTAAAGGAACAAATTTCCGTGTTACACCTATTTTCCATATTGGCGGTAAAAAGAACAATCAACGTATCTGCGAAATAGTAAACGAAGACGGAATTAAACGCATTTTAGCCATTAACAGTGATGATTTTGTTGCTAAAACAACCTTTGAAAAAATAATTTTTCGTGATGATAATTATGTTTTCGAAGAAAATACCACAGCAAGCCACTATTATTTGTTTAGAAACCGCATGTCTAAAGAATTTGTAAAAGCTAATGAAGTTTTTACGCTTGGTACAAACGACCGCCACAACTTTTTTGCATTTGCCGACAGTATTTTTTATAAAGGCATTGTAAAAAAAATCAATCCGTACGGTGTAATAGAATTGGATATTCCGGTTGAAACCGAAAACAGTTCAGAATTTCACACGCAAAGCAACCATTACTATTTGCCGGCATTTTCGGAAATAAACAAATACAACGATGATGATGATGATGATTACGAAAACGACCGCTGTTTGGTTTACAATCAAAGTCCGGTAACATTTTACCAATGGGCAGATCAAATGGTAAAGGTTTACGGATTTGAAAAAGCTTCAACCGGTATCTGCTTTAATCTTGCATCGCTTTACCGTAATGTGTTTTCAAAGAGATACGAAGCTTTCCCTTTTGTTTTTATGACAGGCGAAAAAGGATCGGGTAAAACAAAATACGGCATGAGCCTTACCAATATGTTTACACACAAACAGGTTCCGTTTGATTTGAATACGGCAACCATTTCGGCATTTAACCGCCGTTTGGCACGCTTCAACAACATTCCAAACTTTTTAGAAGAATTCAACGACAACATTGACGACAAAATTTTTCAAGGTATAAAAGGTGCATACGATGGTCGTGGTCGTGAATTAAGTAAATACAACGATGATAAACGTACGGCAACGGTTAAGGTAAAAACACCGCTTGTTATTGCATCGCAATATTTAAGCAGCCGCGATGATAATTCAATCACATCGCGATCAATCTTAATGCATTTTATAAAACCGCAGGAAGCATTTACCAACGAACAAATGAAAGATTTTAACCTGTTAAAGTCTTGGGAAGAAAAAGGTTTAAGCAGTTTAATTACCGATCTGTTGGTGCATCAGGAATTTGTATTGAAAAATATTCACGACACCTACAGCGAACTGATCAAGATGATTAAAACCGATTTAAAAGGTCGCGAATACCAGGAACGTATGATGCAAAGCTACATGATACTGCTTACACCTTTTAAAATTTACGAAGAAGTAATGAACATGCCCTTTAAATGGGAAGATGTTTACACCCATTTTAAAAATATGATTTTAGAAAGCAGTGATTTAATTGTAGAAAGCGAAGGTTTGGCGGAATTCTGGCGCGTTATGGAATACTTATTAGATAGATATTTTATTAAAGAAGGTGAGCATTTTAAAATAGATGCTAAACTATCTGTTCGATTTCAAACACGTAAAGGCGAACCGGATATGATTTGGACAAATAAAGACAATAAGCGTTTGCTTTTTTTACGATTGAATGCCGTGCATCAGCTGTATCATAAAGAAATTTCTATGCGTGAAGGTGCCGAAGTTATTACCGAAGGTACCATACGCAATTATTTTAAAAGCAAAAAATATTTTTTGGGTGTTGTGGGTAGTGAACGTTTCGGTAAAATTTCTACAAGTGCTGTTGTGTTTGATTACGATGCCATGATGCAGGGTAATATTTTGAATCTCGACAGAAACGAAGTAGTTGATACACCTGATACTAATTTTGATGCTAACGGTGAACCAATCTATTCCGTAAAAAATGGTCCGGTTATACCGCAAGAAATGAAACCTATTCAACGGCAAATGGAATTAAACGGTGAACCGAGTGATGATACACCTTTTTAAATATTGAATTATGAAAGTAGCATTTACATTAAAACAGGCATCAGAAGAAGATTTTAATGCCTTACGCACCGAAGGGTGTTTGTACTTTTTAAAAAGTGTGTTGACTGGAAAGTTTGATCCGTACCCGCGATACGTTCACGACAATATGGATAAAGTTGAATTTAGACAGCTTTACCGCCAAGGCAGTGTTTATGTAACTACAAATTTTGAACAAATAGATAACAATTAAACCTTTAAAGTATGTATGATAATTTTTTTGACTGGTGGGAAGCATTCACCGAATTAGCTTACTCTAAAAAATTAGAGATTTCAGAGAGTAAAGAAAAAATAAGAGATAAATGGTATGATAATGAAGATTACCATATTGAAGATGCAATTATAAAATATACACGTTAAAAACCAACCATTATGATTTTAGACATTTTAATAACAGTATTTGTGTTTGGTGTATTCTTCACCGTACGCAGCTTAATTATAAAGAATAAACAAACCCGAAAATTTTAAAACTCGTACTATGCTACAAAACATTAAAGCTAGGCTTTTTGCAAAACCTTTTTGCGTATGGAAAGAAAAGGTAGTAAAAAAAGGGAACGATAAATACTACCTATACAACGGAACCATTTACTACGGTAACAGGTTATTTGTGTTCTTTAAATCTTCAGCTAATTATTCCTACAACAATCAAACTTCCCACTTGTAGTAAGTGGTGAATTAAAATGTCAAAAAAAGATGAATATTCGATAGAAAACGACTTTAATAATTTTTCGGAATTATTTGATAAATGTTTGCATAAGCAAGTAGTTTATAGAGACGGTAGAGTTTTTCAAAGGCTAATTTTTGAATGGAAAAATTATAGACTTCCTGATTCAAGAGAATTTATAAAAATAGTTCAGAAAGATAAAGGAATTATGGATATGCTATCCAAAGTTCAACCTTTCTCATCTTATGGTTTAGTAAGCAACAAGTTAGCTATAACATTTAAAAAAGATCTGATACTGTCTAAAAAAAGGTCTTTAGCCATTATTAAATATATCACAAAAATTACCTTAAAACTTCCCTATTGATCGTAATAGGCTAATAAGATGTCATATATATATGAAAACGATTATCAAGTAATATTTACTTCAGAAGATGATCAAGGTAGATTTGAATTTAGAATTCAAAAAGATGCTACACAAATACAAATTGAGAATAGTATGGATGATTTTCCTGATGATATTTACATTGATGTATGCGTAAGCGAATTGGAAAAAATTAAAGAAGCTATTGAAATAGTATTAACAAATAAAAAAAAGCAGAATGACAGCAAAAAAACAACCACAGCCTAAATTCTTTGTTAACGAAAAAGATTTTACCAAAGAAGCCGAAGCATTAAACGAATTGGCAAACCAAAAAACAGCGAAAGCTAAAATTATTAATTACATCGATGTCAAAGCCAAGCAAAAGAAGATCTACACGCTCAAACACCACAATTACCACGTTGCCATTGGAGTGTACACACCAACAGCAAGTACTACGAGTGTTACAGACAATAGTAACGATCGAGATAACACAGATAGTTTGCCAGAACTGCAACCAACCGTTGAGTAAACCCCAAATTGAAGTTTAACAGTTCCCGACATACGTGTCGGGAACATCTAAATCTTAAAATCAAAATGAAAATGAAAAATATTTATAAACCGATTTTGTTTGGTACCGATATGGTACAGGCAAATTTATCCGGAAGAAAAACACAGACACGCAGAATTATAAAAAGCAAATTCGGACAATGTATGTTTTGCGGTTGTGTAGATACCGATTGCACACAATGCATAGAAAAAACAGGTACAGCGTGTTACTGGGTTGATGATACCTATACAGTATGTTCTGCTTGCAGCGATTTAAAAAACACATCGAAAGCAAAATACCAGATTGGTGATATCCTTTGGGTTCGTGAAAGCTTTTGCTTTCAAGGAAGTGATGACAATGTTTTGTATAAAGTAAATCATCCAGAGAAAGATTATAGCCATAGACCAATTGGCGGTTGGAAACCATCGATACACATGCCTAAAGGAGCTGCACGTATATTTATATATGTAACCAATGTTCGTGCGGAACGTTTGCAGGATATAAGCGAAGCTGATGCAATTGCTGAAGGAATTGAAAGGCAAAAAACCAATTATGGTGATTATTTATTTAAACATTATTTAAAAGATAAGTTTGGACCATCTGCAAAACATTCCTTTCAAACCCTATGGCAAAAAATCAATGGTATAGAAAGTTGGGATAAAAACCCTTATGTGTGGGTGTACGAATATGAACGTATTGAAAAACCTAAAGATTTTATCTAATGAACAACCAAAATAAAGCCGAACAGATAGAAGCTGTTTGTTCGGCAGTTTTAGACCAGGAAAAAGCAAACCCGAAACACGCTGAAATTGTTATAAACCGTAAAGAAGTTCTGGTAAAGATAAAGAAGAAGGTTCTGGGGCGTGTGGTTGAAACAAACGGCACGTTTAATTTTCAATATTTAATTAGTTAGTTATGAACGTAACATTCACATTTAAAAACGAAACGGTACGCAAAGCTTACTGCATGTTAACCGGTGAAGTGATAACCGATGAACAGATAGTCGAACAATTCGGAAATCTTGATCCTATTGATGTTGGTGACGGTATGGCTGAACTCGAACAAATTGCTTTCTTATCGGCAATTATTTCATTAGTTGTAGAAACAAAGAAGCGCGACCGTGCAAAATCAAAGTTTGAGCAAAAGCTTGAAGAAATCAAAGAAAACTATAAAAAGAAAATATAATTGTTAACTATATTTACAAAAAACATTATCATGAAAAAATACCAATATCACGTAAAAGTTTGGGGCGGTTTTTTTAACTCCGATTTAAAAAAAGAACATAATTACGAATCTGGTGATTATATATTTGATACAAAAGAAGAAAGACATGCTTTTTTAAATAATTTAATAGAAATAGAGAAGCAATTGAAAGTTATACCTTTCTTTTCTTCTGAAGGTGCAGAAGATCTTTTAAATAAAGTCAAACGAACGGGAACAAATACCACCTTTATGTATAATTTAACCGAAGGTTTTAATTGCGACGTTGCAACGGTTTTACATAGAATAACAGAATTTAATGGTGAACAGGTTTACACTACTTTAGACATGGGAATAAATTACCCTTATAAAGCAGCTAAAAAACATTTGCAAAAACAATGGTATCCGGGTTTCAATGATTATCCTTTTGGAGACAATTTTGATTACGGGTTTAATGATGTAAAAACCGTAAGCGAATGGATAACCGGTGCTTTTACTCCTAAATATTAACCTTTAAAACGTACAGTATGGATAGAAATAATTTTGAGTTTCCTTATTCTAAAGCAGATCATTTCACTGATGAAATATCATCAAAATTTGTTGCTTTTCTAGAGGATTATTTAACAAAAAACTTAAACACGATTGGATTTAATTTCAACAGTAGACCGGAATTTTTAAACTTCATAGAAGAAAGAACCTACAACATTGCGCGTATAAATGATCCAGAAGAAATTATATTTTACCTGCGGTCGTATAATGATGATAAGGATATCTATATTGGAGGATATAAAAGAGGTTATCTTAAACAAATAAAAGAAATCCCCTACACTACAGAACTAACTTACACTTTAAAACCATTCCCCCTTGAAACCGATCAGTAACACGATCGGTTTTTCCTTTATATACACTTATTGTAAAAACATACAGTATCGCTCCGTTTCGATATTCCGCACCCCCACACCCCCAAAATATAAAATTTCAGAGAAATTTTTTTGCATGAAGAAGAAGGATTTTTGGTTCAACAGTTCCACAGTTCCAACATTTTATATTTATATATATAGTAATTTATTGATATATAGTTATTTATATTAAGTATTATTACAAATTATTATTATTAAAAGTGTTGGAACTTTTGTCCGAACTTGTGGAACTAAAAAAATCCTTTCCAACAAATCATCACCAGTTCCAACAATGTGGAACTACCTTCCACAATGCAACTGCTTAAAAATCAACAATGTGGGATTGTGGAACTTTTTTTTCAAAAAAACAGCACCGAAAACGGTAGTTTTTTGTTTCGTTTTTGGTTTTTATTCCCGAAAACGGTAGTTTTGTTCCGAAAAAGGGTGTATTTTTATAACATAAAACACTCAACTTTATATGATTAACTTAAAAATCCCTTGCAAAACCTACGTAAAAAAATATCTGATCGCCAGATATGGCTTACAGCACACCATTACCCGGCAAAGTCTGTTGGGTGTAATGGTCCACGAAAAACTTACTAAAAATTATAATCCAAACGAACGCATCCGCTACACCGATGATGTTTACGAAGTGGTTTTAACCGAATGGTGTTTTAAAAATGTGGGCCATTCTATCGATATCCCAACATTAAATGCACTGGGTGGTGCGCTTTATTATTTATTTCGTGAAGATATGCACCTTTTCATCCGTTCAAAAATTGTAAAAGGCGAAAAAGCTACTGCAGCCATCAAAGAATTTTTAAATAATTACGGCATAACCGAAGATGATTTGAAGTTTGAAACCGTTTATCGTGACTATAAGCGAAAACACGACAATATAAAATCTGACAAGGATAAAAAAACGCTTGTAAACCATTGAATTACAAGGAATAAAAAAGGGACAAATTACGGAAAAAAGTATATAAAAAATGGAAGAAATATATAAAGAAGAACAA
Organism: Paenimyroides baculatum; assembly: GCF_008629655.1. Lineage (GTDB taxonomy): Bacteria > Bacteroidota > Bacteroidia > Flavobacteriales > Flavobacteriaceae > Flavobacterium > Flavobacterium baculatum. The sequence continues at coordinate 34,625 of NZ_VWSG01000011.1, forward strand.
TTAGCCGGTATTGCCAAAATTGAATTTTATCTGCTTACCGAAGTTAGCAACTGGCCTATACAGCTAACCGATAAAAATTCTGGTCAATTGGTTTTTGCTGCCAATACCAAAAGTATAATCGCAACAGTAGATGAAGAAAGCTTTGGCGATGACAGTAAAATTAAAGAAAGTAACAGCGGTGAATTGTACGAAAATGCCTTAAAATATAACATTTTAACCCGTGCCGAAGAACTGGAAACGCTGTTGGATATGTACAAAAACAAACCGGGTATTGCCATAGTAAGTTACTACAGCGGTTTTAAAAAACTGTTTGGCACAAACGAAGAACCTTTGTTTATGAAGTTCACACCAAAAAACGGTAGCGTTATTACAGATAAAGCTTTTGTTACTGTTGAAATACAGGGTACCACTCGTAAACGCCCGGTTTACTACTCTCTATAAAATCAATGTCCTTTTTTTTGGTATTGCACTAAACCAAATTTGTATCGTACAAATAGTGTAACATCAAATGATCGACAATCTACATTCTTTATTAAGCGGTAAATGGTATATGGAACCTTCTGTAATTAACGGAATGCTTCCATTACTGCAATCGGTATTAGCCGGTACCGATTTTAAAGTTTCAGAAAAATATAAACCTGCCATTGTTTTAAAAAATGGTACGGTTGTACTTGCTACTTATGATAAATGGGGCGATTTGGTGTTACCTAAAGCAAACGAACCGTTTGTAATGGTAAACCCTATAAAATCTACCATATTTAAATACAATCAGGCATGCGGACCTACTGGCACTAAAGATCATCAAAAAGTACTTCAGGAATATTTGAACGATCCAATGTGTGTAGGTATCGTGCTTGATATAGATTCGGGTGGTGGTCAGGTTTCGGGTACCGCAGAATTCTACGATTTTTTAAAGGCTGCACAAAAACCGATTCACACTTATACCGACGGTTATTTGTGTTCAGCAGCATACTACATAGCATCGGCAACCACTAGCATTACCGCAAATCCGCGTGCCGATATGATTGGAAGCATCGGTACAATGATTTCGTTTGTTGACTTAACCGGATACTACGAAAAACAAGGCGCAAAGGTTATTACCGAATATGCTACCAAATCAACAGCTAAAAACAAATCGTACCGCGATTTATTGGCAGGAAATCCGGAAAGCTACATTCTAAACGAATTAGATCCTATTACCGATACATTCATTAACAACGTGAAAGATGCACGCCCAAATGTAAACGAATCTGTTTTTGATGGATCAACATATGATGCCGAAAAATCTTTAGAATTAGGATTAATCGATACCATCGGGCAAATGGATACGCTTATTCAATCAATCTTCAATACCAAAGAAACCCAAAATAGTAATAATTCAAATCTTAATATGAAAATGTCAAATCACCTACGAGTGATGGCGGTAATAGGTGTAGCAACTGCCCTAGCCATCGATGAAGAAAAAGGCACATACTTCAACGAACAACAACTGCAAAGCATGGAAGATGCTTTGGGTTCTGTTTTTACTGTAGCCGAAAAACAAACTTTAGAAACTTCTTTGCAAACAGCAAACGAAGCTAAAACAACAGCAGAAACGGCATTGCAAACTGCTACTATCGAACACGCAAACAATGTACAGGAAATTGCTACGGCGTTAGGTTTAAAAGCCGATGCAACGCAGGCAGATATTACCGCACGTATTGCAGGTTTATCTGCGGGGCACACAAACCCTACCGGAACTGAAAAACCGAAGGAAGATGAGAAGGGCTCGTTTGATGAAAAAGCAAGCCATAATCAATTTGCAAATCAATATTTAAATAAATAAAATATGTCGATAAAATTAGATCAAGTTCAAGAAGAATTAGGGACCTACATTCAAGAAAACCCTAACTTATTGTCGTCAATGGTTTATGAAGCCGAAATAACGGTGAACAAATACGCCCAAACACTGACAAAAATAAACGGTGAGTATCCTATGGTTCACTCTTTAATGAGCCATGTAGTACAAGGATTTAAGAGTGAATGGCAGGAATTGGGAGAAGCTAATTTCCGTGCAAAACTTTTAAAATCTTTTAAACAAAAAGTAAACTTTTCTTTTAAGCCAAGTGATATGTTAGGTACATGGTTGGCTAAATTATATACGGAAGGTAAAGACGCAAAAGATCACCAAATATCTGAACACATAACTGATGACTTGAAAAAACAAGTTATTATTGATTTGGAAATTTTATCTATGGAAGGCGAACGTGATGATGCTAATGCCGATGGAGAATTTGGAAAATCTTTAAACGGTTTATTAACCCTGCTTAAAAAAGGTTTGCTGTCTGCAACCGATCCTATGTTTTCAATTCCATTAGAGGTAGCTGTTTTAGCTAACATTCTTGATGTTGTTGAAGAATTCGAAACGGGTATTCCATTGCGTTACGCTAAAGGTCCTGTTTTTATGAGCCGCCCAATGGCTTTATTGTACAAAAAAGCTTGGAGAGATACGTATGGAGATAATACTGATTTTTCTGCTAACAGTGCCGGTAGAACACCATTATTAGATTTAGAAATTATTGTATTGCCTATTCCTGGTAATGTAATTTTCACTACAGTTGATGGTAACTTAAAACGTTTAATCGACATTATCGATAAGCCAGAAATTACGGATATCCAAAAACAAGATTATGTTCTAAAATTGTTTATGGAATTTACTTTAAACTACGATTTTGCAATTAACCAGTTGGTATTTGTTGGAAATTTTGACGGTGATGCTGTTCGCGGTTTAGGAAACAATGAATTAAATAAAATTTATTTTCCACAAGAAGTATTTGAACCTGTAACACCATAACAAATGGCAAAGTCAGTAAGAAAAACAGAAGAAGTTGCTGCATCAAAGGATGCAGCAGCTACACCTGTAGAAAATGTACAGGAAACAAAGGCTGTAGATGCAAAAGCACAGCAAGAAGCTGATGCGAAAGCACAGCAAGAAGCCGATGCAAAAGCACAACAAGAAGACGATGCGAAGGCTCAGCAGGAAGCTGATGCGAAAGCACAGAAGGAAGCCGATGCGAAAGCACAGCAAGAAGCTGATGCGAAAGCACAGCAAGAAGCCGATGCAAAAGCACAACAAGAAGACGATGCGAAGGCGCAGCAGGAAGCTGATGCGAAAGCACAGAAGGAAGCCGATGCGAAAGCACAGCATGAAGCCGAAGAACAAAAACCTGAAAAAGGTTATGGTTTTACTGCCGATGCACCTAAACGCATTCGCTACAATGGCGAAGTTTATTCGCAAGAAGAAGTATTAAATAACCCTGAATTATTGCATGAACTTGTTATGGGTAAATGCATATTCATTAAAAGAGCGTAACCATGCCAGATATTCCATTAGATGACATTAACGGCGAAAGCTGTGAACCAAGTGCAGGTCTATCGACCGATTTGTATTTCATTGAGCGAAAAAATTTAGCTACAATGACCGATCCTAAAGATTTGTGCGGTGATAGTCCAAATGCAGCTGCAACTTTAGAAGAATTGATTGAGATTTCAGGAACACCCGGACACACTTTAAAACCCGATAAAAAGTGGGAAAAATTAGAGTTTATCCAAGAAACTCCAAACATTAAATCAACGCAGATTGGTGAAAAAGAACGCCGTTTGTTTCAAAACGAACTTGCAGGGCAAATTGTTGGCAGTAAAGCCCGCTTACTTGGATTCATGCGTTGGGTAAAAAATAAAAAATTAATTTGCCTTATCCGCGAAATTGGTACAAAAAACTTACGCCAAATGGGAAGTGATGAATTTGCTGCTTGGATTGAAACCCAGGAACATATCATTGAAGGTCCGCGTGAAGGTGTTAATGGCTTAAACATTACAATTGCCGATAAACAGCAATGGCCTGCACCAATTTACAAAGGCGATGTTGTTACCACGGTAACACCGTAATTAAATGTTTATAATTTGTTTTAAAACGCTTGCTTTTTAGTGAGCGTTTTTTCCTTAAAATTTTTGCTATGTACGGTTACGAAATAAAAATTAAAGAATTTATAAAAAATAACTTTGAACCCAGTACGCCCGAAAATGCCAACATGAAGATGAAAACTTCGCAGTTGCTTTTTTTCTTGTGGAATACTTTTCCTGTTGATTGCATTAGTGATTATGAATTGGTTTTAATTCTGGAAGAATTGGGCTACAAAGAAACAATGTATGTTGTAGAAAACAGTACCAAAAGGAAAGCTGAAAACAGAAAGTATATTGAAATTCAAAAAGGTTTAGAATTAGGTTGGTGCCTTAAAAGCCCATTTGATTTACGAACAGAAACAATTGAAGATCTTTCGGAAGAGGAGGAATAAAAGTCCTCCAACATTTAAAAGTAAACTCTCACATTCATTTTAAATTTAGCACCAAAGCCACCGTTGGAGGACATAAGTCTTCTTAATGGTGGCTTTGCTATTATATGAATGTGAGATTACAAATATATAAAAAATCAATGGTTTGAATATGAAAACACCAATTAGTTACTATGGCGGCAAACAAAACCTGGTATCTACTATTTTGCCTTTAATACCAAAACATAAAACATACACTGAATCTTTTGTTGGAGGCGGTGCTATATTCTGGGCAAAACAACCCAGTGAAGCCGAAATAATAAACGATTACAACCGTGAGCTAATAAATTTCTATGAAGTATGTAAAAATGAATTTATCGAATTAGAAAAAATGGTTCGAATAAGTTTACACAGTCGATCATTGCATACTGATGCTACAGTAATGTATGAAAACCCACATTTATTTACACGCATTCAACGTGCATGGGCGGTTTGGGTTTTATCAACACAATCATTTAGTGCTATGTTAGATGGTTCCTGGGGTTATGATGTTAAAGGTAGTACGATGCCTAAAAAACTGAATGGTAAGAAAAATAGTTTTACTGAAAATTTGGCTATACGTTTACAAAACGTACAAATAGAAAATACAGATGCGTTGAGGATTATAAGAAGTCGTGATCATAAAGATGCATTTCACTATTGTGACCCTCCTTATTTCAACTCCGATTGCGGACATTATGACGGTTACAGTAAAGATGATTTTGAAAACCTTTTAATAACCCTGCAGCAATGCGACGGAAAATTTTTAATGTCATCATACCCTAGTGATATTTTAACCGATTACAGCAAAAAAAACAATTGGTTTACTCGTAATATTGAGCAAACTGTTAGTGTAGCAAATGGTACTGGCGGACCCGGTAAAAAGAAAATTGAAGTACTAACTGCTAATTATGATTTAAGTAACCCTACTGATAATTTAGTATTGTTTTAAAAATTTTAGTTAAGTTTGTTCAACACTTAATTAATTTTATCATGAAAAAACTACTTACATTATTAGTTCTTTTAGGAACAACATCGGCGGTATCTGCGCAAATTATGGTTAACAAAGAAGATTTAAACCAGGTAGCAGATTCGTTTGAACTTTATGCAGCAATTAAACCGTTCACTACCGAAGAATGTGTTTTTATTGATTACGGACAGGATAAATTCCGCCCTAATAATTACGATTTAAAGGATGCACAGGCTATTTACGATAAAGATGGCAACAAGTTTAACAAAGGCGATTACCGTAAAGCAATTAAATACATTGAAGCACAAGGTTGGAAAGCTACCGATAAACGAGTTAAAAAAATCGGTGACATTGATGTTAATGTTACTATATATGAAAAAATAAAAGAATAAACCTAAATAAACAATTATGACAAACGAACAATTTGAACAATTAATACAAGTTCTTAATGAAATTAAAGATGAAATAAATTCTTTAAATGACAATGTAAATATTACTAATTCAGCACTTTCTAGAATTGAGAATAATACATCACCTGTTTACGATGCGCAAGATATTTGTAACAAACTTGATGAAGTTATAACAGCTATTGAAATTAACAGTTAAAAAACTAACCACCCGAAAAGGGTGGTTTTTTAATGTCCTTTTTTAAAGGTTTTACAACTTCCATTTTTGTACTATGGAAGTTATACAACATTGGTTAGATAATGGCGCAGATTATAATAAAGGCGTCAAAATTTATAAAAACACTAAAGGGTGCAGTAAAATGTTACTACGCCAATTTGCTTTGCGCGAAACTACACAGCGCAAAGAAAAGCTTATCTACGAACTTAAAAAGCTTATCCCTAAACAGGTAAGTACACTACCTACCAAGCTTACTGCACTACCTACAAATGTTACTGCACCAGGTATAAAGCCAAAAGAAAATGTTGTTTTACAAACTGCCGAAAAAGAAAGCAAACGTATTGCGCCATTATTCCATGAACTGCCACCGGAACTGCGCCCAATATTGTTAGAAGCAAATAATCTGTTTAAAGAAAACTGTCTGTTAAAAGTACAGCTTAACGAAGTTGCTATTGAAGATGAAGCTACTGCATTGGAAATACAAACACGTATATCACGCAATTTTAAAGCAAATGCTGTTTGTTGGGATAAAATAGAATACTGGCAAAAACACAAGCAACTGCCAAAAGAAACATCGGTAGAAAATATATCTGCCTATTCTATGGGAAAATTGCTACGTGAACAGGCAAACATAAATTCATCGGTTAGCCGAATGGAAAAACGATTGAAAATAAATCAGGCGAATTTATCAGCCGAAGAAAACCCTGCAGAACGTAATAAACTACTGCGAAAAATAGCAAAGCAGGAAAAAGATATCCTGCAAAAACGTGAACAACAATTAATCATAAAAAATACAATCGATGTCAAATCTACTAGCGTTTAAACGTGGCGACACATCGCTTGATAAACTCCGTGCATATTATGCAGATCCGGAAAAGTATCCTCTTTCGCCAACTTTGGAAGCTGTTCGTGAACGTCTGCAGTACGTAATGCAGCTGCGATTAAATTATTGGAACAAACAAAAGATTGTTACATTTTTAAAAGAAAAGTTTGACATTGAGCAGGCACAGGCTTATTCGGATATTCGCAATAGCGAACTGTTGTACGGTGAAATAAACGAAACAAGCCGCAAAGCCAAACAGGCACTTCTGTACGAATATTCTTTTCAATTACTGCAGCGTGCACGTGAACGTGGCGATACTAAAGTTGAAGCTAAAGCAATTGAGTTGATGAGTAAATTTGGTGGTTTGGATCAAGAAGAAAACTTGGAATTCAATCCAGAGAAATTCGAAGCAGTTACCCCTAAACTTTCGGTTAACAATAAAGCAATGGCGAAATTTATGGAAATGATTGTGAAAGGTGTAGTAGATCTTAATGATTTTAATGCTACCGATGTAGACTTTGAAGAAGTAAACAACGAAGAAACCGAAGAAGAAGATGGTAGCAGGTAGGCGTAAATATTTAAATATTGAATTAACTATTCCGCAGTTTTTTATCAGCATCGCACCACAAAAACGAAAGTTTGCAATTATGGGGCGTGGTGCCGGTAAAACTACCATTATGGGTAAACATATGCGTGATTTGGTTTTAGCAATGCCACGTGCTTCTTTTGCGTTGGTTGGTGCTACTTACACACAATTGCTTTCGCGTACGTTACCCAGTGCTATTGAAGGTTTGGAAATGTTCGGTTTTTACCAAGATGTTGATTATGTAATTGGTAGGTGTGGTAAACGGCATGGTTTTGCAATGCCTTTTCAACCGCCACAGCAATGGAACAATGTGATGCACTTTGCAAATGGTTCGATATTTCAATTGGTTTCATTAGATAATCCAAACAGTGGTCGTGGTTTGAACTCTTATGCCGAAGTTGGTGATGAAGGTTTAACGTTAGATCCTGATAAACTTTACAATAACGTTAAGACAACCAACCGTGCCCAGAAAAAAGAGTTTGCAAATTGTCCGTTGTTAGGATCTGAATTCTATGTATCATCTATGCCGATATCTCGAAAAGGTATGTGGATATTAGAAATGGAAGCGAAAGCTAAAAAGTATCCTGATGAATATTTATTTATCATGGCTTCTGCATTATCTAACCCTTATCTGCAAAAAGACTGGTTTAAAAGAATGAAGGAGCAGGCACCAAGCCAATTGATGTATGATACTGAAATATTAAACATACGCCCAAATGGTGTTAAGGATGGATTTTACGCTAACCTAAACCCTAAAGTACATTACTATGAAGCATACAATACCAGTGCGCAGGAAGGGTTTGATATTAGAACTTTATATAAACATTCTAGTATTTACGATACTGATGTTGATGAGAATGCACCTTTAGATTTTTCTTTTGATTTTGGAGTTTTCAATAGTGTTACTGTTGGTCAAGAAAACAACACCGGTAAAGTTTTAGAATACCGAAAGTTAAAAAGTATGTTTGTTAAGAATCCTAAGTTGTTGGATGATTTACTTATTGAACAACTAATACCTTACTACAGATTCCATAAACATAAAGTATGTTATATTTATGGTGGTCACGATGGACATAACAAGCTGCCAAACAGTAGTAGAACTTTGTTTCAACAAATAAAAGACATTCTAACGGCACACGATTGGACTGTTATTGTTATGGCTAAAACCTCTGCACCTACTCACGCAGAAAAGTATTTACTTATCAATACTTGTTTAAAAGAATCAGATCCTAATCTTCCAATCATACGTATTAACGAGCATAACAATCCGGATCTTATTATTGCATTGGAACGTGCAGAAGCTAAAGAAGGTACTAATGGTATTGAGAAAAACAAGAGTAGTGAACGTAATCAAAGTTTACCGCAAGAACATGCAACCCATTTAACCGATGCATTCGATATGCCTATCTTCCACAGGTATAACGACAGGTTTACACGAAAATCTTCATCATTTCACCAGTTAGGTGGTATCCAACTTGGATAATCACACGTAAAACCTTGAAAATCAACGCTAAAAGTTAAAATTTTAACATTTAGCGTTTTCATATATCCTTTTTTTGAAAAATGGCATTTGTAAAAATTTTAAGGCGACCGTCGGGCACGTTCGTGTTAAAATTAGAATATTAAATAAAAAAAATGCTTTTAATCTTTGATTATCAGATAGATAATTAAAAATATAGTGTAAAAAAGGTATCAAAACGTGCTTAAAAATGATGTCCTTTTTTTTGGTAGGCTGTAAATCGACCTTTGAACTATGGAAAACAGAACATCTATCTTTTTAAAGCAGGCTTTGGAAATTATGAACACTCGAAAACCCGATGGTTCGTTTGCTCCTTTTGACATTGCTTTAAGAACGTTCAATGATCAAACAGGTAAAGGCGGTAAATATGTTTTTCACGAAAACGTTCGCTTACTGCCAGAAGCTAACCACGACAAAAAGAAAACCGAAACTGTTGCTACCGTGCTAAATGAAGTAAAGCAAAACAAACGCCCGAACCATTATAAAAACCGCACGCGAAACATTGAGTTTCCAGATGGTTCTGTAAAAACCATAAGAATAGATTTTTTAATAACAATTAACTCACACCCTATTATATACTAATGCAACGATTTGGAGATATAACATTTGTAGAGGTACAAGGAAAAACCAACGGAAAACAAAATGTTGCCATGGTTAAAAGTGTGAATGGTTCAGAAACTTCGCATACAACTTCAAAACCTAACAGTAAAGCAGGTAAAAAATATATTGAGTGGGGCGATTCAGACAAATTCCCTACTACGTTAGCTAAAGCGGTCCGTAAAAATGGTTCGGCTTCATCGGCAATGCGTGTTAAAGAACGCACCCATTACGGTAACGGTTTAACACTGTACAAAAACAGTAAATCAGAAACCGGTAAAAAGGTTGTAGAATTTGTTCCGATTGATGAAGAACCGGTAATTGAAGCATTCCTTAAAAAAATCAGATACAAACTTTTCTTACAGGAAACAATAAAAGATCTGGAATGGTTCAATGTGGCTTTTCCCGAATTTGTTTTATCTGTTGATCGCAAATCTATTGCATCTGTTCGCCGACAAAAAACGGCATGGTGCCGTTATGCAGCACCAAATAATAAAGGTTTTGTAGATAAAATTTATGTTTCTTCAAAGTTTGGGAATGTAAGTAACATCGATATAGAAGATACAGAATACGTTTCCGAAATTCCTTTAATAAATCCGTACTTAACCAAAGAAGAAATAATTGAATACTGCATCGAAAAAAATATCGATCGTTTCACTATTCCTTTCGGGTATCCCGTATCAGATGAAAGTTTTTACCCGGAAGCCGATTGGCATTCAATTCTTAACAGCGGTTGGTTAGAAGTTGCCAACAGCGTACCCGAATACAAGCTTAATATATTTAAAAACCAGGTTTCTATTAAGTACATCATCGAAATCGATGAAAGATATTTTGAAAAGCTTTATTACCAAGAATGGGAAAAATACGATTTAGAAAAAAAACTGTCAATACGTAAAAAACTAATAGAAGCAATTACCGACGAATTGTCCGGAAATACAAATTCGGGCAAATCTATTTCATCGATCATGTTTGCAGATGCCAAAGATCAGCAGATATCAGCAGTAAAGATCACTCCTATTGACGATAAATTTAAAGATGGTAGTTACTTGCCTGAAGCCGAAGCTGCAAACAGTGAAGTGTTGTTTGCGATGGGTGTAGATCCTTCGGTAATTGGTGCAGGTATTCCGGGCGGTAAACTGGGTGCAGGTTCAGGATCAGATAAACGTGTTGCATTTAATATTATGCAGGCACTTAAAACACCCGACCGTGATGTTTCGCTATCGGTTTTAGAATTTATTCAGGACTTCAACAATTGGAACCCGAAAATAAAATTCGCTTACGAAAACACCGAAATAACAACTTTAGACAAAAATCCAACATCAACACAAAACGGCATTTAGCATGATTAATACAGTAGAAATATTAAAGCAGTACATATCAGTTTCACCCAATTTTGAGATTGATGAATTCACACCGTATTTAAAAAAAGCCGATCGGGAATTTTTAAAAAAGTATGTAGGTAATCTTTATAGCAAAATCAGTGGTTTATCTATTGATACCGATTTAAAAGAGCAGGTAACGGATTTGGTATATACAGCAGCTGCAAACTTTGCGTATTTCCTTTTTACGCCATTTAATTCAATTACGATGGATGCTTCGGGTATGGCAAATGTAACAAGCGATAACCGAAGCAACATTACCATGTTTCAAATGAACGATATCCGTCGGGAGTTGCTTCGTTCTGCACACAGCGCAATGGATGAATTGTTAGAAGTTCTCGAAGCTAATCCAGAATCTTTTCCAGATTGGCACGAAAACTATTCTACAATCTACAATCAATACATCGTAAACAGTACATCGGCATTTCAATCGGGTTATAATATTCACAACAGCCGCCAAACCTATCTGGCATTACAACCAAGCATTCAATTAATTGAAGATAAATTGTTAGGTGTTACATTTTGTAATGAATTTTTAAAGCATTTAAAAACGGGTGATTTATCTACTCACGATAAAATTGTAAAAGACTATTTGGCAAAAGCTGTTGTAAACGCAACCGTTGCCAAAGTTTGTGCCGAAGGTGTTTTTGAAATTACAAGCACCGGAATTAAAATGAAATTTGATGCACTACCGTACGAACAGAATATTGCCGTGCAGATGAACGAACAGTTAAAAAACAAGATTGATAATTTAAACGCCAATGCCGATCAGTATTCAAAAATGGCAGTTGAATACATAAAAGAAAATCCCGCAGCTTTTACCCAATGTAATGGTAAACCGATCATTGAAAAAACAACTGCAGGTTACAAACCAATAATAACAAAATCAATAGTAGGTATTTAAGATGGGAGTTATAGGAACCGTACAGCCAGTAGGTTTTTCGCCAAGTTCGGAAACACCTACACCGCCAGAAGATTTTTATGCTGTTCTGTATATAGAACAAAATCTAAGTGCATCACAAAAATTACAAGCTTTAGTTAATATTGGTGCGTTAGCAAGTGGTGCTATTGATAGTTTGGTTAGTAATATCTCATTCGATGCCGAAACAAGTACATTAACCGTTCAGCAACATAACGGCAGTTCTGTTAATTATCAGTTGATAAATAATCAAGGAGTTTCAAATGTTGCATTAGATAATAATAATGATTTGGTTGTTGATTTCTTAAACGGAAACAATACAATTGTACCTATTCATAATCTGTTTTCGGGCTTTATTAAAAAAATAAATGGTAAAGAAGGTACCGAAATTACTATTGGTATTGATGATGTTGCAAATTTAACCGAAGAATTAAACAGTCGTGTTCCAGTTGGTATTACTATAAATATTGATGGTATAGAGAAAAATCTTCAAGAAAATCCTGTATTTGAAACTGGTTCATTAAAATTTATCGCACAAGAATTAACAGCATCCCAACAACAAGTTGTACACAGTAATTTAGATATATATAGTAAACAGCAGGTTTTAGACGCTATTTCTGCAGGTGCATCCCCAAAACAAAAACAGGTTTTTATATATCAGTTAACAGAACAGGATTTAGCAAACGAAAATTTTATCATGCTGAATTTAGAAAGCGTGCCTAACCAAAATGAATGGTACGACTTGCACATTAACGGTGGATTTGTGAACGATAATAGTTACCATATCGAAGAAAATAAATTGATAATCCATCGACAGGAAATTGCTTACCCTATTACCGCCAACAAGAAAGTAACATTCAGATACAGAATTCAATGACAGAGAAAATAAAAAAAGATATGATCGATGGCAACATCGTGAATTCTATTGTAAGTTCTCAGGTAGATTTATCTGATCCTGAAAATCCTATTTTACCAGATTTTGTATTAAAATCTGTTTACGATTTGGCAATGATCAACAAAGCCGATATCAATGGAATAAATACGATTGGTGGTAGTTGGAAAATCGATACTATATCAAGTGATCTTTTTAGCGGTTCGTTTAAAAGAGTTTTGCGTGTTATTGGGGGTCAAATGACAATTGAATATGGTGATATTAATTTGGCTACACATCGTTTTTTAGCGAATGATATCAATGCATTAAAACTAAAAGTTGGCAGTGCGGAATATACTGTTTTCCATACCGGAAATTTTAACCCGGATAGCAAAGCTAATACCGATGGTTCAAACGCATCTGGAGCATTAGCGGCAACCATTGGCAATAATCATAACCATACAAACAAATCGGTTTTAGACAGTATCACACCACAGGATCTTATTGATTGGGATACTGCAAGCGCACAATCTCACAACGCATTAACGTTGGGTGCAAATACTGCAGGTATAGATTTAAATACTGCTACACAGAGGTTGCAATTCCAAAACGGTTATCAGTTACCTACAGCCATTAAATTAGGCGAATACGATGAAGCTTTTTTAATGCGCCATTCGCACAGTAACAAGCTGGTTTTAGATAATCTAACGCAGACGGTAATTGACAATTCGCATACACACGGTAACAAAGCATTGTTGGATTCTTACAACCAAATAAATGCTGATATAGCTGCTGCTGTAAGTTTGCGACACAGCCACATTAATAAAGCAATTTTAGATGCAATCACAGCAGCTTACACAACTGCCGATAAAAATACATTAGATGCTTTAGCCGGTATTCAGTTAGAAGCTGATCAGGCAAACGCTTTAATTCGAATAAAAGATGGTAATGGTGTGGTTTTATCTACACTAAATGTTGCTTTTTTAAATAATGAGGGTACGCAGTTTGTATACAATCCAAGCAACAATACGTTAGATTTAATTAACGATTACGATCAAACATTATCATCAATTCCGGTAAGCAGCTTTGTAACCAATTTAGTTTCTAATGCAAATTGGAACGGTACCACACCAAGTCGATTAGATTTTAAAGATAATGCCGGTACCATTTTATTTTCTATCGATTACGCAATTGCTAATATTCAAGGTTTACAGTCGGCGCTTAATTTAAAAGCCAACCAAAGCGGAAATTATCCGAGCTTAAATGTTGGTCAATCAAATGATACTTTTAATTGGGGAGTTGGCTATACTAATACTTTTGGCGGTGTAAGTGGAGTTATTGGAATAGATTATTTTTATGGTTATAATAGTTCTACAGGGAATGGTCATATTTTAACTAAAACAGATTTTCAAAATGCTTTAGGAATAAACACAGCTTTAGCGTTAAACTTACAGCAGGTTGCAACAAATGGAAATACCACAAACCAGAGTTTGACAATTGGCTCTACTTTATCCATGATAGGCGGAAACGGATCGGGTATATACATCGCACCAAATCAAGGTGGAGGCGCATCAATAACGTATAACGCAAATGGTAATTTAGATATTACGCCCCGATCTGGTTACGATACTGATTTTACAAGTGGAAATATAAACACTACACTTTACGGTTCTGCCAACCTATGGTATCAGGGATATTTAAACTCTCAAACAGCAATTAATTTAACTTGGGATCAAGTTCTTTCTAATAGCGCAGACGCAACTAATAAGACACCTATATTTTACGGAATAAGCCCCAATAAAGCTATTTTTAGATCAAGAGGTACTACAGGAGATAATTATATTTCATTTCAAGATGTTAACGGTGGTGAAGCGGCTTATCAAGGCTTTGGAAGCAGTTCAAATGAAGATTATACGTTTCTATTAAGAAACAACGGTTCTAATAAGTTCCAATGGTATATAGATGATTTTATAATGTTCATGGACGCAAATAAAGTAGACATTTGGAAACCTTTGTATGTGAATGCTCAAATTGACACTTTAGCTCACGGAAATTCCGCTCAATGGTATCAAGGGTATTTGAATAGTCAAAACGCTATTATAGGAACTAACAATGTTACAGTAGCTACTAATTTTAATTTTGCCATAGGCTACGACGGAATAGAAAATTTTATACAGTCTCATGGCGGAAAAGATTTAAATATAAACCCTTTAGGTAATACTGTTAAAATACAAGGTGAAATTATTTCAGCAGGTTTAATACAACTTTGGAATAGTTACAACGCTATTTTAGCTAACAAAGCTAATACAAGTGGTTTTTATTCTTTGTTAGATACTGGCTTTTGGAACGGTCAAAAATACCTTGGAACAACTGGAGGGGATATTGAATATTTTATGACTTATGACAATATCAATAGTTTATGGCGACCAAGTACAATCGCAGAAGCTAAAAACATTTTAGGTGTTAAAAATAGTATAATTTTAAATTCACAAGCAGGTTTAAATAATGCTTCTGGAACAGGTTCTAATAATGGATTTGTTAATACGGTTTGGTTTGATTACAATTGGGCAAATCAAGGTTATGCAGGCTCGACTATATCTTTCGGAGGTTTTGGAGGTGGTTATCAAACAGAAATATTTGGTACTTATGGAAATGGCGGAAATCGTTTAGGATTTAGGACACGTAATGACGATATTAACCAATGGAACCCTGCAAGGTGGATTTGGCACGATGGAAATTTTGATCCAGATAGCAAAGCAAATGTGTTTGGTAGTAATTTACAGAATATTCCAAATTGGCAAAGTGTTTTAGGTATTACAGGTTTAGGAACGAACAAAGCTAACATAGACGGAACAAATTTAACTAATATACCTAATTGGCAAAATGTTTTAGGCGTTGGAGCTTGGAATTTATACGACGGTTCAGCACCTGCTGTAAATCCTTTGTATAGTATGTTGTTTGATAACAATACAGGTAAATGGACTTATTCAACAAAAGGTCAGTTTAAAGATTGGTTAGATTTATCTGCTTATGCTTTAACATCGCAAATACCAACAGATAACAATCAGCTTACAAACGGTGCAGGTTACATTACAGCATCTGCACTAAATGGCTATGCCACTCAAACGTGGGTACAAAGTCAAGGCTATTTATCGTCATTTACTGAAACAGATCCTACTGTTCCTACGCACGTAAAAAATATCACAACAGGTAATATTTCAACTTGGAATAGCAAACAAGATGCTTTAACTGCAGGTAGCAATATATCAATTGTAGGTAACGTGATTTCTGCAACCGGTTCTGGTAGCGGTGGAATAGTAAATATTTCTACAGATAATTCACAGCAACCTGGTCCGACATCTTCACAAGTGCCAATCTATTTTGCTTCACACGAATCTTACGGACGTCCTGAAGCTGATAATACAGATGATGAAGTTGGTAACGCAACAATGAAAGTTACATCCGGAGATTATATCAGATTTCATAGTTCTTTTGACAGCACTCATTATGATACTCCATCAGCAGGAAGTACTTATGCTTTAGATATAGATGGATTGAGAAGACATATATATAATATTATATTTCAAGGTGGTGGAGCTGGCGGAACTGTTCAATTTGGTAGAGGTATATATGAAGGAGACCAAATCAATATTACTGTGTCAAGAGGGCAGCAAATAAATTTACAACCTCAAGGTACAAGTATAATAAGTTCATTTGGTAATGAAGTTCAAACCCATGCCAATTTAATATGGTCTACAAAGGCAGACAGTTGGTTATTGGTTGGCTATGATTAATAAGTAAATTAAAAACGTGGAAGATAAAATAACACTAATAGATAAAGGCATAAAGCTTTTTTTAAGCGCATATCAAGTGCTTTTTAGGGTAACCAAAACAAGGCTGGGTAGTGGGTTCGTTGGTTTTTTTCTTGCTGCAAGTTTGGCTGTTTTAATTTGGATATACTTTATAAAAGATGGTATGCAAGAATTAAAAAACGAGAATACAAGTTTAAAAGCCGAAAACAATGATTCAAAAGCATCATTAAAACTATGTGAAACCGAAAAAGCTAATGTTAGGGAAATTGTCCGTAATGAACTGAAAGATGAAGTGAGGGCTGAAATGAAAGAACAAATGGATGTAACATTTCAGTACATGCAGAAAGCCCAGGAACATTTGATAAATGGAAACGTAAAAAAATCAAAAGATATTCAACAATTAGAAGAAGAAATTCAACTACTGGAAAAAAGAAAGGAGGCAATGCGATGAAAAAATTATTTATTCTGGTACCCATCTTATTTTTTGGGTTAAAACCATATCAGCAACCAATCAGCAATAAACAAGCTACAGACAGTTTAACACCATTTCAAAAGGACACTCTTGTATTATCGATCATAAATACAGAAACGGAAATACAGGCAAATATTTCGCAGCAATTGGATAACAGAAAACAACAATTGCAAAATGAAAAATACCGATTACTCAATGAGATAAAAAGAATTCAACAGCGCAAAAAAGAACAAAGAAGAAAGCACCAGGAAAAAAGAGAATTAGAAGAAATGATTAAATATTTAGAGAAATACGAAAACAGAGGATTATGAGAACAATTAAATACATTGCGGTGCACTGCACCGCTACAAAGCAAAGCGCAACAATAGAAGCAATCCGAAATTATTGGAAGCGCAATTTAGGTTGGAAACAACCAGGTTATCACATTATTGTAAAACCTAACGGCGATCATGAACGATTGGCATTGGACGAAACGGTTTGCAATGGTGTAAAAGGCTATAACACCGAATCAATACACGTTAGTTACATTGGCGGTATAGACGATAACGGAAAAGCGTTAGACAACCGGACCGATGCGCAAAAAAGAACATTGCTGCAAATTATTTGCGGATTAAAAGCAAAGTATCCGGGTGCGGTTATTCAAGGGCATAAAGATTTTCCAAATGTTGCGAAAGATTGCCCGAGTTTTAATGCTAAAGAAGAATATAAACATTTGTAAAATGAAAAATCTAATTTTATTATTTATGATCGTTTTCCTGACGTCGGGAATATGTTCTTGTAGATCAAAAAAAAGCACGACTGATTTTAAACATACCGAAACCGAAAATGTTTCTATTGTCGACAATTCAACTGTTGAAAAAAAAGAAACGATTATGGTAAACAACCAAGAAACAAAAACCGAAGTTGTTACCGATAAATCATTCTTTGAAGCGTGGATGAGTTTTGAAAGTGATAAAATTACTATTACAGATAATCAAGGAAACAAAACCGAAATTACCAACCCACGGATCAATAAAAAATCATCACAGACAAACGATGTTTCAAAATCCGATCAAACGGACATCAAACAAGAAAAGTCTGCTGTATCCGAAGAAAACCAACAAAATAATGTTGCTGTATCAAATAACCGTCAAATAAAAACTGAACTGCAGAAAAAAGATGCAAGTAAAGGTAAAGAGCCGGTTTGGTTGTATGTCGTTGGGGCGGTTGTGCTTGGTGGTTTGGCTTATGGAATTTTAAAAAAGTTTAATTTAATAAAGTTTAAAAATGAGATTAATTAGTGTAGAAGAATTTAAAAAAGAAAATAAAGACCTTTTAAAAAAGTGGTCTAAGATGAGCAAAGAAGAGTTGCTTGAAGAAATTGTAAAAGAAAGCACTGATGCTATGAATATGTGCGAAAGGGTACAATTATTCATGGTTGAATGTACCGACATGAGTAAGACAAATTATACTTTAGATGTTATTAAAACTCTTATTTCAGAAAAAAAAGAAAGAGAAATTGCTGACTGGTGTTCGATGACTGTCGAAGATTCTGAAGGTGACGATCAATATATATTATCTGAAGTAAAGGAAAAAGCTAAGGAGGGGATGTGGTCAGAAAATTAATTTAAAGAAAGGAGAAATATCTATTAAGCGATGCAGAAATGTATCGCTTTTTTTTGTTTTAAAACTTATATTTTAGGGAATGGTCTAAAATCATATCTGTCAATTTACTTTTAATATAAATTGCATCCGGTTTTTCTAAAAATCCTAATGGTGCATAATCGATATATCTTTTTTGGAAGTTTTCAAACATTTCTTTACTGAAAACATACTTCAATTCTTTCCTCCGGTTGTTCAAATAAAGATCCAAATCTTCGTAGGACGACATTGTCGGTGAATATGCAAAAGATAAAAGTTCGGGCACGCCTTCCAAAAACCAAATTAAAAGTTCGTTGCTTTCATCTTCCAATGGCGTAAAAAAATAATCATCAACACTGTAGTTTACAATAAAATCCGTTTTGAACCTCTCGTTGAAGTCTGTTAAATTTTTAGAAATTATATTCATGTTGGACCAGTGCTCTGGCTCAATTTCTATATCAAAATCTAATTCGATGCAAACGACATTTTTAAACGTTCTCATATTTTAACTTTAACGCATTGTCCAATTTAATAATTTTGTATCATGTATGCGCTTGTAGATTGCAATAATTTTTATGCAAGTTGTGAAAGAATTTTTAAACCACAACTTCGAAATGTGCCCATCGTTGTATTAAGTAACAACGACGGTTGTGTTATAGCGCGTAGTAATGAAGCTAAAGAATTAGGTATTCCAATGGGTGCGCCTGCTTTTGAATATCGAACTATTTTCAAAGAAAAAGGTGTTCAGGTTTTTTCGTCGAACTATGCTTTGTATGGCGACATGAGCAATCGTGTAACTATTATTTTGAAACGCTACACACCGGAGATTGAAGTCTATTCAATTGATGAATCATTTTTAAAACTGAAGGGTTTTGAAAAGTACAATCTAACAGAGTATTGTTTAAAAATTAGAGAAGAAGTATTGCAAAGCACATTGATACCAACATGCGTTGGTGTTGCGCCTACTAAAGCTTTAGCCAAAGTAGCAAATCGTATTGCTAAGAAGTTTCCACAATTCAAAGGTGTTTATGTTATCGATACCGATGAAAAAAGAATCAAAGCTTTAAAGTGGTTGGATATTGAAGATGTTTGGGGAATTGGCCGCCAATTCGCGAAGAAACTAAAAGCAAGAGGTGTAAACAAAGCATATCAGTTTACCCAGTTGCCAAATGAATATGTAAGAAAGGAATTTTCAGTTGTAGGTTTGCGATTGAAAAAAGAACTTGAAGGATTATCTGTTTTAGATTTGGAAGAAGTAGCAAACAAAAAGAACATTGCAACAACGCGGTCATTTGATAAAACATACGGTGAGAAATCCTATCTTGAAGAAAGGATATCTACGTTCGCGGCAACATGTGCTGAAAAGTTGAGAAATCAAAAAAGTACATGCAATATTGTAACAGTTTTCATTTATACAAACCCTTTCAATGAAAACAACCAACAGTATTACAAATCGATCAATGTTACAATACCATACGGAACCAATTCAAGTATCGAATTGTCAAAGTATGCGAAAAAAGGCTTAGATTTAATATTTAAAGATGGCTATCAGTACAAAAAAGCTGGTGTAATTGTTGGAGGTATTGCGCCCGAAAACGAAAAGCAGTTCAATATGTTCGAAGATGAACCGGTGCAACACCGCAAAGCGATGAACGTGATTGACAAATTAAATTTTAAATACGGTACCAAAAAATTAAAGTTGGGTTCTCAGGCTTTAGATAAAACTTGGAAAATGCGCCAGGATCTATTAAGCCCGAATTATACAACAATGTGGGATGATGTTTTAGAAGTAGGATAATAATATGATAAAGTTTATTAAAGCTCCGGTATTTGGTAAAGAATTGGAGAATATTCCGGTTAATGGAGAAGGACAAAAATATTTGGTTAAATATTTAGGTGGTGTTCAGGCGGGGTTTCCATCGCCGGCAGAAGATTTTCTGGCCGATACAATGAGTTTGGATGAAAGATATCTTTCTAAAAAGGAAAGTACATTTATCAATAAAGTAAAATCGTTGTCGATGTTCCCAGAATATCAGATCGGGGATTTCATTATTCTACGCTCTGATTATGAACCACAGCATGAAGATGATGTTGTAGTTTCAATCAATAATTCAGAATATACATTGAAACGTTTCGACAAAGCTAAAAACATGTTGATTGCTTTGAATACAGAATATTCCAATAGCGTAAAAATTGATGATGGTGATGAAGTGATAATTTTGGGTGTGGTTGATGCGCTTGTGCGCGAAAAGAAAAAAAGGAGGTAGGTATGTGTTTTTTTTATGGCGTTAGCAAAAGCAATAAGCAGATTGAAAAAGCTTTTAAAGCGAAGTTCGATCAAGATGGTTTTCAGCCTGTAGTGGAAGCAAACGGTTTCGCGCATCCGTTTATGCCGATAATTGTAGATCAACGACCGGATATCATTACCGGTGCAAATTGGGGATTGCTGCCAACCTGGGCAAAAGATACTACGTTTCAAAAAAACACGCTTAACGCACGAATCGAAACATTAGAAGAAAAACCTTCTTTTAGGAATTCGATCAATAACCGGTGTTTGATTCCGGCATCGCATTTTTTTGAATGGCATTGGAACGATGACAAAGGAAAGGTAAAACAGAAATACCAGATAAGTGTTGCAAATGAAGAACTGTTTGCTTTTGCAGGATTGTATTCTGTTTGGAATAATCCGCAGACTGGTGTTCCTATGATTACTTACACGATACTAACAACAGAAGCCAACGAACTAATGGCAGAAATACACAACAACAAAAAAAGAATGCCCGTTGTTTTGAACAGCGAGCATCATGACCTTTGGTTAAAAGGTGAGAATATTAAAACTTTTGCTTTTCCTTACGAAGTTAATCTAATGGCCAATCCAGTTCTTTAACTTTTTCCACTAGATCCTGATAACTTAAATTTTCTTTGTAGTGAACATCGATGCGCTTTTCGCCATCAATAATTATTGCAAAGCTTTCCGGATTAACGGTGTTGTCAATCTCATATACGAATTCTGTTGATAGTTCATCATCCAAAACATTGAAAGGTTCATATTCAAAAACATAATCAAATTCACCTTCTGTGTGAATGTTTATTATCAGTTCTGCAAATCTGCAACATTCATCTAGTGCAATGTTGTGGTAAAAGAATTGAGTTGCGGTAATTTCAACCATGTATTCAAACTCCAAAGGAATATCGATCCATGTACTAAAAACAAATTCCAATACGTTGCTAATGTATTCATGTAATTTCATAACAGCTATTTTAATTTAAAATTACAAAAATTTACTGTCCTTTTTTACAACTTCCAAAAAATGCAACTTTGAATAAATTTCAAAGCTATGGATGTAACTATAGATATTAATATTCCCGATACATGGAACCTGTTAACCGATGATCAGTTAAAACGAATTGCCAAAGCCCAAAACCTTAAAGGTGATTTATTTGATTTGGCGGTGTGGTTGATACTCAATAACGCACACAAATACAACTTCGTTAAAAAGCATAAACTAAAAGCTGTTTTACAATTGGTGCCATTAAGCGAATTAAAAACACATTATAAATTTATTTATGAAGATGTTAAGCGTGAAAAGTTTATCGATCTGGTTGGCTACAAGAAACCATTAGATAGATTGTTTGATTTCAGCATTGAACGTTTCAGTTACGCCGATGGACTTTTTAATAAATTTTTGGAAACAAACGATTACAACTACCTACAACATTTAACGGCGGTACTTTATCTCAAGAAAAACGAGGTTTTTAATTGGGATTTACAAAACCAACGTGCCAAACGTTTTAAACGTTTGCCAAAACACATCTTAATTGCCGTGCATCTTTGTTATTCAGGATGCAAAAATCATCTGGTTAAAAAGTATCCAAAGGTTTATCCAAAGGTTATATCGCAACAAAAAAAGTCAAACGGTAACCACTCGTTTTTAGATGTTGTTTTGTCAATGTCCGGGCAAAAGTTTGGTACCTACAACGAAACCAAAGCCACACGCCTGCATACGTTTATGAGTGAATTTACCAACACTATAATTACACAAGAAAAATGGAAAGAAAAATAGATCCTGATAAAATATTACAGCTTCACGAAACAATTGCCAATAGACATAAAGGCATCAACGGTTTTTACCGATTTAACCTAAAAGAAATTGAGGGGCAGTTTAGAAAAGGAGTTAAAACCCCTGCATTACTCTTGCTTTCACATAGCAGTGCATTAAATACAAATGCAAATAAAACAGCTAATTTTAATACGCACTTTGTAAGCCTGCTTATTATTGATTTTGCGGGTAAACCCAACGATTTTACAAAAGAAAACATCGTACTCAATGAAACATACTATCTGGCATTAGATGTTGTTAGTTATTTAAAAAAAGAACATGCAGATGAAACCAGTTTTTTATATTCTTTGTTTGAAATAAGCAGTGTAAGCATTGAAAAAGTAGGTCCAATCTTCGATAATATGTTTGGTTGGAATTTAATTTTCTCTTTAAAAAACCAAGAACCTTTCTGCTTTGAACCCGACAAATGGGAAGATTAATATAAACCGCCAAATATGGCGGTTTTTTCATGTCCTTTTTTACGCTTTTTTCCAAACCTAACTTCGTTTAAAATATCATTGATATGAGCGAACGCGAAATAGCACAGCAGGCAGTTAACAAACTTCAAAACGCCGTAAACCACAATATTACCCGAATGTTTGATCCTAGCGGTAAAGCAGGCGGTATGCGGTTGAATACAACAGTAAAACCACGATTCAATAAAGGGCAAATGGTACGCTTAAGCGTTGTTGGTCCTAAACATTTATACGTTCAAAATTACGGCTTCGAAGGTGTTAAGAAAAACGGCATTAATATGCGTTTGGAACAAACAGATGTTGTAAACAACGCTATTGAAAGCAGCAATGTTGTTGAGTTTTTGGCACAGGCAATTGGCGAAGCACGTGCTGATGAAGTGATCATACAATTTAAAGGTTAGACAATGTCAAAAGCAGTAGTACGGAATATAAACATTAACATTAACGGCAAAGAAGTCGTTAACAGTTTAAACGGTATCACCAAAGGTTTACGGGAAACGAATCGTGATTTACGCAACCTTAATAAATCTGATGCTGATTATACCGAACAATTAAAAAAACATCAAGATCGAATAGTCGAACTTAAAGCGAAGCAAAAAGAATTTACAGCGGAAATATACAGTACAAGTAAAGCTTTAAAAGACAGTAAAAAAGATTTAGATGCAGGTGCTTTTTCTTACCAAAATTTTGTTAATGCTTTAACAAGTGGTGATATACAAGGCGTAAAAGAAGAATATGAATTATTAAGAAACGGTATATCAAATGTTACAAAGCAATTACTTGCTTTTATTGCCACACCAATAGGTGCGGCTTTAACATTGCTTACAGGTATAGTTGTAGTTACAAAGTACTGGTACGATTACAATGTTGAAATGGAAAAGGCTACTAGGTTAATGCAGCAATTTACCAGTTTAACAGGTGAAGCTTTAGAAATGGCAACGGTTCGCACCAAGGCTTTTGCAGAAGTAGCTAACGAGGATTTGAAAAAGGTTGCAAATACTGTTAATGCTGTAGCAAAAGCTTACAAAATTGATTATTTATCGGCTTTAGAGTTAGTAGAAAATGGATACGTTCGTGGTGGTAAAGCTGCAGATGATTTTTTTGATAACGCTAGTGAATATGTTGTACATTTTAAAAACGCTGGTTATACTGCAAAAGAATTCTTTTCCATTTTAGAAGAAGGTGCTAAATCGGGTACCTATAAAGATAAGTTGGTAGATACCATTAAGGAAATGGATATTCGTTTAAAGGAAATGACTAAATCCGCTTCCGATGCATTAACTGCTGCTTTTGGTTCGGGTTTTACAACAAAATTGGCAAACGGTGTAAAAACTGGTACAATATCTACAAAAGAAGCTTTAATTCTGATAAATAAGGAAGCCGATAAGGTTGGATTGAATTTTCAGCAGAAACAGCAATTGGTTGCGGATGTTTTTGGATCAATGGGTGAAGATGCGGGTGGTTTTGAAGCTGTAATAAAAGCTATAAACGATGGTTTGGAAAAAACCGATCGAAAGTTAACGGATGTAGAAGCCGCACAACTACGTGTAATTAAAGCTACCGAAGAATTAGATATCCAAATATCAAAGCTTTTTAATACTACTGGCGGCGGATTTGAAACTTTAATTGCCGATACAAAAGTTTGGGTTTTAAACTGGCTAGCAAAAATGGTTCGTGGTTTCCATAACCTAACAATTTTAGCAGGTGCTTTCAATGGCACCGTAGCAACTATTATTATTACCATTCAAGAAGCTAGTAAAGCATTTTTGGGGTTTAGTGAAGTTGGTAAAAAAGCATGGGATTTAGATTTCGGCGGTGCGGCTGATGCTTTTAAAAAACATTTTAACAATGTAAGTAATATTATTAAAGCCGGTAAGGAAACAGTAAAACAAGTATTAAGTGAAGCTGGTAAAGAAATTCAATCAAACTATTATACTGGTACAATCAACGGTTGGGGAAGTGATGACTTTGGAAATGAAGACGGTAAAGGTAATGGCGGTAAAGGAGGTAACAAAGTAGATAAAAAAGCAGAAGAAAAAGCCAAGCGTGAGCGTGAGAAAGCAATTGAAGCCGAAAAGAAAAAGCACGAAGCATTAAAAGCACTATTCGATAAAGCTGAAGAAGAAATCGATGAGATTTTAAGACAAAGTTTAGAACAACGAGAACTTTTAAGATTAAAAGGTTTAGAACGTGAAGAAGCAGCTATTACAAATAAGTATGCCAATGAAATAAAAAAACAGCAGGAAAACATTGCAGCAATGAAGGCTGTTGATGTCAAGAAAACTGCCGAAGAAATTGCAAAAATTCAGGCGCATACTGATCGATTAAAAGAATTAGAAGCCACCCGCGATGCTGAATTAGAAGCTGCCCGTGCTCAGCGTTCGGAAGAATATCGTTTACAGGCCGAAGAATTGGCTGAAGAAAATCGAATTTCAAAAGAAGAACAGGAATACGAGCGTAGAGCCGAAGCAGCGACAACCGAAGAAGAACGTCAATTTATCTTATTAGAAAAAGCGCGTGAAATATCATTGCTAGAAATTGATATTGAGCGTGAAAAGGAACTGGCAAAAGTAGAAGCGGTTGAAGGTGCAGAAGAATTAAAAAATCAGATCCGCCAAAAATATGCATACCAGGAACAAAAAGTTCGTGCCGATTTTGACAAAGCCGAAAGAACTTTACGTTCTAACCAGGTTGATTGGACGCGCTTAACGGAAGAACAAAAACTAAATTCCGTAAAAGGAGCATTAAACAGTGCGGCCGAAGCTTTTAATGAAGGTTCGGGTGCGTGGAAAGCTACCAAGATTGCAGAAACCGTAATTACAACCTATCAATCTGCTACCAATGCTTTTAACTCACTTTCGGGAATTCCAATTGTTGGTCCTGCGTTGGGTGCAGCTGCTGCTGCTTTAGCTGTTGTTTCTGGTATTAAAAATGTTCAGAAAATCAGTAGTACGCCATTACAGAAAATGCCAACACATTATCATGGTGGACCTACTGGAAACAAGGGCATAGGTATGAGTGATGAATATGGCCAGTTAACAGGTATGGTACACGCAAATGAGTGGGTTGCGCCTGCATTTATGGCTCAAAGCCCCCGTTATGCGCCAATAATTGACTGGTTAGACAATGAACGCCAAATGCAGTTAAACGGTGTTTCGGGTTCAGTCGCCAATCCGTTTTTTGATAATCCTGTTTTTTCAATGTTGACAGGGACTTTAATGCAGCTAAACGGAAATTTAGAAAACGGTATTGTTGCTAAAAGCTTCTTTGGTTATGAAGAATTGGAAAAAATGGACAAACTTCTAAAGGAACTACAACAAACAAAAAATAACGCAATAATTTCAGAATAATATGCCTACGATAACAGCCCCAACACAAAACCGTGTTTTAAACGATGCCAACATCACCGAAATTATAGTTGAAGATACAACCGTTTACAGCCATTATCAGGCAAATATCTTTATAGATAATGAATTATTTGATAGCGTTGTAATGCCCAAAATAAGCAATCAACAAATGGTACTTACTTTTGAAAATTTACTGTTAAAATATATTTCATTGTCAGAAGTTCAAAATGTATTTATTCAAAGATTTGCATTAATAAGAGATTTAAAAATTACAATTGCACGTTATGCTGTTGGTAGTTCTATAGGGTTCATTCAGTATACGTTGAACTACAAATTAAAATACAGTGTTTTGCCAACGGTAGAAAAATACGAAGACAAACAATTGGCGTGGATTGCGGTTGATGCCGATGTTTTATTAGTACAGCCTAATACCACTATACAACTACCTTTTTTTATTAACGATCCAGATTTAATAATAACCGCCGAAGCTGTAAAGGAAAATGGTACGGTTATAACATCACAAGCAACAACAGGATCTATTTCTGCAACAAAAACATTGCTGCTTACTTTACCTGTTAATGTTCCCGATGATGTTGATGCTTATTTTTTTAGAATTAAAGCATACAACTTTGTAATTGAGAAAAAAATACGTGTGGTTAGAAATGGTTTTTACAAGCCAAAAAGAATCCGTTTTTACAACCGTTTCGGGATGCCTGTTCTGGTAGAACTGTTTGGTAAATTGTCTACGAAAGATGAGCAAACATATTTTAAGTACCAAAACGAAATGGGTTATTACAACACCGCCGAAATTCAAACAGATACGCAGGTATCAATCGATACCGGACATCTGTTAGATAGCGAAAATGCAATTGTAAACCAGATTGCATCATCTTTAAAAGTGGAAATCGAAATTAATGGTGTTTTTATTCCGTGCGTTGCTACGTTGAAAACAATACCTGTTATTAATGAAAACGAATTTATAAACAGTGCCGTGCTGACTTTTGAATTTAATAAATCACCAAAAATTAAAAACTAATGATCAAGATTTTTAAAGCAGGTGTTGAAATCGAAGTGTATAAAGAAACGCTTACAATCAACCGTGATAATAAGTTTTTAGATAACGATTTTAAAATTCAGGCAAACAGCTACCCTTTTATGATCGTTGAAAATGAAAGTGCACGAAAAGCGTTAGGTTCTCGTTTACCAACATCTACATTTCGGGACACTTTTCACAAAGTACAGGTTTTAACACCAGAAGGAACCTTTGAGGGTGAATTGCAAATTTTGGGTTACTTAAAAAATGCTCGTAAATGCAATCTACGATTTTATTCGCCTATCTATAATTTAAGAGATAAGAAGATATCTGAATTTTTACCTGAAAGGGTTAATACCGTTCTAGGAACGTCAAATCCACCGACCTACAATTACGAAGAAAAACGTACAACCTTAATACCTTTGATGCACATTGACAAATGGAAAACGTATGCTGCAAATCAATTAAAAAAAGGGTTTCCGGAAGTGTTGTTTAATTTTCCTGATTATTCTTTTCCCAATAAATTTGGAGAAGATTTAAAAGAAGATGACGATTGGTTTAAATTTCGCGGTGGTATAAACCGTGTTTACTATGATGGCGGTGTTCGATACATGACGGTAAACAGCTATTACACTTTTGGCGGTGAACTGCATTACGATAACCACACAGTAAACAGCCCGCAGGTATACTTACTTGCACCATTAAAACGAGCTGTTGAAAGTTTAGGGTATAAGGTAAAAGGCAATTTTTACGAAAACGATTTTATAAAACGTTTACTTTTTTACAGTGAAAACAATAATTTGTGCGAAATTGAACTGAATTCACTGAAAATGAACATTCCTTACATTGCAGGTGGTTGGCAAATGCTTGGTATAGGTATGAGTTTAAAGCAGATCCTTTTTCAATTGCCAGTTGGTAGGCGTTATAAAGTAGAAATAGAGTTAAAAAACCTTTCAACAATTCCTGTAAAAGCACAGGTTAATGTTGCTGGTGTTGGCGGTAATGTTGAAGTGCAGATATTTGAAAACCCGCCGTTAAACGAAATTGAAACATACAGTGCAGAATTTGTACCGCCTTATACGGGTACAACTGACGCCAATGTTGCCATTACATTTATAAAACAAAGTTGGATTAATTCCGAAACAATACAGTTTAATTCAATTAAAATTTCAGAAATAGCCGAAGAAAAAGGCTATTTAACGCACCCGATTATAAATCTACAGCGTTACGTACCTGAATGGTCTTTTATCGATTACATAAATGAGTTAAAGAAATTGTTTAATCTTCAGATCACACCGAACGATCACGATAAAACTATTTCGTTTGATTTTTTCAATGATAAATTTGTTCAGAAAACAGGGGTTAAAATTGATTCTGTTTACATTGATGAATTTGAAACACACGAATTCGATTCTTTAATGTTGAAATATGATAATGAAGAAGATGATAATGTTTTTGTTACAAAAAGCAATATCACAGTAGCCAAAAACAAACTGCAAGAACATACCAAAGAAGTTACGAGTAAATTTAAATTTATGCCGGTAACATCTAACGGTTTGATTTTGACCGAAGCAATTGAAGATAAAGGTGGTGTAGGTTTGGTTATTTACAATCATTCAAATGCAACAACATCGGCACCTGCGCAAAATTACCAAGGTTATGATTTGACTTTGAAAAACATATACGAAAGAAACTATCAGCTGTCCTTTAGAAATTATCTTTCAAGCGGTGTTTTTCCTGCGGATGCTTTTTTATCAAACAAACAAATCAAGGATATCACGACAGAAGATTTTGTTTTTATAGACAACAAACGTTATTATGTAAATACCATGAGTTATAAAGAAACGCCTAACGGAAGCTACCAGACAAAATTCGAACTGTTACTTATGATGTATTAAAAAAACCGACTTAATTGTCGGTTTCTTCTTTAGTTTTTGGTTTAAAAATATTATCCAATAAAAATATTTCTTCGTTTAGATCTTCTTCAACAATATGTACGTATCCCATTGTTTCCCGAATAGAAGAATGCCCCATTAAATGTTGTAATACTTCAACCCTGCCATTTTGTTTTAAAAAATTGGTAGCGAAACTATGGCGTGCCATGTGAAAATGTATTTGTTTTGGTATTTTACACATTATAGCAATTTCTTTCAACTTTCTGTTTATAGTTTGATCTGGGTAATGTGCCTTAAATAAAAACCCGTGGTCTAATATTATTTTGGCGGTTTCTGAAAGTTTGATTTTGTGAATTTTCTTTGTTTTTTTTGCTGTAAATTTTACCAAAAAACCTTCAATAATATTTAAATCTGATAATGATTGAATATCTGAAATCCGAAGACCTGTAAGGCATGAAAAAAGAAATTTGGCTAAAATTATCCTATATATTTCGGTGATATACTCACTGTTGTAGAAGTTCCATAAGTTTATTATTTCATCATCATTTAGATAGCCGATTTCGGCTTTTACTTTTTTATGTGGAATGTCACAGAATTTAATAGGAACGGAAATCCCTTCCATTTGTGCGCGTTTAATATATTTTCGGAGGTATTTAGTAATATTGAAAATTGTGTTTTGACAGTTGCCGCGTTTTGATTTCATAAAATAAAGCAATTCATTTATTAGATTTATAGATAAATCTTTAAAAAGAATTATATTTTTAAAACCCTTAACTTTTGCTAATATCCCTTTTGATAGGCGTGTAGTACTTGCTGCTAAATGTTTACTGTCAATTTCAATTTGTTCTTCCCAGTATTTTATAAAATCCAATCGGGAAGAAGGATTTTGCAATTCGTTTTGAAGAATATCTAACGTTAAGTTTGTATCGCTTAAACGATACAAAATTTCAATCTGTACAACATCAGAAATCGTTTTTTCAATTATAAGATTTAAGTCTTTACTTCCTTTAAAAGATTTTTTTACACGTCTGTTTACGCTATCAAAAGCACTTTTCGGAATATAAAGGTCTAAATTGATTCGCTTTCTTTCTCCGTTTAAAAATAGTTGTAGATAAAGTGCCGATGTTTCATCGTTTTTCACATAGTCGTGAATAATCACTTTATATGTCAACTTCCCATTTGCTTTTGTTGGTATGTTTTTTGGGAAGTGAATAGGGGGTATATCAGTTTTTTTAGACATTGTTTTTTTTAAAGGGAAACCCATAAACCCTTATAGAACCTAACGTTTAGATTTTTCTTTTTAAAAAATCTAAACGTATATTTAGGTGTTTGTGTCCTCGACAGGATTCGAACCTGCATCATCAGAACCGGAATCTAACATTCTATCCAATTGAACTACGAAGACATTATTGTTATGCCGTTAATAGCTTTTTAACAATGGTAGAAATTGTCTTTCCGTCTGCAGTTCCTGCTAATTTAGTATTTGCCAAGCCCATTACCTGCCCCATAGACTGCATTCCTGAAAAGTTTCCTTCTGCAATAATTTCTTTAATTGCTGCTTCTACATCAGCTTCTGATAATTGTGCCGGTAAAAACTGCTCTATAACTGCTGCTTGTGCCAATTCTGGTTCAGCCAAATCGTTTCTTTGTTGTTCAAGAAAAATAGCTGCTGCATCTTTACGTTGCTTTACTAATTTCTGTAATAATTTAATTTCATCGGCTTCTGTTAATTCTGTAGCAGATCCAGATGTTTGTGCCAATAATAATTCCGATTTAATTGCTCTTAAAGATTCTAAAGCTACTTGGTCTTTCGCTTTCATTGCTTCTTTTAAAGCTGCTGTTATATTTGTTTGTAAACTCATTTTTATAAATTTTAAGAGTAGCAAATATAACTAAAAAACCTCAAAAAGAATTGGTCTTTTTGAGGTTAAGGTAAATATAAATCTAATTAAATTAGTCTACATTGTCGTGTAAAAACGAGTTGTTAGAACGCAATTGTAAATCGTTGTTGCGATCAGATGAAACCGATGTACGCGATACATTACTTGCGTTATTCTGTGTTAAATCAACACCCATTCGTTTGTAAGCCGGCTCTTTTTCCAAATCGTTGATCTGGTTGCTTGCTGTGTTAAACTTATGGTTAAACTCTTTCATTTTACGTTTGCGCTCTTCAGCTCTTTCACGTAAAATATCGTTTATAGAAGTTTCCATTGGCGAATTTTCATCAACAATCACACGTTGTGTTTGCTGAACAAATGTTGGTTCTTCTGTTCTAACGGTAAACGAAAATGATTCGTCTTCTTTAACAGGCTCTTCAACGGTTTGTTTTGAATTCATCAACTGATCTTCAACTTCCATATAATCGCTTAAATCGTATCGAATGATCTCATCAACTTTTTCGATCGGTTGATTTTGCTGTACTTGGTTTTGTTGAACATTGTTTTGCTGAACATTGTTTTGCTGAACATTGTTTTGCTGAATTTCAAACGAAAATTCATTTCCAACCGATTCAAATTCACTTTCTTGCTGCTGTAAATCAAACGTAAATTGTTCTGCCATAATATTTTGCGTTTCGGCAATAACTTGTTTTGGCTTAACAATTACAAATGTTGGTTCGTTTACAACAATATTGCGAATATCAACCGTTTTAACGATACTTTGCGGTGCTTCGATATGCTGATGAACGTTTTGCGGCTGATTTTCTGTTACAGAACTGGTGTTTTGAACAGGTTCAACTACATTTTGAACGATATTAGTAGGTTGAGTTTGAACTATTGTTTTTTTTTCAACCTCGTTATTTGGCTGGTTTCCCATATCATCGTCTAAATTATAAACGATTTTTGGAGCCGCCTGAAATCCCGAATTACTTTGCAACGGTTGCTCTGGCGTTGGCGCATTGGTAAACGCAGGCGCGTTGTTTGCTGATAAATCTGCAGTTGCTTTTTGCTCCTCGCCTAAATGATGAATAATTTTACTTTTATTCTCATCGTTTGCGTTTACAATCAACTTTTGTTGTTCTACATTAAAACCTGTAGCAATAATGGTAACCGAAATAGCATCACCTAAAGCTGGATCTTCACCAACACCCATAATGATGTTTGCGTTGTGACCTGCTTCCATTTGAATGTGATCGTTGATTTCACCTATTTCATCAATAGTGATTTCGTTTTCACCAGAAACAATCAACAATAATACGTTTTTAGCTCCGGTAATTTTATTGTCGTTCAATAAAGGTGAATCTAAAGCACTTACAATTGCTTCTTTTGCACGATTTTCACCAGTTGCTTCTGCCGATCCCATGATTGCTGTTCCCGAATTAGATAATACGGTTTTAGCATCTTTTAAATCGATATTCTGCGTGTAGTGGTGCGTAATTACTTCGGCGATACCGCGTGATGCTGTTGCCAAAACTTCGTCTGCTTTAGAGAAACCAGCTTTAAAACCAAGGTTTCCGTAAACCTCACGTAATTTATTGTTGTTGATTACAATTAACGAATCTACATTTTTACGAAGGTTTTCAACTCCGCGTAATGCTTGTTCCTGACGCACTTTTCCTTCAAACTGAAAAGGAATCGTAACAATACCAACAGTTAAAATATCACGGTCTTTAGCTAATTGCGCAATTACTGGCGCAGCACCTGTACCGGTACCACCACCCATACCGGCAGTTATAAAAACCATTTTCGTGTTAGAATCTAAAAACTGTTCAATTTCTTCGATACTTTCCAAAGCAGACTGTTGTCCAACTTCTGGATTTGCTCCTGCACCTAATCCTTCTGTTAAGGTTAAACCCAACTGAATTTTAATAGGCACCGGGCTGTTGCTCAATGCTTGCGCATCTGTATTACAAACCACAAAGTCAACGCCTTTAATGCCCTGATTGTACATGTGATTAATGGCATTACTACCACCACCACCAACTCCAATTACTTTAATTACATTCGATTTGTTTTTTGGCAAATCTGGAGAGAATGCTAAATTTTCAAATACCTGATCCATATGCTGCGGTGTTTTTCTTTTTACTCTGCTTTATCAATAAAATCTTTAAACTTCTTTATAAATTTTCCAAGGAAACGGTTTTCAATGTAAGCCGATGTTCCTTGTTCCACATCTATCTGCGACTCCTCGTTACTTTCGGTTTGATCGCTGTTTTGTTGCGGTTTATCGGTAATGGTATTCATTTGAATACCGCCTTTTTGTTCAATTGGTGTGCCGATAGGTTCTGCTTTTGGCTGGATTTTTACGCCAGGATGTTCTTGAATATACAAACGACTGCGCGAATTGTTAATATCGCTTTCCATCATTAATCCAACTGCTGTTGCAAATAACGGACGTGAAACCAATTTTGCCGATTCGCCCGAAATATGTTCGTTTGGATAACCAATACGTGTATCAATCCCCGTAATGTATTCAACCAACTGTTTTATGTGTTTTAGTTCTGATCCACCGCCGGTTAAAACAATTCCTGCAATTAATTTTTTGCGGGGATTATCGTATCCGTAAGCTTTAATTTCAGAAAAAACCATATCTATAATTTCTACAACACGTGCATGAATGATCTTTGAAAGGTTTTTTAATGAAATTTCTTTTGCTTCCTGACCGCGTAAACCTGGGATTGAAACAATTTCGTTATCCTTGTTTTCGCCTGGCCAAGCCGATCCAAAACGTATCTTTAATTGTTCTGCCTGTTTTTCAATGATCGAACAACCTTCTTTAATATCTTCTGTAATAACATTTCCACCGAAAGGAATTACGGCTGTGTGGCGAATAATTCCGTCTTTAAAAATGGCTAAATCTGTTGTTCCGCCACCAATATCAATCAATGCTACACCGGCTTCTTTTTCTTCCTGACTTAAAACGGCGTCTGACGATGCCAAAGGTTCTAATGTTAAACCCGATAATTCTAACCCTGAATCTTTTACGCAACGACCTGCATTACGGATAGAAGCCGACTGCCCAACAACTACATGGAAACTTGCTTCTAAACGGCGGCCGTACATACCAATTGGTTCTTTTATTCCGCCTTCTTCATCAACCTTAAATTCTTGTGGTAATACATGTATTATTTCTTCGCCCGGTAACATGTTTAATTTCTGTACCTGCGCTATTAACTTGTCAATATCAATTTCTGAAATCACTGTTTCAGGCTTATCGCGTGTAATGTATTCCTGGTGATGAATACTGCGGATGTGCTGCCCGGCAATTCCTAAAACTACGTCGTTGATTTTACAGCCCGACTCTGCCGATGCCTGCGCCACCGCATGTTGAATTGATTGTATAGTTTGCGTAATATTGTTAACCACACCACGTTTTACACCTAAACTTTTTGCGTTACCAATACCAAGAATTTCGAGCTTGCCATACTCGTTTCTTTTACCTACCATTGCAACAATTTTTGTTGTTCCAATATCTAATCCTACAGCAATGTTTTCTTTATTCATATCCTTTTATTTCGTGCAAACTACTTGCTCTGTAAATCTTAAATTAACGTTTTTGTAATAACCTATAAGGGTATCGTTTTTTGAATAATGTACAAAAGCCTTGTAATTGTCAAACTTTTTCTCTATTTCTTTTAAATGCCCAAATTCAACCATATAATTGTAATCGCGAACGGTGAAAATTAATGACTGATCGGGATTTATCTTGATACCCGTTATCGTTGTTTTTAAAAATTCGTCGTTACTTATCATATTCAACAAATCAGAAAAAACTTTTTTATTTTTTGGTTTCAATTCGCCATAAACCACCGGCACGTGTGCACTGAACTGGTTTGATAAAGGCATTTTATCACCGCTTTCATCAATATAAAACGATCCGGTGCCGTTCATTACCCTTGCCATTGCCTTTTTTTGGCTAACCTGGGCATGTAATTTTCCGTCTACATCAACAAACACTTCCGATTTTGCAATCATTGGATGTTTGTTCAGCTTGTCTTCGATCTTTTTTAAGTTCAGTTCGCTGTTTACAATTTTAGAATCGCGGGGAAAGGTTTGAATGATCGATTTTTCTACCATTTCCTGCGTAATAAAATGATTGTCAGAACTTAAAAGTTTTACATCAATTTGTTCAATATAACGTGCATTGTTTCGTTGGTTAGCAAAGGCAACCAAAGCAAACAGGGCGGCAATTACAAGCGCCAAAAATACATCGAACCAATTGATTTTTTTAATCATTTTGTCAATTATTTTTTTCTAATTCTGTTTTAATTTCATCTACCATTTCGCCTACATCGCCTGCGCCGATAATTAAAAGAACTTCGGGTGTATTTTCCGTTAAAAAAGATACTAATTCTTCTTTAGGCAACAAAATTTTCGACGCCGATTTTATCTTATTTATTAACACTTCAGAATTGATGTTTTCTATCGGCAACTCGCGTGCTGGGTAGATTTCAAGCAAAACTACATTGTTGAATGTTGATAAGCTTTCGGCAAATCCATCCATAAAATCTCTTGTTCTAGAGAATAAATGGGGTTGGAACACAGCTGTAATCTTCTTATTAGGGTACATTTCGTGTACTGCCTGGCTTACCGCTTTTATTTCTGTGGGATGATGTGCGTAATCGTCAATCATCACTAATTTTTCGGTATTAATCTTAAAAGAAAAACGACGACGGATTCCCTTAAAACTGTCTAATCCCGATTTAATTTCTTCATTGCTTAAACCATAAGTTTTAGCCATTGCAAATGCCAGTGAAGCGTTCAATACATTGTGTTCGCCGGGCATTAGTAATTTTATATCGATAATTTTTTCGCCTTTAAAATCTAAATCAAAAACACGTTTGCCGTTTTCGAATCGTAAATTGTAGGCATTGATAACAGCCGTTCCGTTTACTGAAACTTCTGTACCGTTGATGTTTTCAATTCCTTGTGCGATAAACAGTTTGTCTTTATCGCTTATTTTCGATGCAAATTCTGCAAACGATGATTTAATGGCATCGTTGGTTCCGTAAATATCCAAGTGATCGGCATCGTCTGAAATTACACAAGCAATATTCGGGTGCAGGTGTAAAAAAGATCGATCAAACTCATCGGCTTCCACAACCGTAGCATCTGTTCCGTTACCAATTAAATTAGTATCGTATCCTTCAACAACTCCGCCTAAAAATGCAGTAACCGAAGCGTTTGCAGCAATCAGAATATGCGCCAACATGCTAGATGTAGTTGTTTTACCGTGCGTACCCGCAACTGCCAGCGAAAAACTGTTTTTAGTAATAATGCCTAAAACTTCGGCACGTTTTTTTACTGAAAAACCATTATTCTGAAAATAATTAAGTTCGGTATGATGTTTTGGAACAGCCGGTGTATAAACCACCAAAGTATCTTCGGTATTTTGATAATCTGCTGTAATATTTTCTAAATCGTCGGTGTAATGAATGGCAATACCTTCGGCTTCTAACTCGTGCGTTAACTGCGTAGGCGTTTTGTCGTATCCGGCAACGTTTTTACCAATACGCTTAAAGTATCGGGCAATGGCACTCATGCCAATACCGCCGATTCCTATAAAGAATACATTATGTATGTCTTTTAAATTCATTACTTAACCAACTTAAAAATTTCGTTTACTATATCTTTTGTAGCATTTGGTAATGCTAATGTTTTAATGTTTTTTGACAATGCTTCTACAACCTGATCGTTTGTTAATAAGCGTAGCATTTGTTCTTGAAACTGACTGTCTAAATCGGCTTCTTTCAACAATACTGCTGCGTTTTTATCGGTAATGCTTTTGGCATTTTTTGTCTGATGATCTTCGGCAACGTTTGGCGACGGAATAAAAATTACCGGTTTGCCTACAATTGCCAATTCTGAAACAGATGATGCTCCGGCACGCGAAACAATAACATCGGCAGCTGCAAACAACAAATCCATTCGTTCTATAAAATCGTACACAAAAACGTCTTCGTTGTTGTGGTATTTCTTGTAATCGTTGATATAAAATTTACCACACTGCCAGATTACCTGAACGTTTTGCTCTTTAAAAAAAGGCAGTTCTTTTTTTACCAACTGATTTATTCTGCGAGCACCCAAACTTCCACCTAAAACAACAACTGTTTTTTTATCAGGATTTAATCCGTAAAATTCTTGTGCTTCGCTGCGTTTGGTATCAATCGTCAATAAATCCTGACGAACGGGATTTCCTGTTTTGATTATTTTGTTCGATTTAAAGTAAGCCGATAATCCGTCATAAGCCACACAAATTGCATTTGCTTTTGATGCCAGCATTTTATTTGTAATTCCCGGATACGAATTTTGTTCCTGTATAACCGTTGGAATATTCATTTGCTGCGCCACTTTTACAACCGCACCGCTTGCAAACCCTCCGGTTCCGATAACAACATCGGGTTTAAATTCTTTGATGATTTTGCGCGATTTCATTAAGCTTGATAAAAACTTAACCGGAAACAGTGCGTTATCAACCGTTATTTTTCTTTGAATACCAGAAATCCATAATCCTTTGATATCATAACCCGCAGCAGGAACTTTCTGCATTTCCATTTTATCTTGTGCGCCTACAAATAAAATTTCGGCGGCAGGAATCTGTGCCTTAATTTCGTCTGCAATAGCAATAGCCGGATAAATATGTCCGCCTGTACCGCCGCCGCTAATAATAAATCTTGGATTTGGTTTCATAATTTATTTGTTTAAAACTGCATAGATCGGATTATCGTCCGAATCGTTTTCATTCTTTAAATCGTCTTCTGCCTGTTGTTCTTCTAAAATCCGTTTAAATTCTTCCTGCTTTTTTTCCTGATTCGCCAATTGTTCTTTTACCTGTTCTTCTTTTCGGGAAATACTTAAAATGATCCCTAACGATACACACGTCATCCAGATTGATGTTCCACCCGAACTAACCAACGGCAAAGGCTGACCTGTTGTCGGAAAAATTTCTACGGCAACTCCCATATTGATGAATGCTTGAAAGACGATCGAAAAACCTAACCCGAAGGCGAGATATTTTCCGAACAAATTGGGCGCTTTGTTGCTCACTACTAAAAATCGGAAGAGTAATAATATATAAACGATTAATATGGATATTCCACCTAAAAAACCGAATTCTTCTACAATGATGGCATAAATAAAATCGGATGATGATTGCGGTAAAAAGTTCTTTTGAACACTTTTTCCAGGACCAACACCAAACATTTGTCCTTGTGCAATAGCAATTTTTGCATTTTCGATCTGATATCGATCTTCGTCTTTATCTTCAGAGCCAAATCGACTAAAACGCGCTTCCCAAGTTTTGTATCGAGAAGGAGCCATATCTGGAAATGCCTTAAACATACCAATTGCCAAAGCAACCATAATGGCACAACCGGTTATAATTTTGGTCATGTATTTGGTTGGATATTTACCTACAAACAACAGCAAACCAATGGTGAATAATATAATGGCGGCGGTTGATAAATTCGACGGTAATACTGGGCCAATAATGAATGCCGTTGGTACGCCTAACCATAATAACGACCAGCCAAAGGTGTATTTTTCATCGGCAAATCGCCATAGAAACCAAGAAATGTAGGCGATCAGGGCAATCCAACCTAATGATGATGGCTGAAAAGATATATTCAATAACGGAATTTTAATCCATCTGCTGGCATTTGCTCCACCAATCATCATTCCCTGCAATGCTGTGATAAAAAGCAGTAGCGAAACGGGAACCCATGCAATTGGCGCTAGGTATTTTAAACGATCGAACGGAATGCGGTGCACAAAAAAGATGATCACGATTCCAACAAAAATATGCCCGAAGTGTTTAAACAACAAACCTATAATAGAACCTGTTCCAACAACGTGCACCAAGTTGGTACTTGCGCTAAATACAGGCATGAACGAGAATAGGGCAAGTAGCACAACGTACGCCCATATAGCTTTATCGCCTTGAAATTGGGATAATAACTTTCTCATTTTGTTTATAATTTTTGTACTTCGTTTTTAAATTGTGTTCCGCGATCTTCGTAACTTGTAAATAAATCGAAGCTTGCACAAGCTGGCGAAAGTAAAACGGCATCACCTTCTTCTGATGCTTTTGAAGCCAGTTTTACAGCTTCTTCCATTGACGATGCTTCAACGATAATATCTACAATTGGCGAAAACGCGTTGATGATTTTTGTATTATCAATTCCCAAACAAATAATGGCTTTCACTTTTTCGTGAACAAACGTCATTAATTCATCGTAATCGTTTCCTTTGTCAACACCACCAACAATCCAAACTGTCGGTACATTCATACTTTCCAAAGCAAAATACGTTGCATTAACGTTGGTTGCCTTAGAATCGTTTATGTATTGTACTTTATTAATTTTAGCAACTTTTTCCAAACGATGCTCTGCATTTTGAAAATTAGATAAACTTTCGCGAATTGTTTGTTTGCGTACGCGCATCATTTGCGCAACTAATGTAGCAGCCATAGCATTTTTTACGTTGTGTTTACCTTCTATTGCAATTTCGGCTACAGGAACCGTAATTTTCTCGTTGTTTATCATTGCTATAATGTTGTTATCTTCTAAATAAGCGCCTTTATCAAACTTTTTTGTCAGTGAAAAAGGAACCAATTGTGCTTTTGTTTGGTTATTATTCAGCCAGTTGTTAATGGCTTCATCGTCTGCATCGTAAATCAAATAATCTTTTTCGGTTTGATTCATTGTGATACGAAATTTAGATGCAATGTAATTTTCGTATTTATATTCGTATCGATCTAAATGATCGGGACTGATGTTTGTAATAATGGCAATGTGCGGGTTGTAATCGATATTTCCGTCTAACTGAAAACTGCTTAATTCTAACACAAACAATTTTTCAGGATCTATCGCAACTTGTTTTGCATAACTTTCACCGATATTTCCCGCTAAACCAACATTCAACCCTTCTTGTTTTAACAAATGATAGGTTAGCATTGTGGTGGTGGTTTTGCCGTTGCTGCCCGTAATTGCGATTGATGTATTCTTTGCAAACTGATATACAAATTCAATTTCGGATATTACCTTGATGCCTTTCTCGTGCAACTTTTTTACGATGGGAGCTTTATCAGGAATTCCCGGACTTTTTACAACAACATCGGCATTTAAAATTTTACTTTCGGTGTGCTGCTGCTGTTCCCATTCGATCTTTTCATTATTCAATATTTGCTGATATTTTTCACTGATTGATCCAAAATCAGAAACAAATACTTCGTAACCTTTTTTCTTTCCTAAAAGTGCTGTTCCAAAACCGCTTTCGCCTGCACCTAAAATTACCAACCGCATGTTATCTTAATTTTAATGATACAACACAGAAAATTGCCAAAAAGATACCTACAATCCAAAAACGGGTTACAATTTTACTTTCGTGATAGCCTTTTTTCTGATAATGATGATGCAATGGTGACATTAATAAAATGCGTCTACCTTCGCCGTATTTTCGTTTGGTATATTTAAAATATGCTACTTGTACAACTACCGAAAGGTTTTCTGCTAGGAAAATTCCGCACAAAACAGGAATCAACATTTCTTTACGAACCGCAATTGCCAAAACGGCGATAACACCACCAATGGTTAAACTTCCGGTATCGCCCATGAAAACCTGTGCCGGAAAGGCATTGTACCAGAGAAAGCCGACGAGCGCACCTACAAAGGCGGCTATGAAAACCGTCATTTCACCGGAATTGGGTATGTACATAATGTTGAGGTAGTTTGCAAAAACAAAGTTACCCGACACAAATGCAAAAATTCCCAATGCCACAACGGTTATGGCGGATGTTCCTGCGGCGAGACCATCAATCCCATCGGTTAAATTGGCTCCGTTTGAAACTGCCGTTACAATAAAAATTACAATTGGTATAAAAATTAACCAGATGTAATTCTCGTATCCGTCGCCCATCCATGAAATCAACTGTCCGTAATTAAACTCGTTATCCTTAAAAAAAGGAATGGTTGTAGTAGTTGATTTAATATCGAACTTACTTGTTACGCCGGTTTCCAACAAAATACTTGGCGTATCGCGCACGGTAATATTCGGATGGAAATAGAAGATCGCTCCTACAATAACTCCCAAACCAATTTGTCCTACAACTTTGAATTTTCCTTTTAAACCTTCTTTATCTTTCTTAAAAACCTTGATGTAATCATCTAAAAAGCCAATAACACCCATCCATATTGTGGTTAAAATCAAAACCAGAACATAGATGTTTTCTAATCGTGCCAAAAGCAAAACCGGAATTAACGTTGCCATGATGATAATGATACCACCCATTGTTGGCGTTCCTGCTTTTTCGTTCTGACCTTCTAAACCTAACTCACGTACGGTTTCGCCAATTTGCTGTCTGCGCAAATAATTGATGATTTTTTTTCCGAATAGGGTTGATACCAATAAGGATAAAATAAACGCCATTCCCGAACGAAAGGTGATGAACTGGTACAGTGCCGATCCCGGAAAATCGAACATTGAGTCTAAATATTTTAATAAGTAGTATAGCATTTTACTTATTGAATTCGTTTAAAAAATTGATAACTTCCTCTAAATCGTTAAAGTGATGTTTCACACCTTTTATTTCCTGATAATCTTCGTGACCTTTGCCGGCAATTAAAATAATATCGCCTTCTTTAGCCATTTTACAGGCTGTTTTTATAGCTTGGTGACGGTCTTCTATTGTTAGATATTTGTTGGTATTCTGCGCTTCAACACCTGCTTCCATTTCCTTTAAAATTTCAAAAGGATCTTCGTTACGCGGATTGTCTGATGTAAGAATAACCGTATCGCTGTTTTCTGTTGCAATGCGTGCCATTACCGGGCGTTTTTCTTTATCGCGATTTCCGCCACAACCAACAACTGTAAACAATTGTTCGTTAAACGTGCGAATTTCGGCAATGGTTTTTAGTACGTTTTCCAACGCGTCTGGTGTATGTGCGTAATCTACAATTGCGGTGATTTTAGTTTTCGAAACGATAAACTGAAATCTGCCCGAAACACTTTGCAACGTACTTAAATGCACCAAAACTTCTTCTTTGGTTAAACCTAATTCTAAAGCTGTTGCGTAAATTGCTAATAGGTTTGATGCGTTAAACTTACCGATTAACTGCACCCAAACTTCTTGATTATTGATGTTTAACAGCATTCCGTTAAACTGACTTTCAATGATTTTTCCGTTTACATCGGCAACATTTTGTATGCTGTACATTGTTTTCTTTGCATCACAGTTTTGCAACATGAACGCTCCGTTTTTATCATCGGCATTGCTAATGGCGAAAGCTGTTTTTGGAAGTGAATCAAAAAACGATTTTTTTACATTGCGATATTCTGCGAATGTTTTGTGATAGTCTAAATGATCGTGTGAAAGATTCGTGAAAATCCCGCCTTTAAATACTAATGCATCGATACGTTTTTGAGCAATTCCGTGCGAACTAACTTCCATAAAACAATAACTACAACCTGCCTGAACCATTTGGTTTAAGTAATTGTTTATTGTAATGGAATCGGGTGTGGTATGCGTTGCCGGAAAAGCATCGTTACCAATTAATATTTTTACGGTTGATAACAAACCAACTTTATAACCTGCTTTTGTAAATAACTGATGCAATAAGGTAGCAATAGTGGTTTTTCCGTTTGTACCGGTTACGCCAACCAAAGACAATTTTTCTGACGGATTATCATAAAAATTAGCTGCGATAAACGCTAATGCTTCATTGGTATCGGCAACTTTAACGTAGGTAACATCATCTGAAAAAACTGCTGGATCGTCTTCATAAATTATTGCAGTTGCACCGTTTTCAATAGCTTTTTCAATGTAATCGTGTCCGTTAGAAATAGTTCCTTTCTGTGCGATAAATACACAGTTTGGAGTAATCTTTCTTGAATCAAAGACAATATCAGAGATGTCTAAACTGGTAGAACCCCTAACAGCATCTATCGATACTTTATATAATATGTCTTTTAATTTTTTCAACTTAATTCTAATGTAATTATTTGTTGTTTTGTAATTCTTTCTCCGTTTGCTACCGATTGTTTGGTTACTTTTCCAAAGCCTACAATCTGTACTTTTAAACCTAAATTTTCTAGTATGGCTACTGCGTCCATTGCCGGTAATCCAACAACATTAGGCATTGCAGAACCCGACTGCTTTACGTTTGCGTAATATTTTTTATAACTTTTTACTGCCGCTTGTGACGGAGTTTCTATGTTTTTGATTTCTTTTAACGAAGGCACATCGGTAAAAATCTTTTGTGCGATACGTTTAAAAACCGGTCCGGCAACATCGCCACCATAATAACTGTGTTTTGTTGGTCGATGGATCACTACGATACAGGAATACTTTGGATTATCGGCAGGGAAATATCCTACAAAAGACGATGCGTAATACATTCCGCCACGGTTTCCGTAATTCATTTGCGCTGTTCCTGTTTTTCCAGCCATTGAAAAATCGTGCGAAAGCAAACCTTTTCCAGTTCCTCTTAAAACCACGTTTTTCATGATTGCCTGCATTTCCTTAACCACTTTTGGTTTTACAATCTGCGGGTTGATCACTTCTTTATCAAAAGTTCTGATCACCTGATTTACATCTCGAATTTCCTTTACAAATTGTGGTTTTACCATTTCTCCGTTATTTGCAAC
The DNA here is from genome assembly GCF_008629655.1 of Paenimyroides baculatum. Taxonomy (GTDB): domain Bacteria; phylum Bacteroidota; class Bacteroidia; order Flavobacteriales; family Flavobacteriaceae; genus Flavobacterium; species Flavobacterium baculatum. The sequence goes on from NZ_VWSG01000011.1 coordinate 78,596, forward strand.
TGCGTTGTAAAGTGTAAGCGTTTGCATTGGCGTTACCAGAATTCCGTAGCCGTAAGCCATCCATGGTAAGGCAATTTTACTCCAGTTTCTATCGCCCGGAACAGGAATGTACGATTTTGGTTCGCCTTTAAGATCCAATCCTAAAGTAGCGTTAAAACCAAAATCTTTCATTTTATCTGTAAAATCTTTTGGATTGTCTTTATAAGCCTGATTTACTGCTTGCGTAACAACGGTATTCGATGAAACTTCAAATGCACGACCTAAAGAAATCTTTCCGTAACCACGTCGGTTAGAATCACGAACCTGTCTGCCAGAAAAAGTTACAACTCCACCATGCGTATCATAAATAGTAGCTGTATCGGCTTTGCCATCATCTAACAAAGCTAAATACGATGCCAGTTTAAAGGTAGAACCCGGATCATGGCGTTCTAAAACAGCATAATTTACTGTTTCGCGGTACGATCCGTCATCAATCTTTCCAAGGTTCGATATTGCTTTAATCTGCCCAGTATTTGTTTCCATCACAATCACTGTTCCGTGATCGGCTTCATAGTATTCCAAAGAACTTAACAAGGCGTGGTGCGCAATATCCTGAACATACACATCTATGGTTGTGGTAATGTCGTAACCATCTTTTGGATCAATCTCATTTTCATCGTGAATTGGTTTCCAAAGGTTTTTAGACATTTTCTGTACCTTACGCTTACCTTCTTTACCTGTTAAATAATCGGTAAAAGCAGCTTCTATACCTTTTCTTGTAATTGTTTTATCGTCATTTAAACGTTCGTAACCTATGGTTCTGTTGGCGATCATTCCCATTGGGTATTCGCGTACATGCACCTGGTTTACAATCATTCCGCCTTTGTACTTGCCCAGATTAAACAGCGGAAACGATTTTAGTTTCATGTACTGCGTGTAACTTAATTTGGTGGCAATATGTACGTAGCGCTTTTTGTTTGAACGTGCTTTGCGGAAATAAGATTCATATTCGCCTGCCGATTTTTTTGGAATGAACTTGGCTAAAGAATCGGAAAAACCGCGTATATTTTGTTCGAAATGTTCGTTTGATGGTGAATAAGGATCGAAATAAACCGTGTATTTTGGAATGGATGTTGCCAGTAAACTGCCGTCTGCCGAATAGATGTTTCCGCGGTTTGCCGGAATAATCTCGTCTTTTATCGTTAAACTGTCGGCTTTACTGCGCCATTGTTCGCCCTCTTTAAACTGAATGATGCTCATTTTTAAAAAAATGGCAATACCAATGGCAAGCATTCCAAAGAAAACAAAGTAAATTCTGTTATTTTCTGTTTTCTTCGCTAATCCCATATCTCATACCACTTTTTTTCTTTCTCTATAACAACTTTTACTTTTTTTGGTGGAACCGATGACGGTAAGATTTGGTAAAATTCCATTTCTTTAGAAACATTCGATTCCATTCTCAACTGCATTAATTCTGATCTTTTATCAACAAATTCTGATCGAAGCTCTTTAACCTGTTCGGTTAAATCTTTTGCCTTCATCATTTTTTGCTCGTAAAAGTGGTTGTTTGCAATCAAGACCAACGTCCAGAAAACAATGTATATAATAAAAAGCCAATTTTTCAACGATTGCCCTTCAACCAAAAATTTTGCTTTTATTATATTGTTTAATCCCATTCTATTTTTTTTCTGCTATTCTTAATTTGGCACTGCGTGCACGGTTATTCTCTTTAATTTCTTCATCAGTTGGAACGATCAGTTTTCCTATGGTTTCAAAAGGAACTTCAAATCTTCCGAAAAAATCGCGTTCAGGTTCGCCTTCAAACATTCCGTTTTTAATAAAGCGTTTTACCAATCTGTCTTCTAAAGAATGATAAGATATTACGCTTAATCGCCCGCCTGGTTTTAGTATTTCTAACGATTGTTCCAAGAATTCTCTTAAAGCATCCATTTCCTGATTTACTTCAATACGAATTGCCTGATAAATCTGCGCTAAAATTTTATTGCTCTTGTGAGCCGGTAAAAAACGCGAGAATATTTTTTTTAACTGTTCTGAATTTTTTATTGGTTCTTCTTTTCGTGCGGTTATAATTGCTGCAGCCAAACCGCGTGCATTGTTTAGTTCGCCGTAAGAAAAAAACATTTTGCTTAATGCGGCTTCGTCATAATCGTTGATTACTTCGTAGGCAGAAAGACTGCTGTTTTGGTTCATACGCATATCTAATTCTGCATCAAAACGAGTTGAAAACCCGCGTTCAGCAACATCGAACTGATGTGATGATACACCGAAATCGCCTAAAATACCATCGACCTGCTTAATTCCGTAAACACGTAAAAATCGTTTTATGAAACGAAAATTTTCATTGATTAATGTAAAACGGTCATCGTCTATTGCATTTTCTAACGCATCGGTATCCTGATCAAAAGCAAACAATTTTCCGTTAGGTCCCAAATGACGCATAATTTCTTTTGAATGTCCGCCGCCGCCAAAAGTAACATCAACATAAATTCCATCGGGCTTTATGTTTAAACCGTTAACCGTTTCTTTTAAAAGTACGGGGTTGTGATATTCGTATTCGTTATGCTCCATAATTATTTATTGATCCCATCACTTCTTCGGCTAAATCGCCAAAGTCAATTTCTTCATCGTTTACAATTTGTTCGTATAAATCTTTATTCCAGATTTCAATCAGGTTAATTTTCGATGAAAACACCACGTCTTTAGAAATATTAGCGAATTCAACCAAATCTTTACTTATTTGCAAACGTCCGGCGTCATCTATATCAACTATCTTTACACCCGCCATAAACTTGCGAATAAAGGTGTCTGCCTTGCGGTTAAAACGGTTTAGTTCGTTTAATTTTTCTAACATTTTGTTCCATTCGTTCATTGGCCAAAGTTCTACGCATTTCTCATAAACAGAGCGCTTTAGTATAAAACCATCGCCAACAGAAATCAGTTGTTTTTTTAATGCAGCAGGTATCAACACCCTTCCTTTGGTGTCAATTTTACATTCGTATGTACCTACTATTGGTTGCATTAAATTTCTACATTAGATTAATTACAAAACAAAAGTAATTAAAATTTTACCACTTCCTACCACTTTTTACCACTTTGTTGATAAGTTTTTGATTACGCGTTGTGTTTTTGTAAGTGATTGATTATAAGGATTAAAATAATTTTTAAAGATTTTTAGGCAAGCTTAAAAAATATATAAGTATCTTTCAAAATAAATGTAGATTTACCACGTAAAAATGCAAAACATTTAAATAACTAAAAGGGTTAGGTTGGGTAGTTTAAATATCAATTAGTAATTAAACTACTTTAACTTTACACGATTTTTTATTAATATCGTATATTTGTACGAATTGAAATCGCATATATGGAGCGAAACATAAAAGAAGAAGGAAAGTTTAGATACGTTGAAATTGGTGAAGGTACACCAATTATTATTTTACACGGTTTAATGGGCGGCTTAAGTAATTTTGATGGAGTATCAGATTATTTTCCTAAAAAAGGATATAAAGTTGTACTACCAGAATTGCCTATTTATACTTTAAATATACTAAAGACCAACATAAAAGCTTTTGCGAAATTTGTACACGATTTTGTAAAACATAAAAAATACGAGAAAATTATTCTACTTGGAAATTCATTGGGCGGGCATATTGCGTTGTATTACACCAAGATGCACCCGGAATCTGTTGAAGCCTTAATAATTACCGGAAGTTCTGGTTTGTACGAAAGTGCAATGGGCGATTCTTATCCGCGTCGTGGCGATTACGAGTTTATAAAAAAGAAGGCTGAGGATGTTTTTTACGATCCGGCGGTTGCTACCAAAGAAATTGTCGATGATGTTTTTACAACGGTTAACGACCGTATTAAGTTGATTAAAACATTAACAATTGCAAAAAGCGCCATTCGTCACAACATGGCGAAAGATCTGCCGAAAATGCATACACCAACCTGCATTATCTGGGGGAAGAACGATATTGTAACACCACCCGATGTTGCCGAAGAATTTCACGAACTTTTACCAGATTCGGATCTTTTTTGGATCGATAAATGCGGGCATGCTGCAATGATGGAAAAACCAAACGAGTTTAATGAAATTTTAGACCAGTGGTTTGAAAAACGAAATATAAAGTAATTATGAAGATTAATACTGCTGAATTTATCATAAGTAATTCGGATGTAAAGAAATGTCCAACCGAACCTATTCCTGAATATGCTTTTATAGGAAGATCGAATGTTGGAAAATCTTCACTGATTAATATGCTTACCAACAATAAAAATCTGGCAAAAACATCGAGTCGTCCGGGAAAAACACAGTTAATAAATCATTTTAAGATCAACAACAACTGGTTTTTGGTCGATTTACCTGGATACGGTTACGCAAAGGTTTCAAAATCAACAAAAGCGATCTTTCAGAAATTCATAACCGAATATTTCGAGAAACGTGAACAATTGGTAAGTGCTTTTGTTTTGGTTGATATTCGTCACGAAGCACAAAAAATAGATTTGGAGTTTATCAACTATTTAGGCGAAAGCGGCGTTCCGTTTGGAATTATCTTTACAAAAGCCGACAAAATAAGTAAAGGATCGATCCAAAAACATACGGCAGCTTACACAAAAGCATTACACGCAAATGGTTGGGAAGAAGTGCCACCATTTTTTGTAACATCTTCTGAAAGTGAATTTGGTAAAGATGAAGTTTTAAACTACATTGATCAGATAAATCAGGATATATTTAAAAACAACAATTTTGTATAGAAAAAGAGTTCCAAATTTAAACTCTTTTTTTGCTTTATAATCTTAACTCGGAATTTGCTCTGTTAAAACCAAATCTCCTTTTTTGTCATAATAAGTACAGGTTAATGCATCTAAATCAACGATCCATTTTTCAACTCCTGTTTCTGCGCAGTGTTTGCAAAAAGTAAAATAATCAGTTTCGCCTTGCTGATGAATCTTTAACAAACGAGCAAACTCCTCTTTATTTAAATTGTCTGAAATAGTCAGATCATCGTATTTTGGGTTTGATTGTACCGAAAAATCATTACTTCCTAAATAATTGGTATGACTGTCTTTTACCCAGGTTTCAAAACCGGTTACGCCCATTTTTTTAATTTCCTGAATGTATTTAGGAAAATCGGCACCCGATTTTACTTTTGCGTGTGCTTCTTGAATTTCTTTTACTGTAAACATTTTCTAGATTTTTATGCTGTAAAACTACAAATAAAAAAACATCTCGTAAATTGAGATGTTTGCTTTTTATAAATTATTTATGTTTTTTAATTAAACGCTTTTGCAATCATTACCAACGAATTTTTATCGGTAATACCAGACTGTCGCCAAACCATTGCACCGTTTTTGTAAACCATTAATGTTGGTTCGCTTTTTATGCGCAGGGCTTCAACCAGTTCCGGATTTTTTATGGTATCAATATTAATTATGGTCAGTTTTTCGCCCATTTCTACTGCTACCTCTTCTATAATTTGTTGCATTTGCTCGCATTCGGGATTATGTTCAGCAGTAAACTGAATTAAAACCGGAATGTTTGAGTTTATTAAATCACCAAATTTTGACATATCACTCTTTTTTCTATCAATACAAAATTATAATTTTTCGGTAATTAACCTTTTATTATTTGCTTTTTTTTAGTTCTAAAACGGTAATTTCAGGCCAAATGCCAACTCTTCCAGAATATGCGTGAAATCCAAAACCGCGGTTTACGTAAATATATTGGTGACCTTTGTTGTATAAACCGCCCCATTCAGGATAAATATATTCTGCCGGACTCCATTCTAAAACACTCGGAATATCAAAACCAAACTGCATACCATGTGTATGACCCGATAAGGTAAGTTGGTATTTCTGCTGATGATTTACGATTTCAGCATCCCAATGAGACGGATCGTGTGTCATTACAATTTTAAAGGCATCGGTAGGAACATTTTCTGACGTTTTCTTTAAATCGCCTGCTTTTTTAAAGTTTAATCCCCAGTTTTCTACACCTAACAAATAAATAGAATCGTTGTTGCTTTTTAAAACCACATTTTCATTTAAAAGCAGCTTAAAACCACTTTTCTCGATATTGTTTTTAATTGCGACAAAATTTGCTTCTTTAGCAGCTTCGGTATCCCACTTCACGTATTCGCCATAATCGTGATTTCCTAAAACAGCAAATTTACCATATTTTGGTGTTTTGATCTTTTGCAATGCTGCAATCCACGGGTCGGCTTCGGTTGCCAATGTATTTACAAAATCACCAGTAAAAAGTAAGATATCGTATTCTTGAGCATTAATCATTTCAATACCTTTTTCAATGGCTTCTTTATTATCCCAACTTCCCACGTGCAAATCGGATATCTGCAGAACTTTCAATCCGTCAAAATCAGCAGGTAAATCTTTAAAAGCAATGGTTTCTTCTCGCACTTTAAAATTGTATTTCCCTACAAAAACGCCGTAAATTATAGAAAGTGTAAGTAAACCAGCGGCTGTTAATACAATTTTGGTCAACAAACTGCTGCGCGAATTTGTAATAATTTTTTTATAGATAAATTTATTGCTTGTCCATCGCGTAAATCGGAACATATCTTCAAAAAACAGCGGAATACTTATAAGTATTTTTGGTAACAGAAAAAGCAGCAGCAATGCCATAACGTGCATACTTTCTGCGGTTTGTCCTTTAGATTGATCGCTGCCTTTAAAATATAAAAACAAGCTGGCAATTATGGTAACCAGTAAAAGCAGGTACGCAAAAACAACCGATCTTTTTTTAGTGAATTTATAAATAAGGTGGCAGGTGTAAACTTCGCCAAGTATTATGAAAAGTAGAATAACGTATATAAATTTTTGAATCATTCTGTTTTAGTTTGAATCAAAAGTACACCAATTTGATTTTTTATCGAATACCGTTTTTAATACTTTAACAGTTTGATTTAAATAGCTATTATTAGTTAAGCTTTTTTTAATGATTTATAGTATTATTCAATCTCTAATAGTTCATTTTAATTTAAAACAAGTGGTTTGTTTATATTTACGATAAAAAATAAAATTCTTAAGATGAAAAAAATATATTTAATGTTCATTATGTGCTTTGTTTCTAATTTCTTGCTTGCACAAGAATATGATGGAACCATGTATTTTAAAGATGGAACTTCAAAAATTGGAAAAATTGAAATTCCTAAAAGAATGACTGCAAAAAATATTGTTTTTAACGGAAATGAGGTTGCAAGTGAACAAATTTTACGAATGAATGTTTTTATAAATAGTGTTCCATTCACCTTTGTTTATTGTAACTATGGTAAATACAAATTTAAAAAATATAAAGAGTTTGATGAACACTTTTGGTATTTAAAAGTAGATGATATTCAAGGTCATCGTCTTGAATATTTTGTAACTGCTACAAAATTTAAAATTTCTAAAGAAGGTAAATTGGTAATGGAAGCAGTAGGTGATCCACCAATGATTATGCACATGATAAAAAAGATAGAAGATGATACAATGATTTTAGTAATGGAAGATTATGGTGATGCTATAACTATTGGAATTGGTAGAAATAAGGTGCTTAGAAATATGATTGACGACTATCTTGTTGATTGTGATTTACTTAAAAATGCTAATGTAAAGGAACTTTCGGTTGTTGATGTTGTCAATATTTATAATAATTGTAATTAAATCTCAAATATTTAAATAAAATAAATCTAAAAATTATTGTTTTTAGTTCTTTGTTGTGCTTTGTTTCAACAGAGAACTAAAAACGTACAACTCATAACTTTTTTGTACTTTTGATGCTCTTGAAACAGTTAGTATGAACAACCAGAAACGTTTATTTCTTTTAGACGCCTACGCGCTTATTTTTCGTGGGTATTATGCTTTTATAAAAAATCCCCGCATCAACTCAAAAGGGTTAGATACATCGGCGGTTATGGGTTTTATGAACTCGTTAATGGATGTTATAAAACGTGAACGCCCCGATTATTTGGCAGTTGCTTTTGATAAAGACGGAAGTCAGGCGCGATGCGAAATTTTCCCAGAATACAAGGCAAATCGCGATGAAACTCCTGAAGCTATTAAAATTTCGATACCTTATATCAAAGAGATTTTAACCGCAATGCACATTCCGATTATCGAAGTTCCGGGAATTGAAGCCGACGATTTAATTGGAACTTTATCTAAAAAAGCAGAAAAAGAAGGTTTTCAGGTTTTTATGGTAACACCCGATAAAGATTACGCACAGCTGGTTTCCGAAAATATTTTTATGTACCGCCCGGCACGTATGGGCAACGGTATAGAAATTTGGGGAGTTAAAGAAGTACAGGAAAAATTCGAAGTGCAAGATCCTTTGCAAGTCATCGATTTCTTGGGAATGATGGGCGATGCTGTTGATAATATCCCGGGATTACCAGGCGTTGGCGAGAAAACAGCGAAGAAACTGTTGGCAGAATTCGGTTCAATGGAAAACCTGTTGGAAAATACCGATAAGCTAAAAGGAAAAATGCGCGAAAAGATCGAAGCTAATAAAGAAATCGGGCTGCTTTCAAAAGAATTGGCACGCATCTTTTTAGATTGTCCTGTCGAATTTGAAGAAGAATTTTTCAGATTAGATAAACCCGATGTAGAAAAAACCGAAGCGATTTTTCAAGGACTGGAATTCCGCAGAATGAAAGAGCAATTCGATAAAATTTTTGCAGACGAAGTTGTAATGACGCAGCCAACACCAATTGGCAAACAGCCTGTGAAAAGCATCGATCAGTTTTCGCTTTTTGAAACAGGCGATACCGAAATTAAAATTACCGACGAAGGTTACTACAAAACTTTATCAAATACCGATCATTTTTATCAGCTGGTTCAAGGAAAATTTGCTGTACAGTTATTTGTAAAAACGTTGTTGGAACAAACCGAAGTTTGCTTTGATACCGAAACAACCAGTATTGATGCTAATTTGGCAGAATTGGTTGGTATGTCGTTTTCGTACGCAAAAGGTTCGGCATATTATATTCCGTTCCCTGAAAATCAAGGCGAAGCACAGGAATTGATCGAACTATTCCGTCCGTTTTTAGAGAATGATCAAATTATAAAAATCGGTCAGAATTTAAAATACGATATTAAAGTCCTTAAAAATTACAACGTAGAAGTTAAAGGCTTTTTGTTCGATACTATGATTGCACATTATTTGATAAACCCTGATATGCGTCATAATATGGATGTTTTGGCAGAAACTTATTTACAGTATCAGCCAAAATCGATCGAAGAATTAATCGGTAAAAAAGGTAAAGGTCAAAGATCTATGCGTGATGTTTCGGTAGAAGATGTAAAGGAATATGCGGGTGAAGATGCCGATGTTACGTATCAGTTGAAAGAAACGTTTGCTCCGAAGTTAGATCAAAGCAAAACAAGGGAATTGTTTGATAAAATCGAAAGCCCGTTGGTTTCTGTTTTAGCCGAAATGGAATCAGAAGGAATTCGTTTAGATGTCGATTATTTAAAAAAACTTTCAGTAGAATTATCAGCAGAAGCACAGAATCTTCAAGCAAAAATATTTGAAACTGCCGAAGAAGAATTCAATCTGGCATCGCCAAAACAGTTGGGTATCATCCTTTTTGAAAAACTAAAAATTGGTTCGGGCAAAATAAAGAAAACCAAAACCGGTCAATATGCAACGGGCGAGGAAGTTTTGAGCGATTTGGCAAAAGACAACGAAATTGTTCGCGATATTTTAGAATGGCGCCAAATTGTTAAACTGCAAAACACTTATGTTGATGCGTTGCCAAATCAAATAAATCCTAAAACGGGTCGCGTGCATACCGATTATATGCAGGCGGTTGCGGCTACGGGAAGGTTAAGTTCTAACAATCCGAATTTGCAGAATATCCCAATTCGTACAGAACGCGGACAAAAAGTTCGTAGAGCATTTATTGCCAGAGATGAAAACCATGTGTTGGTTTCTGCCGATTATTCACAGATTGAATTGCGAATCATTGCAGCTTTAAGTGAAGAGCCAAACATGATTGAATCGTTTAAAAAGCAAGAAGATATTCATAAATCTACAGCTGCAAAAGTTTTTAATGTAGCGTTAGAAGAGGTTACGCGTGAACAGCGTAGCAATGCTAAAACGGTAAACTTCGGAATTATTTACGGTGTTTCGGCTTTTGGTTTAAGTCAGCAAACAAGTTTAAATCGTGCTGAAAGTAAAGAATTGATCGATGCTTATTATGCAACCTATCCAAAATTACGCGAATACATTAACACGCAAATTGAATTTGCTCGTGAATACGGATATGTGCAGACTGTTTCGGGTCGTCGCAGGTATTTAAAAGATATCAACTCGCAAAATGCCGTGGTTCGTGGCGGTGCAGAACGTAATGCGGTAAATGCGCCTATACAGGGATCAGCTGCCGATATCATTAAAATTGCCATGATCAATATTCATAACCGATTGATAAAAGAGAATTTAGAAACCAAAATGTTATTGCAAGTACATGATGAATTGGTTTTTGATGTTCCTAAAAATGAATTAGAAAAAGTAAAACCTATTATTACACAAGAAATGGAAAGCGCTTTTAAATTAGCAGTTCCGTTAGAAGTTGAAATAGGCGAGGGAATCAATTGGTTAGATGCGCATTAACATGCTATTTTGATATTTTAGCTAAAGATATTTTTTTTAAATTTTGTTAAAATTGTTATGTTTGATAAAATTTAAAAAAATATCATGAACTATTACTTAAAAGTTTTACAAAATTATGCCGTTTTTAACGGTAGGGCAAGATGATCTGAATATTGGTGGTTCTTTTTAATTAATGTTGCTATTTCTTATGGATTTCAAATTTTAGCAGCAATAACAGAAGTTAGTGCATTTAGTATGATTGGTGGAGTGTATTCACTTGTTGTATTGCTACCTGGAATTGGTGTTGCTATTAGAAGAATGTACCATGTTGGTAAAAGCGAATGGTTTATGTTGAGACCAATTTATAACCTGATTTTAGCTTTCACAGAAGGCGATAAAGTACCAAACGAATATGGTGAAGACCTAAAAACAAATATGTAATATTTTTACTTAAACAAAAAAGCCGTTCATTACGAACGGCTTTTACTTTTATTATTGAAGAGAATTATTTTTTCACAATTTTCACAAATTGGCTGTTTTCTTTAGTTTTAATATTCAGCATATAAGTTCCTGCACTTAAGTTGCTAAAATCTAACTGAACAGTTTGATTGTCAAAATCGCGTTTGATA
>NZ_VWSG01000012.1 GCF_008629655.1 Paenimyroides baculatum
TTTCACCGTCGTATAATGCAACTCCGGCACTGTCGTATCCTCTGTATTCTAAACGCTTTAATCCTTTAATAATGATAGGATAAGCTTCTCTTGGTCCAATATAACCTACAATTCCACACATAAGTTTTTATTTTTGCCAAATATAGTTATTAAAACTATAACTCATAATTTGGAAGGTTAAATTGCTATTATGATTTTAGAAAATTCGAAACTCCTATAAAAGCTGATTCAGTTTCTGATGTCTCATTAACACTTAATTTTGTATGCTTATTTTTTTAAAATTTGCTGATTCTCCTATTCGCTTATCTGCTATATGCGAATTTGCATATGTGCTTATTCGGTGATCCCGATAGCAATTAGGAGAAGTTATGATGTTTAACTTGGGAAAAAGAGAAATGAAAAAAAAGAGATGGAATGGTGATAAGGTGACGAAACAACTCCCTATTTTCTTACCACAGATTCACAGATTATAAAGAATTTATTAAATTTTTTTATTAGTAGGATGTATAAAATTACACGGACGCTGAATGTGGTACATTCAGTGGTTTTGATTGGAAAGATACACGACTTTAGTTTATGATGACATCTCGAAAAACAGCGAAGCTTACACTTCTCCTCTTAATCTCAAATGCTCGAGGTGACAACAAATGCTCGGTATGACAGCTGGTTATTTAGATTTTCAGATTTAATTGACTGGTTTATTTATAATAGTTGCACTTTATTTGTTATAAAATTAAAACCCTGACTACGCATAGGATTATTCGCATGCTTAGTCAGGGTTTGATTTAGTTGTAAAATTTCAAAGATATATTATTCCTTTACCTCTCCTAACTGTTGTTGAAATTTCCAAGCAGTCTGCATAGATGCTTGTAAGGGTGTGGTTGGTTGCCAGCCTAATTCGTTTTTTGCAAAGGAATAATCGGCATAAGCCTGTACGATATCCCCTGCCCTACGTGGTTTTATTTCGTAATTGATCTTTAAATTGTTTGCCTCTTCAAAAGCCGTTACAATTTCCAATACTGTTGAACCGTTACCTGAACCTAGGTTAAAAAACTCCAGATTAGATTTGTTCTTCCCTTCCAATAAACGCTGCATTGCCTTTACGTGCGCATCTGCCAAATCGTTCACATCGATATAATCGCGTACTGCTGTACCGTCTCTGGTTTCGTAATCATTACCAAACACACCCAAACTCTCTCTGATTCCCATAGCAGTTTGTGTAACATATGGAATAAGGTTGTTTGGTATTCCGTTTGGAACTTCCCCAATTGTAGCCGAATTATGCGCACCGACCGGATTAAAATATCGTAACGCAATGGCATTTTTACCCGTAGCGTTTACAAAATCTTCAATGATTTCCTCGCCCATTTTCTTTGTATTGCCATACGGAGATTCCGGACGCTTTAATGGAGTAGATTCGTTGATAGGCATAGCATCTGCCTGACCATACACGGTACATGAAGAGGAAAATATAAAATTATCTACCTTATTTTCTTCCATCGCTTCCAGCACATTCATCAACCCCATTAAATTATTACGGTAATACATTAATGGTTTTTCTACTGATTCGCCCACCGCTTTGTACGCAGCAAAATGGATGATTCCATCTATTTTATGGGATTGGAAAAAGACACTAACTGCATTAAGATCTTTCAGATCGATGTTGTAATACACAGGCTGGATTTTTGTTATAGCTGTTATTTTTTCCCAAACTTCCAATTGTGAATTCGAAAGATCGTCGATTATATATACACTAAAACCTGCTTGTTGTAACGCTACCACTGTATGGGATCCAATATAACCAAGACCGCCTGTTACCAATATATTTTTCATTGCTTTATTTGCTTGTGTTCTTTTTATTGCTCTTGAAACTGCGGTGAAATTTACTACTTTTTTTGGAATTAAAAGATTGTATGCTGCAAAAACTGCCGGATGTCAGGTGCCAGGTGTGTGGTGCCGGATGTTTGGTGTTTTTTACTGTTATATTAGTTAAACAGGTAAATGGTTATACGGGTTAATTAGTGGGAATCATTTAATCTGTGGTTAATATCGATAATTTGGGACAACGTTCATTTAAAGTTGAATTAGCTTCGCTCCCCACATACTCTGCTCCATGTATTCGCAGACTTTGGACTCCGTCCTCGGGTGTTGAATAAATGATCGCGAGGCTATAGAGACAAGTTCTTTTTAGTTGTTGATATGAAGATTTACCTATTCGCTGATCTGCATTTGCGGGCGTCTTAATAATTAGGAATTTTAATACTTCTACCATTAATTTTATTAAATATTTTTCAAAAAGAAATAAAAACTAAACAAAAAAAAACATTTTTTTATTAATTTTTTTTTAAATTTATCTTAAACTAACAATATAATTATTATGAAAAAAACTACACAATCAGCAAGTATTAAAGTAAGATGGTTAGGCTGCCGATCTATAATTCTTTTATTACTTTTCGCCTACCTGCCTTTTTTAAATTTAAATGCGCAAACCTTTAGTTACACAGGAGCTGTACAAACCGTAACACTACCGGCAGGTTCTTATGAAATTGAAATGTGGGGAGCTGACGGAGGTAAAGGTTTTCACACCTCTCAGATAATTAATGAAGGTAAAGGTGGATATTCTAAAGGAATTCTAACGGTAACTTCACCTACTACATATTATATTTATGTTGGAGGCAAAGGAGCCGATGCTGCGGGTAGTGCGGTTGGCGATATTCATTTAGGGGGATGGAATGGCGGAGGCGATTCTGGTCAGAACAATTATTCAACAGCAACTCAATATCGTGCAGGCGGTGGAGGGGGCGGAACCGACATTAGAACAGCACAGAATTCTACTTACGCTAACAGATTAATTGTTGCCGGCGGCGGCGGCGGCGGCGTGTATCTTGCTACTTATCCGGGTGGACATGGTGGTGGAATTACAGGCGGAAATGGAGGTAACACTTACAACGGAAATGGAGGTACACAAACCGCAGGCGGAACAGCAAATGGAAGTACCGGTAATATAGCAGGAACAGCAGGTGCTTTGGGAACAGGCGGAGCTGGAGGTACAGCAAGCACAAAATCTGCAGGCGGAGGCGGAGGCGGAGGCTATTATGGCGGAGGCGGAGGCGCTACTGGTAATACTTCATCATCGCAAGGCGGAGGCGGAGGCGGTTCCTCATATATTGGAGGAATAACTACAGGTGTAACTATAATGTATGGTACAGCGGGCTTTGTTCCTAATCTTGATATTGTTGGAAATGGTAGAGTTATCATTACATCACTGGCACCGTGTACGGGTACGCCAACCTCAGGTATAGCATCAGCTACCACTCGAAATTGCGCCAGTCAACCGTTCACTTTGTCTGTTACCGGTGCAACCAAGGCAGGTGGTATTACTTACCAATGGCAGCGTTCTAACGCAGGAGCTAATACGTTTACCAATATTACAGGTGCAACAAGCGCCTCTTACAATGTAAGCAATCAAACTTCAGATAGTGATTATCGTTTTGTGGTAACATGTGCAAACGGAAACGGTACAAGCACGTCTAATGTAGTTACCGTTACACAGATCCCAACTGGAAATATATCTGAGAATTTTGATACAACGGCTGTTGGCACAACAGCTGTTCCATCGCTCCCTACGTGTTGGAGTTTTATAGATAATGTTGCTACAACTGGATATTTATATACATACGATTTAGCGTCAAGCGCACCTTATTCCGGAGCTAATTACGTTAGATTGTATAGAACAAATTCTACCACTAATGCTTCGCAGGAATTAGTGCTTGTTTCACCTGAAACAGTCAACTTAGGTAACGGAACCAAACAATTACGGTTTTATGTAAAAACATACGGGACAACTGCCGGTACATACGATAATAAACTAGAAGTCTTGTCAATGTCTAATACCACATCTACTTCCGGTGCCACTGTCTTAGCAACTTTTACACCGAATCATGTAGGGTATCAGGAATACATTGTTCCTTTACCGGCAGGTACAAATGATTTTTTTGGTTTTAGATTAGCATATAATGGAACAACAACTGCATCAAGTGTTTCAATAGACGATATTTATTATGAAAATAGAGAAGCCTGCTTTTTCGCAACCAATTTAGCAGTTCCTACATTTGCACAAACCACTGCTACTCTTTCATGGACAACTTCAGTTGATACAACTGTTACCGGTTATGAATATGAAGTACGCTCTAGCGGTGCGCCAGGATCGGGTGCAACAGGCTTAGCAGCATCGGGAACGGTTACCGGTGTAACAACCACTACAGCTAATGTAACAGGTTTAAATCCGTCAACCAGATATTTCGTATATATTAGAAGTATTTGTGGAACAGCAACAGGAAGATGGAATCCTAACTTTGCAGAATTCACTACTTTGTGTGCCGTAAGTAATGGTTTTTATGAAAATTTTGATACTACGGCTGTAGGATCAACTACAACGCCTTCCCTGCCTATATGTTGGAGTTTTATTGATGATGTAGTCACTTCAGGTTACCTTTATACATACGATTTAGCATCCAGTGCACCACAGTCAGGAGCAAATTATATACGTATGTACAGAACTAATTCTACTACAAATGCTGCGCAAGAATTAGTGATGATTTCCCCAGAGACCAATAATTTAGGAAATGGTGCAAAGCAAATACGTTTTTCTGTAAAAACTTATGGAACAAGTGCCACTACCTATGTGAATAAGTTAGAAGTGCTTTCTATGTCAAGTGCAACTTCCACTACTGGTGCAACTGTTTTAGCAACATTTACACCTAATCAAGTTGCTTATCAAGAATACGTAGTGCAATTACCGGCAGGGACTAATGATTATTTTGGTTTTAGGTTAGCGTATAATGGTGTAACCACTGCTTCGTCTGTTTCTATTGACGATGTTTATTACGAAGATATACCGGCACCTACACTAACAACCACCCAAACCAATAATTTATGTTTTGGCGAAGCCAACGGTATGGGATCGGTTGTGGTAAAAGATGGGGTTATGCCATTAACATATTCATGGAGCCCTTCTGGAGGAACAAGTGCCGTAGCAACAGGATTGGCAGCAGGTACGTATACCGTAACAGTAACCGATGCATTAAGTCGTACAGCAACAGCAACCGTTACAATAACAGAACCTGCACAGATATTATCTAATTCGATAATTACCCAAATAAGTTGCAACGGATCAAACAACGGTAGTATTACCATTGCACCAACAGGAGGAACCTTACCATATACTTATTTATGGAGTACAGGCGCTACAACAGGCACCTCATTATCAAACCTTACTCCTGGATCTTATTCTGTAACGATTACCGATGTAAATGGATGTACAGCAACAGAAAACATTACCATAACAGAGCCGGCTGTATTAACAACAACAAACAGCGCACAAACCAATGTTAGCTGGTATGGTGGTAATGACGGATCAGCAACTGTATCGGCAACAGGCGGAACAGCACCATATACTTATTCTTGGAGTAATGGAGCAACGGCAGCAACAGCATCCAATTTAATTGCAGGTACTTATACCGTAATTGTAACCGACGCGAATGGTTGTACAAGCTCGTTAGATTTTATAATAACGCAGCCAATTCCTTTAATGGTTCAGTCGGTATCGCAAACCAACGTAAGTTGTAATGCAGGCACTAACGGTACCGCAGCGATTGTTGCCATGGGCGGTAACGCACCTTATACTTATTTATGGAGTAATGGAGCAACAAGTTCAGCTGTAGCAAACTTAACAGCAGGTACTTATACGGTAACGGTAACCGATTCAACAGGAAATACCATTACCCAAAGCTTTACCATTACAGAGCCTGCAGCTTTAGCAAGCACCATGGTTAAAACCGATATTACCTGTAATTTTGCAAGTAACGGAACAGCAACAGTAAGTGTAACAGGCGGTACGGCACCATACACCTATTTCTGGTCTAACGGAATGACAACTGCAACAGCAAATAATTTAAACGTTGGAAACTACACAGTAGACGTTACCGATGCCAACGGCTGTAAAGCAACTGCAACGGTGTCAATTACCCAGCCTACGGCATTAGTTGCAGCTCTAACCAGCAATAACATATCATGTTACGGACAAGTAGATGGTACAGCGAGTGTAACCGTAAGTGGCGGAACAGCACCTTATACGTATTCATGGTCAAACGGACAAACAGGGACATCGCTTAGCAGTTTAGCAAAAGGTTCTTATACTTTAACGGTAACCGATGCTAACAACTGTACGGTAACCCAAAGTTTCACTATAACCGAACCTGCGTTTGTACACCCACCGGTTGCAGTAAACCAAAGTTTCTGTATAGGTCAGAATGCAACCTTGGCAAATATGGTAATAACAGGAAGCAGTATTAAATGGTACAATGCAGCAAGTGCCGGTACCTTATTACCTGCAACTACGGTATTAACCAATGGAACTACCTATTACGCATCGCAAACAGTAGGCACATGCGAAAGTGCTACCAGAACAGCGGTGCAGGTTACATTAAACCAAGGAATACCATTGACTACCACACAGTTAAATGTTTGTAGCAATACCAGAGTTCAAAACATGACAATTGACGGTTTTAACTTTACTCAGTTAAGATGGTACAGCAGCGCAACAAGTACGGTTGTTTTACCTTCAAGCCAGTTGTTAGCTACAACAACTTATTATGTAAGTTCTGTAGTAGGAACATGTGAATCAACAAGACAAGCAATCCAAGTAACAGTAGCAGCTACAGTACCAACACCAACGGCAACCTCACAGGTAGCCTGCGGTAACAGTACGTTGAATGATTTGGTTGTAACCAAAGATTCATCGGCAACATTACAGTGGTACTCATCTATGCAATCTATGATACCTTTAGTAGGAACAACACAGGTTTCAACAGGAACATATTATGTACAACAAGTTATTGGTACGTGCGAATCGGTACGTATAGCAGTACCTGTACAGGTAATAAATGTAAGCACACCTTCAATGACCTCTATAGCTACATGTGATGGCAATACTATTGCAGATCTACATCCAAGTACAGGAACTTATGTTTGGTATGTAAATAACACCACAACCACAGCTTTACCTGATACTTTTGTAGTAAAATCGGGTACATACTATATTGCACATGAGGTATCGGGATGTATATCACCAAGAACAAATGTATCTGTTAATGTAAATGCACGACCAGGGAATGCAACAGGACAGTCGAATCAATTGTTTGGATTTGCAGCGAAAGTGTCTGATTTACAAATGAACGAACCAAATGTAAGCTGGTTTGCAAGTTTTAGTGATGCCGTTAAGCAAGTCAACCAATTACCAGCAAGTCAACCATTGCAAGATCAAACAACATATTATGGAATATTGACAGGTTCTAATAATTGTGGAAGTGCTATACCTGCAGCAGTAACGGTAACGTTAAATTTAAGCAATGCAGAGTTAGATCTTACCCAATTGAAATACTATCCAAACCCGGTGGATTCTGAATTAAACATCAGCTATATTGAAGAAATCAAGAAAGTTGAAGTATTCACCATAACAGGACAAAGAGTATTTGGTAACGATTACCAAGGCAACGAAGTAAAAGTTGATTTAAGCAGATTAAGTGCAGGAACTTATCTTGTTAAAATAGAAACAGCAAAAGCTTCACAGTTTGTGAAAATCGTTAAGAAATAATGTAATTAAATAAAACAAAAAAGCCGTTCATAATGAACGGCTTTTTTTTATGTGGTATTCACAGATCCCTATAGCTATCGGGACAGGTTGTTTGGTGCGGGGTGTCAAATTGTGTTAGAAGATTAATTCGTGTGGAATCCTTCTAATCTGTATTGCACCAGTTGAAAGTTTAATGTTTAACGTTGGGTGCTGGGTGTTTTTTACTGTTATATTAGTTAAACAGGTAAATGGTTATACGGGTTAATTAGTGGGAATCATTTAATCTGTGGTTAATATCGATAATTTGGGACAACGTTCGTTTAAGGTTGAATTAGATTCGCCCCACATACCCTGCTCCATGTATTCGCAGACTTTGGACTCCGTCCTCGGATGTAGAAGCGTTTAACTGTTTAAAGATAATGAAATGTAGCTGCCTACTTAAAAACAAATTTTGAAAAAAAACGTATAAAAAAACTATATTTGTACGTATAAAATTATAAATTATGGATTCTAAATTAACATTAAAGCTAGATGAAAATGTTATTGAGCGTGCAAAAAAATATGCTGCGGCAAAAAAATTAAGTTTATCGCGATTAATTGAGAATTATCTTGATGCACTAACTAATGATGAACTTAATAATTTGGAAATTTCGCCATTTGTTAAAAGTATAGCTACCGGCAAACAATTGCCTAATGAAATAGACAAGGATAGGTTAAAGGACGATTGCATTGATTATTTATATAGAAAATACAGATAAAATGAAAAATGTTTTTTTAGATACAAACATCATTCTCGATTTTCTCGGCGAGAGAGCCGGCTTTTACGAACCTGCTGCCAGAATTTTAACGCTGGCGGATCTTAAAAAAATCAAAATATATACTTCTGCGGTTTCTATAGCGAATACATATCATCTTTTAACCAAATATGAAAATCATGAAAGTGCCATTGAAAAAATACGGAAATTTAACGTTTTATGTACCATTGCAACTATAGATGATGAAGTACTTGATAAAGCAATAAATTCGAACTTCAAAGATTTTGGAGATTCTATACAATCTTTTAGTGCTATCGCTTCTGGTTGTAACCTTATTATAACAAGAAATGAAAAAGATTTTAAACATGCATTGATACCTGTTATGAATCCGATTGGTTTTTTACAAAGCTTTAAGAATAGTTGATGAATGCTGGGTGAGGGATAATGGTGTTTGGTGATAGGTGTTTTTCTTTTTGAATTGGTGAAGTGATGAATTGCTGTATCCAGTACAGATTAAAATGCATCACACGAATTAATAATACTTGCACTATCATAAATCATCCTAACATCAAAATCTGGACCTCTGTGGTAAAAAAAATTAATCAAAAACCTCTACAAACTGTCACTCTGAACTTGATTCAGAGTCTCCTTCATGAAAAGAGGGATATATCTATTACCTATCACTCGTTTCTTAGGCACTATGCAACCATTTTATTTCCCTTTAAACCATATAACTTTTTAACAAACAAACAACTAACAGATCTTTTCTCAATAACTACCGCAACCGATAACTCGGTCAAGTTTTTGAATTCTAGTTGCAAAACCAACGCAATTCTTTAAAATTTTTAGCTTTTGAAGAAATTAAATAACTTTTACTTTATTTTTACTAAAAATAAACACCAAAAAATAATCAATCGCTACAGCATTTGTAAAAGTAATATTTTAGTTTTTTTGATTAAATTGCCATTTCAAATGAATGGTATCCCTTCTGAAAGATAAAATAGTTTCCCTTCTGCATAGCAAGAAAATTATACATACACTACTAATAGGTTAATCTTTCTTGTGCATCATTAATGCAATATACAACAATATCAATCTAACAATGTATCTTATCAATGCCGCATTAGTGTCGCATCAGTAACGCATGAATGCCGTACTTAAAGCATATAAAGGCTAAGGATCATATATGATTAATCCTTCCAAAGTCGTCATTTGAAGAAGCGGATAAAGTAAGATTAAGGCGTTATTTAGATATAGGCCTATTCTATACAATTTAAAATAGACGTACATTATTGTGAATTCTTTTAATCTTGGTTGAGTGATTTAAAGTATCACATTGGAGGCTAATGCATCAGTTCGGAAACTTGCGTCTGAATCAAGTTCAGAGTGAAAGTTATACCGATTACCGTAAGAATACAATAGAAAACGCTTAACAATCTTTTGAGACCCTGAAACAAGTTCAGGGTGACATTCTGATATAGTTATAATTCACCAAGCATTTCCTGCAGGCTGGTTTTCCAATCCGGAACAGATACTTTGTATACTTCTTTTATTTTTGATTTATCTAACAATGAGAAATTCGGGCGTTTTGCAGGGGTCGGGAATGCATTACTGCCTATGGCATTTATTTTGGTATTAAAACCTTTGATTTCTTTTACCGCGGTTGCAAATTCGTGCCAGCTGATTTTACCTTCGTTGCTGTAATGATAAACTCCCTGTAAAAACTCCGGTGCTTCTATTATCTGCATGATTGCTTTTGCCAGATCGCGTGCGTAGGTTGGCGTACCAATCTGGTCTGCCACTACGCCTATTTCCTCACGCTCGCTCATTAAACGGATCATTGTTTTTACAAAGTTGGCTCCGTAAACCGAATAAACCCAAGCGGTACGTATGATGACATGATTAGCACTTGAAGCACGCAAAGCTTGTTCGCCGTGTAATTTTGTTAAGCCATAAACGTTAATAGGATCGGGAGTATCAGTTTCCTTTAACGGTGTTTCACTGGTACCATCGAACACATAATCGGTTGAGATATGGATTACATTGGCATTATTGTCTGCCGCCCACGCACCTATTGTTTTTACGGCGATATGGTTTACGGCATCGCATAATTCCTGATCGCTTTCGGCTTTATCAACTGCGGTATAAGCACCTGCACTAACAATAATGTTAGGTTTTTGGGTATTTAAAACTTCGATAATCTGATCCGGATTGCTTAAATCCATTTCCTCACGGTCAACAAAAACCATCTGGTATTTTGGATACGCTTCTTTTAAATCGTGTAATTCTGATCCTAACTGACCATGACGGCCGGTGATTAGTATTTTCATGATGTGTGATGATATGTTGAACTGATGAACTGATTATGTATAAATCTGTTGATCTGATTACTTTACTATTTATTTTTTGATTGATCTTTAAGATTCGTTTTTCGATTAATCTGATATTTATACAAACCGTTTAACTTGTTTAAAATCTCATCTATAGACAATCTTAATTTACCGTACTCATCTTCTGCTATATAATTTAACTGAAAGAACAAATTTAAATGATTAATTACTTCAAGACCTGATGCATAAGCCATATTTGTAAAATGAGCTTGATCTAAATTCGAAGATCTGCCTGATCCTTCTGCTAAATTAGAACTAATAGAATCTGTTGCTCTCTTTATTTGTCTTGTCAAATCAAACTGTTCTTCCTTTGGGAAAGATTTAACCAATGTACGAATTTCAATACTTAATGATAAAGCAAGCTGATAAACATCTAACTTTTCAAATGCATAAATATGATACTTTTCCATTAGCTTATCTTTTATGTTGAATTTATGAACTGATGAATCAGTGAACCAATGATTTGGTCAACTGATGAGTAATTTTTTAAATAATCAATTAAACAATTCTTCAAATAATCAATTAAACAATTCTACAATTCAACCTTAAACAATTCATTGAACGTTGGCAAGATGATATCTTTTTCTGAAACGATCTCTGCTCCAGCTTCTATTCCCCAATCGATATTCAATTCGGGGGAATTATATAAGATCCCTTGTTCTGATTCTTTATTATAGAAATTGTCGCATTTATAGAAAAATACGGCTTCTTCACTCAACACCGAAAAACCATGCAAAAATCCGCGTGGTACAAACAACTGTCTGTTGTTTTCTGCTGACAAATGTACTGCCACATGCTGACCGAAGGTTGGGGAATCGGGACGAGCATCAACAGCAACATCGATTACTTCGCCTCTTAACACACGAACCAACTTTGCTTGTGCGTGCGAACCTGCCTGTGCATGTAATCCGCGTATTACTCCTCTTTTGGAATAACTTTGATTATCTTGAACAAAATGAGTGTTTGTCCTAGTTAAATTGTTAAACATTTTTTCATTAAAGCTTTCAAAAAAGTATCCACGCTCGTCTTCGAACTTGCGTGGTTGCAATATAAAGCAGCCTTTTAATTTTGTTTCTGTAGCGTTCATTTACTCTTGATATTGTGTATCGTAATACTTTTGATAATCACCCGATGTTACATTGTTCAACCATTCTTGATTGTCCATAAACCAGTCGATTGTTTTTGCCAACCCTTGTTCAAAGGTTACACTTGGATACCAGCCCAATTCTTTATTAATTTTATTAGCATCAATAGCATAACGCAGATCATGTCCCGGACGGTCTTTTACAAAGGTAATTAATTGTGCCGATGTTCCCGGTTCGCGACCTAATTTAGTATCCAGCTGTTGGCATAATTCTTTAACCAGATCAATGTTCTGCCATTCGTTGAAACCACCTACATTGTAACAATCTCCGTTTTTTCCTTGGTGGAACACCAAGTCGATTGCTTTTGCATGATCGATTACAAACAACCAGTCACGGGTATATTTTCCATCACCATAAATAGGCAGTGGCTTGTTATTGATGATGTTGTGGATACACAACGGAATTAGTTTTTCAGGAAAATGATTGGGACCGTAATTGTTTGAACAATTTGTTAACACCATAGGCATGCCATAGGTATCATGGTACGCACGTACAAAATGATCTGAAGCTGCTTTTGAAGCCGAATAAGGCGAATGCGGATCGTATTTGGTATCTTCGGTAAAAAAGCCCTCGCTACCCAATGCACCAAAAACCTCATCGGTTGATACATGGTGAAAACGCTTACCTTCGTAACCTTTTGCTGAGCCTGTCGAAGCATCATTCCATATTTCTCGAGCAGCATTCAATAGGTTTACCGTACCGATAACGTTGGTCATTACAAATGCCGAAGGATCTGCAATGGAACGATCTACATGCGATTCTGCCGCTAAATGTATTACACCTGTTGGCTGGTGTTTTTTGAACACTTCCAATACCGCCTGTGCGTCACAAATATCTATCTTTTCGAACTTATAGTTTGGTAAATGATCTACATCTTTCAGGTTTTCCAGATTTCCGGCGTAGGTTAACGCATCTAGGTTAACGATGGTATAGTCTGGATATTTTGTTGCGAATTCACGTACCACATGGGATCCGATAAATCCCGCACCTCCGGTAATAATGATAGTCTGCTTCATATTATGTTATGGTTAGCTAATTTTGTTCAAAGATAAATTTTTTTTATTAAGATGAATAGTGAAAATTTTAGATGTTAGGTGTGGGGTGCTGGATGATTTTTACTGTATAATGTATTGATGTATACTGTAGTGTTGGAGGATTTAATCCCGATGGTCGGGACAGGATGTTTAATGTTATTATGAACTTGTTGAACTGTTGAGTTGTTAAATTGTTGAATCGTTTAGTTATTGGATGTTTGGAAATGGTGATAAATTAGTTTCAAATTACCATCATTTCAGTTTTTTCTTAAATTTTTACATTATATTTACATACACTTATGCACAATAAAATTAGCTATTGACATAGTCATTATTTTAATTATGCAGAAAAATGAAACTACCCTTTTTTAATACGAACACCAATGCCTCTGAATTTTCAGAAACGTATAAAAACAATTTGCAAGATCAAGTTTCTGAGCGTTTACAACACCAGGTTCAAACATCATCCAGTGAGATAATTATTAATTTCATATTCACCAGTGATCATGGTAGAAATGGAGATAGATTTTCTGCAATACTGAAGATGGTTGCTTTGTAAATTATTTTATGAATACCGAAAAAAAATACCAGATTACAGGTAAAACACACGAATTAAAACTTAACAAAGAAGAAATAAAAGATTGGCTTTTATCTATAGCTGAAAAAGGAATTAAATTTAACTGTATTTTAAGCGAATGGAATATTGTTTCTATTACTGATTAAAAACGCACAGGTCGGAATTGGAAAAAAGTGGCGGGGAAATTTGGAGAATGGGGAAATATTTTTTTGTGTTTGGTGCTGGGTGTTGGCTGACAGAGTAAGTAGATTAAATTCGTGAAAACATTCCATCTTTGGTGAATTATCATATTTCAGTACAAGTTTGATTGAATCTTTAAAACGTGGAAATAATACATAAATTCGTGTAAATTATAGAATCTGTGGTTAATCCGGTAGCCGGGACAAGATCTGTTTAGTGGTTTTATCTATTAAAAAGTTATATGTTAAAGGGTACTGATATGTTGACAAGGTTTTGATTAATTACATTTAATAATGCAGAAAATAATTTTGATGTTTTATAATTGAAACCCTGAATCATATTGCTGATTATTCACTGCCAATAAATTCAGGATTTCATTTGAATTATATTTCTAAAAAGTATTAATCTGCTGATGATCCCAACTGCTGCTGGAATTTCCATGCCGTTTGAATTGATATCTGCAACGGAGTTATAGTATTCCAGTCTAATTCTATTTTTGCCAACGAATAATCGGCATAAGCTCCCACTATACCACCAGCCCTACGGGGTTTTATTTCGTAATTAATCTTTATATTATTTGCTTTTTCAAAAGAATTAACAATTTCCAAAACGGTTGATCCTTTGCTTGAGCCTAAATTAAAGAATTCCAGCTTAGATTTGTTCTTTTCTTCCAAAAGCCGTTGCATCGCTTTTACATGGGCATCTGCCAGATCGTTTACATTTATATAATCGCGTACTGCGGTACTGTCACGGGTTTAGTAATCGTTACCAAAAACACCTAAATGTTCCCTAATGCCCATTGCTGTCTGTGTAATATAGAGAATACCATTTGGCACTTCACCAATTGCAGAAGAATTATGGGCATCCAACTGGATTAAAATATCTTAAAAGAATAGCGTTTTTACCAGTTGCGTTAACATAATCTTCAATGATTTCCTCTCCCATTTTTTTGGTATTTCCGTAAGGTGACTGAGGCTTTTTCAAAGGAGTAGCCTCATTGATTGGCATTTTTTCTGCCTGACCATATACTTTGCAACAAGAGGAAAAAAAAGAAATTATCAACCTGATTTTCTTCCATTGCTTGTAGTACATTTATTAGTACTATTAAATTATTGTGGTAATACATCAATGGTTTTGCTACTGATTCGCCCACCGCTTTATAAGCTGAAAATGAATAACACCATCTATTGCATGCGATTGAAAAAAATACTTACCGCACTAAAATCTTTTAAGTCAATATTATAATAAACTGGCTTAATGCCAGTTATTGCTGTTATCTTTTCCCAAACATACAATTGTGAATTGGAAAGATCATCAATAATGAATACGTTATAATCTGCTTGCTGCAATGCTACTACGGTATGTGAGCCACATATATCCCAACGCCGGTTACCAACATATTTTTCATCCTTTTTATTGCTAATGTGCAGATTTGCTGATATTATTTTGCAAGCTTTATTATTTCTTTTTCAGATACTGTTTTGCGCAGACCTGAACTTGAAAAACGATGATCGCGCTGGTTATAGTATAATTCTATGCCTTTTTCTTCGCAATAAGTTCTACCTGTAAAATTCTTGTCTTTATACTCTTCGCCTAAAATACGCACATCGATCTTGAACGAACGTAAAATATCTTCCAAATCCTGTTCTGTGGCATAAGGTACTATTTCATCTACGTGCACACATCCCTTTAACTGTATGTAACGCTCTACCACGCTTTGAACTGGACGGTTTTTTTCCGGACGATCCAACGTAGGATCGGTTTGTAAACCGCAAATAAGGTAATCGCACTGCCGCTTCGCATCTTCCAGCATTTTTATATGTCCTGCGTGCAATAAATCGAATGCACTGAATGTTATTCCTATCTTCATTCTTTTTTGGTTTATCTTAATTGACCCACATCTGTCCTAATATCTTTATTAAAATCGTGGGAAATTTACTGTTTTTTTTTTGATTTCGAAAATTAGCGATAGAAAATAATGATTTGGTTATGATTAATTTACTCAATAAGCTGGTGATTATATTAACATACTTTTATTTGAATTCATAAAGATATCTTATTGTTACTAAAACTTTAAGTAGAAAGTAAAAAAATTAATACTTTCATTCATTTTTTTTTAAATTTAGTAATTATTTTTTTTGAAATCTTTCAGTTAAGTTGCTTCAAAAAAATCTATAATTTACTAAAAATCAGCTTTTCCTAGCAAAATAATTACTCATAATTGTTACAAAACTTATAATTGTTGCAGTACTTACAGGCATAATAATCGCAGCGACCAAGGGCGATAAATTGTTTGATAATGCAAAGCTTAATCCCACAATATTATAAGTAATTGCCAAGCAATAACTCATTTTAATGGTTTTCATGGCATTTTTAGCAAAATTTAAAAAGTAAGGTAATTTAGTAAAAACCGATGCATCAATAATAGCGTCGCTGGCTGGTGTAAAAACGTTTACATTTTCAGAAATCGATATACCAATATCACTTTGAGCCAACGCACCGGCGTCGTTCAAGCCGTCGCCAATCATTAAAACATTATGGTTTGTAAGCTGTAAATTTTTAATAAAATTCAATTTATCATCAGGTTTTTGGTTAAAAATCAATCGGGTATTTTCAGGAACCAATCGTTCCAGCATACGCTGTTCGCCATTGTTATCCCCCGAAAGCACGTATAAGTTGTAATTTCTGTTTTTCAGAGTATCAAACAATTCCTTAATACCATCGCGGTATTCGTTTTCGAACACATAAAAACCTTTGACTTTATTATTTATACTGATATAAACTTTGGTTTGATTGATTTCTGAAGCATCGGTCGCTCCTACCCAACTTGCCGAACCAATTTTTAAAGTTTGATTCTTAAACGATCCTTGGATACCTTTTCCGGCAACTTCCTGATAACGCATCGGTTTTTCGATAGATGTTTCGGGCAAAATCAGATACAATCGTCGGCTTAACGGATGGTTTGATCCACGCACGATATTTTTCACAGCTTTTAAATCATCTTTTGAAAGCGGATCGCCCACGTATTTAATCTGCTGATTGGTGTTTGATGTCAGCGTACCCGTTTTATCAAAAACAACCGTGTCAACCTTTGAAAGCTGTTCAATTACGGCGGTATTCTTCAAATAAAACTTTCGTTTACCCATTAATCTAATCACATTTCCCCAAGTATAAGGCGCGGTTAACGCCAATGCACACGGACATGCAACAATTAAAACGGCAGTTAAAATATTAAAAGCATCGTTAAAACTTGTAAAACTCCATGCAATAAATCCAACAATAGCAATGGTTAACAAAGCCGGCGTAAAAATATGGCTGGCTTTATCGGTAATAGTTTGTATTTTTTGAGAAACTTTTTTCTGAAAAACCTCGTTGCTCCACAACTGCGTCAGGTAACTTTGCGAAACCGTATTTATGGCCTCAACAGTCACGGCGTTACCTACCTGTTTTCCGCCTGCATAAATTTTATCACCCGATTTTTTCTCAACCGGAACAGCCTCTCCCGTCACAAAACTATAATCGATAAAAGCAGTATCAGATAGTAGAATGGCATCAACAGGAATTAATTCTTCATTGCGGATCAATAATTGATTTCCTTTTTCGATCTCATAAACCTGAATGGGAACTTCTTTCTGCTGATTTATTTTTGTTACTGCAATTGGGAAATACGATTTATAATCTCGTTCAAACGATAAAAAATTATAGGTTGTCTGCTGGATTAATTTTCCCGAAAGCATAAAAAAGACCAATCCGCACATACTGTCTAAAAATCCGGCTCCGTCTTGAAAAAAGATATCGACCAAACTGCGTACAAACATGACGATTATTCCCAACGCCATAGGAATATCAATATTATACGCCTTGGTTTTTATGCTGTGATACGCCGATTTATAGTAGGGTGTTGCCGAATAAAGAAAAACGGGCAATGCCAAAAGTATGTTGAAATATCTGAAAAAATCTCGGTATTGGTGCATCCAAACATCTTCCACATTAAAATATTCGGGAAATGAAAGCAACATAATGTTTCCAAAACCAAAAAACGCTACACCTATTTTATACAGCAAACTACGATCGATTAACTTTGGTTTTGCATCGTATTGTTCCAAGCTAATGTAAGGTTCGTAACCGATTGACGCCAAAAGTAACACCAAATTTTTTAATGAAATATTTTCACTGTTGTAGGTAATGCTCACTTTTTTTTGCGAAAACACAACCTGCGAATGAGTTACGGCAGCGTTTAAAGTGTTCAGATTTTCTAAAATCCATATACATGAACTGCAATGAATATGCGGAATGTACAAACGGACAATCTGCGTAGATCCTTCTTTAAAATCGAGCAGTTTGTCTGCAATATCTGCATTATCCAGATAATTATATTTGGAAGCAACATCTTTTGGTGCGGCTCCCGGATTTTTTTCAAAATCGTAATATGTGCCTAAACCGTTTTCCGAAAATAAATCGTAAACCGTTTGGCAGCCCTTGCAGCAGAAATCCTTATCGTTAAAAACAATCACCTCATTTTTAACAATATTATTTCCGCAATGATAACAATTCAACATTTCTTTTTGCTTTATACCTTGTACAAAATTCCGAAGCACGAGCGGTAAATAAAATGATAATTGTCATAATAATCGTATATTTGTAAAAACTAATTTAATGGGCAAGTGTGAGCAGTGCATCGTTAGAGAATTGAGTTCGTTAAAGGCTTTGTCTAAAGACGAATTGATTCATTTAGCGAAGTGTAAAGACAGTTTTCTTATAAAAAAGGGCGACGTTATTTTTAGCGAAGGCGATGTAATGAACGGCGTTTACTGCATTAAACAAGGCACATGCAAATTGGTTAAAATGAATTCTAGCGGAAAAGATACTATTCTGAAACTGATTACGAAAGGTGATTTGTTAGGACAAACATCGATCTTAACCGAAGGAAAAGCTACTTTAAGTGCAGTTGCAGTTGAAGACATGCAGGTTTGTTTTATTCCGAAAAATGAAGTCTTGGGTTTTATTGGCAACAACAAAAATTTTTCGTTTGAAGTTACAAAAGACGTTTGCCAAAACCTTAACTACGCAACCGATTTTGCCATAAATCACACTCATAAAACCGTAAAAGAACGTTTAGCTCTTGCTTTGCTCGATGTTTTAGATTCTGCCGGAACTGATGCCGAAGGTTTTTTAAGTCTGCAATTAAGCAGAGAGGAAATTGCAAGTATGGTTGGAACTGCCACAGAAAGTTGCATAAGACTGCTTGCTGAATTAAAAAAACTGGGAATTATAGATTTAAAAGCAAAAAGAATAAAAATTTTAAAGCTGAACGAATTAAAAAGTTTAGCACAATAATTTTATAAAGCCTTTTAAAGTAAATGC
This sequence comes from Paenimyroides baculatum, assembly GCF_008629655.1. Classification (GTDB taxonomy): domain Bacteria; phylum Bacteroidota; class Bacteroidia; order Flavobacteriales; family Flavobacteriaceae; genus Flavobacterium; species Flavobacterium baculatum. Next base: position 19,079 of record NZ_VWSG01000012.1, read on the forward strand.
TAATTTGTGTATTTTCGCATTATGATGAATACAAACGATACAGCATTTTTAACCGATTTTTTAAAAACGCCCAAACAAATAACAATTGTTCCGCACCGCAACCCCGATGGTGATGCATTAGGTTCGTGTTTAGGCCTTTACCACGTTTTAATACAGCTTAACCATACCGTAAAAGTAATTTCACCTAACGAATTTCCCGAGTTTATTTCGTGGCTTCCTGCTTCTGAAGAAGTTTTGGTTTTCGAAAAAAACTTCGATGCCTGCAAAACTTTTTTACAAGGAAGTGATCTGGTTTTTACTTTAGATTTTAATGCGTTGCACCGTGCAGGCGATCAAATGGGATCGTATTTGGAGAAACTGCGCAAACCGTTTGTAATGATCGATCATCACCAAATGCCCGATGCGTATGCAAAAATCACAGTTTCCGATACTTCTTTTGGATCAACCTGCGAATTATTGTATCGTTTTCTGGAAGAATTAAACCTTACACAATATATCAATAAAGATGCGGCAACTTGTATTTACACGGGAATTGTAACCGATTCTGGTTCGTTCAAATTTGTAAAAACAACGGGCGATACACACCGCGTAGTTGCAGATTTGATTGATTTAGGTGTTGATAATCCAAAAGTTCACAATTCGCTTTTCAGCACGGCATCGTTCAATCAGTTGCAATTATTGGGCAGAGCGTTACAGCATTTAAAGGTAATGCCCGAAAAAAGCACGGCTTACACGTTTCTTTCTCAAGACGATTTAAACGAATTCGATTATCAAAAAGGAGATACCGAAGGAATTGTAAATTACGGATTATCATTAAAAGGAATTAATCTGGCAGCAATATTCATCGAAAATAAAGAAGAAGGAATGATTAAGATTTCTTTTAGATCTGAAGGCGATTTTGATGTAAATGAATTTGCTCGAAGTTATTTCAATGGTGGCGGACACATTAATGCAGCCGGCGGAAAATCGTTCGATACCTTGGAACAAACCGTTCTAAACTTTGAAACCATTTTAAACAATATTAACAAACAGTAATATGAAAAAAATAATTGCATGTTTTGCCTTAACCGGCTTATTGTTTGCATGTAAACAGCCCGAGCCTCGCAAACCGGTGAGTTACAGTTCAGGAACTTTTATAAAGGAATCTGTTCAGCGAAACAAAAATATTGTTCAAGACGAAGAAAAGCTGATCCAAAACGTCATTAAAAAAGATTCGGCTCATCATTATTATCAATCTACTTTAGGATTTTGGTACAAGTACGATGTTGCTGTAACAACTGATAGTTTGCTACCTAAAAAAGGTGATATCGTTAAACTGGATTTTGAAATTTACGACATCAACAGCAATTTAATTTATACAAAAGCCGAAACAACGCCAAAAGTTTATGCTGTAGACAAGCAGGAAATTATGGTTGGTTTGCGCCACGCCGTGAAATTAATGCACAAAGGCGAAACTGTTTCGTTTATATTTCCATCGCACATGGCATACGGCTATTTGGGCGATAAAGAAAAAATTGGAACCAACGTTCCGCTAATCTGTAAAGTAACCCTTAACGATATTAAACCAGAATAAAAAATGAAAAAACTATTATTTGTTTTTGCGTTAATTAGCACGCAGGCTTTTGCACAAACCAAGTTAGCCGACGGCATGTACGCAAATTTTGTTACCAAAAAAGGTACCATTACTACTCAATTATATTACAATGAAACGCCGTTAACCGTAGCAAATTTTGTTGCTTTGGCAGAAGGAACGCATCCGCAGGTTAAATCAGAATACAAAGGAAAACCTTTCTATAACGGATTGAAATTTCACCGCGTTATTGCCAATTTTATGATTCAGGGAGGCGATCCTAAAGGCGATGGCTCTGGAGAACCAGGTTACTTATTTGGAGATGAAATTGTTCCGACGTTAAAACATGATGGTCCTGGAGTTTTATCTATGGCAAATCGCGGACCGGCAACAAACGGATCGCAATTTTTTATTACACACGTTGCTACGCCTCATTTAGATGGTCGTCACACTGTTTTCGGAAAAGTAGTTACCGGTCTTGATATCGTTAACGCTATTGAACAAAACGATGTTATTGAAAAAGTAGAAATCGTTCGTGTAGGTAAAGATGCTAAAAAATTCAATGCTATAAAAACGTTTACTGAAACTTTAGAAAAAGCTAAAAAAGAAGAAGAACTTAAAAAGAAACAGGCAGAGAGTTTAAAAATCGAATCAAAAAAAATGTTCGATGATTATCTAACAAAAGCAACGGCATATCCATCAGGAATTAAAATGTATGTTGTTGAAAAAGGTGCAGGTATCAAACCAGCCGAAGGCGAAGACATTCATTTTGATTATGCAGGATATTTAGCAGACGGAACTTTGTTTGATACAGGTATTGAAGCTTTGGCAGAAAAACACGGAATTTTAAATCCGCAAAGAAAAAATGCAAACGCTTATAAACCATTAGATTACACTTTTGGAAACAAAGGCGGATTTATCGAAGGAATGACAGAAGGTTTATTACAATTGAACAAAGGCGATAAAGCATACATCTTTATTCCATCGAATTTAGGATATGGCGAACGCGCTATGGGACCAATTCCGGCAAATTCAAACCTAGTTTTTTACGTAGACATCAAACCTTAATTACTATAAAATGAAGAAAATTTTAGCATTAGCTGTATTAACGGCAACCTTATTTACAGCGTGTAAAAAAGAAGAAGAAAGCAATTTACCAGAAGGCTTATACGCCGAAATTACCACTAACAAAGGTACTATCACTGCTCAATTAGAGTATGAAAAAGCTCCGTTAACTGTAGCTAACTTTGTAAGTTTGGCAGAAGGTAAAAACCCGTTTGTAGAAGCAAAGTTTAAAGACAAGCCTTTTTATGATGGCTTGACTTTTCACCGCGTTATTGCAGATTTCATGATTCAGGGTGGTGACCCAACAGGAACAGGTGAAGGTGGACCAGGTTATGTTTTTGCCGATGAATTTCACCCAGATTTAAAACATGACAAACCGGGCGTTTTATCTATGGCAAATGCCGGACCAACAACTAACGGTTCGCAATTTTTCATTACACACGTTCCTACTCCACATTTAGACGGTATGCACAGTGTTTTTGGTCATGTTATTGAAGGACAAGAAATTGTAAACACTATTGCACAAGGCGATAAAATAGAAAATATAAAAATTATTCGTTCGGGCGATAAAGCAAAAGCTTTTGATGCTGCAAAAGTTTTCAAAGAAAAACAAGACGAAAACCAGAAGAAAGAACAAGAAGCAAACAAAGCTATTGAAAGTACTTTAAACGAAATGAAAACTACGTTTGCCGATGCTAAATCAAAAGCAACTACAACTGCAAGCGGTTTATCTTACTTTGTTTTTGAAAAAGGAAACGGTGGCAAACCAAAACAAGGCGATAAAATTAATGTAGCTTATGCTGGATATTTTGAAGATGCTCGTTTGTTTGATACAAGTTTAGAAAACGTTGCAGCGAAATACAACAAATTAGATGAACAACGTAAGGCAGCAAATCAATACATTCCAATTCCGTTTGAATATGGTCAGAAAACAGGTATGATTCCAGGTTTTATCGAAGGTATCGAACAATTGAATATCGGTGACAAAGCGTACATCTTTATTCCATCGCATTTGGGTTATGGTGAACAAGGTTATCCTGGTGCTATCCCACCAAACACTAATTTAATTTTTGAATTGCATATTTCAAAATAATATAAAAAGAGGCTTTTGCCTCTTTTGCTTTTAAATTCCTAATCTATCCTTATAAATCAACAATGAACAAAAACTATTTAAAATCATCCTTTTTACTTTCGTTTTCTGTGTTAGGTCTGGCAGTTTCTGCTCAAAATAACTTTCAGCAAAACAAACAATCTATTTATAACGAAATCATCAACGAAGTTGAAAACAAAAGTCAGTTAGAACATTTGGCATTTGAACTTTTAGATGAAATTGGTCCGCGTTTGGTTGGATCTCCCGAAATGCAACAGGCTCATAGTTGGGTTGTTGACACATACAAAAAATGGAATATTTCGGCTGAAAATGTCGCGTACGGCGAATGGAAATCGTGGCAGCGAGGAACAACACAAATTGAAATGACGCATCCGAGAATTAAATCAATCGACGGAATGCAGCTTGCTTGGAATGCCAATACTAAAAAAGCAATTGAAGCAGAAGTTGTTGCAATGCCGATTTTTCAATCGAAAGCTGAATTTGAAACATGGACTAATTCGGTTAAAGGAAAAATCGTTTTAATATCTCAATATCAAAAATCAGGTCGACCAGAAAATCAGTGGAAAGAGCACGCAACCGAAGAAGATTTTACATCGTTCAAAAAAGAAAAAAGCGATGATTTATCAGCTTGGAACAACAGCATTAAAGCTACCGGAAAAACCACACGCGAAATTGTAGAATATTTAGAAACCAAAGGTGCTGTTGGTTTTGTACAATCGTTTTACACAGGAACAATGGGTAGTAACCGTATTTTTTACAGTTTTTCTAAAAACACACCAATGGTCGATGTTAGTTTAGAAGATTATGGTTTGCTTCATCGTTTGGCGATTAATGGAAAAGCTCCGAAATTAAAGATCAATACGCAATCTAAAAATTTAGGAACAGCTAAAACCTTTAATACGATTGCGACGATTCCCGGAAAAACTAAACCAAACGAATATGTTATGCTTTCGGCACATTTAGATTCTTGGGATGGTGCGCAAGGTGCTACCGATAACGGTACCGGAACAATTTTAATGATGGAAGTTGCCCGTTTAATTCAGAAATATGCTCCGAATAACGACCGAACCATTGTAATTGGTCATTGGGGAAGCGAAGAGCAAGGCTTAAACGGATCACGTGCATATATTATGGACAACCCAACCGAAGTTCAAAAAATCAAAGTGCTTTTTAATCAAGACAGCGGCACAGGTCGTATCAATTACATTGGCGGACAAGGATTTACGCAAGCTTACAATTATTTAGGCACTTGGTTACAAAATGTACCAGAAAACAATAGAAAACACATTAAAACCGATTATCCAGGAATGCCGCAAGGTGGTGGAACAGATAATGCATCATTCATTGCAGCGGGTGTTCCGGCTTTTAATTTAGGAACTCAAAACTGGGATTATGGGCAATACACATGGCACACAAACCGAGATACGTATGATAAAATTGTTTTTGAAGAATTAGAGCGAAACGTAATTACAACCACAATTCTAACTTTAGAAGCGGCAAACGATCAAAATGAAATTTCAAACGAAAAAAGAGTTATACCAACAAATACCGAATGGCCAACGGTAAAAGAGCCAAAACGAAATTCTAAAGATTATTAAAAAAAGCTGTTCAAATGAACAGCTTTTTTTGTTATTTACCGTTATTTTTAACCAATTAAATTACATATATTTGACAATTAACAAAATATTCATTTATGAAATTAAAACTACTTTTCGCATTGCTATTTGTAACCATAAGTAATGCACAAACACAAATTGGGCAGGATATATCCTTAAACGCAAATTATTTAGATGCGGTTGCACTGTCTGAAAATGGAAATGTACTAGCTGTAAGCAGTGGTTCTGTTACACATGTGTACTCTAAAGTTTCTGGAAATTGGACACAGTTAGGACAAGACATTCCGCAATACGGTTATAGAATTATGCTTTCCAATGATGGTTCTGTATTAGCTGTTACTAGTCATGGTCCTTTAGTTAAAGTTTACAAAAATGTTAATAGTAATTGGGTTCAAATAGGACAGGATATTCTAGATGGCGGTCATGACATAGCGCTCTCTGGTGATGGATCGATTATAGCAGTTGCACCTGAAACTATGCCTGGTATTAATATTTATAAAAACATTTCAGGTACGTGGACAAATATAGGGCAGATTAACTCTTTTGGATTTAGTATTTGCCTATCAGAAAATGGGGATACCATTGCCACTGCACCACATCCAGGTACAACAATAAATGTTTTTAAAAATGTGAATAATAAATGGATACCAGTTGGAAACACAATTAATGCAAATCCAAATGATGGCTCAACAGGATACAGAATGGATATGTCAAGTGACGGAAATACTATTGCTGTTACGACTGGTAGTAAACAACCACAAAATATTGGTTCTATAAATGTTTATAAATACGTTAATAACAATTGGTCACAATTAGGAAATCCAATAGTTAGTCAGGCACAAAATGAACGTTTTGGATCCAATGTAGCTATATCTGGTTCAGGAAATGTTGTTGTAGTGGGTTCTTATGAAAATGGTAATACTGGTAATGGAAGAGTAGATATTTTTGAATATCTTCAAGGTAATTGGGTGAAAAAGGGAGATGTAATTGACAAAAACGGTAACAATATCGATTGGGCAATTGCACTTTCAAGAGACGGTAGCAGTTTAGCTCTAAGAAGCAATGGAAAAATTGGTCCGAAACCGGCTGGTAGTAATGAAGGTAAAGGTCCTTCTTCTGGAGCACGAGTTTATGATATTTCAGGCATTTTATCATCTGATATCTTTGTATTAGACAACTTCAATATTTACCCTAACCCTACTACCGATATTTTAAATATTGAATTGAAAGAAAACTTAACTTTAGAAAAAGTGTTGATCTACAATACAAGTGGTCAATTGGTAAAAGAAACTTCTAACAAAACAATTAATGTAAGTGGTTTTGCAAAAGGTATTTACAATGTTCAGGTTTTAACAAATCAAGGTAAAGCTACTAAAAAGGTAATTGTTAAGTAATCAACAATTAGTATATAACAAAAAAACACGCTTAAACAAGCGTGTTTTTTAATGCTTTATTGTAAATAGCTTCATATAGCGGGACAATTCTATCTACACTAAAGTTTTTTGAATGGGTATACGCCTGCTCTTTAAATTCTTGCAGCGTATCATCATCCTTTAAAATTTCGATAGCGTGTTGAACCATTCCATTTATATCGCCGATGTTGTCCATAAAACCGGAAACACCTTGAACATTTACTTCTGGTAATCCGCCGGTGTTTGATGAAATCACAGGGACTTTATTTGCCATGGCTTCTAATGCTGCCAAACCAAAACTTTCGGTTTCAGACGGAAGCAAAAACAAATCGGAATATTTCAAAATACTGTCGATTTCTGATGAATTCCCAAAGAAAATCACCTTGTTTTCAATACCCAATTCTTTCACTAATTCTTCGGCCCCTAATCGTTCCGGACCATCGCCCACCATCATCAGTTTTGCAGGCATTTCTTTCTGAATTCCGTCAAAAACCTTCACAACATCCAAAATACGCTTTACTTTTCTAAAGTTACTTACGTGTGTAACAATCCGTTCACCATCTTCGGCAAACAAATTTCGTTTACATTGTACATGTGTAATATTTTTATCTTCGATAAAATTCGGAATAACGTGTATTTCTTTCGTGGTATCGAACAATTCATAGGTCGATTTTTTCAAATCTGCCGAAACCGACGTTACATAATCAGATTGGTTAATACTGAAACTTACTGCGGTTTTGTAAAACGGATGATTACCCACCAAAGTAATATCGGTACCGTGCAAAGTGGTTACCATAGGCAGCGAAATGCCTTGTTCTGCCAGCATTTGCTTTGCCATATAACCGGCAAACGCGTGTGGAATGGCGTAATGCACATGCAAAAGATCGATACCGTATTCTTTAACTGTATCTACAATTTTGCTTGACAAAGCCAACTCGTAAGGCTGATAGTGAAACAAAGGATATTCTGGCACCACAACTTCGTGGTAATGAATATTTTTATTTAAAAGTGCCAAACGAACTGGCTGACTGTAGGTTATAAAATGTACTTCGTGATTGCGTTTTGTTAATTCAATACCTAATTCTGTTGCTACTACTCCACTTCCTCCGAAGGTTGGATAGCAAACTATGGCTATTTTCATATTAAATGTGGAAAATTAATTATTTTAAAGCATCGTAAATTACCTGCTGTATATCTTCTCTTGTATTTGCTTTTGAAAGCTTGTTGTCATCGGCATTCGGGAAGGTTCTGTTCGATAGAAAAACGTAAATTAAATCGTTTTCCGGATCAGCCCAAGCCATTGTACCCGTAAATCCTGTGTGTCCAAAACTTTTTGATGAAGCGCAACCACACGTTGGTCCGCTTTTACCCAATTGTGGTTTATCAAAACCGGCTCCTCGCCTATTTCCTTCCTTGCAATAATAGCACGTATTAAAATCGTTTATGGTTTTTTGCGATATAATTTCTTCGCCGTTAAACTTACCGCCGTCTAAAAAAAGCTGCATCATTTTAGATACATCCAGAGCATTCCCGAACAATCCTGCATGACCAGCAACACCACCAAACATTGCAGCTCCCATATCGTGCACATAACCTTGAACGGTTGTGTAACGATAATAATTATCGATTTCAGTCGGAGCAATTTGTGATAAATCGAACTTTGTCTGCGGAAGATACGTTAAGGTTTTAGCTCCGATTTTCTCGTAAAAATATTCATTTACCAATTCATTTAAAGGCTTTTTGTAGGATCTTTCTACAATTTCGGACAATAAAATGAAATTTAAATCGCTGTATTTGTATTCTTTCTTTCCTAATTTTGATTCTGCAATGGTTTCAATGATATTCTTTTTGTAATCTGATTTTAAAAACAGATTATCGTTTATCTGCAAATTAAAATCCTTTGAAAATGTTGGCTGATACAAATCGGCTTTCGGTTTTCCGTTACCGTCTAACGTTTCTTTGTAAAACGGAATCCAAGCTACTAAACCTGAATTATGCGTCAACAGTTCTTTAACGGTTATGTTTGCTTTGTCGGTCTTTTTGAATTCAGGCAGTAAATCGCCTAATTTCTGATCGAAACGCAACTTTCCATCATCGTACATTTTCATAACCATTGGCAACGTTCCCAACATTTTAGAAAGCGATGCCAGATCGTAAATTGTTTGATTGGTAACATCAACATTGTCATTATACGTCATTTTTCCAAACGATTTATTATAGACAATCTTACCATTTCTCGCTACTAAAACCTGTGCGCCCGGTGTGTATTTATTTTTAATTGCTGTGTTTACCAGCACATCAATTTCTTTCAACTTGGTTTCATTAAATCCTTCTTCACTAGCACGACCATAACGGATGTTTTTATTCGCTTTTAAATCGATACCATCGCCTTCTTTGAAAAATTTACCGATAGAAACCGGAAGTTTCCCTGTTGCAGGCTGCATTCCGAAAAGAACATCGGTAACTTTTCTGTGCGCAATAATGTTATTCTGATATCCCAAAACAATCGCTTCAAATTTCGAAAAATCTTTAACAGCACTTAACGCGTAAGGTTTTACAAACGATACAAAAATCGTTTTATTAGTATTTGCAATGCTATCAAGAAGTGAAACCTCATTCCCTGTCATATCGTGCTTTTTCCAAACTCCGTCTGCTTTATGATAACCTACAATTACCAAATCGAATGCTTTTAAATCTTCCAAATGATCTTCGATCTGATAATGATTAAAAACCGTAACCGGCTGGTTTGCCTGCAGCGCATCAATAAAAGTATCATTTACATCGTCGCCCAATTTTACATAAGCAATATTCTGCTGTTTGGTGCTGTTAAAAGGCAACGTGTTCTTATTGTTTTTTACAACGGTAACAATGTTTTCATACAGTTTATAGCTTAAATCGGTGTATTCCGGTTTGTTCAAATCCTGATACAGATTTTTGGTATCAATTGGTTTGTAATTGTTTAAACCAGCTTTGTATTTGTAAAGTAAAATCTTTTTAACCGAATGTGCCAAACGATCCTCGGTAAACTCGCCTTTAGCAAACGAATCATTAAATTTCTGTATTGCCAACGGAACATTTTCTGCAAAAAGCAACACATCATTTCCTGCCAAAAATGCCGCCAGATCCACTTCTCCTGGTGATTTAAAATTCGCTACCCCTTTCATATTTAAGGCATCGGTAAAGATCAATCCTTTAAAATTTAAATCGTCTTTTAAAAGATTGGTGATGGTATTGTATGATAATGATGTTGGAACATCTTTTTTAGGCTCTAGCGCAGGAACCGACAAATGTGCCACCATTACTGATGCCAAGCCTTCTTTTATCAGTTTTTTGTAAGGATATAGTTCGATATTATCTAATCTTTTTTTATCGAAATCGATGTTTGGAAGTGCGTGATGCGAATCGGTTGCAGTATCGCCATGCCCAGGAAAATGTTTTGCTGTTGCAAACACTTGATTTTCCTGCATTCCGCGCATCAATGCCACTGCTTTATCGGCAACATTTTCTTTAGATTCCCCAAAAGATCTGTTTCCGATGATAGGATTTAGTGGATTAATATTAACATCTACAACGGGTGCAAACATAAAATGAATACCCATACGTTTAGATTGTGCCGCCATCTGTGTGCCCATTTGTTGGATCAAATCGTTTTTCTGAACCGCGCCCAACGTCATATTCCACGGATAAACATAGGTAGAATCTAACCTCATACCTAATCCCCATTCTGCATCAATTCCAACAAACAATGGTAATTTTGATGCTTGCTGTAATCTATTGGTCATATTTGCCTGACGCCCCGGACCACCTTGAAAGAAAATGACACCTCCGATATTTTTAGATTTCACCAAATCTAAAAGCTCTTGAATATGTTTTTCATCGCGGTTGGAATAAGCTGCCACCATGAAAAGTTGTCCCACTTTTTCATCGAACGACATTTGATTGTAAACACTATCGACCCACTTTTGTGCGGGCTGAAATTTTTGTTTGGGTTGTGCAAATATTGTTAAGGGAATATATAAAAACGCTAACCAGATTTTTTTCATAACTGTTAAAAATAAAACATCCTCAAAAATAAACTTTTGAAGATGAAATTAATAATATAAATTCGGAATTTTCCGTTAAAAAACTTTACGATACATTTACAAGAAAAATGACAAACGATTTCCAACAGATACAGCTACAACTTTCACAGTTAACCAATAAAAAAATCACCGATTTTGTTACAGATGATGAATGTTTGGAATATTTGGGATGCAGTTTTAAATTGGATGACCTAAAAATAAAATTTCGGCAAGCAAAGGTCACTCCGAAAAAAGTTGGTTTGTTTGTAACTCTTTGGAAACGAAACATTGAAAATAAAACCGAACCTTTCAATGTAAACGATCGGTTTGATTTTTATATTATCGCCGCAAAACAAGAAGATTATTTCGGTTTTTTCGTTTTTTCGAAAAATATTTTAAGTGAGAAAAACATACTGACAAGCAGTAAAAAAGAAGGAAAAAGAGGTTTTAGAGTTTATCCAGATTGGACAGAAACTACAAACAATCAAGCAGCAAAAACCAAAGCATGGCAGACTAATTATTTTATCAATTGTAGCGAAAACGACCATGTATTAATTGAAAGAGCAACTATTTTGTTGAATAAATCATAAAAAACACTAACTTTGTACAACAAAAAATAAGCAGTAAAATGTAAAAAACAATTTCTTTCAGACTTTTCAAAAGCGGTAAACCACAAAATGGTGTGCTGTATTGTTACATCTTTAACGAAAGAAATCATGCTTATTATTCAAAACTTATCCTATACACATCCAAACAAAGATTTACTTTTCGGCAATATAAATCTTACAGTAAATTCAGGCGAAAAAATCGCACTAATCGGCAACAACGGTTCCGGAAAATCAACTTTGCTAAAAATCATGGCAGGTTTGCTGCAACCCTTAAACGGCTCTGTTAATATCAATTCAAAACCTTATTATATTCCACAGATTTTTGGTCAATATAATGATTTTACTATTGCAGAAGCTTTAGGAATCGATAAAAAATTGACTGCATTACATGAAATTTTAAAGGGAAATATTTCAGAAGAAAACTACGAAACACTCAACGATGATTGGACTATTGAAGACCGTTGCAACGAAGTATTGAAGCACTGGCAGCTAAATGATCTGGATTTATCGCAAAAAATGGAAACGTTGAGCGGTGGGCAAAAAACAAAGGTGTTTTTAGCTGGAATTTCGATTCATAAACCCGAATTGATCTTATTGGATGAACCCAGCAATCATTTAGATTTTGAAAGTCGGGAACTTTTGTATGATTTTATCAGATCGACCAAAAGCACCCTGATTGTCGTAAGTCACGACAGAAAACTATTGAATATTCTGAACAAAGTTTGTGAATTAACCAAAAACGGAGTTACTGTTTACGGAGGAAATTTCGATTTTTATAGCGAACAGAAACAGATCGAACAAAATGCGCTTGCCCAAGATATTCACAGCAAAGAAAAAGCACTGAAGAAAGCTCGTGAAATAGAACGCGAAACCATTGAACGACAGCAAAAATTAGACAGCAGAGGAAAAGGCAAGCAGGAAAAATCGGGTGTTGCCAAAATAATGATGAATACGTTGCGGAATAATGCAGAAAACAGTACGGCGAAACTAAAAAGCGTTCACACAGAAAAAATAGGAAACATTAGAGAGGAACTACAGGATTTGCGATCTTCAGTTGTAGCAACCGAACAAATGAAATTCGGTTTTAACAGTTCTTTACTTCACAAAGGAAAAGTGCTTTTTACCGCAGAAAACATAAATTTCAAATACGCAAACAGTGATTTTATTTGGAAGAATAATTTAAATCTGCAGATTTTAAGTGGATCGCGTATTGCTGTTAAAGGTTCTAACGGATCCGGAAAAACTACTTTTATAAAAATCCTTTTAGGAAATCTGGAACCACAACACGGAACTGTTTTTCGTAAAGAAAGTAAATCGGTTTACATTGATCAAGATTATTCTTTAATAAGGAATCATTTAAAAGTGTATGAACAAGCGCAACAGTTTAATACGTTCAATTTGGAGGAACATGAAGTAAAAATCAGACTGAATCGTTTTCTTTTTCCTCAAAACACATGGGACAAACCTTGCAGCGCATTAAGCGGAGGCGAACGTATGCGGTTAATGTTATGCTGTTTGAGTATTGGAAGTGAATCGCCGGATATCATTATTTTAGACGAACCAACCAACAATCTGGATATTCAAAACATAGAAATACTTACAAACGCAATCAACGATTATCAAGGCACTTTACTAGTAATTTCGCACGATGAAACTTTTTTAGATCAAATCAATATTAATCAAACAATAAACTTGTAAAATGTTATTCAACAAAAAATCCTCTTTAAAAATATAAAGAGGATTCTTTTTATAATTGAAATTCTTATTAAAAAAAGCGACTATGCCAGCTTTCGCCTGCAGGAACTTCCCAAAATTCTTCGAACTCTTCAATAGTATTTACCAAATTATTAAAGACAATGGTATTTGCGTTTACAGCTTTTTCTTTCGCCATTTTCTTGAAATCGATTAACGATTTATGTGCAATAAACTCTCCTGTTTTATAGGTTACATTCATTTTATCTAATAGATCAATTCCGAATTTTTGTTCTAAATCTTGAATGATTCTCACAGAAGCATCAATAGAACAACCAGACGCTGCATGATATTCATGATCTACTGCCAAAATAATAAAACGGCTGTATTTTATTTGATAAGATGCTTTTAATGGTGTGCTGTGCGCTGTCCAATTTTCAACAAAATCGGTTAACAGTTCGTTTGCAGTTGCAACTTCTTCATCGGTCATTTTTCTGTTTGCCTGATAAATCCAGATTTTAGCTGATTTCGGCATTTCTTCAAAAGGTACAAACATACTATAAGTCTTGTGCGTTAGCAATTAATTCGGCAATATCTAACACCTGAATTTCGTTTTCTTTATGGCTAAACTTTACCCCATCGGTTAACATTGTATTGCAATAAGGGCAGCCCGTTGCTATAATATTTGGGTTGGTTTCCATGGCGTCTTTGGTGCGCAACACATTAATATCCATATCGCCTTTTTCAGGTTCTTTAAACATTTGTGCACCACCGGCACCACAGCACAAAGCGGTACTTTTATGGCGTTTCATTTCTACAATGGTGGCAGTTGTTTTTTGCAACACTTCGCGCGGGGCATTATAAATTTTATTGGCGCGACCTAAATAACAAGGATCATGAAAAGTAATGCGTTTGCCTTTATAAGTATTTTCGCTAAATTTTAATTTTCCTTCGTTTATTAATTCATTTATAAACTGTGTGTGGTGTATTACTTCGTAATTGCCACCTAAACCCGGATATTCGTTTTTTAAGCAATTAAACGAATGTGGATCGCAGGTTACTATTTTTTTAATTTCGTAAGCATTTAGAATTTCAATATTCATCATAGCCTGCATTTGAAACAAAAATTCGTTTCCGGCACGTTTTGCTACATCGCCGGTGGCACTTTCTTCTGTTCCTAAAACAGCAAAATCAACTTGGGCGGCATTTAAAATTTTAACAAATGCACGCGTTATTTTTTTTGCTCTATCATCATAACTTCCGGCCGAACCTACCCAGAACAATATTTCGGGCTGTTTGCCTTGCGCCATCATTTCGGCCATTGTAGGTACTACTAAACTTTCTGACATTTTCTCTTTATTTTTAGTTGATGATATGGATAGGTTAATTTTCGTCTTTCCAATTTAAACGATCCATCTGACTGTACTGCCAAGGTGCCCCATTGTTTTCAATGTTGGTCATCATGGTGTTTAATTCCATTGGTGCAGCACTTTGTTCCATAACCAAAAAACGACGCATATCCATAATGATAGATAACGGACTGATGTCTATTGGACAAGCTTCAACACAGGCATTACAGGTGGTACAAGCCCACAATTCTTCGGGTGTAATATAATCATTCAACAATGTTTTACCATCGTCTACAAAAGTTCCTTTATTGGTATCGATATTTTTACCAACTTCTTCTAAACGATCACGCGTTTTCATCATTATTAAACGTGGCGATAGTTTTTTACCGGTTAAATTTGCCGGACACGATGATGTACAACGACCACATTCGGTACACGAATAGGCATTTAACAACTGAACCCAGTTTAGATCCTGAACATCTTGCGCACCGAATTTTGCTGGTGTTGCATTTTCATCAGGAGCGGGTGCTGCAAACGGATCGGCATTAGGATCCATCATTAATTTTACTTCATTGGTAACTGCCTGTAAATTATCAAATTTACCAAGCGGTTCTATATGTGCAAAATACGTATTCGGGAATGCCAAAATAATGTGCAAGTGTTTAGAATAGTACAGATAATTAAGGAAAGACAACACCATAATAAAGTGTCCCCACCAACCTACACGCTCTAAAACATGCAAAGTACCTTCGCTAAAAGATCCAAAAACTGCCGGACCAATGAATTGAGAAATGGTAAAATTAAAAGATCCCTGACCTGCGAAATGCGATTTACCCATGTTGTACAAAACCTCATCGGTTCCGTTCATGGTAAAAATGCATAATACCAGAATAATTTCCATCATTAAAATTAAATTGGCATCTTTTTTAGGCCATCCCATTAATTCTTTCATGTTTAAACGTGGAAGTTTTAACAGGTTTCTTCGTGATAAAAAGATAATTGTTGCGGTTAATGCTGCAACCGATAATATTTCGATTAAACTAATCATGAAGGTATAAAAACCGCCAAGAGCTTCTTTAAAAATACGGTGTGTTCCAAAAATTCCGTCGATAAAAATCTCAATCAGTTCAATCTGGGTAATCATAAAGGCTGCATAAATGGCAAAATGCAAAAGTGCCGGAATGGGTCTGGCAAACATTTTCTTTTGTCCAAAAGCAACCAAAAGCATGTTTTTCCAACGATCTGCAGAACGGTCGGTTCTGTCTACAGACTGACCCAGCTTTATGTTTCGGTAGATTTTCTTTGCATTTACTGCAAAAAAACCAAAGCCTGCAACGGTTAAAGCTATAAATAAAATACTGCTTAAAATGTGCATTATTGTAATGTATTAATTATTGTTTTTGTTGTATTTAGTTTTTGTATGATTATTGTTTTACTGGTTCTGCATAAGGCTGTGCTTTTTTACCGAAAACCGAAATATTTATGTAACGGCGTGGGTTTAGTTTAACGTCTTCTAACAAATTGTTTAATTCTTTTGTTGCTGATTCTAAGTTATTGTACAGCTGCTCTTCTTTCATTAACTTACCTATGTTTCCTTTGCCGCTGTTTGCATCGCTCATCATTTTATCAAGGCTTGATGCTGCACTATCGAATTTATTTAAGATATCCTGTAATTTCTGTAATTGAATCTTATCTAAATCGTTAGAAAAAGCCGAAAGGTTTTTAGATGTGGTGTTGAAATCTGAAACAATGTTGTTTATTTTAGATTCGTTGCTCGATACAATTCTATCAAACTTACCGGTAATAGCGTTTGCGTTTGTCATTGTAGCATTCAATTGTGCCAAAGCATCCTGAAGATTCTTTTGTGCAGCTGGATCTAACGTTTTGTTGATCGTTTGTAC
The DNA here is from genome assembly GCF_008629655.1 of Paenimyroides baculatum. Classification (GTDB taxonomy): domain Bacteria; phylum Bacteroidota; class Bacteroidia; order Flavobacteriales; family Flavobacteriaceae; genus Flavobacterium; species Flavobacterium baculatum. The sequence goes on from NZ_VWSG01000012.1 coordinate 35,464, forward strand.
CAAAATGTTTACGTTGTAAAGAACAGAATCAAGCTTTTTTGCGATAGGATCTACTCTTTGACCTAAATCATCAATTAAACCTGCAAGTTGTCCAGACTGTAAATAATCGCCGCTTTTTGCCAAGGTAGGATCGTCATAATTAATTTGAAGTGCAATTTGTTTCCCTCCAATTAAATCGGGTGAATAAATTACGGCTTTAGATGAGATCGGAATATCAACTTTATCTGTCATAACTAATTCTACCAGCAGTTTGCCTTGCCCTTTTAACGAAATATGATGTACCTTACCTACTACCATTCCGTTTATTGTTACAGATGATGCGGTTGAAAGACCTTCTACATTTTCGTATTCCACAAAAAATGTTCTTGAACTGCTAAAGATGTTTTTACCGTTTAAAAAGGTATATCCCCAAATTAACATTCCTATAGATAATAACACTAGTACAGCGGTTTTTACCTCTTTTGATATAGCTATTTTCAATTTTCTTCTTTTTTTAGTTACTTGTTAATTGCTTCTTTAATGCTTACTTTTTTACCGTTTTTATAGGCAACCAAAAACGCAGAATTGTATCCTTTGTTTTTAGCGACTTCTAAAGCCTTACGAGCATGATCGTAATCGGTAGTTTCATTATAAAAATACTTAAACATATTGCCTTCTTTAGTCACAGAAATATTGTTTAAACCGTTGAAGTTACTTGGCGTTAAGGCAACATCTTTACTACTGGCAGAAATTTGAACTTTAAAAGAAACACCGGTTTTTGTAACTGTTGCAGGTTTAGATGCATCTACAGATGATGTTTGTGCAGGCTCTACTACTTTTTGTTTAACAGTATCAACTTTTTTAGGTTCTTCTTCTCTTACAGGAGTTTCTCTAGGTTTCTGGGTTGAAATATTTTCGCTTGCAGAATGATACTGCTTTTTATAATCGATGATTGCGTTGGCAATACCGCGAGCCAACTCGTTCTTACCTTCTTCGCTATTAAGGTATGCGCCTTCTTCACTGTTCGATAAAAATCCTAATTCAACCAAAACACTTGGCATGAATGCAGTGTATAAAACTACGAAAGGCGCCTGTTTAACCCCACGGTTTTTTCTTTCGGCATCGTTCGTAAAACGGGTTTGAACTTTTGATGCCAGTTCAATACTTTGCGTTACAAATTGTTCCTGTATTAAGGTCAATCCAATTAATGATTCAGGTTTGCTTGGATCGTATCCAGAATAAGATGTTTCATAATTATCCTCTAAAGTAATAACGGCATTCTCTTTTTTAGCAATTTCTAAATTCGATGCGTTTTTACTTGTACCCATTATAAAGGTTTCGGTTCCTGTAGCGCTTGGTGCGTTAGAAGCTGCGTTTGCGTGAATTGAAACAAAAATATCTGCTTTTTCACGATTGGCAATTTCGGTACGCTCTCTCAACTCTAAAAAAACATCAGATTTACGAGTATAGATAACACTTATTCCTTTATCTCTTTTCAACAAGTCGCCTACTTTTTCGGCAACATCTAAAACAATTTTCTTTTCTACATAATTTCCGCGCACAGCACCAAAATCTTTACCTCCGTGTCCGGGATCTAAAACCACTTTGAAATTCTGGGCATAAACCGTTGATCCAACACACATTAAAAAGGCACCGACAACAACTTTAAAGTTATCTATAAACATAGCATATTTATATTTTCGTTTCTTATTATAAAGTCTAAATTAAAAAATAACGGTTAAGATTTCTGAATAAAACAGAATCCCATTCCAATTTACAAAAATAGTATATAAAACTTGCATACAAAAGTAATATATCTCGTTTTTAACTCGATTTTACCTACAACACGTTATTAAGAATTAAAACTAATAACCTAATTCCCCCCTAACAACATATCTTTTATTAGTTTGAATTGCTTTTTTTATATTCTCTAATTGCTCTTGCAATTGCTTTCGCCATCTCGTTTTTACCTTCTTCGGAATTAAGATACTCGCCTTCGTCTTTATTAGAAATAAAACCCAATTCTACTAATATACTCGGCATAAGTGCACTGTGCAATACCCAAAACGGACCTTGCCTTACACCTCTGTCGTTTCGTAGAACATCGTCTTTAAATCGAACCTGAATTTTCGATGCCAGATCAATACTCTGCTTGATAAATTGTTCCTGCATCAAAGTCAATCCTATCAAAGATTCCGGACGGTTTGGATCGTATCCTTCATAATGTTTTTCATAATTATCTTCTAAAGTAATAACAGCATTCTCTCGTTTTGCGACATCTAAATTAGCTTCGTTTTTACTGATACCCATTATATAGGTTCTGCACCATAAGCAGCAGTGTTTTTGCCGCGTTTACGTGAATAGACACAAAAACATCGGCTTTTTCTCGGTTTGCTATTTTGGTACGTTCTTGAACTTCTATAAAAACATCTGTTTTGCGGGTAAAAATCACTTTAATATCTTTATCAAGCTTTAGTAGTTCGCCAACCTTTAAAGCAACATCTAAAACAATTTTCTTTTCTACATAATTTCCGCGCATGGCACCGGGATCTTTCCCTCCGTGACCGGGATCTAAAACTACTTTAAAATTTTGTGCATAAACCGTTGATCCAACACACATTAAAAAGGCAGCACAAGCAACTTTAACCTTATTTACAAACATGATTTATTTTATATTTTGGTTTCTTATTTAAAAGTCTAAAAGTAAAAAAAAATATTAGTAAGTTTGAAGTCTAAAAAACACACCTACCAATTTTACAAAATAGCTTTAAAAAGTTGCATAAAAAAGTAATATATATCGTTTTTAATTTGATCTTGATTCCGGGCGCACTGTCAAAGGTTTCGGCACAAGAATTCCCTCATGTAAACAAGCGCTTAAATATTGAAAGTAAGAAAGATACACTTCCAAAAACACCTATTACGACTGCAACTTTAGATACCGTAAACCCTGTTAAAAACGACAGTATTAAACCTAAACAAGGGCAAAAATTAGAAGCACCAATGTTTAGAACTGCCAAAGATTACGAAAAGCTAGATCAGAAAAATAAAAAGGTTACGTTGTACAATCAGGCAGTTTTTAAGTATCAGGATTACGAACTTACGGCAGGAATCATTATTTATGATTATGAAAAGGAAGAAGTTTATGCCGGCAGAATTAAAGATTCGTTAGGTAATTTAACACAGCATCCCGTTTTTAAACAAGGAACGCAAATCGTTGAACCAGATTCTATTCGTTTCAACACAAAAACAAAAAAAGCGATTGTTTGGAACACCCGAACAAAATATCAGGATTTTAATGTTAAGGCTGCAAAAACCAAAAAAGTAAACGATTCGGTTTACTTTATGAAAGATGTAATTTTTACAACTGCAGAAGATATTGAGAATCCGGAATACTATTTCCGAACATCGAATGCTAAATTTGTTCCTAACAAAAAAATTGTAACCGGAGTTACCAATTTGGTTATCGAAGATGTACCAACACCTATTGGTTTGCCGTTTGCTTTTTTTCCTTTATCGCAAGGATCAGTTTCCGGTTTCATTATTCCATCATTTGGTGATACCAATTTACGCGGTTACTATTTACAGAACGGTGGTTATTATTTTGCGTTTAACGACATGGTTGATTTAACCTTATTGGGCGATGTTTACCAAAACGGAAGTAATGCTTTAAATGCGCAATCGCAATATCGTAAAAGATACAAATACAGCGGAAATCTTAATTTAAGATACGAAACATTAATTGACGGCGAGCGTGGTTTTGATAATTATCAGAAAGCTAAAATCTATAACATCCAGTGGAGTCATTCGCAAGATGCAAAGGCAAACCCAACATCACGTTTTTCTGCATCGGTTAACTTGGGTAGTAGTAACTATTTCCGTAACTCGTTAAACACGCAGAACATCGGATCAAACATGAATAACACCTTATCATCATCGATAAGTTATTCAAAAACAATACAATCTGTTCCGCAGGTAAATTATACGGTTTCTGCAAATCATACCCAAAACACCAATACGCAGCAAATTACCATGTCTTTGCCAAATGTGCAGGCAAGTGTTGATCGTGTGTATCCTTTTGCTCCAAAAAACGGTTCTAAAAAAGGATTTATTCAAAATTTAAACCTACAATATAATTTAAGTGGTAGAAATCAAATTCAAACCACAGATTCATTGTTCTTTAAATCGGCAATGTTTAATGAAATGGATGCCGGAATTCAACATACCATTCCATTAGCTACCAACTTTAAAGTATTAAAATACCTGTCGGTTACCATGACGGGAAGTTATAACGAAACTTGGGTTTTAAATACGTTTGACCGTTTTTACAGTAACGAAACCAATCAGGTTGAGACAGTAAGAAATAATGGTTTTGATAGTTACCGTACTTATAATTTTGGAGCAAATGTTGGAACTACCTTGTATGGAACATTTAATTTCAACAAAAACTCTAAAATTCAGGCAATTCGCCACGTAATTCGTCCGGCGGTTTCTTATAACTACACACCGAGTTTCAATCAATATTACGACACGTATGCTATTGATGCATTGGGAACTACCATGGAAGAATATTCGCGTTTTCAGGGAACTTTGTTCGGCGAACCTAACAGAACTATGTCTAACATGGTAGGTTTATCGGTAGGAAATAATTTTGAAGCAAAAGTTCGTGACGATGAATCTGCAACGGGCGAACCTAAAAAAGTAATGCTTTTAAATTCACTGAATTTTGGTACATCGTACAATTTCACTGCCGATTCGTTAAAGCTGGCACCACTTAGAATGAGTGCTAACACCAATTTACTGAAAGATAAATTACAACTGAATTTTGGTACAACTTTAGATCCGCTGGCTATTGATAATGCTGGCAACAGAATTGATAAATTTAACATTGCAAACGGCGGAAGTTTGTTGCGCCTTACAAGTGCCAATATTACCGTAAATTATTCTTTAGCAAGTACCGATCCTTTGTTTGGCGGAAGCCCTAATCCTGAAGACGAAGTAGATCAAAATGTACAAAACGGTGGTCGTGGAGATGATTTGTTCGGGCAATCGGTTGATTTAGCAGACAGACAAAAATCGATGTTTGATGATAAAAAACGTGAAAAAACAAAAACATCTTTTTACAATACTGAAATTCCTTGGGATTTAACCTTAGCATGGAGTTTAACCTACAACAATGCACGCCGTACATCAGAAATTACAAATAATTCGCTGATGGTTTCCGGAAATGTAACACTGTCACCGGGTTGGTTGGCCGGTTTTTCTACGGGATACGATTTTAAAAATAAAGGTATTACTTATACGCAATTGCGTTTTGAGCGTGATTTAAAATCATGGCGAATGGATTTTTCTTGGATTCCGAACGGATACTACAAACAGTGGAACTTTTTCATCGGAATTAAATCGTCGATCCTACAAGATATCAAATACGAAAAAAGAAATGCTGCCGAACGCCGTTTCAGAAACAGATAATTTCATAACTTTAAGCTATTCGTTTTTAGTTCTAACTTAATATACATCAAATGAAAAAAATAATCAACTCATCAAAAGCACCTGCTCCAATTGGTCCGTACAATCATTCGGTTATGGTAGGCGATTTACTTTTTATATCGGGACAAATTCCTTTTAACCAAGCAACTGAAAATTTGGTAACAACGGGAATTCAAGACGAGACCAAACAAGTAATGCAAAATCTTTACTATATTATTGAAGAAGCCGGACTGACTTTTGACCATGTTGTAAAAGCAACTATTTTTATTAGAAACATGGATCATTTCAGTATGATTAACGAAATATACGGAAGTTTCTTTTCTGCCGAAACAGCTCCAGCTCGTGAATGTGTTCAAGTTGAAAAACTACCACGAAACGTAAATATTGAAATTTCTATGATTTTGCATAAATAAAAAAACGTCGAACTTAATGTTCGTCGTTTTTTACTTCCAAAGCAATCGTGCTTTATCTAAATCTTCTTTAGTGTCAATACCTACCCCTGTGTGGTTTGTTAATACCATTTGTATAGTTCTGCCGTATTCTAAATAACGTAATTGTTCTAGTTTTTCAGTGGCTTCCAAACCTTTCATTTCCCATTTGGTAAAATCTAAAAGGGCATTTTTTCGGTAAGCATAAACGCCTATGTGCTGATAATACGGAACGTAACTTTTACCATCTCGCGGAAAAGGAATAGCAGCTCGAGAAAAATACAATGCTTTTAAGTTTTGATCTACTACAACTTTTACGTTGTTCGGATTATTGATTGTTTCCAAATCATTAATTTCAAACATTAAAGATGCCAGATCGATTTTTTGTTCGATATCTTTCTTAAAAATACCGATTAAACTTTCCAGATTTTCTTTGTTTACAAAAGGCTCATCACCCTGAACATTTACTACAATATCACAATTTATATTTTCGATCACTTCTGCAATACGGTCGCTTCCGCTTTCATGAGAATCGCTGCTCATTACCACATTTACGTTGTGCTGTTTTAGTAAATCGAAAATAATTGGGTGATCTGTTGCAACCAAAACCTCATCGAACAACTGCGTTGCAACTGTTGCCACATATGTTTGAACTACAACGGGTTTTCCGCCTAAATCTTGAACCAATTTGGCAGGAAATCTTGTAGATGCATACCTTGCCGGAATTACTGCTATTATTTTTAAATTATTCATTGAAAAAATCGTCGTTAAATCCTATTAAATAAACTTTTTCTTTTGCTCGTGTTAGTGCTGTGTACAACCAACGCATATAATCTTTACTGATACCGTCTGGCAAATAAGGCTGCTCTATAAAAACAGTATCCCATTGTCCACCCTGCGATTTATGACAGGTTACCGCATAAGCAAACTTAATCTGTAAGGCATTAAAATATTCGTTATTCTTAACTTTTTGCATTCTGCGGAACGCCGTTATTTCGTCTTGATAGTCTAACAAAACTTCCTGATACAGTTTGTTAGATTGTTCGTACGTTAAACTTGCCGATTCGGAATGCAACGTATCCAACAAAACAATGGTATCAAACGCAGGCATATCGGGATAATCAATCATGCGGACTTTTACCGATGCAAACCTGAAACCGTACAATTCATGATGTTTGTAAATCTGCATAACCTCCATAACATCGCCATTGGCAATAAAATCGGTTACTTTTGAATCTTTCAGCCAAAAATAATTATTTTTTACAACCATTATGTAATCGCCCGCACTAATTTCGCTTTCGTTGTCTAAAACTCGAGTTCTAATTTGCTGATTGTACTGATTGGCGCGTTTGTTAGATCGAACAATAAAAATAGTTTCTTCGGATCCTTTTTTTGAAAAAGCATCGGTAATGGCATCAAGCGTTTCGTATCCGTCTTGTAATCGAATAATATCTTTAAAAGGTTTTATATCAAACTCAAAATAATCGTAAAATTCTTGTTGTAGCTGCTCGCGTAATTCGGTTGCATTGTACAAAATTCCTGAATCTTCTTCCTGACGCATTACTTCGGTCAATTCAATAAAATCGACTTTCATGTGATAATTCAATGCCAGTTTACTTTCGTTCAAAGCCGGGCTTTCGTTCATTCCCACAGGTGGTAACTGCGCGGTATCGCCCACAATAATCAGTTTGCAATTTTGACCAGAATAGACGTAATACAGCAAATCATCTAGCAACGAACCGTGCGTATACATGGTGGCATCGGTCACATTATCTGAAATCATAGATGATTCATCGACAATAAAAATGGTATTTTTATGTTTGTTTGCCTGCATGGTAAACGCCATGCCCAGATTTTTATCTTTTTTAGGATAATAAATTTTTTTGTGAATGGTAAATGCCGGCTGTTTTGCGTAATTTGAAATGACTTTTGCAGCTCTACCTGTTGGTGCCAGCATTACGTACTTTTTATTTACATGCGGCAACTGATTTACCAAAACCGACAATAACGTGGTTTTACCGGTACCGGCATATCCTTTTAAAACAAAAATTTCGTCTTGATTATCGTTTAAAACAAACTGCGAAATCTTTTTTAAAAAGGCATCTTGTTTTAAGGTAACATCAAACGGAAAGCTGTTTTTTAGCTGCAGATAAAATTCGGTAATCGTCATTTTTATAAAACGGGGTTTTCACAAAGATACTATTAATCAACAAAAAAATTGTACTTTTGAACCTTATACATTTGATGATTATGTTGAACGAATCGTTTCAAAAATTATACATACAGGTATCGTTACAAAATTTTAGTTACTGCGTTAAAAATCAGGTAAACAATCAGGTTATTCAGCTTAAATCGTTTGCTTTGGACCCTTACAAAACCATTGAACAGCAGTTAGATGTTTTTTTTGATAAGGAAGAAGCGTTGCAAGCAGGTTTTCAGGATGTTTTGGTTTTGCACGACAATAACTTAAACACGTTTGTGCCTACGGCTTTGTTCGATGAAACTTCGTTAGGAAGCTATTTGCAGTATAACACAAAGGTTTTCCCAACAGATTATTTCGATTTTGATTCGCTAACGCAACAACAAATGGAAAACATTTATGTGCCGTATGTTGCTTTTAACAATTACTTTTTAGATGTATTTGGCAGTTTTAATTTTCAGCACCTAAACACCAGTTTGGTTCATCATTTTACAGGAAAATCTGCCAATAACAATTCGGTTGAATTTTTTGTTCATGTTGACGAAAATCATTTTGAAATAGTATTGCTTCAAAACAAAAAACTGTTGCTTTTTAACAGTTACGAATATCAAACCAAAGAAGATTTTATCTACTATATTTTATTTGTATTTGAACAGTTACAGCTTAACACGCAAACTCAAATTGTAAAATTATACGGCAATATTACGCCCGAAAGCGATTTGTACCAGATTGTGTATAAATTTATACGCAACGTAGAAGTTGCTAATTTACAAACCATTGCTCAAACACTTTCTGTAACCACCGAACAATTACAACAACATTACATTTTACTGCACGCATGAGAATAGTTTCCGGAAAATTTAAAGGTCGACGCATAACGGCTCCCAAAAATCTGCCCGTTCGTCCTACTACCGATTTAAGTAAAGAGGCACTTTTTAACATATTAAACCACCAATTTTCGTTTCACGAATTAAAGGTTTTAGATTTATTTGCCGGAACGGGCAACATTAGTTACGAGTTTGCATCGCGCGGTGCCGAACCTATTACCTGTGTTGATACCGATCTGGGCTGTGTGAATTTTATTAAGAAAACATCGCAGGAATTTGGAATGGATATTACCGCGATTAAAAGCGATGTTTACAAGTTTTTAGAACGCAGTAAAGTTAAATACGATATTATTTTTGCTGATCCGCCTTACGATTTTTCCCAAGAACAGTTTGATAAGATTTATCAGTTGATTTTTGAAAACGATTTACTGCAAGAAGACGGTTTGCTGATTATTGAACATTCTGCCGGACAAACAAAAATGGAACATTTGGAACATTTTAACAACAGTAGAAAATACGGTGGATCTGTTTTTTCGTTTTTTGAATACGAACAAGTAGAATCCGATGATGATGATCATTTTGACGACGATGAGTACGATAACGAAGAGGAATAGATTTCCTCTTTTTTTGTATATTTAATTCTGAAAAAATCCAATTATGAATTTAAAAAAGTCTATTCTCAACATACATTTAGTGGCTGTCTGCTTTTTATTCTTAAATTTCATTCTGTACATAGAAATTGATTATTCTATAAACTATTACATTAAAATTATTTTAAAGGGAATACTTATATTAACTGGTGCTTCATTAATTTTTTTATACAAGAAAAAAACAGTTCTACTTTATTTGTATTCTATAATTTATATGTTCTTTAGCATCTTAGTGATATTAAACTATTCGTTTTTTAAAAGATTCGATATTTTAAATATTTTAAACGAAAGAAATTATAACGAAAATGGATTAGCTCTTTACAGACAATTCACTTATTATAAATTAGAATGTTTCTATTTTTTGGTATACAAGAAAGAATACTTTCTTCTTGAGAAAAAGTTAGGCTACATAAATACCGCTGAAAAAATTTCGAATGATACACATGAATTAAAATTGGTTGGTAGTAAAATAGTTATAAAATCAGATGGAACTTATTATAATGAATCAAAAGATAGTATCGAAAATGCTGATTTAATATTACATTATCAAATTACACAAGATCCTTTTTAAAAATAAACCCCTCACTTTAAAAGTGAGGGGTTCTACTTATTTACAACACATCATTAATAATACTGTCAACAATTTCTGGGTTTAAAAGCGTACTTGTATCGCCTAAATTAGAAAGGTCGTTATTGGCGATTTTTCTTAATATTCTTCGCATAATTTTGCCTGATCGTGTTTTTGGTAATCCTTCTACAAACTGAATTTTATCTAATTTTGCAATTGGTCCAATTTTATCGGAAATCTGCTGGTTAATTTCTTTTCGTAAATTATCTTGATTACGGTATTCGCCTGTTTCCTTCAACATCACAAAACCGTAAAGCGCGTTTCCTTTAATATTGTGTTCAAAACCAACAATAGCCGATTCTGCCACCGCCGGATGTTCGTTAATCGCATCTTCAATCGGAGCCGTAGTAAGGTTGTGCCCCGATACAATAATTACATCATCAACCCTACCCGTGATTCGGTAATAACCAACCTCATCTCTAAAAGCGCCATCGCCGGTAAAATATTTGCCTTTGTATGTAGAAAAATAGGTTTCCTTGTAACGCTCATGATCGCCCCAAATAGTTCGGGCAATTCCAGGCCACGGAAATTTAATGCAGAGCTTACCATCTACCTGATTTCCTTTAAGTTCATTCCCTTCATCGTCCATCAAAGCAGGTTGAACACCAATAAACGGCAACGTTGCGTAGGTTGGTTTTGTTGGCGTTACAAACGGAATTGGAGAAATTAGAATTCCACCGGTTTCTGTCTGCCACCAAGTATCAACAATCGGACTGTGTTTTTTACCGATATTGTCGTTATACCAGTGCCACGCTTCTTCGTTGATAGGTTCACCAACAGATCCCAAAACTTTTAATGACGAAAGATCGTACTTTTCAACATATTCCAAACTTTCTTTTGCTAATGATCGAATGGCAGTTGGAGCCGTGTAAAAAATGGAAACTTTATGTTTTTCAATTGTTTCCCAAAAACGACCAAAATCGGGATAACTCGGCACACCCTCAAACAAAACCGTTGTAGCACCGTTTGCCAGCGGACCATAAACAATGTAACTGTGTCCGGTAATCCAGCCAATATCGGCGGTACACCAGAAAATATCATTTTCTTTATATTGAAAAATATTTTTAAAAGTATAAGCTGTGTAAACCATGTAACCTGCCGATGTATGTACCATTCCTTTTGGTTTACCGGTTGATCCTGAAGTATATAGAATAAACAACGGATCTTCGGCATCCATAATTTCAATAGGGCAATCGGCTTCGGCTTCATCCAACAAAGGCTGCAACCATAAATCTCTTCCCTGTTGCATTTCAACCTGTCCATCGACACGCTGTACAACTAAAACTTTTTCTACAGAATCGCATTTTTTCAAAGCATCATCAACAATTTCCTTAATATTTATTGTTTTTGAACCACGGTACGATTTATCTGAAGTGATGACAATTTTACTAGAAGAATCATTGATACGAGCTTCTAAAGCCGATGATGAAAAGCCTGCAAACACTACGGAATGTATCGCACCAATTCGGGCACAAGCCAATAAAGAAACAGCCAATTCTGGAATCATTGGCAGATAAATACACACACGATCGCCTTTTTTAATGCCTTGCTGTTTTAAAACGTTTGCCATTTTACAAACCCTGTTGTACAATTCCTGATAAGTAATGTGCTGTACCGGTTCGTTTGGATCATTCGGTTCAAACAAAATTGCGGTTTTATTGGCACGCGTTCTTAAATGACGGTCGATACAGTTTTCTGCAACATTCAGTTTTGCACCTTCAAACCATTTCACTTCCGGAGTTTCAAAATTCCAACTTAAAATATTATCCCATTTTTTGTGCCATACAAAATGTTCTTCTGCCAATTCTTCCCAAAAACCTTCCGGATTATTGATCGATTTTCTATAGATATGATAATACTCTTCGAAGTGTTTGATATGATAATTACTCATGATTTAATTTTTTTGATGTGATTAATTTAGATTTTATGTTGTTTGTAAACTTGTATAATTTCGTTTATGATTTCAGGATCATCAATGGTTGACGGTATCGTATATTCTTTTTTGTCGGCTATATCGCGTAATAATTTCCGAAGAATTTTTCCTGATCTTGTTTTTGGCAATCGATCTACAACAATTACCCGCTTTAAGGTTGCTATGGTTCCAATGTTCGATCTTATTTTAGCAATTACTTCTTGTTCAATAACCGATTCTGCAACATCGTTACCCGCTTTTGTAACAACTAATGCTAAAGGAGTTTGACCTTTAATTTCATCATGAATTCCAAAAACAGCGCATTCTGCGACCATGTTGTGCGATGATATGACTTCTTCCATTTCTGCTGTTGACAATCGATGCCCCGCTACATTAATAACATCGTCAACCCTTCCCGTAATGTAGAGGTATCCTTCAGAATCTTTAAAACCGCCATCGCCTGTAAAATAATATCCGTTAATTTGTTCCAGATAGCCCGAAAAGAATCGTTCTTCATTGTTCCAAATTCCCATTAAAGTCCCAGGTGGCAGTGGTAATTTTACTACTACAAATCCTTCTTTATCATCAGGAAGCTGGTTTCCTTCTTCATCAACAATCTGAATATCAAATCCGCAGACAGGTTTTGCAACCGATCCGTATTTTATCTTTACATCATCAATTTTTGTCATGATAGATGCCATTGGCCAACCCGATTCTGTTTGCCACCAATGATCAATAACCGGTCGGTTTATTTTCTGCGTAAGCCATTCTACAGTAGCGGTATCACTGCGTTCGCCAGCCAAAAAGAAGTAATTTAAAGAAGACAGATCGAAATTTTCTAGCATCAATCCATCGGGATCTTCCTTACGAATTGCCCGAATTGCAGTAGGTGCAGCAAAAACAGATTTTACGTTGTATTCACTGATTATTCGCCAAAAAGCAGATGCATCGGGTGTTTTAACGGGTTTTCCTTCAAAAAGTACCGTCGTATTTCTGTTAAGTAAAGGTCCGTAAACAATAAAACTGTGCCCTACAACCCAGCCAACATCGCTTGCTGCCCAAAAAACTTCGCCTGGTTTTACATTGTAAATATATCCCATGCTGAATTTTAAGGCAGTTGCATAACCGCCGGTATCGCGCACAATACCTTTAGGTTTGCCGGTAGTGCCCGAAGTATGTAAGACATACAGCGGATGATTCGCCTCTACAATCACTGGATCAATTTCACTGGAAGCAGTTACCAGAGATTTGTAATCTATATCGTATTCTTTATCAGGTACAACAGCGCCTAAAAGTCTTTTAAAAAGAATAACGTATTGTGGTTTGTGCGTTGCAAGTTCAATGGCACTGTCAACAAAAGGTTTATAAGGAAGAATACGGTCAACCTCAACTCCGCTTGATGCCGTTAAGATAACCTTTGGTTTGCAGTCATCAATACGCACAGCCAGCTCGTTAGGCGCAAATCCACCGAAAACAACGGTGTGTGTAACGCCTAACCTTGCACAGGCAAGCATTGAAAAAACTGCTTGAGGTATCATAGGCATGTAAATTAATACGGTGTCGCCTTTTTGCACGCCCATTTTATGTAATCCGCCAGCCAAACGAGCAACTTCAGAATGCAGTTCGTTGTAGGTAATAGTGCGTTTACGGTTTGTAACAGGCGAATCGTAAATAACGGCAATTTCTTCCCCGTAACCGTCTTCAATATGCTTATCAATACATAGATAGCTCATATTAAGCTTGCCGTCTGCAAACCATTGCGGATAATTCTGCTTGTTTGATAAAATAGTTTTGGGAAACTGATGCCAAGAAATTTTCTGCGCTTGTTCTTGCCAAAAAGCTTTTGGATTTTCGATACTTTTTTTATAAAAATCGCGATATACTTCCATACAAATAGAGTAAAAAAGTTACTATTTAACGATAAAATTTAGATAAGAAAATCTAATGCTAAAGAGTTTTAGCACTACAAAGAGAATTTTTTATCTGAATATCATATCATTAGTTAATTAAACGTGTTTTATTTTGCACACAAAACAAACTTAATTAAGCAATTCATTGATTTCAGTAATCATTTTTTTAAGCGAAAAAGGCTTGGTTACATAACCTACAGCACCCAATTGTAATCCTTTTTCAATATCTGCGGGTTTATTTTTAGCCGAAAGAAAAAGCACTTTAACAGATGCTAATTTTTCGTTTTCTTTAATTTTTTGCAATGTTTCGTATCCGTCAACATTCGGCATCATAATATCTAACAAAACCAAATCGGGAACTTTCTTTTTTAAAATATCCAAAGCTTCCTGACCGTCTCTGGCTACAAATACTTCAAATCCGTTTTTTTGAAGTGCATACTCCAACGACATTATGATATTTGGTTCGTCATCAACAATTAAAATCTTTTTCATTTTGGTAATTTTACAAGGAAACGTACGCCTTTACTTTTTTGTTCTGCCCAAATAGAACCTTTATGACTTTCCACAATATGTTTGCAAATCGATAATCCGAAACCACTGCCAACAGGCTTTTTTGTGGTTTGATTTTTAGACTGATAGAACTTATCAAAGATAAACTCAAAATCTTCTTCGGGAATACCTTTTCCGTTGTCTTCTACCGAAATTAAAACGAAATCATCTTGTTCTGATAAATTGATTTCGATATGACCATTAACCGGTTCTACAAACTTTATTGCATTTGTAAGCAAGTTACTAAAAACTTGTAAAATACGATCGTCATCATAAACGAAAAACAAAGATTTAACATTATTTTGTATTGTGATTTGCTTGTCTGTTATCGACTGATCTACAAAATGAATGGCTTTTAAAACGGTTTCAAGAATATTATTGTTTGAAAGATCAAGTTCTTCACGACCATTCGCCAGTTTTTCTAAATCTAAAATATTGTTTATCAGCTTTGTAAGTCGGTTGGTATCATCAACAATATTGTTCAGGAATTTCTGTTTTAAATCTGCAGGCATTTCATCATCGAACATCAATACTTCTGCCGATGCTTTAATTGCAGTGATCGGCGTTTTTAATTCGTGTGCAACAGTATCCAGGAAATCATCTTTCTGTTGATCTTTAACGACCAATTCTTCATTTACCGATTTTAATTCTTGCGTAAGTTGTGTTAACTGATCAGATTTTTCTTTAAGAAACTTATTGGTACTTATGGTTTCTTTACTTTCTTCTAAAATCTTTAAAATTTCGGTTAAACTTACAGGTTGTTCTTTTATTACATTACTAATCAGTATTTTAGATGATGTACTACCAATGATTCCTGTAAGTAGTTTTTCTGAAAAGTTGATGAATTTAGCATCTGCCTTTACGGTATTTTTCGGAATTTTATTCTTGGCAAAAAACAAGTTTATGGCTCGGTTTGTTTTCTCAATTCCTAAAAATTTTTCTAAAACATTACGAATATCAGCCACATACGCTTCGCCTTTCCAAACGTAAGCTGTTTCTGAAAACAGCGCAAAATCGTTGGAGTTCGACACAAAAAGTTCGGCATAATTTCGTTCACGGTAACTGCCTTTTACATACATAGATCCAACCAAATACATCACAACATTCACCGTCATACTCCAGAAAAAAGCGTTGGTTGTGGGTGTTAAAAAGTTCAATCCGAATAAATTATAAGGTTTTAAAAGTGCGATACCAAACGGTCCGTTTTCTGTAAAATGATAATTGTTAAAAATGGCATCGCAAATAAATGGAACAATCAATGTATAAACCACGGTAAGAAATCCGAAGCAAATCCCTAAAATAGCCCCTACCGAATTACCTTTTGTCCAGAACATTCCAATAAAAAACGATGGAGCCAATTGTGCAATTATAACGAAAGAAATGTATCCGATGGAAAATAAAGTAATTTCGATTGAAAAATTAAAATAGAAGATATATGCCAGAATAATCAGCGTGAAAATTGAAAACCGACGTATGTTTTTGATGTATTTGGTATTTTCTTCGGGATTGTTTTTGTTGAATGTTTCCAAAAATCCGTACGGAATAATCAGCGAGTTACTAACCATGTTCGATAGTGCCACTGTTGAAACCACAACCATTGAAATTACTGCCGATAATCCGCCAATAAAAACCAATAATGCCAGCCAAAAAGAATCGTATTTTAAGGGTAACAAAAGCGTGTAATAATCAGGGTTTACTGCTGATGAATCGAAATTAAGATTTCCTGCCCACGCAATATAAATCACAAACAAATTAAACAACAAAAGATACAATGGAAATAACCAGATAGCTGTTTTTAAATGATATTCCCGATCGTTTGAAACCACACTCATTTGAAACTGGCGCGGCAACAGAAAAATAGCAATAAACGAAATAGCGATCATGTAAAACATGTTCACGCCTTCTGTTAAACTGCTTATGGTGCTTAATTTGTAAACATCGAACGAGGCGTTTGCCTGTTGAAACAAATCGGTTGTTCCATCGTAAATAAAAAAAGTTGCGTAAACGCCAATTACGATGAAAATCAATAATTTAACTAATGATTCTATTGCAACTATGAAAACAATTCCACGGCGTTTATCGGTTGTATCGGTAGTTTGAGTTCCGAAAAAAGTAGCGAAAAGTGCAATTAAAACTGCGATGTAAAAAGTGGTATCTTCAAAAAGAAAAATCCTTTTAACATTAGTTTCGTTGGTAATAATCTGAAAGGTTTCTGATATCGCTTTTAGCTGTAACGATATATACGGAATAATTCCCAACAAACAGATTACGGTTACCAATGCACCTATAAACCGGTGATTTCCGTAACGAAGCGCAATAAAATCGGCAATTGACGATATTTTTTGATACTTTACAATTCGCAGGATCTTTCGTAAAACATAAACCCACAAAGGCGCTGCAATTACAGGTCCCAAATAAGTTGTAAGAAAGCTAATGCCGCTTGTTGCTGCAATGCCCACACTTCCATAGTACGTCCACGCAGAACAATAAACGCCTAACGAAAGACTGTAAACATACGGGTTGTTTACCCATTTGCTGTTAACATTTTTATCGGACCATAAGGCAATTAAAAATAAAACGCCAAAATAAACCAATATGATTATGACCAGTAAATAGTTACTCATAATATTTTTTTAGCGTGTAATAAGACCATACAATTACCAATAACCAAATAGCAAAGATGGCTAAATAAAAGACAGGAATTCCTAAAACGGCTGCTTTGTGATTAAACATAAAAATCATTGGCACGTTAAGTACCATAAGCAGAAACAGTGAAATTAAAAGGAATTTTTGTTTGTGTCTTTTTTTCATGGAACTAAATATAAAACAATTTACAATTCAATTCAAGCAGATAAGATCATTTTATAAACATAAAGAAAGAACAGTACAAATGCACTGTTCTTCTTATCCAAAAAATTAAAATAAATAATAACGTTTACAGCTTTTTATCGCTGTATTCGTTGCACAAGGCGTAATATCCAAAAACAATTAAACCTAATGTAATCAAAGGCATTAACACGAACAGAATAATGATTCCAAAAACAACTCCGTCTTGCGTACCCGATATTAAACGCGGATAACCAAACTGAATCATAAGATACGCTGTTACAACGCCTAATAATATCCAGACAATTCCTAATATTCTTTTTATTGCTTCCATAATATTCTATTTATCAGTGTATTTAGTAACTTTTTTATTGATGTAGATGAATCCGATAATGAAACTTATTGCTCCAACAATTATCGGATACCATAATCCTTCGAGGAAAAATTCCGCATTACCTGTTTTTTGCGCATTTGCCACGAAATAGGTTGATATTGCCGGAAGTAATCCTCCGAAAATTCCGTTTCCAATGTGATAAGGTAATGACATGGAAGTATATCGAATTTTAACCGGGAACATTTCAACCAAAAATGCTGCAATGGGACCGTAAACCATTGTTACAAAGAATACTTGAATGAATACTAAAAATACGAGTTTCCATTTGATTGAACTTGTAATTAAAACCGATTTTTTAACTTGTTTGTCAACATCGCCGCTTTCTGTTAGTTTTGCTACACCATCTTTTAAATGAACCGTTGTAGTTTCGCTGTATTCTGTTCCATCAGTATAAAACTTTTTCACTTTATAGATTGAATCTGAAACTGCGTTTGTAGTTTTAATTTCTGCTGATGCAATACGTTTGTCAACCATTTCGGTTTTAATATTGGTATCGGTACTTGCATACATTGCCCGATAAATTGGTCGGTACGATAAAATTGCGATCAACATACCGGCTAATAATATAGGTTTTCGTCCTATTTTATCACTCAACCATCCAAAGAAAACAAAGAAAGGTGTTCCCAAGAGCAGTGCAATACCGAGCAATCCATCTACCTGATTAGAATCGACAAACATCACCGTTTTTATATAACTCATGGCGTAAAACTGACCCGTGTACCAAATTACACCCTGACCCATTGTTGCCCCAAAAAGTGCCAACAATACAAATTTTAAGTTGTATCGGTTTCCAAAACTTTCTTTTAACGGATTGGTACTTGTTTTTCCTTCTTTTTTCGCTTTAGCAAATTCCGGAGATTCGCTCATGTTTTTACGGATCAGATATGAAACATAAACCATTACGATTGATAACCAGAAAGGTACGCGCCATCCCCAAAGATCAAATTGTTCTTCGCTCATTAACGAACGAGTGATTAAAATTACGATTAACGAAATAAATAAACCCACCGTTGCAGTTGTTTGGATCCATGATGTCCAAAAACCACGTTGTCCTTTTGGTGCGTGCTCTGCCACATAAGTTGCTGCACCTCCATATTCGCCACCAAGTGCCAAACCTTGTAACAATCGCATGATCAATACAATAACTGGCGCAATAAAACCAATAGATTCATAACTTGGTACACAACCAATTACAAATGTTGCACCGCCCATTAGCATTAAAGTAACCATGAAGGTATATTTTCTTCCGATCAAATCTCCCAATCGTCCAAAAAACAAGGCACCGAACGGACGTACTACGAATCCTGCTGCAAAAGTTGCCAATGTTGATAAAAATGCCGCTGTAGGATTTTCTGATGGAAAGAATTTTGTTGACAACACAATTGCCAAACTTCCAAAGATGTAAAAGTCGTACCATTCTATTAATGTTCCCATAGATGAAGCCATAATTACACTCCAAATACTACTTTTCTTAGTTTCGGTATTATTCATATTTTATAGTTTTAGTTTGTTGATTTTTTATAGATAGATCATTGCCTGAAGTGTTACAATGTCTCTTTTTACTGCACCAAAGTCTTCGTGCGAATATTCTAAAGTAAGTTTTGAATTGTTGCCCTTTAAGTAGATGTTTGTTCCAACATTAAAAATATTTCGGTTGTCATCTATAGCATCGTAACTGTTTAAAGATACCGATGTGTACGGCTGTAATTTTGTCTTTTTACCAATGGTTGCCGGAATTAAATATCCAACATGACCATACGTCATACTACCCGTTCCGTAAGCGTTGTACAGATAATTTGTGCCGTAATCGTTATTCTGATACGTGGCATAAGCCGTTAAAGCCGCACCGTTTTCGCCTATCGGAGCATCGTAAAAAGCATCAACAGCAAATATGTTTACGTTCTCTCCTTTTACCTCATTGTTTTCAAGGATTGCAGCTCCCGAAGGATGTGTAAAAAATCCGGCACCTACATTAAATACTTTTTTTGCTCCAAGATATGTTCCTACCTTATAAGGCAAAAAGTTCGACTCCATATCCAAGAAATTATATTCGAAATATCCTGCGTATGTTTTACCTGCGTCTTTAGATCCTAATAATTTTCTTCCACCATAAACAGCTTGATTTGCAACAGCTTCGCGGGCATCTAAACTATTGGTAATGGCATCGTTAACCGAAACTCGGTAATGAAATTTACCAAATTCACCCTTTGCATAAAATCCCAAATGACGTGCAAACTGATCAGACAATCCAAGCGTAGCCCAAGACTGTCGGTTATTATCCATCGTCAAAAAGTTTAAAGTTCCCTGATTGTTTAAGCGCGAAATCCCGTTGTAGTAATGCAATCCGCCACCTAAATGATGCGTTTTAGCGATTTTATATTGTGCCGTTACATCGTGTAAAAAGAATTGAGAAGCTTCTCCCGTTCCTGTCGGTGTAAGATTATTGGCGTTTAAACTGTTTAACCCCAAATGTGTAAGAATTAAAAAATCGTCGCTAATTTGAGCATATAAAATAAGCCTGGCTCTGCGCAAATTAAAGTTTGTTTTGCTTTGATCTTCGGCAACACTGTTATTATGCGATGCTTGAACCTGCGCCCAAGTTATCAGCCTGAAATAGCTGCTTCCCTCCTCGTTAAGTTTCACTTTTAAACCGCCGTTGTAATCAGGAGCCGCTTGTGAATACATTTGAGAAGAAAACAGCGCTAGGGCAATTCCTAATAAAATCTTTCTTTTCATAATAAAAAGTTTATACTGTTTTAAGTTTGATTTGTGTGCAGTACGAACTTCTTATTTTTTTTAGTTTTGATAAAAAATAGTATACATATCTGTTAAATTTATATATTAATCCTTAAAACGCTCCCATTTTATCAGCATAAACTTGTCACCTAACTCAGTCACAATAACACCAGATCCTTTCACATTTTTAGGATCACTGAAATACTTACTCAATTCACTAGCATTAAGTATTTTATACGTTGGATGATACTCCGAATTATACGGTCGTTTTATGTTGTATTTCTT
The DNA here is from genome assembly GCF_008629655.1 of Paenimyroides baculatum. Taxonomy (GTDB): domain Bacteria; phylum Bacteroidota; class Bacteroidia; order Flavobacteriales; family Flavobacteriaceae; genus Flavobacterium; species Flavobacterium baculatum. The sequence goes on from NZ_VWSG01000012.1 coordinate 56,275, forward strand.
TACCCAGTTCATGATTGTAACGTGCGAAATACCTAAAATACGTTCTATTTCTCGATACGTTAAACCTTCTAAATAAAGTTGTAATGATTTGTTTACATAATAGTCATCAATCTGTTTTCCCAGCTTGTTTACCGTAAAAAAATAATTACATTTTTTGCACTTAAACCGCTGACGTTCGTTAACAATACCAGCCTTTACAAAGGTATTTGAACCACAATTTGGACATGAATTTTGTTTCATATATATTATTTTAGCATAAATACATTAATTTAGCACAATATACAAAATACAAATAATAAAAATTAAATAAAAAGAAATAAAAAAAACATATACTATAAATTTTTAAATGATATTTTACATTTATATCAATAAAAAACACACTTTAATTAATTGATATAAAATATATATTGTATATATAATCAGTTCTATTATCAAAAAGCCATATTACTCTTTGTATTTTTTGTAAATTAGTACTTCGCTTAAAAATTCAATTTCCTTTTAATGTAAAAAGATTATGAGAAACCACCTGTTAATTATATCACTTATAGCATCAACCTTTAGTAGCATGGCACAAGAATTAAAAAAAATAAGATATACAGATGAATTAGCAACTCATGAAGCTGAAGTTAGTATTCAAAAGCAAAATGCTCCATCGGTTTTAATACTTCCAGCTTGGATGGGAATTGATGATGAAGCCCGTACCGCAGCTAAAGATTTAGCAAAAGAAGGTTACAATGTATTTATTACTGATGTTTATGGAAATACCGATACGCCAAAAGACATGGAAGCCGCAAAGAAAATATCGAGTTTTTATAAGGAAAACCCAGATAAATATCGACATAAAATTGAAATAGCAGTTAATGAGTTTATAAAATTAGGTGCTAATAAAAATAATACAGCAGTTATTGGCTACTGTTTTGGTGGAACCGGATCTTTAGAAGCTGCTCGTGGAAATATGAATTTTAAAGGTGTTGTATCAATTCACGGTAGCTTAAAAAAAGTTGATGCAACTTACAACACTATAAAACCTAAAGTATTGGTAATTCATCCCGCAGAAGATGCGTCGGTTTCCAAGCAAGACATTGATTTGTTTATGGATGAAATGCGAAAAGGCAAAGCCGACTGGCAGTTTTTCTATTACGGAAACAGTAAACATACCTTCACAAATCCACAATCTAAAGATTATAATGCGCTAATGACCGAACGTGCTTGGAAACATGTGAAATTATTTTTAGATGAAGTTTTAAAGTAAAAAAAGTAGACCTATAAGCCGGGTTCTGTACATCGCCAAAGGCGTGTCCTTATCATTTATCTATGTGCACGGTTACCTGTACACTTTATCTGCCTACCCTCCAACTTGCGCGAGCAGCACTTAGCGTTGGTTTACATGGCATTTCACCGAATAGAGTTTACCTGGTTTCACTACAGCCGAACTGTACATACTTTCTGTTGCACTTGTCCTCACCTCACGGCGGACGGGCGTTACCCGCTATTCTGCTCTATGGTGCCCAGACTTTCCTCTGACAAAAAGCCAGCGATAAGGCGGTCTACTTGCTGCAAAAGTACTACGAATATTTGTTTTATCCTTATAAATACCAACGCTTATTAAATTTTCTGTAAATTTGTTTAAAATACAAATTATGTCTTTTGATAAAATCACAGAATCTGAATCTAAATACAACCATTTAGAGCAGATGAGTGTTACAGATTTACTTACAAATATCAATAAAGAAGATCAAACGGTGCCTTTTGCCGTTCAAAAAGCAATTCCACAGATCCAAGCTGCTGTTACCAAAATTGTATCGCAACTAAAAAATGGCGGTCGACTGTTTTATATCGGTGCAGGAACATCGGGCAGATTGGGAATTGTTGATGCTTCGGAATGTCCGCCAACTTTTGGTGTTGATTATGATAAAGTCATTGGATTAATTGCCGGCGGTGATACTGCTATTAGAAAAGCGGTTGAAAATGCCGAAGATAATTCCAATCAAGCTGAAATAGATTTAAAGGAATATCAGATCAATTCGAACGATTTTGTTATCGGAATCGCAGCATCTGGAACAACTCCGTATGTTTTAGGCGGATTAGATTTTTGCAAGAAAAACAACATTCCTACAGGTGGAATTGCCTGTAATGCTGAAAGTCCGTTAGCGCTGGCAGCAGATTTTCCAATGGTAGTTGTTGTTGGATCAGAATTTGTAACCGGAAGCTCTCGCATGAAAGCAGGAACTGCTCAAAAACTGGTTTTAAACATGATTTCTACTGCAACAATGATTCAGTTGGGGCACGTAAAAGACAATAAAATGGTCGATATGAAACTATCGAACCATAAATTGGTAAACAGAGCCATACAAATGGTTATGAACGAACTAAATGTATCCGAAGAAAAAGCGACTGAACTTATAAATGAATACGGCAACGTACGTAATGCTATAAATAATTACACTGAATAATGACAACACCAAAAGCAGATAAAACCAAAATTTACAAAGGCTTACAAAAAGTTTTCATTGCCATACCATTGATGTTTGTTGGACCGATTATTATTTATTCGTCTTTTAAAAATCAGGAACATTTTTTATACTATCCCGTTTTAATTTTAGGATGTTTAATCTGTTTGTTTTCTATGTATTTATTTTTTAAGGGATTACGAACTTTAGTGAGCGGTTTATTTAACGATTAATTTATGAAGAAACTAATTTTACTGGCAATTCCGTTTTGTTTGATGGGTTGCTATAATCAAGAAAGAAATTGTGCAGATTTTAAAACAGGAAATTTTTTGTTTGAACAAGAAATAAACGGACAAAAACACACTTCTACATTTGTTAGAACTGATAAATATGAGATCGAAACTTACAACGGTAAAACCGATACAGCAAGCATTCGTTGGGTAAACGACTGTGAGTACATTCTGCAGAAATTAAATCCTAAAAATATGGCAGAGAAAAAAGCGGTACAAATGAAAATTCTATCTACAAACGAAAACGGATATACTTTTGAATACAGTATTGTGGGCGATTCTAATAAACAAAAAGGAGAAATTAAGAAGATAAGATAAATTTTTCTAATTGATTTTATCATTATTACATAACATGTACATGCGTTTTTTGAATGATTTTTTTTATATCTTTAATAAAAAGAATTGAATCATGAAAAAATTTGTAGTAATAGCACTTTTATTGACAGCAATTCCAGCTGTTCGTGCACAAGAAGTTAAAACCGACATTGAGATTGTTGATAAGGTTAAAACGGTTTTTATGACGGTTAACGCAGACCGCTTTCAAGATTTAAAAAGTTTTGACTGGCGTACTCATTTAACAAATGTGTTTAAAGATGTTCCCGAAGATGCAACGGTTGGTATTAGGGTAAATATCATGGCAAAACAGCTTACGAGCGACAGCACCACATTACCAAACAGGATGTCGTTACAGGAAATTGGAACAGCAAATAAACGCGAAGAAATCCTACGCAGTATTGTAAGTAAAGTACAACTGTTTATAGAAGACGAACAACAAGGAAATAATATAGATTAAAACAAAAAGCCGGAAATTAATTTCCGGCTTTTATATTGTTACATAATAAACATCTGTTGAATTACGGTTTACGTTTAAAACTTCAAAACCACCTTCTTCAGGAATTATTTCAACCAAATCAAATAGTTTACAGCTTTTTGGTAACCCTTTAAAAATCAAAGTAAATTCTAATGGTTTGTTAAATGGAATTAAAGTCCATTGCGGCGCAAAACTAATACCGTCTGCAAAAAGTAAATTGTATGTTTTACCTGTTTCCTTATCAATTAAATAAGTACTTTTCCATATTCTTGCGGCATCGCCAGCATCCATTGCATAAATAGAACAATGAATAATTACCTGCTGCTCTTCATTTTTTAACAGTAAAAGTTCGTTCTTTAATTCGCTACAAATTTCTACTTTTAAATCCTCTTCAAATAAAACACTCATAATATGTAAATAAAGCACAAAAGTATAAAAAAAAGCGATTCAAAAATTGAATCGCTTTAATATTCGGTTGAAAATTGGGGCTTTAACAGAACAGCTTTTAAGCTTTTTAAGGTTACTTGAAAGTACTGTAAATTCATAATATTAAAATGAAAAGTCTATTTCACAACCAAATAAAAAAGGCTACACAGTTGTGTAACCTTTTTTATTTATATCTTTTGATCTTATCAGAACATAGTGCTAACAGTAGAAAAGTCGTAGAGAGCAACCCTTGATACGCCATTGGCGTTTAAATAAGCAACAGCATCTAACAAATCCTGCTGTGTAGCAAAATCACTTACCCTTATTACCCATACATAATTATTTCCCAAGGTAGTTCTTAACAGCTGTGTGCGTGTCAATAATTTTTGCTGATCGGTATTTTCGTACGCCATTATGTATGCCGTAATGTTATTAGTGGCAAGAAAAGTTGCATTCTGTATAGGAAGATGCATTGGAATACTAACACTTAACTTCATATTTCGGGGGTCGCACCATTGTTTTGCCACATCATAAATACTATCCATGCGTGCAGTATAAAACGGGATATTTGCCTTATAATCAGCAAAGGTATGCGGTTCTATATTTAAATGAAGTCCTGGGAAATCATATTGTAACGTCTGCATTTTGGCTATTAATTTTTGCACTCCGTTGGCATCTTTTGCATAAGAATTCTCACTTAGCAAACGTGAAACGTGTATGCTCTGATTTTGTGCCTTGGTTAAAAAGTCGGTAATTTTAATTCCGTTAGTTCCAGGCGATAGCAACAACGTATCTATTCCATACTTATTTAACTGACTTAGAAGCGTATCGTTAACAGTTGATTCAAAAGCACTTTTCCACATATAGGTAGATCCTAAATTAAACTGTGGGTTTTTTAAGGCTTTTTTAAAGAAATAACTTGGAATGTTTAAAGGTACAGTTGTTTGAGTTGTTTTATAATACACTCTCACTGACTGTTTATAAGAAGGCGTAGCTCCTTCTTTTTTAAACTTTACAGAACGTTCTACTAAAACCGAACCTCCTGCTGCAAACGAGGTTGCTGTATAAATACTTGCAATTAAACAAAGGAATAGTCTCATCATATATAATATTAAAATTTTGTAACAAATAACGGCTAACAATCATAAAAATAACATTTTTTATGTTATTACAGATGTGCTGCAAATTTAGAGGATTTAATGGTTTTAGGCTGATAAAAAAGTATTATAAATTTTGAATTTTATCAAGTAACTGGGGATGTGGCGGTTATTAATACATTTGTTATTGTGATAGGTCGATTAGTGAAGACTTTTGTGTTAGATATTTGTAAGGGGAAACGGATAATAATGATGTGGTGACTAGCTGCAAAAGGGTCACATGTGATATAGCAAAAAACAAGGTTTTTGAGAACATTTAATAAGGATGAAAAATTATTTTAAAATTCTCACCAATTTCAAATAATTTTTCAATTTTTACAATACATTTACATACACTTATGCAAAATAAAAATTAACGCTTTACATAGTCATTATTTTAATTATGCAAACAAATGAAACTACCTTTTTTTAAGACAAAGACGAATGTTTCCAAACTTTCGGAAACAGAAAAAAATGATTTGAATACACAAATATTAAATCGTTTGCAGCACGAATTAAAAGCAACTTCAGATTTGATAAACATTGTTTATAACTTTACCAGCGAAAATGGTCGTAAAGGAGATATATTTGCTTCAAAGATGGCAGAAGTTGGCGACGGTGTTACCTACTTTGTAAATAAAGACAAAAAATACCAGATTTTAGGACGAACAGAAAAATTAAGATGTAGTGAACATGAGATTGCACAAAATCTTTTTGCAAAAATTGAAATGGCAATTAAATACAACTGTGTTTTAACCGAATGGAATATTACTACGGAAAATAAATGCACAGGTAGGAATTGGTAATAATAATATACTAGGTATGAAGTGACCAGATATAGAGAATTCTAATTCTATATTTTTATACAGATTACTTCGTTTGTTCGACCTTTGATCTTGAGAAACAGAATAAAAACGATATATTTTTCTGATAACATTTAAAATTTATAGAGATCTTTGAATGTAATTCATTAGGTTATTTTCAATGAAAATAAAAAAGGTTTAACCGTTAACGGTTAAACCTTTTTAGTAAAATAACTTATAAAATATATTAATTTATTTTGATGATATTTAAACCGTTACGACCGGTTGCCACAAAAAGTAATCCGTTGTCTGCATATATGTAGTTAGCAGATTCAGCCAGGTTGAAGTGGCCTACCACGTTGAACGAATTTTTGTTTAACACGATAACACCGTCTGCACCGTTTGCCAAATATAAATAACAATCGTTAACTGCCACACCGTTTGTGTAACCGTTTTGTTTAAATACTTTTGAACCGTTTACACGATAATCGTTCGGTACAAAATGGCTTACCAGACTACCGTTCTGTAAAGAGAATTTAGCAACACCTTTATCGCTTAAAGCTACATATACATACTCATCGTCCATGGTTATTACGTTTTTACCATCTTGTACGGTTTGTGCCAAGGTTGGGTAACGGTATTCCTGAGGATTTGTACCATCGATATTAGCTATTCTTAAATAAGCACCACTGCCTTCAACTGCGAAGAATGCCTGATACGTTCCGTTCTGAGCCACATATTTGGCTCTTGCACCCTGACTGTAGAACTGATCTGTTACTGCAAAACCATTTGCCGGATCTAATTTAAAGAAACCACCATTGTTTGCACCTGCTACCAACCATAACATATTGTTGTGAACAAAACTATTTTTACCGGTTATACTTGGAAGTTTATGTGTAGTAAATACAGACAAATCGTTTGTATTGAATGCACCAGCAGTTAAAGGTGTGGTCATTAAACGAGAACCTGCATTGTTACCACCTACCGCATAAACTTTACTGCCACTAACATCGATTCCGTTGAATTCTGCATTGTTGAAATCGGCCTGTGCCGTTAACGAAGCTGCCTGCTGATTCTGAACATTAAAGATACGAACCGAGCCGTTTGCTGCATCACCATAAACCTCATCGTTTGTATGATATGATACATACGCATTACCGTTTACAACCTTAACATCGGTTGCACTTAATACTGCCCCGTTAACTGTTGGACTTTGAACTGTTGCAGCCAGTGTAAACTGTAACACACTGTCGTCACAAGCAGCTAAGCCACGTTGTGGAGTACAGCTGTTTGATGCGATAAACGTATTGGCATTTAAAGTAACATCGCTGTTTATTTTACTGCTGTATATTGTTGCTGTGGTATTGATATCGATTTTTCCTTCGAAAGCCGGTGTAGCATTCATATTGCCTATAGTTGCAGCATTTGAAATATCGATACGTGCAAAACCGTTTGAAGTATTTTTTATTTTACCGTCTACCGTGATGTTTCCACCCGTGATATCGGTAAGCGATCCTGTAGCCAAAACAAGGTTACCCGAACCGTTAATATGGAAACCTGCTTTAAAATCTGCAAATCCGCCATTATTAAGTGCTGCATTTAACTGAGTAAAACCATTGAATACCATACTGCAGTTGTTGTTAACAACCGAACTGCCGTTAAGGCTTAACTGTTGTGTAAAAACCAGTTCACTAAAGTTGTTTACTGTACCATCTACCGTTTGTGTAGTATATGTTACGTTACCATAATTATTAAGTGTTGAACCTGCATTTAAATGAAAGTTTGCAGTAGACTGGATATTTCCTGAAGGAGCAACATCTACTACTCCACCGTTAGGTACATTCAACCAGTTAGATCCACCTAAATTACCCAAAATAATAAGTGTACCGGCACCGTTGAAATTAATCCCACCCGTAAAAGTTGTGTTTGCAGGTATATAATATTTATCACCAGAATTAATGGTATACCACTGATTACCTGTTAAAGCAACAGCATTTGTTAAATCGGGCTGGTAGCTGTTTACCGTTTTAAGAGCCTGTGCTACTGCCTGTGATTGTGATGCGTCTGAAAATCTGTTAAACGTTATTCGTGAATTTTTTAAAGACATGTAATTTCCAAGTAATTTGCTGCCGTAGGTAAGTTTCATTTCTGAATTACTTAGCACACCACTTTCTTCCTGAGAAGCAGTTGCGTCTACGTTGTCGTCACTTGAACAGCCTGCTACCGTAATTAATAGCGAAGCCGCTAAAAAGCCCAATTTCAATTTATTTTCAATCATATTTACTATTTGTTGTTATTTTAATAACGAGTGTTTTATGTTGTGCAAAGTTACTGGCAGTTATAATATCGTTATCTTTGAATTTTTAGTTTTTATTTGTGAATTTTTATTTTTTTTCACGCTACATGTCATGTTCCCTGGCTTTGGCAGAGGTTTTTTGCGGATTCCAGGTATCTTTATAAGAATCGAAGAAAAGTAGCTCGTCAATATAAGCAATGGTTCGAACGATACGCATGTAGTATCCCATGTAGATAGGATACAGCGGTACGTAAATGATTTTAGACCATACCTGATACCTGTTTTTACTTATGGCAAGCGAATAGAAAAACTGTCCGAATGCCAACAGCAGATATATAGAATACTTGAAAGGAAACCAAACCACCAAAAAATACGGATCGACCACCAAAATCTTTATCATGTAAAATATCCAGAGCGCATCGAGCACCAATCCGAAAAAAATGTTTTCAAAGAAGGCAAAGAAATTGGAAAACCTGAAATTTTTGTTAGGCATCCAAATGTCTCTGTGTTTTCTTATCCTAAAGCGGATTAATGAGCGCGACCAGCGCAGCCGCTGTTTGGTTAAGGCTTTCCAAGTTGCAGGCACATGGGTTTTGCAGACTGCTTCTTCTTCAAACACAATACGGTAATCTATCTTACGTATTTTTACCGTAATATCACCATCGAGCCCGGGACCTATGTCCCACCCGCCTACACGGTCTAAAACATGTTTGGGAAAAGCACCGAAAGCACCCGAAATAATTTTGTAGATGCGGAGCTGCGACAAAACGATTCGGGCTACGTTTATAGATTGCAAATATTCCAGATACTGCATGGTTGTTGTAAGCGACTGTTCCCGATTACGAACCACCAGATTACCGCCTACAGCGCCTACATTCTTATATCTGTAAAAGGGAATGAGTATTTTTTCGACCGCATCGGCTTCTAAAGAAGAATCGGCATCGAGATGCACAATGTATTTCCCTTTTGAATATCGAAGTCCAAGATTTGCTGCCGAAGCCTTACCCCCTCTTTCTTCTGCAGAGATAAATCTTCTGATATCACCTGTACGTTCAAACGAACGGGCAATTATTGCCGTATTGTCTGTAGAACCATCGTCAACAACTATTAATTCTATGTTTTTATACGTTTGCTTTTTCATTGACTGAATAAGCTTGTACAGGTGTTTACCTTCGTTATGCCCTGGAACCAAAACGGTTACCAACGGATTTTCCTGTAATAAAGCCTGCCGTGCACTTTTCCAGGCACCTTTGGTACGGTTTCGTTTAGTTCTACTATACAGCAACGCAACCCCTTCTACAATGAAGAAACGAGGAATATCGAGTAGAAATATATACCAACCCCAACGCATGACAGTCCCCCAGTCGAGACGGTGCCACATGTAAAAATAGGTATCCCAGAAATTTGCCATATTATAAATGCAGACCTATCTTCATACCTTGTGCAGTAATTTCATATTCGTAAATTTTACGGACAACCAATTCGTGCGGAGCTTGTTCGGTTTCACAATCTACACAGTGTACACCCACGGGTGCATCTTGAAACTCGTGCTGGCATTTTTTATTTTTGCAGTTGAATATTTTACCGGGTCTGTCATAATCTACCCCTAAATTCCTTAATTCTGACGAGCATTTGGGACATACCATTTTATCTTTAAAGATAAAATCTTTTTCTACCCCCACATAAGCACATCTAAAATGATGAATCAGGTTACTTGCCTTAAGGTTATGGTGGCTGCATTTAGGGCAGATTTCCCTGTAATTAAGAAAACCGCTACTGCATTTGTGGCACAAGTGACTGGTATCTACATAATGCCTGGTAAGCCAATTGTTTGTAAAAGCTTCCTGCAACAGCATGCGGGAGTTTATAAATGCTTCGCGGTTGTTATAAAAATAGGTTTCTATGCGCGGATACGAATAGCCTGTTAACGACTTGTGCTTTAAAACTGGTGTAATTCTTTTTTTGCGCGTATAGTAATAGTCAAATGTTTTTTGAATAAAGAAATCATTCTCGGTAAAATTTTCGTAATTTCTTTTGTCTGCATATTTACTAACAAAAAAGCTTATTTGTTCTATAAGCGGTATTTTTTCGATAATATCGAGCCCTTTAATATAACCGTCACTCAAATACTTCAGGTGATTGTCTTTTGTTGCATAAAACTTTTTAAACTCTTTTTGCAAAAAGACCGGTTTTAAGTAAATTTTTATATTTTTTGAACGAACAATGCGGCGCAGAAATCTGCGTACCAACCATTCGTCACTGTGATTTATCACCCAGATATCTGTACTGCACGGATCTGGCAGAACATCGTGCTCTATGGCATGTTCCAAAAGCAGCACTTTTTTTCCATGAATTTCAATTACGGTGTCTGTCATTATTTTATGTTTTATAAATTAATTCTTCCTTTTCTAATCTTTACCGGAATGTTGCTTACTGTTAGTTTGTCCCACCCCTTTTTAGCAGCCGGTACTATATGCACCACAATACCGTGTTTTTGATCGCTTAGTGTGTTTTCCGAAACCACTTCTTCCCTAAGCTCTGAAACTGCATGTATTTTTTGTACAGTTCCTTCCAGATTTTCATATCCGTAAGGCAGTACAACAACTACGTGATCGCCCACTTTAAAATTGTCAAGATCTTCCACATCAATATAAGCCCTTACATAATATTCGGGATGTATAATGGACATTACCTTATCTTGCCTATAGCAAATTTGCTGTATAGGAATACGCAGCCTGTCTACTCTGCCACCGACCGGAGCCGTAAACGCTGTTTTTTGGTGCGCTGCATTCAAACTTTTAAGATTAAGATCGCTGCTACCATGTAATTCAGACTTCGTCTGTTCTTTTTCATTTAAAAGTACCTGATATTCGGCCTTTACAGTTGCAATCTGGTATTGAACATCGTCTATAGATCGGTCTACATTTGCCAGTTCGTTAGAAGTTATCACATTTAGATAAACCAGTTTTTCTTTCTCTACCCTTTCTAATTTCCAGTACTTTAATCTTTTTTCAAGATCTACTAGAAACAGCCTTCTTTTCTCGATCTGGCTGTTTAAGGCAATAAGGGAAGAACCGTCTTCTCTGTTTTTCAGTTCCATTTGTAAGGAATCCTGACCATAAGGTGTACGCTCATGCCCAAAACGTTCGTACAGAAACAATGTATCACCAGCTTTTACATCTTGGTCTTCTGCTACGTTGTATTTTAATATGCGGATATCGTTTGCAAACTGTACATCGTACTGCTGCTGTAACAGCACACCGTGCGCAAAGTTAAAGAACCAAGGTGTGGTTAACCATTTAAAGAAAGATAGTACCAGAAAAATTAGGATTGCCAGATAAATCCAGCGGTCCCAACGGCGTTTTTTAATTTGTTCGGGCTTTATATCGGGTTGCGAAACAACCTTTTTATCAAATTTAATATTCATTTAAAACATATTTGTAACGGTTAAAAAATCGTACAAGGCTTTCATTACCAATTGTTTTGAAATCATCTTTCCGAATAGTCGGTATTTTCTTTAGACGGATTGATCTGCTCATTATTATTCAGACCGTTTAATGTATGGAATACCACATACTTTTTGCACAACTGCTCCTTTACATCTAACACAGCAAGTTTTTTCTGAACCAGCATACCGGCATACTCAATGTATTTTGCAGGGCTGAAATTTTTGTTCTGTCTCTGATAAACCTCTGTTTCGTTCTTTAAAAGCGCTTCAACGTACGAAATTTCGTTTTGCAGCTGAAACAACTTGTTTTTTAACAGATAGAAATCTTTATGTTGTGCAGTAAGTCTGTCTTTTAATTTTAGTTTTTCGGCATACAGATTATTATCATACGTAGCCATTTCGTACGCAAGAGACTGGTTGTCTTTACCAAAACGGATAGGCACAGACAACGACGCACCTACACTTGCGAACGATCTGCCGGTTTGCTCTGCATTGTCGTAATAATTGTATCTGAATTTTGCACGCAAACTTGGCTTGTCGCCCGGTTTCTGTCTGCTGTTTAAAAGATCTTTCTGCATCTGTACCAATACTTCCTCTTCCTTTAAAAGATTATCCGCATTTATTGAAGACAGATCGGGTAAAACGGCATCTACGTACGGAATGTTCCAATATTCTTTTACCAAATGATCGGGAATATTTTGAGACAGATAGTTTATGTAAACATCAATCATACCACTAACAGCCTGCGACTGATTATTGGCATTTATTTTATCAGCACTGCTGCCAAGCTTGGCCTGATGCATTTTATCTTGATAAGCTGCCTGCATCTGTACTATTTCCTGATATTTTTTTAGAATTTCGAGACGGTGCAGATCGAATACATGCTGTAAAAGCAGCTGCCTGTTGTGTAATGCAAACGAATTATTTTGAAGGCTTAACTGAAGTGAATCTCTGCGAAACTGCTGATTAAAGATGCGTTTTGCTTCTTTTTTTCGCTGCATGCTCCCTTCGCCAAGAATTACCCAGTCTAAACCGGTTGAAACCCGAGATCTGAAAAAAACATCTTCTGTTTCTGAAATACCAGGGCTGAAATTGTAGGTAGCATCGGATATCCATTTAAGTCCGAAATCGGTTTGCGAATCTGTGATTCTGGTATTTCTATCAACAATAAAATTATTATTAGCTATAATATCATTATCAGAAACAATATCAGCCAGCAACCCGTTGTTTTTTGAAACTGGTTGCACAAGCACACCATCTACAAATGATTTTGTATATAAAAAAAGTGAATTATACTCTTTAACCAAACTATTCAGTTCGTTTACAGAAGGTGAGGTATTCTGCGAATTTACCGAATACGACATGTATATCGTTGTAACTAAACAAAAGAATAACTTCATTTATGTAACAGCTTAATTTTTAAAATTACTACTGTAAGCGTGTTTTTGGTTTTGCGATCTCTTAAGACTTTTAGTGAACTATTTGGATTAAAACGTGTAATAAATAATCTAAAAAACGATAGATTAATAAACGTCTTGCATAAGGCAGTTTTTAAAATTCTAAATATCGGTGCAAAATTACTGTAACTAAAAGACAATACACTTGTGAAAAAACATTGAAAACTTGTAAATTTATAGATACACCTGATTTGTATCTCTAATTTCACTTGGGGTTTTGTTATAGTGTTTTTTGATAAATGCACTGAAGTTACCTTCGTCTGCAAAACCCAGATCCATAGCAATTTCTGAAATGTTGAGTACAGAATTTTGCAACATCTTTACGGCCTCGTCTGTAACTTTTTGTACGATGACCTTTTTTGCTCCTTTGCCCAACACCAACTCTGTCATTACAGACAAACGTTGAGAAGAAACACCCAGTTTTTCTGAATAAAACGAAACACCTTTTTCTGCCTTGAAGTGTTTCTGCAACAGCACCCTGAACCTGTTTACTACATCAATGTAAGAAAAATTGATTTTCTCTGGTTTAACCAGCTGATTCTGTACCCCTAACAAACCATCGAGTAACAATATTTCTACACAATTGTGCGCCACAGCTATGTACAAGCCCATTTCTTTCTGGCGGTACAAACCAAGTCTGTTAACGATTAGTTTTTTGATCTCTGCTCCGTTTCCGATGGTTGGAGCCGTAAAAACATCGTGCTGGCTATTGAAAAACAAATCTGAATTTAAAATAAAGCTGTCTTTTGCAGATCGTTCGTAAAAAGAGGAAGAAAAAGCAATGACAATATCTTCTTTAGATCCCGAATCGTAAACAACATCTTTAAACTGGGCAATGTATGCCATGTGATTCGCCTTTACACACACCTGACGTCCGTCTACCAATATACATGAATCACTCAAAGCAATATAAATAACAAAATATTCTAATGTATTAAAGTTAAACTTACCATTATTACGTGCAACAAGTTTTTCTACTTTGTTTATACTAAAGCCAGCTGCGTCTAATTCTTCTGTTATTTGATACATAGCATGAATATGTTATTGACGCGATAAAATTATATTATTTTTTCAATAAAATAAAGGGTTTACAAAAGGAAAAGAAAATTTTAATGTTTTTTTAATAATTACTGATGATAACATTATAACGAGGAGAGGAAGAAGGTGGTAATAAAGTACATATCTGTATTGTTATTACTGATTGGTGTATTAGTTTTCATAATAAACGGGAAAAAAGTAAGTACAAATGGGTTAGGATATTTTGTGCCTTTTATGCTTCCTCGAAAGTTTAGTAGGTTGATATTTTTTGAGCAAGTAAAGTATATATTTTTTAGGTAATTATATATTAGTTTACACTTAAACAAGAAGCTTAACAACAAAAAAATTACTCTGTTAAACTTAACACTATAAAGTAAAAGATTATATTTGCAAAAAAAATATAATGACATCAATAAACGAAATAAACAACTATATACAGCCAAAAAAAAACGAACTTCTTAATCATTCTTTATATAAAAAAATCACAACGCTTGCAGACCTGCAGCAATTTCTTCAGGTTCACGTTTATGCGGTATGAGATTTTATGTCGCTTCTTAAAGCACTGCAATCAAAACTTACATGTACAACAAGTCCGTGGTTTGCATCTCCCAATCCTGAAGTACGTTACCTTATTAACGAAATTGTTCTTGCAGAAGAATCAGACCTTACGTTAGACGGTAGAAGATTAAGTCATTTTGAAATGTATCTGGAAGCTATGCGTAAAAGTAATACCAGTACAGAAAATATTGAAGCTTTTTTAGACAGTGCACAAGCTACAGATATATTCAGTGCTGTAAAATCAAGCGTACTTCATCCCAATATCAAAGAATTTTTAACGTTTACTTTTGAAGTGATTGAAGCAGGCAAACCACATGAAATAGCTTCGGCATTTACTTTTGGTCGTGAAGACCTTATACCGAATATGTTTACCGAAATGCTAACAGAATTTAAGTTACGCTTTAAAAATACAGATCTTACCGATCTTGTTTACTATTTTGAACGCCACATTGAACTTGATGCCGACGAACACGGACCTATGGCGTTTGAAATGATTGCCTACCTGTGTGGCAGTGATGCAGTAAAGTGGAAGAAAACTGCAGAAATAGCAGTAGCATCTCTTGAAAAAAGAATAAAACTATGGAACGCAATTGAAGAAATTATCGATCAACAAAATAATATATAGATCTGATAAAAAAAACTAAAACCCGTTAGAAACGGGTTTTTATGTTATGCTTTAAAATTTATCAACATTATTTATATTAAAAATTTTCCACTAAAATGCCACCTTATTAAACGCCCAATTCTTAGTATCTATCAGTAACAATTCATTACATAGAACTTCCATATCACAGATAATCTGTAATGTTTGCATCGCCATTATACTCCCGACAATTCCTGGTAAAGGTCCTAAAACTCCTAAACTGTCACAGTCAGGCAAGCTCTCTTGGTTAGGTGGTTCAAGGAATATATCACGCAAGTTTTTACTGCCCTTGTAATTGAATACAGCTACTTGTCCTTCAAACGATAAAATACTGCCATAAACTAAAAGTTTACCAAGCTGCACACAGGCATCGTTCACTAAATATCGTGTCGTAAAATTATCCGACCCATCGATAACGATGTCGTAAGGATGGATGATTTGTTGTACATTTTCAATCGTGATTTTTTCTTTTATCGGAATGAAATGCACATCGCTATTTAATGCTGAAACAAACTCCGACGCACTTTCTACTTTCGGTTTACCTACATTTTTTTCTTGATATATCACCTGACGGTTAAGGTTATGAATTTCCAAAGTATCAAAATCAGCAACTGCTAAAGTACCTACTCCTGCTGCCGCTAAATACTGAATTACCGGACTTCCCAATCCGCCTGCTCCGATGACCAGAACCTTTGCTGCCCTTATTTTCCGTTGCCCTTCCACACCGATTTCTTCAATAAAAATCTGTCGACTATATCGTGTAAAATTATCTTTCATTTTCTTCAAGCATTTGAATACACCGTTTCCCAATCTTTCATGATGGGATCATAGCCGGCTTCGAGAATCAGATTACGGACGGTTTCCATACTGCGTTCGTCGCTAGTTTCAAACTGCTCTAATGATTGCCGATCTACCACATAACCGCCCGGATTGGTTTTGGAAGCCGCACTCATTGAGGTGGCTCCTAGCGAAATAATATGATTTCGGAATTTTTCATTTTCACGGGTAGATATAGAAATTTCCAAATCCTCGTTCCAAATGCGATAGGCACAAATCAATTGCAGCAAATCGCGGTCTTCCATTATGAAATTTGGTTCTATAATCCCCTCTGCCGGACGCAATCTTGGAAATGAAACCGAATACTTCGTTTGCCAATAGTTTTTTTGTAAATAATCGATATGCAAAGCGTTGAAAAAGCTATCTACCCGCCAATCCTCCAGGCCTAGCAAAACGCCCAAACCTATTTTGTGCATTCCTGCCTGCCCGATTCGGTCAGGCGTATTCAAACGAAATTCAAAATTGGATTTCTTGCCTTTGGGGTGATAGGCTTTGTACACTTGCTGATGATACGTTTCCTGATAAACCAGAACGGTGTGTACACCTGCCTCTTTCAATTCTTCATATTCTTCCAACGATAGCGGTTGAACTTCGATGGAAATATGAGTGAAATGCGGACGTAATAAGTTAATCGCATTCTTAAAATAATCTACGCCTACGATTCTGTTAGCTTCACCACTCACCAATAAAACGTGATTACCCCCCATGGCTTTTAGTGCCATCGCTTCAAGCATAATCTCGGCATTGGATAGCGTTTTACGTTTGATTTTATTGTCCAGACTAAAACCACAATAGGTGCAAATGTTCTGGCACTCGTTGCTAAGGTACAGGGGAGCGTATAACTGAATGGTTTTACCAAACCGTTTCTGCGTTAACTGTTGTGATAGCTGAGCCATTCGCTCTAAATACGGTGCCGCGGCAGGTGATAATAAGATCAGAAAATCGTTTATCGTTCGTTTGTTTTTAGACAAGACAAAGGCTACATCAGCTACCGTGCTGGAATAGATTTTCTCCCTGACCTTTTCCCAATCGTACTGTTTAAAAAGCTGTTCAAATGAATGTGGCATATCAATCAAATAAAAAGGCGGTTAAAGGACTTGAAGCTTGTGCAGCAGATTGGACAGTTCCCAATCCGGCTTCGTAAGCTTTTCTACCTGCTATCACTGCCTCTTTGAACGCTTCTGCCATCTGTACAGGATTTCGGGCAACAGCAATGGCAGTATTTACCAGTACCGCATCAGCACCTAATTCCATGGCTTTGGAAGCGTCAGACGGAGCTCCGATACCGGCATCTACTACCACGGGAACTTTACTCTGTTCAATGATTATCTCCAGAAAATCCACTGTTCGCAAACCTTTATTACTCCCTATGGGTGCTCCCAAAGGCATGACCACAGCTGTTCCTGCATCTTCAAGACGTTTGCACAATACGGGATCGGCATGGATATAAGGCATTACCACAAAACCTAATTTTGCCAATTCTTCTGTAGCTTTTAATGTTTCGATCGGATCGGGCATTAGATACCTTGGGTCGGGATGGATCTCTAATTTCACCCAATTTGTTTCCAACGCTTCCCGTGCCAATTGTGCTGCCAAAACCGCTTCTTTGGCATGACGAGCACCGGATGTATTTGGGAGCAAATTCACATTTGGAATTTGCAAAGCCGATAATAAATCCCCGTCTTTTTTGTTCGTATCAATGCGTTTCAATGCCATGGTTACCAGTTCAGATTCAGAAATGCGAACCGCTTCGGTCATATCCTGTAAATTGCCAAACTTGCCCGTTCCTAAAAACAAGCGTGAAACAAAGGTTTTATCTGCTATTTGTAATTTATTCATACTGTTTGAATTTGTGGAAGGATGGAAGGATTTTGCGTTAACAAACCCGATAATGCTACTCCGTATATTCCTAAATGTTTTATACTTTCGATGTCATTAAGTTTGATACCGCCAATGGCGATAATAGGTGGATATTCAATATTTTTGTCTTGCAAAGATTGTAGAATTGCCTGATAGCCTTCCAATCCTAAAATCGGACTTAATTTCTCTTTGGTCGTGGTAAATTGATACGGGCCTAAACCAATATAATCACAGCCTTCGGTTATTCTTTGCCGTACATTTTCTAAGGTATTTGCGGTGCCGCCAATGATTTTATGAGAACCTAAAACAGCTCTTGCATTCGCAATGCTTTCATCGTCCAAGCCCAGATGCACGCCATCTGCATCAATGGCTTTAGCCACTTGCACATGATCATTGATAATGAAAGTCGCCCGATAGCTTTCGCATATCATTTTTAGTTTTTCGCTGAGTTGTAACAACTCTTTTTCAGATGCTTCTTTCCACCGAAGCTGAATCCAATCCGCTCCGTTATCCAATACTTTTCGGATATTTTGTTCCTGTTCCAAAGCAGTATAGCCTTGGGAGATATAATGTAATCTGCTAATCATGATGATGTCCTAATAAATAAGGGTGACTGTTTAAATATTGTTCTACATATTTTTTTCCCAATCGGCAAGCAGTTTCCAAATCTTTGCCTAATGTTAAGTGAGCCGCAATGGCAGCGGATAAGACACACCCCGAACCATGTTTGGGATGAACGGAAGTTGTATCGGGCAAAATCGCGATCTTGTGAGTTCCTGTTCTTAAAATATCAACACCGACTTGCTCTTTTCGATGTCCGTCTTTGATAAGTACTTTATTACTTTCGGTCAGTACCAATTCAAGCAGTTTATACTCGTCAACATTTGGGGTCAACAAATCTATATTAGCTAGTACTTCAGGTAATTTCGTTACATCATCTTCATTGAAAAAAGTAAAACCGGAAGAAGATTTAATGACCGGATCCCAAATGATAAAGGTTTCCGAATTATTTACTTTGACGGTATCCACGATGCTTTTCAAAAACGTAAAATCTTTGACAACCCCGATTTTGACAACTTGGATAATGTATTGATTCATCAAAACTTCGATACTTTTTTGAACTGTTTGTATATCCTGCCATTCGCTTGCCACGAAGTGGTCTTCAGTTTGAATCGTATTTGCGGTAATGATTGCCATGCCCTGCGTTTTGAGTTGTTCAAATGTTTTGACATCTGCCAATACACCTGCTCCGCCACAAGGATCGAAACCAGCGATGCTTAATACAATTGGACGATTTTCCTGCATAATAAAAATGTGTTTAAAGGATCATGACTTCGCCAAATACTCCCTAATAAAGAGATACCATCGGCTCCATTTTTTAAAACTTGCTGGCAATTCTCTTTGTGAATTCCTCCTAATCCGATAAGTTGAACAGAAGGATTATTCTTTCGTTTCAATTCATTCAAAACCGTATTATCTCTTCCATAGCCCGATTTGGAAATGCTCGAAAAAACAGGTGACAAGAATGCATATTGCCAGATGTTGTCTAAAGCATTGAAATCGTCTATACTATGTACCGATGTGGAAAGCGTATAGTTAGTAAAAGGCAAATAAGACTTTCTTTCACGCTCTACTTCCCGCAAATGCAGCCGATGAATACCCAATTCTTTTGCCAGATGAAAATGCGAATGCAATACAATCTGATTACGAAATTTCTGATCAACTGCATTCAAATAGTTTTGCATTTCATCATCTGAAAAGGCATACTTCCGCACATGAAAGAGATCTAATCCATTTTCAAAAAACGAATTCACACATGCTGTTTCATCTGTCGCAGGTTCTTCCGGAGAGATAATCAAGATCATATATAAATCTCTTTTCCCTGATCGATAAAATCCTGCGATTTTTCCAGCATGCCTTTTTCGGTGGCTTCGCGGATTTCCTGTGTAATCTTCATTGAACAGAATTTGGGTCCGCACATCGAACAGAAATGAGCCACTTTCGCTCCGTCTGCCGGTAGGGTTTCATCGTGAAATTCGCGTGCAGTATCCGGATCCAAGGATAAGTTGAACTGATCTTTCCAGCGGAATTCAAAACGGGCTTTACTCAAGGCATTATCTCTATATTGTGCTCCCGGATGGCCCTTTGCCAAATCTGCCGCATGAGCCGCCAATTTATACGTGATCACACCATCTTTTACGTCTTTTTTGTTGGGCAAGCCCAAATGCTCTTTTGGAGTTACGTAGCAAAGCATTGCACAGCCGTACCAGCCGATCATCGCCGCACCAATAGCCGACGTGATGTGATCGTAGCCCGGAGCAATATCCGTGGTTAACGGACCAAGCGTATAGAAAGGAGCTTCATCACATGCTTCCAGCTGCTTTTCCATATTTTCCTTAATCATATGCATGGGAACGTGACCGGGACCTTCAACCATGACCTGTACATCGTGTTTCCATGCAATTTTTGTCAATTCACCCAAGGTTGCCAATTCGGCAAACTGCGCGGCATCGTTGGCATCGGCAATAGAACCCGGACGCAATCCGTCGCCCAATGAAAAGGCAACATCATATCGCTTCATGATTTCACAAATCTCTTCGAAATGCGTGTACAAAAAGTTTTCTTTATGGTGGTACAAACACCATTTTGCCATGATGGAACCACCACGAGAAACGATCCCCGTTACCCGATGTGCTGTCAGTTGAATATATCGTAACAATACCCCTGCATGAATAGTAAAGTACGAAACACCCTGCTCTGCCTGTTCGATCAACGTATCTCTGAATATTTCCCAAGTTAAATCTTCGGCGATGCCTTTCACTTTTTCCAAAGCCTGATAAATGGGCACGGTTCCAATTGGCACAGGTGAATTACGAATAATCCATTCTCTGGTTTCATGGATGTTTTTTCCAGTAGATAAATCCATAATGGTATCTGCACCCCAACGGCAAGCCCAGACGGCTTTTTCTACCTCTTCTTCGATACTGGATGTAACGGCACTATTGCCGATGTTGGCATTGATCTTCACCAAAAAGTTTCGCCCTATAATCATTGGTTCGCTTTCGGGATGATTGATGTTGTTGGGAATAATTGCACGTCCGGCAGCAATTTCGTCACGAACAAATTCGGGAGTAATTTTAGAAACAGGTGTATTTGCTCCAAAACTATTGCCCCGATGCTGGTGATCCATACCTTTGGTGGCGGCCTGTAATTGCTCGATACGCTGATTTTCCCGGATAGCAATGTATTCCATCTCGGGCGTGATAATGCCCTGTTTGGCGTAATACAACTGGGTAATATTTTTACCGCTCTTTGCCACTTTTGGTTTGTGACTGTATTCAAAACGGAGTTCGTCCAGCTTTTTATTTGCTAATCGCTCTTTACCATATTCGGAAGTGACTCCTTCCTGTATTTGCACATCTTCTCGATCCAAAATCCATTGCTCCCGAATTCTATCCAGACCTTTACGAATATCAATTTCGATATTTTCATCGGTGTATGCTCCAGATGTATCGTAAATGGTAATGGGCGGATTGATTTCGATTTTGCCGTTGGTCAATTTGGTGGGACTTAATGTGATTTCCCTCATAGCGACTTTGATCGGATGTAATTTTCCGTCGATATACACTTTCTTGGAATTGGGGAAGGGGGCTGTTGAAACAGTTTGCTCGTTCATAGTAAATAAGATTTATCCGCCTTGCGTGGCAGTGATGATCAATATTGTGTCGTTAGATTTTAGTTGAGCAGAGCCCCAGTGTTTTTGAGGAACAACCTGATTGTTGAGAGCAACGGCAATACCTTTTTCCTTCTTAAGATTTTCGGACAAGAGCAATTGTTCCAGCGATGACGGTGGTTTTTTAAAAAACTTTTTTTGGTGATTGATTGTGAGTTCCATTCCTAAATTTTAATGATTAAAAACTTTAGGAATGTCCACAAATGTGCAGAATAGCACATACGCAAGACAGACTACTTTTCCCTACGCTGGTATGATCCAGATCAGGTTCAAAGGGTAAAATCTCAGCCTATAATTATTTATAGACACCCCTAAAGTTTAAACGAAGATAATGAATATTTTTATAATCCTCTCTTATTTCTAATTGCAGGTAACAAAATTTTATATTAAATGCAAAAGTAGTTTGTTTTGATAAAAGTTATTTATATTATAAAAACCTCTGAATTATGTAATTGTATACGAAACTGTTCCTGTAACTATTGAATATGAACTTTCAGAATCTGGGAAAATTTTCCGAGATGTACTTGATATTATGTTGAAATGGGGTCTGGAACATAGAAAAAGGGTTATTAATACTGAATAAACACAATTTGTAGAAGTATAGTTATCTATAAATATTAAACTTCTTTTATAGTTTTAAATATATTAATATATCTAA
The DNA here is from genome assembly GCF_008629655.1 of Paenimyroides baculatum. GTDB lineage: Bacteria > Bacteroidota > Bacteroidia > Flavobacteriales > Flavobacteriaceae > Flavobacterium > Flavobacterium baculatum. Next base: position 78,719 of record NZ_VWSG01000012.1, read on the forward strand.
ATCATTGTTTCTCTAAATCGTCAGCAAAGAGTAGGCACTTCATAAAAAGAACTTAGAGGAGTTTTTTAACTAAAAAATGTGACTTAAATTATGGCTCACTAAAAAAGAAATCATAAAAATATTTACTTACTAAATATGAAAATGACGCAACTACCTGCTACTATATAATTTAAATCAACCATTCTCTTCTTATAAATCGGTACTGAAAAAATAATAGTATTCAGATTAAAATGATTGCTAAAACATTTTTTGCTAGCAAATAACTACGTTTTAAAGACAAAAAATGCCGCCTATATAAATTTCAATTTCTAATAGTATACCTTTATCAAAACTAAAAAAGCGATTCAATTTTTGAATCGCTTTAATATTGGGGTGAAAGACGGGTCTCGAACCCGCGACCTTCGGAACCACAATCCGACGCTCTAACCAACTGAGCTACAATCACCGTATAGGAGTTTTATTTTAAAAGCCAACTCTGAGCTTTTGGGTGAAAGACGGGTCTCGAACCCGCGACCTTCGGAACCACAATCCGACGCTCTAACCAACTGAGCTACAATCACCGTGTTTGTTTAACGAGTGCAAATATACAGATATTTCAATGCTTCGCAAACATTTTTTTAGTTTTTTATTTCAAATCTGCTAAGCTGTTGACTGCCAAATATCTTTCTACGGTGAAACCTTCGGCATAATCAGCAAAAACCAATCTTCCCAAATCTTTTGCTCGATATTCAACACTTTCGGTAAAGTTTTTAGTTGCAATTGGTGAAACCGGTTCTTTTGAATTTGGATCGTAAAACTGTGAACTGTATGCCATAACAGCATCTAATTTTGTTTGCATAAATTCAGAAATATCAACAACAAAATCTGGTTCAATATTTTTCCACTGTATGTAATGATACACTAATTTTGGTCGCCATTCGGTTTGATTAATTCCATCTAAAGATGTTTCAATTCTTCGCAATCCTGATAAAAAACAAGCATCAGAAACCAATTTACTTCCTTTGCCATGATCAATATGTCGATCATCAATTGCGTTACATAAAACGATCTCCGGCTGATATTTTCTAATCATTTTAATTATTTCCAACTGATGTGTTTCATCATTCAAAAAGAAACCATCGCGAAAATTAAGATTTTCTCTAACCGATACTCCTAAAATTTCTGCAGCTTTAGTCGCTTCCATATCTCGAATTTCAGCTGATCCACGGGTTCCTAATTCGCCTCGGGTTAAATCTACGATTCCTACCTTTTTTCCTAACGAAATTTCTTTTGCTATTGTTGCTCCACATCCTAATTCAACATCGTCTGGATGTGCTCCAAAAGCCAATATATCTAATTTCATAAAATACTTTTAACGGTTTTGCTTTTATTCACTGTTTCGTAATATTCGCTTTCCGGATCGCTGTCTTTATTCACACCGCCACCCAAAAACAAATAGGCTTTAGATTTTTCAATCTTCATGCAGCGCAAATTTACGAACAGATTGCTGTTATCAGAATAATCTAGGTTATTAAATTTCCATTCGCCCAAATATCCGCCATAATATTCTCTGTTGTATCCTTCGTTTTTAACAATAAAATCATGAGCCGCTTTTTTAGGAAAACCACACAATGCTGGAGTTGGATGCAAGGCTTTTACAACCTTAAAATCATTTTCTTTGTTTGATAATTCTGCTTGAATATCTGTTTTTATATGAATAAGAGATCCTGCCTTAAAAGCATAAGGTTCAGTTTGTTGCAAATTTTCTGTAAAAGGCTGCAAAGCATCAACAATAAAATTGGTTACGATTTGCTGTTCTTTAATTTCTTTATCGCCCCAAACAACATCCTTGAAATTAGAATCAGAAGCAACCATCGTTCCTGCCAAAGCAACAGTTTGTACTTTATTATTTTCGATCTTTACCAATTGTTCGGGTGTTGCACCCATCCACACACCAACTTCAGGATGATAAAACCAATAAACAAAAGCGGTGGGATATTTTTTAAGGAACCGATTAAAGTAAATTTCGTAAGAATTTTCATTGATAGGAACTTCTTCTTTTCTAGAAAGAACTACTTTTTCGATTGAGTTATTTTTGATAGCTTCGATTCCTTTTGATACTAATTGAATATGAAAAGATTTATCTACATTTGAATTTTCAAGCGACTGTTCATTTTCAGAAAAATCAACGTTAAAATCTTGATCATCCTGAACCAATTGACATTCATCGGGATAAAAAACAACTTTTTCTTCGCCAGAAAATGGAGCAAAAACAAAACAGCTTTTCTCCAATTCCGTAACCTTATTTAAATGATTTTCTATTTGAAACCAACCTAAACGAGTTACTTCATTAGGCTCTCGATAAATTACAAAAGGAAGATTTTCAGACAGTGCCCTTACTAATAAATCCTGCATATTATTTAGGTAAAATCATATTCGTTAATTTACAAAGCGATATCAACTGATTGTTTTCATCGGTAATTCGAATTCCCCACAAGTGTAGTTTACCGCCCTTATGAATAATTTTAGCAGTTGCAAAAACATCTCCATCACGCTTACTTTTAACATGATTTGCAGAAATCTCAATCCCGCGAACTTCATATTTTTCAATATCAACAAAAATCATCGATTCTGCACTTCCTACACTTTCTGCCAAAGCAACCGATGCACCGCCATGTAACAACCCCATTGGCTGATGCACCTTACTATTCACAGGCATTTTTGCTGTTAAAAAATCATCGCCAGCATCAATATATTCAATATGCAAAGTTTCCATTAAGGTATTTTTGGTAAACTTATTGCACATTTCTAAAATCTTGATTTTATCCATATCGTTTAAATATAAAACCACAATTTACAACCATTATTGCAGAAAAACCACAGAAAAAGATATAACATACAATAGTATTTGGGCAATCCCTTCCGCTGTTGCTACAGTTCGGGCTTTCGCGAGTCGCTTTTGTTTTTTCAAAACAAAGAGCTCCAACAATCGCTCTATCCCTATTGCGGGGTGTTGGGTGCTGGATATT
>NZ_VWSG01000013.1 GCF_008629655.1 Paenimyroides baculatum
CGCAATAGGGATAGAGCGATTGTTGGAGCTCTTTGTTTTGAAAAAACAAAAGCGACTCGCGAAAGCCCGAACTGTAGCAACAGCGGAAGGGATTGCCCAAATTATGAATAAAAAAACTCCTACGAATGCAGGAGTTTGGATAATTATGATGATTAGAAAATATTACTTAACAATATTTTCAATCTCTTTCAATATTTTTTGCGCTAAATTATCGGCAGCAGTTTGTGTTGGTGCTTCGGTATAAATACGGATAATTGGTTCAGTATTAGATTTTCTTAAGTGAACCCAGGAATCTGCTAAATCAATCTTAACTCCGTCAACCGTACTGATTTTTTCGTTAGCATAGATTTTCTGCATTTCTTCTAAAATAGCATCCACATTGATTTCAGGTGTTAGTTCTATTTTATTTTTACTCATATAATAAGCCGGATACGATGCTCTTAAATCTGCTACATCTAAATCTTGCTTTGTCAAATGAGTTAAAAATAAAGCCACACCAACCAAAGCATCGCGACCGTAATGAATTTCAGGATAAATGATTCCACCGTTACCTTCGCCGCCAATTATGGCATTGTTTTTCTTCATTAATTCAACCACATTTACTTCGCCAACTGCCGATGCTTCGTATATTCCGTTGTGTTTTTCGGTAACATCTCTTAAAGCTCGAGAAGACGACATGTTTGAAACCGTATTACCAGGGGTTTTACTCAACACATAATCGGCAACTGCAACCAATGTGTATTCTTCGCCAAACATTTCACCGTTGTTGCTAATAAACGCCAAACGATCTACATCGGGATCAACGACAATACCAAAATCGGCTTTTTCTTTTACAACCAATTCGCAAATATCGGTTAAATGTTCTTTTAAAGGCTCGGGATTGTGAGGAAAATGTCCGTTTGGTTCACAGTACAATTCAACCACTTCAACGCCCATTTTCTTTAAAAGATCTGGAATAACGATTCCGCCAGAAGAATTTACACCATCGACAACTACCTTGAATTTTTTGCTTTTTACGGCTTCAACATCAACCAATTTCAGATTTAAAACTTCATTAATATGTCGATCCATGTAATCGGTAATTTCGGTAATAGTTCCCAACGAATCAACATCGGCAAAATCAAAACTGTCAGATTCTGCAATTTCCAAAATCAAAGCGCCTTCGGCTCCGCTTAAAAATTCGCCTTTATTGTTCAATAATTTCAGTGCATTCCATTGTTTTGGATTGTGCGATGCTGTTAGAATAATTCCACCATCGGCTTTTTCCAAAGGAACAGCAACTTCAACAGTTGGCGTGGTTGATAAGCCTAAATCTATAATGTTAATTCCCAAACCAACCAATGTTTGCATAACCAACTGGTGGATCATAGGACCCGAAATACGTGCATCGCGACCAATTACAACGGTTAATTTATCTTTTTGCAAACTGTTTTTTAAGAAGGTTCCGTAAGCCGATGCAAATTTTACGGCATCGATCGGAGTTAAATTTTCGCCCACGTTACCGCCAATGGTCCCGCGAATTCCGGAAATTGATTTTATTAAGGTCATTTATTTATTTTTTTTAACAAACAAATATAAAGAATGATTACTTTAGATAGATACTATTGCAGTTATTTTTATGATATGAATTTTCTAGCACACATCTATTTATCGGGTACAAACGAACGCATACAGATCGGCAATTTTATGGGCGATGGTATCCGTGGAAAAGACTACAAAAATTATCATACCGATATTCAATTGGGTGTTTTATTGCATCGTTCTATTGATAGTTTTACTGATTTTCACCCGATATTCCGTCAGTCTAAATACCGATTGGTTCCAAAGTTCAATCATTTTTCAGGAATTATTATCGATATGTTTTACGATCATTTTCTGGCGAAGGAATGGGCAATGTATCATCATGAAGATCTGGAAGTATTTACCCAGCGATTTTATCGAAGTTTAAAGAATTATAAAGAGGAACTAAATCTAAAAACTCAAAATTTGTTGCCGTATCTTACCAAAGAAAACTGGCTAGCTAGGTATGCCAATTTAACCGATTTACAGCAGATTTTGAAACAGATGGATTATCGTTTTGCTATGAAATCGAACATGTACGAAGCTGTTGACGATCTATATGCGAATTACGAAGATTTTCAGAGGGAATTTCATTTGTTCTTTAAAGATTTAATGGTGCATGCCGAAACAGAACGCATTAGAATTGAACAAGAACTTAAAAAATGATTGGGTTTTAATTTTTAGTACGTTACTTTTGCACAATGGACGCAGCCAAAAACAAAAAATACCGATTTAAAAAAGCTTTTCGATACCTTGAAGGAATATTGTATTTATTAAAGACAATTATTTCTGATCGTCAGTTTTTATATATTTCATGTGTTTTGGTTGGTATTTCGTCTGCGTTGGCGGTTATTTTGCTTAAATCGTTTGCGCATAGCGTTTTTAAATTGGCAACTTATTTAGATACTATTTACAAATTGCCTTTTTCAAACAGTATTTTTCCTGTAATCGGTATTCTACTGACCGTTTTTGTAATAAAAAAATTTTTAGAAGGATCTATAGAAAAAGGTACAAGCCAAATTATGATCGCCGTTGCCAAAAAGTCGGGTTATATGCCTAAAAAGCAGATGTACGCGCAGATAATTACCAGTTCGTTAACCGTTGGTTTGGGTGGATCTGCCGGATTGGAATCTCCTATTACCATTACAGGTGCCGCTTTTGGATCAAACTTTGCACAAAATTTCCGCTTTAATTATAAAGATCGTACGCTTTTGCTTGCATGTGGTGTAGCATCGGGAATTGCAGCTGCGTTTAATGCGCCTATTGCCGGCGTACTTTTCGCCATTGAAGTGATTATTGCCGATATGAGCGTTACGGCGTTTATTCCGTTAATGATTTCATCGGCAACCGGCGCCATTGTTTCGGCAGTTGTTTTAAAAGAAAGTATCATACTTAATTTTAAAAGTCAGTTTACTTTTGATTATTCCAACATAGGCTATTATGCGCTGGTAGGTGTTGCCGCAGGTTTTTTCTCGATATATCACGCCCGAATGTTCCGGAAGGTGGAGCATTTTGCAGCAAACTTACCTTTTGGTACTTATCGAAAAGCTTTAATTGGGGCAAGCATGCTGGCGATTCTTATTTTTCTATTTCCTACGCTTTTTGGTGAAGGCTACGAAAGTATAAAGTCTTTAGCAAATAACAATGCAGCCGACATTCTTGAAAATTCCTTGCTTGAAAAATTTAGGAAAAACCCATGGATTGTACTTGCTTTTGTTGGGTTAACGGCATTCATTAAAAGTATAGCAACCGGTTTAACATTGGGATCGGGCGGAAACGGTGGAAACTTTGCTCCATCGCTTTTTGTAGGTTCTTACCTAGGATATATGGTGGCAAAGTTTATTGAGTTGATCGGACTTAAAAAACTACCTATAGAAAATTTTACTGTAGTAGGTATGGCAGCCGTTTTAAGTGGTTTGTTCCATGCTCCATTAACTGCCATTTTCCTGATAGCCGAAATTACCGGCGGTTACGGTTTAATGGTTCCCTTGTTAATTGTTTCATCAATCAGTTTTGCGATTTCGAAACGATACGATAAATATTCTATGGACATTTTTACCATTGCAGATAAAGGCTTGGTGTTTACATCAGACAAAGACAAAAATATTCTGAATAAAATCGAATTGCACAACATATACAGTAACGATGCCGAAGTTTTAACAACAGAGAACTCTATGTACGATGTTAAAAACCTGTTTTTAACTACCAGTCAAACTTTTATTCCCATAATAAATGTAGAACGAAATGTGTTGGGAGTTATTTATTTGAATGATGTTCGATCTATATTGTTTAACACTTACAAATTAAGCTCCACATTTATAGAAACCGAAATGAAGCCTGCTTTTTTGGTATCGCTTTCAGAAAACACAGGCAATGCACTTCAATTGATTGACGAAAACAATCTCTCAGAAATACTGGTAACCCAGCAAGACAAACTGATTGGTTACGTTACCAAAGTGAAAATTTTAGAAGTTTACCGTGAAAATTTAAAGAATTTAAGGATTGAGTAATTATGCCAAAAGTAGTGTGTTTGTGTAAAGAAGTAATTAATTTAAGTGATATTCCAAGTCCTAATCAATTGTTAATGATAGAAGATGTAAAGTATGATAAGTATTTTGATTCTATTGATGCTGAAAAATTATATGAAGAGATGACATTGGTTGTAAGATGTCAAAATTGTAAGAGATTATATGTTTATGAAAACGGATTTGAAAACGATCCTTTAATATATAGTTTAGACAGACCTGAATAGAAAATTACTTTTTACCAAAGCTTTAATATCTTAAGAACAAAGCAATTTGTATATTTGCACTTTGAATTTTTCTATGCAAAACTCCGATGATAATATACAGGTTTTAGGCGCACGCGTTCACAACCTAAAAAATATAGATGTTACCATTCCACGAGAAAAACTGGTGGTTATTACAGGTTTATCGGGATCCGGAAAATCTTCTTTAGCCTTTGACACCATTTATGCCGAAGGGCAGCGACGCTATATTGAAACATTTGCTTCGTATGCGCGACAGTTTCTTGGCGGATTAGAACGTCCCGATGTTGATAAGATCGAAGGACTTTCGCCGGTGATTGCCATTGAGCAAAAAACCGTTAACAAAAATCCCCGTTCAACCGTTGGAACCATTACCGAAATTTACGATTTCATCCGTTTGCTGTATGCCCGCGGATCAGATGCTTTTTCGTACGAAACCGGCGAAAAAATGGTCAGTTATTCCGATGAGCAAATCCAGCAACTTATCATTGAAAATTATTCCGGACAGCGAATTAATATTCTGTCGCCCGTAATTCGTTCTCGTAAAGGACATTATCGTGAGTTGTTTGAACAAATTGCCAAGCAAGGTTTTGTAAAAGTTCGTGTCGATGGCGAAATTCGCGATATTGTTTCCGGTATGAAGTTGGATCGATACAAAATGCACGACATAGAAATTGTAATTGACCGTTTGGCGGTTGATGATTCCGAAGATACACAAAAGCGATTGGCTGAAAGTATTAAAACGGCAATGTATCACGGTGAAGACATTATGGTAGTTTTACCGCATGAAAGTGAAACACCGCGTTTTTTCAGTCGACATTTAATGTGCCCGACTTCGGGAATTTCCTATCCAATTCCGGAACCAAATAGTTTTTCGTTCAACTCGCCAAAAGGTGCGTGTCCGGTTTGCAACGGTTTAGGATCGATCAATGAAATCAACAGCAAAAAAATCATTCCAAATAACGAATTGTCTATAAAAGCAGGTGGAATCGAGCCCATTGGCGAACAAAAAAGCACTTGGATTTTTAAGCAGTTAGAAATTATTGCACAACGTTACGAATTTAAATTGACCGATTCTATTAAGGATATTCCTGCCGAAGCGTTGGATGTTATTTTGAATGGTGGCAAGGAAAGTTTTTCGGTTGCATCGAAAATTTTGGGTATTACCAAAGATTATAAAATAGATTTTGAAGGAATATCAAACTTCATTAAAAATCAGTTTAACGATGCACCAACTGCAGCAATAAAACGTTGGGCAGGCGATTTTATGGACGAAATTATTTGTCCCGAATGTAATGGTTCGCGCCTACGCAAAGAATCGCTTTATTTTAAAGTGAACGATAAAAATATTGCTGATTTGGCAACAATGGATCTTGATCAATTGTCGGAATGGTTTGGCTCACTGCATAAAAACTTAAGCTCAAAACAACAGCTTATTGCAGGTGAAGTTGTTAAAGAAATTTCTACCCGTTTGACCTTTTTGTTAGATGTGGGGTTAAATTACCTTACGCTAAACCGATCGTCTAAAACCCTTTCTGGTGGTGAAGCACAGCGTATTCGTCTGGCAACGCAGATTGGCTCGCAACTTGTGGGTGTTTTGTATATTTTAGATGAACCAAGTATTGGATTGCACCAGCGTGATAACGAAAAACTGATTACTTCGTTAAAACAGTTACGCGATGTAGGCAATTCGGTTTTAGTTGTTGAACACGACAAAGACATGATCGAAGAAGCCGATTATGTAATTGATATTGGTCCAAAGGCTGGTTTAAACGGCGGACAGATCATTAGTGCAGGTACACCGGCAGAATTGCTGAAAGAAAATACTATTACGGCACAATATTTAAACGGAAGTTTAAGTATTCCAATTCCTGCAGAACGTAGAAGCGGAAACGGTAAAACACTGAAAATTTTCGGTGCAAAAGGCAACAACCTTAAAAATGTTACGGTAGAATTTCCGTTGGGAACCTTAATTTGTGTGTCGGGCGTGTCTGGTTCGGGTAAATCAACCTTAATCAATGAAACACTTTATCCGATATTAAACGAGCATTTTTTCAATGCCGTTAAAGTTCCGCAGCCTTACGATAAATTGCAAGGTTTAGAGCATATCGATAAAGTGATAGGTATCGATCAAAGTCCGATTGGTAGAACACCACGTTCGAATCCGGCGACATATACCGAAGTTTTTTCAGAAATTAGAACCTTGTTTACCAAAACACCTGAAGCAAGTATTCGCGGTTACAAGCCGGGACGTTTTAGCTTTAATGTTAAAGGCGGACGTTGCGAAACCTGCGAAGGATCGGGTTTACGAACCATTGAAATGGGCTTTTTGCCTGATGTTTATGTTGAGTGTGAAACCTGTCAGGGCAAGCGTTTTAATCGCGAAACATTGGAAATTCGCTACAAAGGAAAATCAATTGCTGATATTCTAAACATGACGATCGATGAAAGCGTTCCGTTTTTTGAAAACATTCCAAAAATATACCGTAAGGTAAAAACCATACAAGATGTAGGTTTAGGATACATTACACTGGGTCAGCAAAGTACCACGTTATCTGGTGGCGAAGCACAGCGAATTAAACTGGCTACAGAATTATCTAAAAAAGATACGGGAAATACGTTTTATATTTTAGACGAACCTACCACGGGTTTGCATTTTGAAGACATTCGTGTGCTGATGGAAGTCTTGCAGCAATTGGTCAACAAGGGCAATACCGTTTTGGTGATCGAACATAATATGGACGTGATAAAAATGGCAGATTACATTATCGATATTGGTCCCGAAGGTGGTAAAAAAGGCGGCGAAGTAGTTGCTTTTGGCACACCCGAAAAAGTATCGAAAAGTAAAAAAAGCCACACAGCACGCTTTTTAAAGAAAGAATTAAGTTAGTTATTAGTTGAAGGTTTTTAGTTTTAAGAACTAAAACATCCGAGATAAACAATCAAATAAAAAATATATGAAAGACGATTTTTCAGAAGAAGACATCCGCATAAAAGAAAGTTTAACACAGAAATCGTGGAACGAAATCAGATCGAACGATTCGTGGGCAATTTTTAAAATTATGTCTGAATTTGTAAATGGTTACGAAAAAATGAGCCGTATTGGTCCGTGTGTATCTATTTTTGGATCGGCACGTACAAAAAACGACAATCCATATTACAAACTGGCAGAAGAAATTGCTTTTAAAATAAGTAAAGCGGGTTACGGCGTAATTTCGGGCGGAGGTCCCGGAATTATGGAAGCTGCCAATAAGGGAGCGCATTTAGGTGGCGGTCCGTCGGTAGGTTTAAACATCGATTTACCTTTTGAACAGCATTTTAATCCGTATATTGACCACGACAAAAATTTACAGTTCGATTATTTCTTTGTTCGTAAAGTAATGTTCGTAAAATATTCGCAAGGTTTTGTGGTAATGCCAGGCGGTTTTGGAACTTTAGACGAGCTGTTTGAAGCAATCACTTTGATCCAAACCAAAAAAATAGGAAAATTTCCGATAATTTTAGTCGGAACCGAATTCTGGTCTGGTTTATTTGAATGGGTAAAAAGCGTATTGCTTGAAAAATACCTGAATGCATCGCCAGAAGACATGAATCTTATAAAGGTTGTTGATACAGCCGATGAAGTAGTAGCAATTATTGATACCTTCTACAAGAAATACAATTTAAGTCCGAATTTTTAATACATCAATCCGTTTTCAAAAGAAACGGATTTTTTTATGCTTTTTTCCAATAAGTATCTATCTTTGGTTATCAATTTTTCAAAATAAATGAAAACCCTATTTTACAATATAAAAGAACTTTTTCAGGTTCGCGAAAACAATCAATCAATATTAAAAGGAAGTCAAATGAAAGAGCTTCCTTCTATAAAAAATGCCTTTTTAATGGTTGAAAATGATCTGATTGCAGATTATGGTTCTATGGAAAATGCACCTACAGATTTTGATGAATCGGTTGATGTTTCTGGTAAAATGATCATGCCCAGCTATATTGACAGTCACACGCACATTGTTTATGCAGGCAACCGCGAACAAGAATTTGTTGATAGAATTAACGGTTTAAGTTATGATGAGATTTACAAACGTGGGGGCGGAATTTTAAATTCGGTAGAAAAACTGCGTAATGCTTCTGAAGACGAATTGTATAAAGATGCAGCTGCTCGTTTGGAAGAGTTAATTGCTTTGGGAACCGGAGTTATCGAAATTAAATCGGGATATGGTTTAAGTTTAGAAGCCGAACTAAAAATGCTGCGTGTTATAAAAAAATTGCAAGATAATTATCCTGTAAAAATTAAAGCTACGTTTTTAGGTGCGCATGCTGTTCCACCAGAATTTAAAGACAATCAAGCAGGATTTGTAGATGAAATTTGTAATGTAATGATTCCTGAAATCGCAAAATCGGGCTTGGCAGATTATGTTGATGCTTTTTTGGAAACCGGATATTTCACCGTTGATGAAACTCGAAAAGTTATCAAAGCAGCAACAAATCACGGTTTAAAATCAAAAATCCACATTAATCAGTTTACGGCAATCAACGGAATTGAGATGTGTGTGGAAGAAAACGTTCTTACGGTAGATCATTTGGAAATTGTTGAAGATGCAGATATTGAAGCACTGAAAAAAGGAAAAACCATTCCTGTGGCTTTGCCAACCTGTTCGTATTTTATATCAATTCCTTACACACCTGCACGTAAATTGTTAGATGCCGATTTGCCGTTGGTCATCGCATCAGATTACAATCCTGGAACAACACCAAGCGGTAACATGAATTTTGTGGTTGCAACTTCGTGCGTAAAAATGAAATTGACTCCAGAAGAAGCTTTTAACGCCGCAACATTAAATGCAGCTTACTCTCTGGAAGTTGAAAACGAATACGGCAGTATTACCAAAGGAAAAAAAGCATCGTTTTTTATTACAAAACCTCTAAATTCTATTTATGCCATTCCGTATAATTTTGGAAGCAATCCAATAGAATCGGTTTATTTAAACGGTATCAAACAATAAAAACACAGCGGCAATTTACATTGTCGCTGTGAAAAAAAATAGTTATGAAAAAGATTTTTATAAATCGAAATTTAATTATCGATATATATTTACCTATTACAAAGTTAATAATAAATCATTAATTTTGAATAAGATAACGTATGTTAAATTTTAAAAAAGTATCAATAATACTTATAACTCTTGATTTTACTATGATTTTTTACACCTGTTAAATGGAAAATTTTGAATACTTTAACACAAACACTTTATCGCAGCATTTAGTTTTAAGAAAAGACGAAACTAAATTTGGCGAAAAAATCAAATATCCTTCTAATCAAGAAGTTAGCTTGAGCGATTTTTTAAACGAAACCAAAGCATCGTTTATTGTTTTCGGTATTAAAGAGTGTGTAGGCATCAAGGCAAATTTCGGGCGTCTGGGCGATACCCATAGCTGGGACGTGTTTTTATCGTCGTTTTTAAACATTCAGAACAACAAATACCTTAAAGCATCAAACGTTGCGGTAATAGGTTGTTTAGATTACAAAAAATACGATGAAGAAATAGCACGTTTAAATCCGAATATTCCTGATGATCTGCAGCGTTTATACGAAATAGTTTCAGAAATAGATAAAGACGTTACGTATATGAATACGCTCATTCATCGTGCGGGTAAAAAGGCGATTGTAATTGGTGGCGGACACAATAATGCCTATGGAAACATTAAGGGATTGGCGCTGGCAAAAGGCAAAAGCGTGAATGTTGTGAATTTTGATGCCCATACCGATTTTCGAACTATGGAAGGTCGTCACAGTGGTAACGGTTTTTCGTATGCTTTTAACGAAGGATTTTTAGATACTTACTGCGTTTTTGGTGCACATGAAAATTATTTGAACAAATATATGATGCATCAGTTTAAAGATCAGCCCGAAAAACTGAAGTTATTTACTTTTGAAGATTTAAAGGTTCGATTTGAAAAAGATTTCATCACAAGTATAAACAACGTAAATAAGCTGATAAAAAACAAACCGTACGGAATTGAAATTGATGTGGATGCAGTCGAAAATATTGCAAGCAGTGCCATGTCATCAAGCGGATTTTCGGTTACAGAAACGCGTCAGTTTGTACATCTAACAGCAAATAATGCAAACGCAAGCTATCTGCATTTGTGCGAAGGATCGGCAAGTTTAGGTACATCGCCTGCAAATATGTTAGGAAAATTGTTAACATATCTTGTAACCGATTTTATAAAAGCGCAATTGCCTTACGTTAAATAGATTTTCATGCAACTATCCGTCGTTATCTTAAATTATAATGTGAAGCACTTTTTAGAAATCTGTGTAAAAAGTGTTCAAAAAGCTATTGAAAACATCAATGGTGAAATTATTGTTGTTGATAATGCTTCTACCGATGGATCAAAGGAAATGATGCAACACACTTTTCCTGATGTAACTTATTTGTATCAGAAAGAAAATTCTGGTTTTCCCAAAGGAAATAATATCGGTGTTGATCTTGCAAAAGGAGAGTTTATCTGTATTTTGAATCCAGATACCATTGTTGCAGAAGATACGTTTGAAATTTTATTGAAAGAATATCAAACACTGAAAGATCCCGGGATTTTAGGTTGCAGATTGATCGACGGATCGGGCAAATTTCTTCCCGAAAGCAAACGCGGAGTGCCTACACCTTGGGTTGCTTTTACAAAAGTAGCATCGTTATATAAAATTTTTCCGAAAACAAAATGGTTTAATAAATACTACGCGCAACATATTTCTGAAAACGAAACAGGAAAGGTTGATATTTTGGTTGGAGCGTTTATGTTTATGAAACGAAATCTTTACTTGCAAGTAGACGGGTTCGATGAAGGATGTTTTATGTACGCAGACGATATCGATTTAAGTTATATGGTTTCAAAAACAGGTTTGCAGAATTATTACGTTCCAAAAACTACTGTTATTCATTTTAAAGGAGAAAGTACGTTGAAAGACGGAAAATATATGATGCGTTTTAAAGAAGCCATGCAGTTTTTTTATCAAAAGCAATTTAAAACATCGTGGTGGTTCAATAGTATTATGAATATTGGTATTGCATTGTTCGCATTTAAAAAGAAATCAGAAAAAAGCAATACAACCAACTTTACAGATCATTATATTTTGGTTACCAACAACGTAACTATTTATCAAAATGTTGTAAATAAGATGGATAAACCTTTAGATTGGGTTTATTTTCTGGATGATTTCGAAACAATAAATCAGCCTAATAAAAATATCGAAGTTTTAATTGATAGCGAATCAATTAGTTATAAAGATTATATACGATTTATCAATCAAAATCAAAAAACAAATAAATCGTTTAAAATTCGAGCTTTAAAATCAGATTTTTTTATCGGAAGCAACGATAAAAACGATAGGGGAGAAATTTTATCTTTCTAACCATTAAAAATTTTAAATAAACAGGTAAATAGTCTTAAAAATTACTATTTTTGTAATACTTTAATCTAAATACAACTCTTTACTAAAAATATGGCAAAGTTTGAATTAAAATTACCTAAAATGGGTGAAAGTGTTGCAGAGGCAACCATTACAAATTGGGTAAAAAATGTTGGAGATACTGTTGAACAAGACGAAACAATTGTTGAAGTAGCTACCGATAAAGTTGATAGTGAAGTACCTACTGAAGTTAGTGGTAAAATAATTGAAATTTTATTTCAGAAAGATGATGTTGTTCAAGTAGGGCAAACAATTGCCATTATTGAAACAGAAGGTGGCGATGCTGCACAACCAAGTGCTGCACCTGCAAAAGAAGAAGTTTCGGTTGAAAAAGTTGAAAAAACAGTAACACAGGCACAAGAAACTGTAGAAGCTGCGGATTTTAATGCATCGGAAAAGTTTTTCTCGCCTTTAGTTAAGAATATTGCAAAAGAAGAAGGTATTTCTATTGCCGAATTAGAAGCAATCAACGGAACCGGAAAAGATGGTAGAATTACCAAAACAGATATATTAGATTACGTTAAAAACAGAGGTTCACAACCTGCGGCAGCTCCTGTTCAAAAAACAGCGGCTCCAGCACAAACTGCACAGCCAGTTGCTGCTAAAGCGGCACCGGTTTCTGTAAACGGACAAGACGAGATTGTAGAAATGGATCGTATGCGTAAAATGATTGCGCACCACATGGTTCAATCGGTTCAAACATCGGCTCACGTTCAGTCGTTTATCGAAGTTGATGTTACAAACATCGTAAACTGGAGAAATAAAACTAAAAATGCTTTCGAGAAGAGAGAAGGAGAGAAGCTTACTTTTACACCGATCTTTATGGAAGCTGTTGCAAAAGCATTGAAAGATTTCCCAATGATGAATATTTCGGTTGATGGTGATTATATCATTAAACGTAAAAATATTAATTTAGGAATGGCTGCGGCTTTACCAAACGGAAATTTAATTGTTCCTGTAATTAAAAATGCAGACCAATTGAATTTAGTTGGAATGGCAAAAGCGGTTAACGATTTAGCAGATCGCGCAAGAAATGGTAAATTAAAACCAGACGATACACAAGGTGCAACATACACAGTTACAAACGTTGGTACATTTGGATCTGTTTTCGGTACACCAATCATTAGTCAGCCGCAAGTAGGTATTTTAGCTTTGGGAGCTATTAGAAAAGTTCCTGCGGTTATTGAAACTCCTGAAGGTGATTTCATTGGTATCCGTCAAAAAATGTTCTTATCACATTCTTATGACCACCGAGTTGTAGATGGTTCTTTAGGCGGACAGTTTGTTCAAAGAGTGGCAAATTATTTAGAAGCTTTTGATCCTAACAGAGATATTTAAAAATAAAAAATCCCGAAGTGAAAACTTCGGGATTTTTTTGTTAAAGAATTGCTAATCTTGCTCTATCAGCCTAAAGATCAATTGGTTCAATTGGAATTAAAAGTATTCGTTTATTACGGTAATAAAAGAATGTTTGATAAAATGTTAGACTGACAGAATCTTATATGTAACAGAAGGTTTATTCCATCTCCAGACTTCTGATGTATGTTAATTTGTTAAAAAAGTAGACTGTTTTTACGGCTGTAACACTACTCTTAAAATCCAATACTCTCTGGTTGACTGATTTTAACCATTTATTGTAGAAAATGTATTAAAAACATACTGTTAAAGAATATTAAATTTGAACAAAACAGAATTGGAAATGATTACTGTTTCTAAGGTTTTAAAGATCAGACGTTCATAGTTTAATGTTTGTGAAATCAAATTAATGCAGAAAAAAGGTTGTTGGTGGTTATGCTTAAGTTGTTCACACTATAATTTTACAGAAGTAATACTTTATAAATAAAGCAGTATTGTGTAATTATGCGGATTTTATCGCCGGTTTTATTACGTTTTATCAATAGAAGGTTCATTTAGGGCTACTTTTGGTATTCTGTTTGTTATAGTAATTGGAACTTCATTTGTGTGAGAAATCTCTTAAAGTCATAGTTTACAGTTTGCATTCGTGAATTTTAAGATTGGTTTACTGCGGGTTATTTGCAGTGAAAGTACAGGTTTCTTATTTGATATTAAGCAGATGGAAGGAATAAAAATTAGTAATGTAAAAGAGTTAGAGGAGATGAAAGAATTTTTAACCAAACCATTTTTAGATTTAAAGAACAAGCAGTTTTTAAGCCTGCATTCTTTAAAAAATCTGTGTGATGAAGAACGGGAGTTTTTCACCTCTAAAAAAGCGGGTGCCTATACGGTTCATTTTTATATACAGGGAAACGGTGTCTACAGGCTCGGCAATCAGGAAATTATGGTTGAATCCCGTGCTTTGTTGTTTAGCCCGCTCGATCGTATCAAGCAGTTTCATACGTCAGATGAATGTGAGGGATTTGCCCTTATTTTTTCTGAAACGTTTTTCGGTAAAACCAGTATGAAGAGTTTTTTTCTGCATCATACGCAGTTGTTCAATAGCCTTGATAAGATCGTTTTCTTTCCGGTTGAAGATCGTTTTGAAGATGTATTTAACTTGTTTCAGCTGATTATTAACGAAATGAGAAGACCTTACAGTGAAATTCAAGAACAGATTCTTCTTAACTACGTATTCAGTATGCTGCTGATTAGTGAGGAGCTGCATAAGCACGAACAGGTAACGCTTAGAGTTGATAACGACATTAAAATTGTTAGAAATTTTAAATTGCTTTATAATAACGAGTTAAATAAAAGACAGAGCTTGAAATTCTTTTGTGACAAAATGAATTTAAGCTTGAATACCTTGGAAAGGGCGTTTAAAAAGTATGAAAATACAACGCCTAAAAAATGGACAAATAAACGGTTGGTTTCTGAAATTCAGATTGAATTAAACCGTATGGAAAACTCTATTGGTGAAATTGCTTTTAAATTCGGTTTCAGTGAGGTAACCAACTTTACCAAGTTTTTTAAGGGACAGACAGGAATAACGCCCAAACAGTTTAGGGCAAGATTACAGCTTTAGTAAGATTTGACTCAATTTTATAAAACAAACATAATACACACTGAGAACAATGGATAATGATGACGAGTTGGAAGAGCAGATAGAAATCAAAAAGGTTTTTACCGAAGAATTGCTCAAACAGATTGATACATGGAATCAGAAGTTAAGAGAATTAGATATTCCTTTAAAAGTTGACCTTAAATTTATCGATGAACTTTAAAAATAAACAGCTGTATAAATTTATATACAGCTTTTATTGTTCTATTAATAGTTAAATATATTTCGTATGACACATATTAAAAATAGTAGGTCCAGTTTGTTGCTGCTTTCTTTATTAACAATTACTGTAGCTTGCCAAAAACGTATTGAAAACAGTAAAGGAAGGCAGGTTTTAAAGAATGAAAAAGTTGAAAACACTGCCATACAATCTGGTTCTTACCAAACCCCAAAAGATGTTGATGCTATAAAGGAATTGTATGCGGCATGGGATCAAAGAGAAAAGAATGGATCGTTCAAAAAAATCTCCTTTAATTACAATTGCGAGAATGAAAAAAGCGGTGAGTTGACTTATTTTTTCGAAAATGGTAAATTAAGAATCATAGAACACACATACAGTGAATATTATCATTTTTCTGCCACAGACCGCTATTATGTTACTGAAGGTATTGCGTTTTTTGTTTACAGTAAAGAAGTAGTGTGGTCTTTTGAAGCAGAAGGAAAAACTAAAGACAATGTAACAGAATACAGAGGATATGTCATTAATGATAAGCCTGTTGAATGTTTAGAAAAGAAGTATATTTTACGCTCGCGTGTAGATAACAATCCAGATACGGATCAAATCGCAAACAAAATTTCAGATTGCAGGAATATTGAGAAACTTATCAAAAATTACGAAAGACTGGTAACCTATAAAAGCAGCAGCGATGTAGATTGTCTTTAAAGGTTGTGATACTAAAACTATAAAGCCTAAAATTAAAAAACCGTTTTTAATGTCCAAAACGGTTTTTCTTTGAATAAAGTTGTTTGTTGTTGTATTGCGTTTAGTAAAATTGTAAAACTTCTATAAAAAGGATTTATGCAGTATAAAGCTGCTTATTCCAAACTACTTCTTAACAATCTTGTCGTAACTGATGCTTCCGTCGGTCAATTCGTATTCTACAACGTACGTACCTTTAGCAAGTGTTGAAACATCGATGCTGCTTTTACCTTCTGTTAAAGTAGTTTTTATCATTCTTCCCGTAGTATCATAAAAGGAAACTTTCTTAATTGTTCCGTTTTCACCAAAGTGTAGTAAATCTGTAACCGGATTAGGATATACTTTGATTTTCTGCTGATCAAAATCTTCTGTAGAAAGGCTTGCTTTCATTACCAATGTACTATAACCGCGGCTTGTTCCGTGGTTTGCCAAACTTAAACCCGTTCCTCTTGCATAGCTTATTGAAATGTTACCGGCAGCGTTTGCTATGGTATAATCTTCTGTTCCGCCTGCAAGTGTTCTGGTTGCAACTATAGTTCTGATGCCCGATGCCACGGTATTGCTTGATACAGTCCAATGCTGTGTTACATCTGCGACAGGGTTTGATCCCACACCGGCGAAAGTATAATCTAAATTGCTTTGTGAATTGTAGATAAATCCGTCTGATCCGTTGTCCATTCCAGCGCTTCCAAAACCTATACCAAGGTATGAATTGCTGTTGCCTGTAAGGGTAATGGTTGCAGTTGTAGCATTTGTTTCTAGTTTTACAACCATTCCTGTGCTGCCAAGTGTTACGTTACCCGAGGTAAATTGTGCATTTGCTGCCAAAATGGTTAGAAATGCTGTTAAAGTAAAGATTTTTTTCATTTTTTATTTTTTTAAAAGATTGATTATTGCTTGGTTTCTGCTTTCTATAGCGTATTCAAAAACAGTTTTCTCCTGATTGTCTTTTATCGTTGGGTCTGCCTTATGATCCAGAAGCAGACGTACCAGTTCTTCATTACCACTTTTTACTGCTAAAAACAAAGGGGTTTCACCATTTTGGTCTGCCAGATTTGGATTGGCTCCTTTTTCAAGAAGTTTCAAGGTAAGGTCTTTGTTGTAATGTACTGTCATGGTTGCTAAAGCGGTTCCTTGTGCACTTACATGGTTGATATTGTCTGCGTGATCGATCAAGTGCATAGCTACCGGAATGTTACAGCGGTAGCAGGCAAGGATCAAGGCTGTATAACCACGCGAATCGATTTCATTGATTGCCTTCGGATCTTTTTCGGTCAATGCACTCAATTCTGTAAGTGATCCGTTTCGGGCAATATCAAAAATGCTTTTATCGCTGTTTTGTGCGTTGCTTGATATCGAACAGATGATAAGTAGCAGGGTGAATACTGTTTTTTTCATAATCTTACTGCTTTACTAATGTAAAATTGTAGGTTACATCTACTTCTTCTGCAATTTTTTTTGTCATCATTTTTGGAATCGTAACTTTATAATCTGCCGGACGTGCCTTAAAAGAACCTGTTACAGTAATTTTTCCATCTTTTAAGGTAACAGTTGCTACAGATTTTACCGGTCGGTCTGTACCGTGAAAGTTCAGTGTACCCTCTATGGTATATTTTTTAGCGGTAGACGTAAGATCGCTAAGCTTAAAATTCACTATTTTTCCTTTAAAGGTTGTTTTAGGGTATTTGGCTGTTTCGGCGTAACTTTCGTTAAAATGTTCTTCCATTAGCTTCACGGTAAACTTAAAGTTGCTTACAGAGGAGACCGATGCAATTGAGCCCGTAGCGGCATCTAGAACCGTAACGTTGTTGCTGTCTTTGGCATTTACATCTTCAAAAAGCGGTACCGATGCTTCAAAAGCGAGTTTTCCGTTTTTGGTGCTATATTTCTGTGCACTCACAACCTGCGTGCATAATGCTATTGTTAATAATAATAACACTTTTTTCATGGTCTAATTTTCTAAAAGTCCGTCTTCTTTCCATTTTACAACGATGCTGATGTCGGCTGCAGACATGGTTCCTCCCTGAGGCATACGTAATGGATCACCTGCCGGTCGCTGGATTCGGTCTATTATTTGGTTGATCGCTCCGTTTACCTGTGCATAGGTGTTTAGTGGTCGTGACGATGCCGAACCGCCTGTGGAATGGCACGAAGTACATTTTGCCTCCATAATACCTTTTACGTGCTTGGTATAGGTGATTTTTTCTGTTGGAACTTCTGTGTTTGAAACTTCGTCGTAAGTGGAACTTTCACACGATACCATTGCAATACCAAGTATAATTGCTGTAAATAAATTCTTTTTCATACTAAAAAACTCTGTAAAGGTTAAACCCAAAATAAATTTTGCCTTTTCCCCAATCTCCTGTTGCATTGGTAAGGTAACCGATGTCTGAATTGACTTGTGAGTTGGAAAAAAGAAGCTGGAATACGTGTCCGCCTGTTTCGATATCTACACCAAGCGATGCTGGATTTTTATAAACGTCAGACTCTGAGAAATTAACGAAGTACTCCGCATTGATGGAAACTCGTTTTGAGATTTTGTATCTGCCGCCAAAACCTGCCAGCATCTGGTCTTTTTCGTCTGTATTGGGCATGTACAGGTTTTTGTGTACATAAGATGGCGATAACTGTAGCGAAAAACTTTCACTGAATCTTCTTGAAATTAGCAATTGCGAAAGATAGGAGATACGGTTGGAAAACTCCAATTTCGGAAAATCCTCTTTGTCTAATTCCGAATTCAATGCCACAGTATGGTAGCCAACTACTTCCACAGGTAATTTTTCAGATTGTTTTATAATTCGGTATTTAATTGCACCTTCATAGGTTTTCATGAACGTTTCCCTTGAAAGGCTTAAAGACAAATTGTCGCTTAAACCGTAGATAAAACCGATTTTTGTAGCTGCATCATCCAATCCGAAAAAGTTGTCGAATCCTTCGCTTACATCGCCAAAGCGGTGCGCAACCACAAAATAAAGGTCTCCTTTTGCAGCGAGTTTGGTAGATTGAGCCGTAACAATCTGTAGTCCTTTAAATGCGGGTGGTACAAAATCGGAATTAGTACTTAAGGTGTCAATTTGTTTTAACAGGTCGTCTTCCTGGGCAAATAGAGCGGATGACGACAACAGTAAAAGCATTGTAACGCGTTTAATCATTTATTGTTTTGTTAAGAAGTTTTAACAAAATTATAAACCACGTTAAATCTAGTTGGTGACTTTAGTCACTTCAACCGGGTTTTGACGCTATTTTAAATGATTATAAGTAACGGTACAATTTTATGAGATAAGAAACACTCTTAAAGCAATCGTATTTTTTATGGGCTTACCTTTTTCTTGTTTAGTAGTTCAATTCCGTATTTGTGTTGCACAACATGACCTTCGTTAACAAGTTTTTTAAGTACTCTGCTTACCACTTCGCGTACAGTTCCCAATCCGGTAGCTATTTCTTTGTGCGAGATCATTACCGGGTTAGTTCCGGTAAGTTCTACTTGTTTTTGAATGTAGTTAAATACCCTAATATCTAGTTTATGGTACACGGCATCATTTACCATGTCCATCAGCGCGGTAAATCGAGTATCGTATTCTTCGTAAAATACGGTATTTATTAACGGATATTTTTTTACAAACCTTAAAAAATCAGATACCGGGATTAAAGCGAATTTTGAATGCTCTTCGGCATAGGCATAAATACGGCTTATGGAATTCTGAAAGATCGATGCAACCGTCATAATACAGCTTTCACCGGGTTTTATGTAGTAATACAGCAGTTCACGACCGTCGTTCAACGTATAAACCTTAACCGACCCGCTAAGCAGAATGGGAATGTTGTTAATACGTTGCCCCGGAGCAATAATCTCTGTACGGGCTTTAACTTCCGCTATAACAGCACAATTATCAAGTTCCGCTAAAAATTCGGATCCCAGAAAAGCAAATTTTTCGGATAGATGTTTTTTGTTACTCATTTCTAAATATGCATTAAATAGGTGAAAATTGTGTGGTATTTTAAGTTAAGTAGGTGACAAATTTAGAATTATTCAATAAGTATGCAATGTTTTTTTACTATTTTTAATTGTTAAATGTTCTTGAGATACAAAAGATTGTAAATTCTTTTATTTGAATGAGTAAAAAAGTGCGTCTTGAAGTAAGACCATATCAAACCAAAATCTAATTTATTGTTAGGTAATTAACTGGCTTTCGGTTTTAAAGAAGAAGATATAATTATAAATGAAAACCGCTTCACAGCTAATTAGTGAAACGGTTTTTCTATTAGAATTTATTTAAATCGATGCCATCTGTTGGAATTGGCTCTATAAAGTATTTCATTTTTTTCTGAATAACCTTAAAATGATGTATATCTTCTACAGTTAAAATTGTAATAGCTTTTCCCTTTTCATTTGCTCTTCCTGTTCGACCTATTCTGTGAACATAATCAAACGGAGAGCGTGGTAGTTCGTAATTTATAACAACAGGTAACAAATCTATATGAATCCCTCGCGACAAAAGATCTGTGGAAATAAGAACCTGAATTGTACCGTCTTTAAAGTCTTGTAAGGTTTGATTTCTTGCACCCTGTGTTTTTTTACTGTGCAATGCCGATGCCTTTATTCCGTTTTTAACCAGTTTAACCACAAGATTGTCTGCCGTTCGTGTAGATGAAACAAATATCAGGACTTGTGTGGTAATTTCGGTTTTTAACAGATATCTTAAGAAAGGACCTTTACGTTCTGGTGTAACATAATAGGCAAGCTGATCTATTGCTGCTACTGTTTCTGTTTCGTTTTTTACTTCAACCGTTTCAAATGTTGCATGTAGTGTAGATTTTATTTTTTCAACCTTGTCATTCAACGTTGCAGAAAACAGTATGTATTGGCTTGCTGACGGAATTTCTTTTAAAACAGATTGTAATTCTTCTTCAAAACCTAATTGAAACATTTTATCTGCCTCGTCTATAATCAGTGTTTCTAATTGAGACAGCGATAAAGCGTTTTGTTCCATAAGGTCAAGTAACCTGCCGGGTGTAGCAATAAGCAGCTCGGTACCCATCATGTTTTTCATCTGCGGATTTATCGAAGCGCCTCCGTAAACAGCCATTCCTTTTACAGGTCTTTTTAGAAAAGAAGTACACGATTTTACAAATGCTTCGATCTGTATAGCTAATTCTCTGGTGGGAACAAGTATTAAAACGGGAATGTTTCTTGAATTTTTATACGATAAATGCTGACGCTTTTCTAATATCGGTAATATAAAACTTGCCGTTTTTCCTGATCCGGTTGGGGCAATACCCAAAACACTTTTTCCTTTTAAAATTAAAGGAATTGCATTTTCCTGAATAGGGAATGGTTTGGTTATTCCCTGAGAGGGTAAAGCTTCACAAAGTTGCTTGGATATTCCTAATTGTTCAAAAGACATGTATAATAATATTTATGCAAATGTAGGATATTTAATACATCTTCTTCAAAAATCAAATAAGCGATTTATCAACTTACAAATGCCTGATGTATTATTGTTAATAAATTTAACTTTTATTTATCAGTACAGCTATTATGCGTTTTAGTTTTTTAAATACTTTTACCCGCAGAATGAAAACAAGATTTCTAAAATACTGCCTGTCGATTGCTGCATTACTTTTTGTGGCATTTACATGTTTTCCAAACAACGCGCAACCTTTGCAGTTTGGTAAAGAAAACACACAGGCAGATTCAGCATATCTTCATCCTGACAAAAAAGTTGCTTCTCACCTTGTTCTAAAAAAGGTGAAGGAAAGTAGTTTTCATAAACAAAATCTTCAACGAACATTTGTAAGCCATTCTAAAGGAAGCTGTCCCGAAACACAGTTCGAGGCTCAAAATACGTTGACTCTTAAAAAGGCAAAAGCTCTTTTTAAATTTGAAGTACTTCGCTTTGCCCAGATTTTATCGGGCAAAGGCTTTAATGAACAGCGTTCTGTTCGTTTTAAATATTCCCGTTTTAATTCTTTTTTGCACAGTGCCCTGTATATCAGACTACAGGTCATGCGACTGTGATTTTTTAATGATTTTTTGAATTTTGTAGGCTCACCGTTCGTCAATTACTGACAGAATGCAGGCTTGCACGTATTTATTTGAATTTTCAAGATCATTAAAATTAACAAACATGATAAAAAAAGGTCTTATGTTGGTAAGCTTCTGTATAGCTTTACTGCATATTGGTTGCCAGTCTCATAAAGAAGAAAAACACGAAAAAACAACACTTTCCATAACAACTCCGCTCGTAAAGGATACCATAATATTAAAAGATTATGTGGCACAGATAAAATCTGTAAACCATATCGAAATCCGCGCACAGGAAAAAGGATACCTGCAGAAAATTTATGTAGATGAAGGTCAGTTCGTAAAAAAAGGACAATTGCTGTTTAAGATCATGCCAAATCTGTACGAAGCTGATGTGAACCGTGCAAAAGCGGAAGCTGATTATGCACAGATTGAATATAAAAACACCAAACAGCTTTACGATAATAATGTGGTTGCCGCTAACGAATTGGCAATGGCAAAGGCTAGATATAGTAAAGCTTCGGCAGAAGTTGCAGCTATGAAAACGCATTTACAGTTTACCGAAATCAGAGCTCCTTTCGATGGAATTATCGATCGATTCCATGTACGTGTAGGTAGTTTGATTACCGAAGGTGATCTTTTGACGGAATTGGCTGATAACAGTAAAATGTGGGTGTATTTCAACGTTCCCGAAGCCGAATATCTTGACCAGATGAGCGAAAAACCAAAAGACGGTCTTTTGCGCGTAGGATTGAAAATGGCAAACGGAAAAATGTTCGAAAACGAAGGAGTTGTTGAAACAATTGAAGCCGATTTTGATAATGAAACAGGAAATATTGCCTATCGTGCCACATTTTCTAACCCTAAAAGTCTGCTGCGTTTCGGTCAAACAGGAAATGTAGTGATCACTACACCTTACAAAAATGCACTGCTTATTCCGCAGAAAGCAACATTTGAGGTTTTAGATAAAAAGTATGTATTTGTGGTTACAAAAGATCACACTGTTAAGGCGCGCGAAATTAAAATTGCAGCCGAAATTCCGCATGTGTATGTGGTGCAGTCGGGTATTCAAAAAGATGATCAGATCTTGTTGGAAGGTCTTCGTCTGGTAAAAGAAAACGATAAAATCACAACTAAATTCATCACTCCGCAAAAAGCATTGTCAAGCCTTGAATTGTATGCAGAGTAACTAAAAAACTTTCAAATGTTTAAAAAAATCATACACAGACCGGTATTCGCAATTGTAATATCGGTCGTAATCCTCTTTGTGGGTGCACTTGCCATAAAACAGTTGCCAACCTCACAATTTCCGCAGATTGCACCAACAACCGTAAGTGTTTTTATCGCTTATCCCGGTGCAAGTGCAGACGTTTTGGTAAAATCGTCGCTAATTACACTTGAAAATGCCATTAACGGTGTGCAGGGCATGCGGTACATTTCTACCGATGCTACCAGTGCCGGCGAAGCTACGCTTAATGTAGTTTTTGATCCGGGAACAGATCCCAACGAAGCAGTTGTACTCGTCAAGACCAGAGTTGATCAGGTAATGCCACTGCTTCCGGAACTGGTTCAGAAAGAAGGGGTGATTGTTACGCCGATACAACCCAGTATGCTGATGTACGTGAACTTGTACAGCAAAAATAAAAGTATGGACGAAAAGTTTCTGTACAATTACGCTACCGTAAACATCATTCCCGAAATTAACAGGGTAAAGGGTATTGCTAAAGCACAGATTTTAGGAAGTCGCCGTTATGCCATGCGTATCTGGTTGAATCCTGAACGTATGCGTGCCTATAATGTTTCGGTTGATGAAGTTATGAAGGCAATTGGCGAACAAAGTATTATTGGTCGTCCGGGAAGAATCGGACAGAGTTCGGGTATTGCCGCACAGTCATTGGAATATGTGCTTACCTATAAGGGGCAGTACAATAAGCCTGAAGAATATGAAGGAATTATCATTCGTGCAAATTCGCAAGGGGAAAATATCAAACTAAAAGACATTGCAAAGGTTGAATTGGGTAGTGAGTTTTTTGATATCTATTCAAATCTGGACGGTGATCCATCGGCATCAATCATGCTGAAACAAAATTACGGCAGTAATGCAAATGAGGTGATTGAACAGGTAAAGTTGAAGTTGGAAGATATGAAACAGAATTTTCCACCGGGTGTAGATTATAAAATAAGTTACGACGTTTCGCAATTTTTGGACGC
This sequence comes from Paenimyroides baculatum, assembly GCF_008629655.1. Taxonomy (GTDB): domain Bacteria; phylum Bacteroidota; class Bacteroidia; order Flavobacteriales; family Flavobacteriaceae; genus Flavobacterium; species Flavobacterium baculatum. The sequence goes on from NZ_VWSG01000013.1 coordinate 23,964, forward strand.
TTCTATTGAACAGGTATTACACACTTTGCGCGATGCTTTTATATTGGTAGCTGTAGTAGTATTCATTTTCTTGGGCGACTGGCGATCTACTGTGATTCCTATCATCGCAGTGCCAGTATCCTTAATCGGAGCCTTTTTTGTAATGCAGATTTTCGGACTTTCAATTAACTTGGTGACTTTGTTCGCTTTGGTTTTGGCAATTGGTATCGTAGTCGATGATGCCATTGTGGTGGTCGAGGCGGTTCATGCTAAAATGGAAGAAAAACACGTATCGCCCTACAAAGCTGTAAAAGAGGTTATGGGCGAAATTAGCGGTGCCATTATAGCAATTACAATGGTTATGGTGTCGGTTTTTCTGCCTATCTCGTTTATGACCGGACCCGTGGGAACTTTTTATCGCCAATTTTCTATAACTATGGCGAGTGCTATTGTTATTTCTGCGGTTATTGCCTTAACGCTTACGCCGGTTTTGTGTGCCATATTGCTTAAAAATAACCACGGGAAACCTAAAAAAGTGAATCTGCTTACACGTTTTATCGATGCATTTAACCGTGGATTCGAAAAGCTTACGGGTAAATATGTTGTGATTTTAAAGAAAATCGTCAATAGAAAATCGGTTACTTGGACAGTTTTACTCGTTTTTTGTGCGGGAATTTATGTTCAGAACTACTTTCTGCCGGGAGGATTTATTCCGAGTGAAGATCAGGGGACGATTTATGCGGTAATTCAGACGCCGCCAGGATCAACTTTAGAACAGACTAATCAGGTAGCGCGTAATCTTCAAAAAATATGTAAGGAAGTCGATGGAGTGGAATCGGTTGCTTCTTTGGCAGGATACGAAATCATGACCGAAGGTCGTGGTTCTAACGCCGGAACATGTTTGATCAATTTAAAAAGTTGGGGAGATCGTGAGCATACCGTCACCGAAATTATGGAAGAACTGGAAGGTAAAACCAGAAACTTGGGGGCGGTGATTGAATTTTTTGAACCACCTGCAATTCCGGGATTTGGTTCTTCTGGTGGATTTTCTATGCGTTTGCTTGATCAAAATGCTTCTACCAATTATCATGAGTTTGATAAGATCAACAAAGAATTCATGGCGAATTTGGGTAAACGTAAAGAACTTACTGGGGTATTTACCTTCTTTGCTGCCAATTATCCACAGTACGAGTTAGAGTTTGATAACAGCGCAGCCATGCAGAAAGGGGTGTCAATAGGTAAGGCTATGGAGAATTTGAATATTTTGGTGGGAAGTACTTACGAACAGGGGTTTATCCGTTTTGGTCAGTTTTTTAAGGTGTACGTGCAATCGTCTCCCGAATTTAGAAGTCTGCCTTCAGATATTTTAAATCTGTATGTGAAAAATGATACCGGTGAAATGGTGCCGTATTCTTCTTTTATGAAGTTGAAAAAAACACAGGGACCGAACGAAATTACCCGTTACAACATGTACAATTCAGCTTCAATCCGCGGACTTCCGGCTGCGGGTTATACAACGGCAGATGCGATTGCGGCTATTAACGAAACGGCTGTAAAAACACTTCCGCACGGTTACAAGATTGCATGGGAAGGTCTTTCGTTTGATGAAGCCCAACGTGGTAATGAAGCTTTGTACGTTTTCGGAGTGGTGTTGATCTTTGTTTACTTGGTACTCGCAGCACAATATGAAAGTTTTATATTGCCGCTTGCCGTAATTTTATCGTTACCTGTTGGTGTTTTCGGATCGTTCTTTATGTTAAAAGCAATGGGACTTGCAAATGATATTTATGCACAGGTTGGACTCATCATGCTTATTGGTCTGCTGGGAAAAAATGCCGTGCTTATCGTAGAATATGCCGTCCAGAAAAGGCAGAGCGGAGCAACTATTTTAGATGCCGCTGTGGAAGCTGCTACTGTTCGTTTCCGTCCGATCCTTATGACATCTTTTGCATTCATAGCGGGATTGATTCCTTTGATTTTTGCACATGGAGCAGGGGCAATCGGTAATCATACCATCGGGGCATCAGCACTGGGCGGTATGTTCTTTGGAACGGTGTTCGGTGTGCTGGTTATTCCGGGACTTTATGTGATTTTTGCAAAACTTGCAGACGGTAGAAAGATGATTAAAAATGAAGATGAGACACCTTTAACAAAAGATATTTATTAAAATGAATAAGAGAAAAATATATAGATATGCAGTTGCTACTTGTGTGATTTTAAGCATGGCGGCCTGTAAATCATTAAATGTACCCGAAAAAACAGAAAACCGTTCGGTACCTGATATTTTTACAGAGGTTGCAAACGATAGTTTAAACTCGGGCAGAATTAATTGGAACGAGTATTTTAAGGATGCTAATTTGCAGAACCTGATCGAAACGGCTTTTAAGAATAATCAGGAACTGAATATTACCTTACAGGAAATTGAAATTTCTAAAAACGAAATCCGTGCACGAAAAGGAGAATATCTGCCTTCTGTTGGTATAAAGGCTGGAGTTGGAGTGGAAAAAGCAGCCCGTTATACGAATATTGGTGCGATGGAAGCTACCACAGAAATAAAGCCAGGTAAGGAAATGCCCGAACCTTTGGCTGATTTTGGTGTTGGACTTTATGCAGATTGGGAAGCTGACATCTGGGGAAAACTTCACAATGCAAAAAAGGCTGCTGTGAACAGATATTTGGCAACCATAGAAGGTCAGAATTTCATGAAAACTAATCTAGTGGCAGAAATAGCAGAATCGTATTACGAACTGTTGGCATTAGATAATGAACTGGAGATCGTACAGCAGAATATCAAAATTCAGAATAATGCCTTCGAAATCGTAAAACTGTTGAAACAATCTGCACGTTCCAACGAACTGGCTGTAAAAAGATTTCAGGCACAGGTGTTAAAAACAACTGCTCTGCAATACGAAATTCAACAGAAGATTGTGGAAACAGAAAACCAGATTAATTTCTTGGTAGGTAGATTTCCGCAACATGTAGATCGAAGTACAACTGAATTTGTAAACATGGTTCCTGAAGCGGTTTACACCGGTTTACCTGCAGATCTGCTGGCAAATCGTCCGGACATCAAACAGGCTGAAATGGAACTGACAGCTTCTAAACTGGATATAAAATCGGCAAAAGCAAGATTCTATCCGTCGCTTGGTATTTCTGCGGGCGTGGGGTATCGTGCTTTTAATCCTTCATTTTTATTTAATCCGCAGTCGTTGCTTTATTCTCTTGCAGGAGATTTGGCTGCTCCGCTTGTCAATCGTAATGCTATCAAAGCAGCATATTATAATGCTAATGCGAAGCAGATTCAGGCAGTTTACAAGTACGAGCAGACAATCTTAAAGGCTTATATCGAAGTAGCAAATCAGCTGTCTAAAATTGACAACCTGCAGAATACCTACGATTTAAAAACTCAGGAAGTTGATGCATTGACACAGTCGGTTACCATTTCAAACGATCTGTTTAAATCCGCTCGGGCAGATTACATGGAAGTTTTACTTACGCAGCGTGAGGCTTTAGAAGCTAAATTTGAATTGGTTGAAACAAAAATGCAGCAGTTAAAAACAACAGTTGCGGTTTACCGAGCGCTTGGTGGCGGCTGGAATAATTAAAATACTAAAAAGAAATCTCTTTGAATAATATAAAGCGACTTTATAAGTCGCTTTTTTAATCGTGTATATCAAATTGTAAAATATCAATTCAAAAAAGAAGAAATCATAAATATATGATAGTATTAAAATTTTGTTAGAATCTGTATAGTTTTTTAAAATGGCATTATGTTGGAAGTATTAATGTAAGAATAAACCGAAAGTCATGCACTTGGTATTAGGTTTTTACTTTCTACAGCGGTTTACTTATAAAGTGAGTGTTTCAGCACTCACTTTTTATAATGTAAGCATGAATTATCAACATAAAAAACGCCCATCACGTTGGATGGGTATTTGTACCAAATAAAGGTTTCAATTCTATTTCAAAGCATAATATCTAATTCAAAACGTGTGCCAGTTCTTAACAGAATATTAATAAATATGTGTTCTAATTGGTATTAGAGCACTTTTTATATACTAATTTCTGGTTTTGTAGATACCATAACTAAAATACACAAATTGGCGGGAGAAAATATTCTACAAACTGTGTGAAAAATAGATTTTTTATGTATATATAAAAACTAAATTAATTTTATAAATAGTATAAAAATATACTAAATTTTAAAATTGTTTTTGTACATTTGATCAGTATTAAATTAGTGTTAATCTCCCTTATAAAGCAGTATGGTTATGAAACAAAAATTATCTTATGTCGTTTGGGTTGTACTTAGTTTTTTATTCCCTGTACTGTTGTGGTTGGGAGAAAACTTTATTTAAAAGTGTTTATTTTAGTACGGATTTTTTATTTAGTAGAAAAGTACACCCTTCGGTGTGTTTTTTATTAGATGATGATTGTATCAAAAAAAGGAGGATAGGATTATTTCAGATAAAATAATATTTACTGTAGAATTTTAATTCAATACTAAATTAACCTTCTTTCTTCAAGGCAGTTTTGTATGCTGTAAGGGCGCGTTCTCTTGCGATAGAATGTTCAACGATTGGTTGTGGATAAGCAACTGTTCCGTACTCGGGAATCCATTTTTTTATATATTCATAATCTTTGTCAAACTTTTCTGTCTGAAGGTGCGGATTAAATACTCTGAAATACGGTGCAGCATCACAACCCGAACCTGCTGCCCATTGCCAGTTTCCGTTGTTTGCTGACAAATCGTAGTCATTCAATTTTTGGGCAAAATAAGCTTCACCCCAACGCCAGTCTATAAGCAGGTGTTTACAAAGAAAACTCGCCGTAATCATGCGTACTCTGTTGTGCATATAACCGGTTTTGTTCAACTGTCGCATTCCTGCATCTACAATGGGATATCCCGTAGTGCCCGTACACCAGCGTTCGAATTCCTGTTCGTTGTTGCGCCAGATTATTGTATCATAAACGGGTTTAAATGACTCGTTGGTAACGTTTGGAAAATGATAAAGGACCTGCATAAAAAATTCGCGCCAGATAAGTTCGTTCAACCAGGTTTGGTTGTGTTTGGCTGCAAAGGCAGCACATTTTCTAACGCTGATGGTTCCAAATCTCAAGGCTGTTCCAAGTTTTGTGGTTCGTTGTAGGGGCAGGGAAGTCCCTATATTTATCATATTCTTTAATGATTGAAAGATCTAAAACGGGATCTTGAAAAAGAAAATCAGTCTTATGGAAACCTATGGTATCTAACGATAAAATCTCTTTAAAATCTTGCGTTAAATAGTTGTGATTATTAACTGCGATGCTTTTTATCTCATTGGTTTGAAATTGCAGTTTCCATTTTTTAGAATAAGGTGTGTAAACGGTATAAGGCAATCCGTCTAGTTTTGTAATGTCTGATTTATCAAAAATCACCTGATCTTTATATGCCTTAAACGGAATACTGTAGGTTTTGAAGAAATCGAAGATTTGCCTATCGCGATTGATAGCTTGTGGTTCATAATCGTGATTGCAATAAACCGATTGAATATCGTATTCTGCGTGTAGTTTTTTGAAGATGTCCGACGGTTTTCCTAAAAAAGTGGTAAGTTTTGACTTGTTGTTTACCTTCAGTTTATTGTTTATGTTCTGCAATGCCTGATGAATATAGTCAACTCTGCGATCTTCTTTGTCATCGAGCTTGTTCAATATATCTTCATCAAATATAAAAATGGGCAGAACGGGAAATCGGGAGTTTAATGCGTGATTCAAACCGGTATTATCGTCCAATCTAAGATCTCTTCTAAACCAAAAAATACTGATTTTAGTCTTCATTAGTGATTCCTTTAAAACGTTTGAAGAAATAAAGCACCAATAAAAACTGCGTGTATCCGTAAACCGCATCTTCTATGGGTATGGTAAGTATTCTAATACCTAAAAAATCATTAGGATTATAATTTACAATAGGCGATTCCAAACCGGTACCGGTTAAAATTCCATTCACTGGAAAAAAGCCTAACATTAATATAGTGTATACTGCAGATGCTTTGCCTATCCAAGGTACGCGTGCAATAAAATGCAGATATATAAGGGTTAAAATAATTGCTACAGCGGTTACCAAAGTATAAACTTTATCATAATGTAACAATGCGATCAAAGAACAACCTATAATGCTTACAAAAACAATAATGTTATTGAAACTGCTGAGTTTGTTCCATTTAAAAAACAGATCAAAACAAAAATAGGTAAACACACAAGAAAATGGAATACATATAAAAAACAGCCATTCTTCCAACGGAAGTCCTGCTAAGATAATTCCAAGTGTATAATCGTTGTTAAACCACCAAACACCTTTCGATGTAAACCATACATCCCATAAAATGAACGGTATTGCTACAACAATTGCAGCTTTTATAAAAGGAACAAAATAACGGTTGAATTTAATTCGGTGGTCAAACGAAGCAATAAAACAGACAATTATCGTGAAAAACAGAATGGCAGAGTAGGTATACGAAATCATTTTTTGGAGGTTTTGGCGTACATTTTAAAATACTTGAATGGAACATATAAAAATCCGAAACATTCACCGTGTTCTTTGCCAATATGTTTGTGATGCTGTTTGTGTGCACGGCGTAATGCCATGAAATATGAGTTGTTTGTTCGGGTAAGAAATTTAAAACGTTGGTGTATAAATATATCGTGTACAAAAAAATAGGTCATGCCGTAAAGCATAATTCCTAATCCTATAAAAAAAATGTAGTTGAAATTGGCAAGCGAACCAAAATACATCAAAGCGATTGTAGGCAGGGCAAATATCACGAAAAAATAATCATTTCGTTCAAAAGCACCTTCTGTACTGTGGTCGTGATGATCTTTGTGCAACGTCCATAAAAAACCGTGCATAATGTATTTGTGAATTAGCCAGGTAGCTCCTTCCATCAATACAAAAGTGATAAACGCAATTAAAAAATTCATAGCAGTTCTCTTTTAAACGATTTTTATTCGGAATATTTACAAAACCGCAGCCTTGTAACGCAGGTAACTTTTAAATGCCACATACGCTTTTTGTGCATTAGGAACGCGGGTTCTGTTCGATAATATTTCTACCGGCGATTTCTTCTTAATTTTCGAAAACAGCAGCAAATAATATTTATATGCCAGATAAACCCCGAATTTTGATGAATTTGGCAGTTTTTTTATTCCGATTAAGGCTTCAGCAAATTCTTCTTCGATTTCTTTTTCGATTTGATATTTGATGTCACGATCGAAAAGTTCCATATCTACATTCGGAAAATAACTGCGACCCAGGGTTTGATAATCTTCTTTTAAATCTCTTAGAAAATTTATCTTTTGAAAAGCCGATCCCAGTTTCATTGCATAAGGTTTCAGTTCATCAAACTGCTTTCTGTTTCCTTCGGTAAAAACCTGCAGACACATCAATCCAACCACTTCGGCAGAACCGTAGATGTATTCGTTATAAAGATTAGAATTATAATCAATCTGATGAAGATCCATAGACATGCTATGCAGAAATTGTGCAATAAGGGCTCGGTCGATGTCATATTGAATCACAGTTTCCTGAAACGACTGTAAAATTGGGTTCAGTGAGATGCCTTCCTGCAAAGCAGTTTCGGTTTCAATGGTCAGTCTGTTCAGTAGTTTTTCCTTGTCGTATCCATGAAAACTGTCAACAATCTCGTCGGCAAGGCGCACATAGCCGTAAATGGCGTAAATGCTTTTGCGAATGGCGGGTTTAAGTGCCAAAATACCCAATGAAAAACTGGTGCTGTACTTCTCGGTGGTTTTCTTGCTTACTTCGTAAGCCAATTCATCAAACAATTTTTTCATAGCTTATATTTTTAGTTTGTTGACTTCTTTAGCGACTATTTTTCCCGATATAATTGCGGGCGGAACTCCCGGTCCGGGAACGGTAAGCTGTCCGGTATAAAACAGGTTGTTTACTTTTTTGTTGCGAATTTTGGGTTTAAGTACTGCCGTTTGATTCAGTGTATTTGCCAAGCCATAGGCATTTCCGCCATAAGCATTGTAATCTTCAATAAATTCTGATACGCAGTAACTTTTTTTGTAATCGATTTTATCGTACAGATTACTTACTCCGGTATGTTTTTCAATTCTGTATAACATTTCCTTTAAATAGTGTTCTCTTATCGATTCTTCATCATTAATTCCGGTAGCAATCGGCATCAGCAGAAATAGATTTTCACAATTTTCGGGAGCTGTTGCAGCATCGGTTTTAGAAGGACAACATGCATAGAACAGTGGTTTTTCGGGCCATTTCTTTCCGCTGTAAATACAGTCGATATGCACATCTAAATCGTTTTCAAAAAACAACGTATGATGGGTTAGGTTTGGAATACGCCCTTTAATTCCTAAATAAAAAATAAGACTCGATGGAGCAAAGGTTCGATTTTTCCAGTAATTTTCGTCGTAATTTTTATATTCTGCATCTAAAAGACTTTCGGTATGATGATAATCTGATGAAGCGATAATACTATCAAATTCCAAAATTTTACCATTGGTTTCGATTGAAACCACACGGTTATTTTCTACATGAATCTTTTCTATGGAATGATTAAAGTGAAAATGTACACTCTGATTTTCTGCAACTTTTTTCATTGCCGATACCAGACTGTAAAAGCCGCCCATTGGATAATGAGTTCCCAAAACGTAGCCGCCATAATTCATAAGACTATACAAAGCGGGAATATTTTTGGGCGATGCTCCAAGGAAAATAACTGGAAATTCCATGAGCGCCTGTAATTTTGGACTTTTGAAGTATTTGGAAACATACCTTCTGAAATTGGTAAGCAGATCAAGCTTTAACACACTGATCGCAATTTTTGGCGATGCAAATTCCAACCAGTTATAACAAGGTTTGTTAACGAATTCCTGCATTCCCACCTTATATTTGTATTTTGCCGATTCCATAAAACGCTCAAGTTGAGCAGCAGCTCCGGTTTCAATATGTTCAACTGTTTGTTTTAATTCTTCATAATTTTCGGGAACAGCAATTTTAGCATCCGAAAAAATCATTTCAAACTGTGGATTCAACGAAACAAGCTTATAAAAATCTGATGATTTATAACCAAAATCAGCAAAGAAATTTTCGATAATATCAGGCATCCAATACCAACTTGGGCCCATGTCAAAAACATAACCGTTATCGGTGGTAAACTGTCTGGCTCTGCCTCCCGGTTGGTCGTGCTTTTCAAATACATGAACTTCATTACCAGCTTTTGCAGCATACGCAGCAGCAGACAATCCAGAGAAACCGGAACCTATGACAGCTATTTTCTTTTTCATTACAAGATTTGTTTTTTGTACAGATTGGCTTCGTCTAAAAGCTTTTCCAAATCGGTATTTTTTTGATAAATAGGAACATGAAACTCGTTGAGTTTGGTAAGCAGTTTTATTAATTCCAATTTTTCAGGTTCTGATAAATTACCGCACACAAGCATGGTCGCCGTACGAATTTTTTCCATCTGCTGATCCAAAACCTGCAAACCTTCTTGGGTAATACTTATAATTTTACTGCGTTTATCTGTTTCGGAATCTTTTTGAACTGCCCAACCTTTCTGCATTAATCTGTTGATAATTAGAATACCTGCCGGTTTTTCGTGCACATTTTTTTTGATGAGATCCATCTTCGTCATTTCACCAAACGCTTTAAGGTTAATCAGATAGATAAAATCTTCTTGAGTAGAAAAATCCGATCCTGAAATTGCAGCTCTTGAATAATTTTTAGCAAAACGGTTCATGTGTACAAGAAGCGTGCTTATAACACTTTCGGCACTTCTCCCCAAATCTTTACCTTCCCATTCAGGAGTTTTAAAACGAAGTGGCTGTGTATAATTGTCGGCAACCCATTTTTTAAAACCAGAAATGCTGTCAGGATATCTGTTATCTGTATTAGATAATTCGAATTCTTCCACCAAATCTACCGTTTTTTTAACAAGATTATATTTCATAATGAAATTTTATAGTATACAAATATACTTTATTTTTGATTAGTTTGTATTGAAACATGTTATTTTTAAAACGAATAGTAAGTAAAAGTAAATCTGTTTTCAATAATAATATGATCATAATCAATTATAGAAAGAAATTATATGAGTAAGGTAAATTCGCTAAAGTAGAAATGTGATGTTTTATATAATCGCATTAAGTAGATATGTTGGTTAAATTTTGTATGCATCTACAAGCCAATTGACTGTTGTCGCAATTTAGCTGCATTAAAACTTTAGTAAATGAGAAAAGGTTGCTATTTCTAATGTTTGATTATTCCAAAATTGATTAAGAAGGAAAGGTGCTTATCAATATTAAATCAATTAAAATCATTAGGATAATCATCTGATACTTTACATTATAAAGCTTGTAGAAAATTGATTAGTATTTATTATACTACGTTGTAATACTTAAATAATAAAAGCTCCTAAAGGAGCTTTTATACTATTTTTTTTTTAATATTTAAAACTTATAAAAACCGTTGGTTCCTATACCGCCTGTGAATTCTTTAACAATACTTCCGTCTTCTTTGTAAATAACAATTTTAGAATTATCAGTAAAACCATTCGCATCCGAAGTAAAAATAGTTCCGTTGATTACATTAAAACCATATAAAACAGAATATTGATCACCTGAAGCAACATCAAATAATTTTGTACTTGCCGATGCGAACGAATTATTCATTTTGTAAATACCTGTACCAGCTGTATAGTAAATGTTTGATCCGTCATTTACAATATTTCGGCTGTTTGCTTGAGTAAGTTCTTTTGTAGATGAAATAGTTGTGTTGCTTACAATTGAAATACTGCTTGAAGCATCTGTACTTCCTAAAACATAAACAAATTGTCCGTTTGTGGTAATACCGTTTATTGCGCTTTCAAAAGCAATATCAGTAGTATTGGTGTCGCTTGTAGGATTAATTACTTCAACAGCTGTTCCGCCACTGTAAAAACCATTCGCTGCATAAATATATTCGCCGGCAGCAACAATTTGTTCAGCTGTATTGTTCAATTCAATTTCCTTTACAAAAGCAAAAGTTTCTGCATTGTAAACATTTACAGATTTGTCATTTAAGCTCGTAACATACAATTTATTGTTTTTAATAACTGCGTAACGTGGCGAATTTAAGTTTTGGCTAATGGTGTGTACCGATTTAAATGTTTTTTTGTTAACCACTTCAATAGTGTTTGAATTGTTCATAACTACAAAAACATACTTATCTGTAACAACCATGTGTTGTGAAACATCGCCTAAGGCACGACCGTTTGATGTTCTGAAAATATCGTTTGTAATAGTAGTTATACCGCCGTTGATGTGTGATGTTGATGCATTTGCTTTTGTAAAGTTACCTTCGTTCGATGCAAAAAAACCGTCTAAATATTTTTCGTCTGGGTTTACAGGAATCGAGTTGTCATCAGAATTACTACAGCTGTACAAAAGTGCAACAGCAAACATTGGAGCTAAAATTTTTTTCATTTTTAAAACTTTTTAATTAATTGTATATGATAATTTCTGCCCGGCATTACGCGTTCGGGCATGTTTGTATAAACCGTATTTGCGGAGTTTTTTATTTTTAAATTGATGATAAATGGATTGTTTTTAATTTTGATTTTCTGCTGAATATCTACATCAATTATTCCGTAACCAGCTAAAGCACTTGTTTTGTCATTTGATGCTGTTGTAAATATTTGATCCACATACAAGAATGATGGTGCAATACTGAAATTTTTATAACCGTAAAAAAGTTGCACATTAAACTTATGTAAAGGTGTATAAGTAAGCTGTTTTTCTGTTTTTTTATCTATTGATTTGGTGTAGCCGTAATTAGAATTTAGCTGAACAGTATGATTATTCCATTGCTTTTTCAGATTGAAAAAAAGGTCGGCTCCATAAATAGTAACTTCATCAAAATTATTAGCTTCCCAAAAACCGGCGTTTGTAGGAATCCATCGAATCATGTTTGTGATTGATGTGTAATAAGTTGATATATTAAAAGTTACTGATTTGTATTTAAAGTTATTGTTTATATCGAACTGATAACTTGTTTCGGGTTTTAAATTTAAATTTCCGCCCGGTTGCCAATACAAATCGTTGAATGTTGGTATGCGGTAATTTTTAGATGAGTTTATTTTTAACTGATAAAATTCGGTGTTGTAATAAAGTCCTGCCGAAAACAAAAACGGATTTTCGTAATCTTTTGCCATTTCGTTTTTCGCACCAATTTCAATTCCTAAACGATTTGTAAAATCATAATTTCCTAAAACACTTACAGCAAAAATTTCCTGTGTTGAAAAAGGTAAACCCGAACCTTGGCCTTCGCCTGTTGTTTTTTGATATTCTAAAAATCCCGACAATTTAAAATTCTGCAACACATTATAAAAACTTTCGTTCTTAAAATATAAAGTATTCGCTTTTCCGCCCGATTTACTGTCAGTAGGCAATTGATCAAAATAACTGTATGATTCTTTAATATTCGCTACGTAAAACGTATTCAAAAACCGATTGGTTTTATAATGCCATTTTAACAGATTTCGATTGTAATTATTCTGATATTTTGTTTTTGTCTGATATGGTGTCAGCAAAGCAAAATGGCGGTCATCATTGTAAGTTGATGAATAAAATTCAACCGTATTGTTTGTATTTATTTTGTAGGCAAGTTCGGCACCAAAATCGGTATTGAAAAACTGTCCGTTTATATTTTTACGATTTTTACCAATCCATTCATAATCATTATCACTTTTATTGTAACCAAAATGAGCATTTACGGCAAATTTGTCAAATCCGGTCGAAATTTTATAATGAATTCCCTGCGTATTAAAACTGCCATAATTCAGTTGAATTTCATTCTCGGTTTTTCGGTTAAACTCCAGTTGATTGTTTAAATGAATGGTTCCGCCAATAGCGCTGCTTCCGTATAGAACGCTTCCGCCACCTGGTTTTACAACAATATTATCGTAACTTTTAAAAGCTGTAGAATTAAAATCGGTCTGACCTAATAGGGATGAATTTATCTTAATTCCGTTCCATAAAACACTGGTCTGTTGTGCGGTTGTTCCACGAAAAGACGGTGAACTAACCATTCCGTAACCGTTTTCCTTAAAATATAGTGTAGTGTTTTTCTGAAGAAAATCTGTAAATGTTCCAACGCTGTTCTCTACCAAAGAATCGTTTAAAACAATGGAATTCTGTGATTTAGACTGATTAGAAATTTTGCTTTTTTCAATAATAAGTTCGTCTAATTCAATAGAAGAATTACTCTGCGAATACGCAATGTAGCTAAAAGTTGAAAAAAATAAAGAATAAACGACCGCTTTGTTCATTTGTTTAACCTTTTCTCCGAAGGCGAAATCAATTAGTAATCATTAGGCAGGTCTCCTGGCTTGCTTCTTGTTTTTGCCTTCCCAAAAAAATTCAGTGGCGTAGTTAAAAACAAAAGTTCGTTACAAACAAAGCTTACAGTTGCGGGAACAGCATAGGAATTGAAAAAATCGCACCTATTTCCCTATTAATGCAAAAAATTGCAACCTAATATCTGGCAAAAGTACTCTATTTTATCAATATTGCAAATTAAAGTTTGTAATACCAATTCTACAAAAAAATAATATTTTTTAAATTATCTTTAAAATTATGAATAGTACCACAATGAAAATACTTTTAAATCTGATTTTTGTTTTATTTACGATAAATTCCTTTTCGCAGAAAATCGATTTTGAAACAGAGAAAAAAATCATCAGAGAAACATTAAGTCAGTATTTAGATACAAGTCCAAATTCGGTTGCGAGTTACATCAAAGGGAAAAAAGGATATGAAATGTTGCAGTTTGCCTATAAAATGGGAATTGTAATGGAAGAAGATTCCCTTAAAAAGCAGGAACTTGTTCATATTTTAGTTGATAGTTTGGATGATATTTCCAACAGTATTTCAGCAGAATTAAAAACCAGAAAAATTCGAGTACAAATAAGCGACACACTTTATGCTTATAAGTACAAACCATTAAACAACGATCTTCGAAAAAATGCAGATTGGGATGACAATTATAATAATTTGCTTGATGATTTTAAGTATAACAATATGGCGCGGTTGGATACGATTATTGGCGAAGAATATATCGATTTAATTAAAAGGCAGATACATTACAAAGACACTGACAAATTGTTTTCTGCTAAAGAATTAGATCAATCGTACTACCAGTTTACCACAGAAAATGATTCGTGCAATGATGAATATTGTTTTAAGGCAGATAAAGTTTATCGCGCCGTATTCAACGATTCTTTTACAAAAGGTTGCTATTTGTTTTCGTTTTACTGCAGAGACAATCAAATTTGCCGGAGTTTTATTTTTATACGAAAAGAACAAAACCAATGGATTTATGTAGATGATTATCCGTCTTGGATTATTGATGAATGGTAAATTGATAGTACTCAACTTTGCGAAGCGAGGTTCATTCACTACTTTTGCAAGCTACAATACATTTATTATATTTTAACTTTTAATTTAATTATATGAAACCAGAAGATACATATGATTTTACACTTAAAATGTTTACTCAAAAAGCTCAATTTGAGCAGTGGTTGAGAATATTCTTTTATCTAGACAATCGTTTAAATTCGGAATTCGATTCTGTGTATGAAAGTTCATATTATATTAAACTTTACGAACTTTTAACTGCTGGATTGGATTATGCAAATGATGCTTTAAATGTTTTACACAATATCAATAATAAAAAGTTAGAAAAATGGTATGAGACTTTGGTTGCAGGATTAGTAGCTTTGAAAGATGAAATTTCAGAAACCGAATTAGAATTTATTCGTTATAAACGTCATAATGCTTGTCACATTTTTCAAGATTCTTATGAAATCAAGATTAACAAAAAAGATTTAATTGAACGGACAAATAGATTCAATTTAAAGCAACAATTTCATCAATTATTAGATAAACATGAAACCGAAGATAATTTTTATAAATATCTCTTTTCGAAATTACATCCTATTAGTGAAAAAATTTATAAAGATTTACAAACCATAAATGCATTATAAACTCAATACGTAAAGTCTCTCGACTTTGAAATTTATAATAAAAAATAAAATAGTCAAAATAAATTGGATCAGTAGCAACACAAAATCAATCAAAAGCAGTACACAATCGTACTAAAATCGGCAATAATTAAACAGAAACTTAAAAAATACTTTTTGTTAAACTATCTTTGCGCAACTAAAAGTGCAAAAATGAATCTATCAAAATATGTATTGCTAACGGTTTTTATAGTTTTTGTAAGCTGTAAAAAAACGACTGAAACTACAACTGCAAAAGTTGAAAACAGCATTGAATTCGCCAACGGATTAGAAATACACAACTACAACGGTTTTGTTGTAATGAAGGTTACCAAACCTTGGCCAAATGCCACTAAAACGTTTACGTACGTTTGTGCAAAATCTAACAAAAACCTGCCAGACAGTTTGGCAAAATACACTTTTATACAAACGCCGGTTAAAAATCTGGTAGCAACATCAACCACACATATTTCTTCGATTGTTGCTTTAAATGAAACCGACAAACTGGTTGGTTTTCCTAATTTAGATTACATTTCATCTGCCGATGTTCGTCAAAAAATCGATGCCGGAAAAGTAAAAGAATTGTCAGATAAACACAGTTTGAATTTCGAAAAAACGGTCGATTTGCAACCACAATTAATCGTCGGGTTGAGTATGGACAGTGAAACGGCAAAATTCAATCAGTTCGAAAAAGCCGGAATTCCCGTTTTATACAATGCCGATTGGGTAGAAACATCGCCTTTGGGAAAAGCAGAATGGGTAAAGTTTTTCGGAGTTTTGTTTGATCAACAGCAAAAAGCCAACGAATATTTTAACAACATTGTTTCAGAATACAACAACGCTAAAAAATTAGTCAACAACGTAACGAATCGACCAACCGTTTTAAGCGGAGCCATTTTTCAGGATGTTTGGTACGTTCCGCAAGGCGAAAGCTGGATGGCTGAATTTATAAAAGATGCCGGCGGAAATTATTTGTGGAGCGATACAAAAGGTACGGGAAGTTTGTCGTTATCGTTTGAAGCTGTTTTTGAAAAAGCTATGAACGGCGATGTTTGGATTGGTCCGGGCGAATTTACAACGTTCGATCAAATGGTGGCAGCCAACAAACATTATGGAAAATTTGCTGCGTTTCAAAACAAAAAAATCTATTCGTATTCAATCAAAAAAGGACCAACCGGCGGTATCATTTTTTATGAAGATGCACCAAATCGTCCGGATTTGGTATTGAAAGATTTAATTTCGATCCTTCATCCAAACGTTTTACCAAATTACAAACCAGCATTTATTGAAGCCTTAAAATAATGTTTGCAAAATATTCCAAATACCATTTACTTTTTCTTGTATTGCTTATAGTTGCAGCGGTTTTAAACCTTGTAATTGGGTCGGTACGAATTCCTGTAATCGCTATTTTGGAAATTTTAAGCGGTAACTTTTCAGGAAAAGCAAGCTGGGAATACATTGTTTTAGAATATCGATTACCTAAATTAGTCATTGCCTGTGTTGTTGGTGCAGCGCTTTCAATTGCGGGAATGATGATGCAGACACTTTTTCAGAACCCAATGGCTGAACCTTATATTTTAGGCGTAAGTTCGGGGGCAAGTCTGGGTGTAGCAATCTGTATATTGGGGAAAAGTTTGTTTTCACTCACACTGCAAAATTACCTAACAGGCAACCTTACCATTATTTTGTTTGCTTTAGCCGGAAGCGTTTTGGTAATGTTCATTATTTTAGGGATATCGCAACGCATAAAACAAATTGCTACGCTGTTAATTGTGGGGTTGATGTTCAGCAGTTTTACAAGTGCTTTTGTGAATGTTCTGGCTTATTTTTCGACAGCCGAAGAATTAAAGAAATTCACTTTTTGGAATTTAGGCAGTTTAGGAAACATTTCGTGGCAGCAGATTTATTTTATAGTTCCAATTTTATGTACAGCCTTGGCAGGATCTTTCTTGCTGAACAAATCTTTAAACACGCTTTTAATGGGCGAAGGCTATGCCAGAAGCATGGGATTAAACATTAAAAAAATCAAGTTTTTAATAATCTTGGTAACCTGTATGTTGGTTGCGGTTTGTACTGCTTTTGTAGGACCAATTGCATTTATAGGCTTGGCAGTTCCGCACATTACACGAATCATTTATAAAACCACCAATCATTTTCATTTGTTTACAGGGAACATAATCATGGGTGCTTTAATATTAATTACCTGCGATATTATTTGTCAGTTACCAGGCGAACAGTTCGTTTTACCGATAAACGCAGTGACTTCAATTTTAGGTGCGCCTTTGGTAATTTATTTGATTTTGAGAAATAGATAAACATAAAAAAAGCAAGTATTTACTTGCTTTTTTGTTCTTTTAAAACCAATACGGGAACATCGGCATGATACGATAATTGCTTACTTAAACTGGTTATGAAAATCTTTTCGAAAAAGTTTAAATGACGTTTCACAATGCACATTACATCAATTAACTGATCATCTATAAAAAAGAAAACACTTTCGTCTAATTTTTCGTTTAAAACGGTATGAAAAGTCACATTTTCATTGTTAAACTCCTCTTTCCAACTGTTTAAAACGTTCATAGCGTCAGGATTTTCTTTCCGTAAAACATGCAACACTTTTACATCGGCATTTAAAGATTTTGCAATCTTAATTATCTGATGCAATCCTGCTTTATCACTGTCGCGAAGCATTGTTGCAAATCCAAAATTATTCAAGCGTTTAAATTCAGCTTTGCGTGGAACACTTAAAATCGGAATATCAACATTTTCCATTACATGAACGGTGTTCGATCCGAGTAATTTCTTTTCAAACCCGGAATTTCCGTTTGTTCCCATCACAATAAAATCAATATTTTCATCGCGAATTATTTTATGAAGAATCGAAAGCATAATTCCTTCCTCAAAAATAAAAGTCAGTTTAATATCGCTACAATCAACATCTGTCGCAATACTTCTTAATTTCGGAACCTGTTTTTTATAATTATCAAAATTATTCAGTTCAATAGAATTATATACATTCTGAATCAGTTCTGGCTGTCCGGCAGAAGTCGTAGAAATTACAGGCATTTCATACGTATTCAAAACATAAATTTCGGCATCAATACTTTTGGCAAGCTTCAAAGCGTAAACAAATGCATTGTTTGCAGTTTCTGAAAAATCGGTTGGGAAAAGAATCTTTTTCATAATCTTGAGCTGTTGGTTTGTCGCTATTAAATTACAAAAAATTAAATGATTGTAAAAAAATATTGCGTTTTTTTTCAGTATACACAAGCTTTTAAAATTAGCAGGATTTATAAAGTTGGCGTAAATTTGCATTTCAATATTTGGTTTATGATTTTAAACGATACAATAGTAGCATTGGCTTCGGCATCGGGCGCTGGTGCAGTAGCATTAATCCGTGTTTCGGGACCGCAGGCAATTGATTTGGTTGCTGATGTTTTTCAGTCTGTAAAAAATAAAGATTTGTGCAAACAGAAAACGCATACGCTTCATTTGGGTTTTATTAAAGACGATGAAAAAATCATTGATCAGGTGCTGGTATCGCTTTTTAAAGGGAATAATTCTTACACAGGTGAGCCTACGGTTGAAATTTCGTGTCACGGATCTACTTTTATCCAACAGCAAATCATACAACTTTTATTGAGAAAAGGCTGCAGAATGGCAACTGCCGGCGAATTTACCATGCGATCATTTTTAAATGGAAAAATGGATTTATCACAAGCCGAGGCAGTAGCCGATTTAATAGCATCAGATAATGAAGCGTCGCACCAAATAGCCATGCAGCAAATGAGGGGCGGATTCAGTAACGAAATTGCCAAATTGCGTGAAGAACTGCTGAATTTTGCCTCTCTGATTGAATTAGAGTTGGATTTTTCTGAAGAAGATGTGGAGTTTGCCGATCGAACAGCATTTCGAGATCTGGTAAACAGAATTCAGTTTGTTTTAAAACGATTGATAGATTCTTTTGCGGTTGGAAACGTGATTAAAAATGGGATTCCCGTAGCCATTGTAGGTGAACCGAATGTTGGAAAATCGACTCTTTTAAATGCTTTGTTAAACGAAGAACGTGCCATAGTTTCAGATATTGCCGGAACTACGCGCGATACCATTGAAGATGAATTGGTAATTGAAGGAATCGGTTTTCGATTTATTGATACCGCCGGAATTCGCGAAACAAAAGATGTGGTAGAAAGTATAGGAATTCAAAAGACGTTCGAAAAGATAGAGCAATCGCAAGTTGTTGTTTATTTGTTCGATAGCTTGAAATTTAAAAATCAAGCTGCAGATTATATTGTTGAGATTGAAAAAGTTAAAAATAAATATCCGCAAAAACCTTTAATTGTTGTAATTAATAAAGTGGATTTATTAAAGAATGATGAAATTGAAGTTATTAAAAATCAACTGACCAGTTTAAATGTTAAGCTAGAAACGATTTCTGCCAAAAATAAAGAAGGAATTGATGCCTTAAAAAAACAGCTGATAAGCTTTGTAAATACCGGTGCGCTTCGTAATAACGAAACTATTGTAACCAACACGCGCCATTATGATTCGTTGATAAAAGCTTTAGAAGAAATTCAGAAAGTGCAATGGGGATTAGATACCAATGTATCTGCCGATTTAATGGCAATTGACATCCGTCAGGCTTTATATTATTTCGGTGAAATTACAGGTCAGGTGACAAACGATGAATTATTAGGAAACATTTTTGCTAATTTTTGTATCGGTAAGTAATTTATAAGTTTTATATGTTTCGTTTAAATAACCTTTGTTAATCACATTAAAGTTTACTATTTTCATACAATAATGAAAATAACCATAAAAACATAATGATCAACTACTACGTTGTTTTAGAAATTCCGAATTTTTCAGATCAGGCGGTTATAAAAAAGGCATACAGAAAGTTGTCTAAAAAGTATCATCCCGATGTGAATAAAGATCCGTTTGCGAGTTCGTGTTTTTTAAAGATTAGCGAAGCTTATAATTTTTTGATTGATGATAACAAACGCATGTTGTTGCATCAGTTTTTATACCTTCATGAAGTTTCACAAGTAGCAAAAGATAATTATCAAACTAAACATCAAGAAACACACACACAAAATCAACAGCAAAATTCAGTTCAAGTAGAACCTGTTATCCATTTATTTTCTGCCGATAAAAAACATTTCGTTTTAAACGATCATATTTTGTTGCAGTGGAGTGTTAGTCAGTGTAAATCTGTGACCATAAATGTTTTTGGAAATGTTGCTTTTTCGGGAACACATTATTTAAAAATTGATCATTTTGCAGAAGAAATTATTGTTTTAATGACAGTTGTAGGCTTCGACGATAAAGAATATAAGTATCAGATAAAATTGCAGTACCGCAATAAAAATCCTGCTAAAAGAGCTTTTCAGCAAATAAAATCTCAATATCCCAATGCCGATGAAATCCATTTTAAAAAGGAAACTTTCTTTGGTTTACATACCCGTATAAGTAAAACCGAGTTTAAAAACCGAATGTTTCTTTTAGGATCATTATTTTTAATATTGACTGTTTTGTTCTTTTTAACAAATGCTAAAACACTCGTTTTCTTTTTATTACTTATACTGTCTTGGATTATTTTTAGTCAGTGTTACAAACGCATACACGATACCGAAAAATATAAATATAAAGTCGGTTTGTTGCTAATTCCAATTTATAATTTATTTATTATCAGTAAATTATTTGTTTTAGATAGTGAACGACAGGTTAATGAATTTGGAATGATTTCTGAAAAATCCACCGATAATTTTAAAGATTGGATTGCGAATGGATTTAAAGTTCTAAATAAACAGGTAACATTGCTACAAAAACTGTCAATAGGTAGTTTTTTATTTTTGGTTATTTTAGTATTGTTCAAAAGCACCAGCACATATCAAGAAATTCAGGTAAATCTGACGTCGTATTATATTGATACATCAAGACCAAACACAAACGGAAGTATACACAGAGATTATTTTGTGGTTTTTAACGATAAAATACCCGTAAATGTTTCCGAAAATTATTTTGACGAAATTGTTTATCGCAAAAAATTCGATACATATAAAATTGCTTTAAATAACAATAATGTAGAATACATCCGATTGATCGATTCTAAAAACAACAATACCGAACGGTTGAATTTTGGCGTGCTTCAAAGTAATAATCCGTTACTTATAATTACATTTTTACTGTTTTTAAGTCAGTTGTATGTGTGGCGAAACCTTACAAAACCTGCAGAACTAAAATTCGCTAACGGATACATGGTTTTTGTCATGATTATTTATCTGTACGCCATTTTTGTAACACTATTTTAAATTTCCGCTATATTTATAGCACTTACAAAATTCTAATTAGATTTTAATCACCGTTCACTCGGTAAATTTTATTTTTGCAAATTACAGCTAAAACAATGAGTACAATATTAATAATTGAAGACGAACAGCACGTAGCCGACCTGATTAAACAGAGTTTGGAAGAAGAAGGTTATAATGTGCTGCATGCTGCTGATGGTTTGAAGGGAATTGAATTGATAAAATCAGAAAATATTCAGTTGGTAATATTAGATATTTTACTGCCAAAAATGAACGGGTTGGAAGTTTGCAGACAGATCCGCAACGATGGTTATACCGATCTTCCAGTGTTGATTTTAACGGCTTTAGGCAGTGCAGAAAATATTGTTTTAGGATTTGATACCGGTGCCGATGATTATTTGGCAAAACCTTTTAAGCTGATTGAACTGAAAGCTCGAATTAAAAATCTTTTAAGACGAAGCGAGTTTTTCGATGCCAATGGAACGGTGATTAACGATGTATACAAATTTGCCGATTTAGAATTGAATGATTACACCAAAAAAGTCACTCGAAATAATAATGAAATCTCGTTAACATCTACAGAATATCGCTTGTTGTTGGAATTTATGAAAAACCCTACAAAGGTTTTAAACCGTGGCGATTTGTTAGATAACGTTTGGGGAATTAACTTTGACAACGGCACAAATGTAGTTGACGTTTATGTAAATTATCTGCGTAAAAAACTGGATAAATTTGGCGATAAAAAATTAATTCACACTGTTACCGGTATGGGTTATGTTCTAAAAAATGACGCATGAAAACCTATAGCAAAACCGTACTAACCATTGTTTTAATTTTTGTTGTTTACACCTTAATTTTTACAGGATATATTTATTATTCGTTTTCGAATTTTGCTTTTGAAGATTTCTATAAACGGCTGGAATTAAGAGCCGGAACCATAGCAACTATGCAATTGGGCGAACCTGAAGAATCGTTAAAGGTTAAAGAAACGTACGAGAATTTTTTAGAAAATCTGCCTAAACAGAAATACTATATTCTTCCTATTGAAAATAATCAGATTGTAGGCGAAATTCCGCAAGAAGTTCCTTCTAAAGTGGTTCGAAATACCTTAAAAAGCAAAGCTTTTAATTACAATAATGCTGATTTGTTTTATAGCGGATTAATTTACGAAGACGCTAAAAAGAACAAATATGTTGTGGTTGTTTCTGCAGAAAATTATTTCTATACCCATCATATTATTTACCTTCGAAACTTACTGATAACATCACTTGTGTTTTCGCTGCTTCTTATTTTTGTGATTTCTCATTTTGTATTGCGAACGTTGATTCGACCAGTAAAATCGATCATAAAAGATGTAAATAAAATCGGGTCAGAAAATTTACACCTTCGCTTGGAAGTTTCAGATGCTAAACACAAAGATCCAATCAGCGAACTGAAATATACATTTAATGATATGTTGAATCGTATTGAAACATCTTTTGAAACCCAGAAGAATTTCATCAGTAACGCATCGCACGAATTAAATACGCCGTTGACATCGATAATAGGCGAGGCAGACCTTATTCTTTCTAAAGAACGATCGATTCCCGAATACGAAAAAGCACTGACAAATATTTTGTTAGAAGCCGAAAAATTGGAAGAAAAAACCAAAGCACTGCTTTTTTTAGCGCGAACCGGTTATACCGAAAATACCAAACGTTTTGATAAAGTGCGTGTTGACGAATTGTTGATGGAAGTTCAGCAAAACCTTTCAAGAGTAAACAAGAATCTTAAAATTAAGATGGATTTCAGCTTACTGCCCGAAAGTCCAGAAAAATTAAAAATCAAAGGAAATGAACAATTGCTTCATTTGGCAATTTCAAACATTATATCAAATGCCAGCAAATATTCAGACAATAATGAGGTTTATCTGGCATTGGGCGCTACCGAACAATCTGTTGTAATCATCATTAAAGATAAGGGTATTGGTATTCCAGAATCGGAAATGCCGTATATTTTTGATCCTTATTTTAGGGCATCAAACACCTTTAATTATGAAGGTTACGGTATTGGATTGCCTTTAAGCCGTAACATTATTAAAATGCATAATGGCGAATTATTGATAAAATCTGTCGAAAAAAGCGGTACAACTGTACAAATTATTTTGCCTACAGGAAACTACAAACTGTAATTTTAATCACATTCTAATAACTGCCTTATTTTCTAATAACTTTATAATTTCATTCTAAAACCCTTCTAATACCAACGGTCGTAATTTTGTTTCAAACATTAGGTGAAATTATGAGCGCAGTAAAAAAAGTATTGATTCCTACCGATTTCAATGTTAAATCGTTAAATGTATTGTTAGAATTTTTAAGAAGAAACCCTAACGACCAATTCGAAGTTATTTTGGCGCATGGTTATGATATGTCTTATTCTTTTAGAGATTTATTGTTTTATTCTGAATACAAAATTCTTAAAAAAATACAATCAGATGAGTTTTGTGAATCGTGTAAATTAATCGAAAACACGTATCAGTCTAAACTTACAAAATTAAAATTCAGCATTTTAACCGGTAGCACCAAACGCTATGTTAGAAATTATGTTGAAGCAAATAATATTGATTTTATTGTTTGCTGTAACGATTACAAAATGAAGTTTAAATCAAGAGATAGTTTCAACTTAATACCTTACTTAAAAGCTACAAAAGTTGAAATAATTAATATTGAAAACACACAGAATGTCGTAACAGAGTTGGAACATTCGGAACAACTTGCCGATATTTTTTTATCAAGCATAGAACAATGAGAAAAACAGCACCGTTTGCATATAGTTTAATTTTAATAGTACTGCTTTGTTGTGGAACTGCATTAATTAAGGGCGATAGTCCCGAAGATTTAATTGTGGGGAAATGGGAAGAAGTAGACTGGAATTTTGAACGAATTAATGTAGATTCTACAGAGGTAAACGGCAATTTGTTAGCTTACCAGAAAAACGAACTCTACAACAATATGATTATTCATCAGGGTGAAGAGTGGGAGTTTTTTCCGAAAAAAAAGCTGACTTTAACTCCGAAAGATAATTCTGAAGAGAAAAAGATCAAATGGTATTTAAAAGGTCGTGGTAATATTTTAGAACTTCGATATGGCGATGATGTAGTAGAAAGTTATCAGGTTCACAAACTAACCAAAGATACCATGGTTATTTATTACAATTTTGATTTGCAGATGAGGGGAAGCGTTAAAATCACCTTTAAAAAAGTAGAAGAACAAGATTATGCTCAGAAAATATAGTACACATAGAACGCATGACGATAATTTAAAATTAGGCGCACTTACTGCTTTTTCGGCAGGAATGGTCAATGTTATATCTGTAATTGTGTTTTTTGCTTTTACATCGAACATAACAGGTCATTATGCTGTTTTTGCACAAGAACTTGCAAAAGGAAACTGGTTTCAGGCGGCAATTGTTATTCTGTGGATTATATTATTCTTTTTCGGAAGTTTTACATCGAACTTTGTAATTATCCACGGAAACAAATACATTGGCAGGTATTTATCGCATGCTATTCCTATTATTTTGGAAATTATCTGTTTGCTTGTTGTTGGAATTTATCTTCAAGGATTTTATACCGAAAGTTTGCAGGAAACCGAGTTTTTAGTAGGATTATTATTGTTCGCAATGGGACTTCAAAACGGATTAACCGCAAGTATATCTAATTCGGCAGTAAAAACAACCCACTTAACAGGTTTAACAACCGATTTGGCTATTGCACTTTCTATGATGACCAAAAAACATTACAGAAAAGACGAAAAGGTAATAGAAAAAATACAGCTTTTAAGTTCTATTATGTTTTTTTATGTGTTGGGCGGCGTAATTACAGGCGTGCTTTACAACACTATTCAAAACTATACGTTTTATATTGTTTGTTTTTTCTTAACGATTATTATTCTTTACGATTACTATAAACTGACGGTTTTAAAGTACAATCACAAAAAGCTTTTCAGTTTAAGACAAGAAGCAAGAGAAAGTAAAAACAATATTCAGGAAGAACAAAACAATAACATAACAGAGAAAAATACCTGTTATTAAAGAGAATCTTTAATTTTTCATATAATTAATTTACTTGTAAGAAGAAACGCCAAGGCTTGAGAAACCTTGGCGTTTTGTGTTTTTTTATTGTTTGAAGCTCATCACTTCGAGTAGATTTTTCTTAATGAAATGGAGGAAAATCGTATCGAGAAGTTTTGTATTGAAAGTTCTCGACAAGCTCGAACCGACAAAGATCATTATAAATTTTACTTTCTTATTAAAGCTCGATCTGTTTTAACCGTATTGAACTTCTTTTTAAAAGGAATCATGTAACTAACAGTGTATCCAAAACCAACACCAATATTTCCGCTGTATTTTTGTCCGAAACCTGGGTAGTAAAGGTTTTCAAATCCTTCTGGCTGCGTTTGATAAAACAAACCTTTTAAACGGGCATTCATTCCTACATATAAATTGTTTGCAACTTCAACCTTTATTCCTACAACCAATTCCAACCAATGTGCCATTAATCCTGTCGATTTTAATTCAGGATACTGCATTTCTTCATCAAAATAAGCATTTCCGGTATTTACGCGGTAGCTGTGCAGTGTTTGATTGTGGTAACTTAAACCGTAACGTCCACCAACATAGATCAAATTATCCATATCTAACCAGTTTTGATGAAAGTTTCTTTCGGCACCCAACTTTAAAAACATTCCGGTGGTTGTGTACGAAAGCTGATCGTCTTCTTTAAATCGGTCTTCAAAACCAGCTTCGGCAGCCAGATACCATTTTTTATTGTAACGATAATCGGCATTAAATTCCAAACCCTTATAATCTTTATCCCAAAAATTGCGCGAAGCCTTAACCACATCAATACCAATACGTAAACCGTAAACATCGGGATATATTTTTGGTAAGGAATCTTGTGCAAACAAGTTAGTACTGGCTATAAATGCACTAATAATAAAACTGAAGGTGCGCATTGTCGGTATTTGTAAGTTCGTTTGTAAGTCTGTTCATGCTTCGTATCCACGTATCTTCAGAAACACTTGTTGTTTTTACGGCATTAAATTCGTGAAAAATAGTTTTGTAACCGCAAGCTTTAGAAACATAAAGTGCTTCGGGTGTATAAGTAAATCGCAACTGATCTGTTTTGTGAATAGTATCGCTATTACTTCCGGTTGGAATGAAAAGTTTTAGATTCCAAGTTGTTTCGCTAGTATTTATCTGTAATGGAAGTTCGATTGTTGATGTACTTCTAAAAATCAGCGTTTGATTAGATCCTTCAGCAGTAGCAGCTATTTTTGCAGCAGATTTACGAATTTCAGGATCTAAACGATCAAATAAACCAATGACAACGTTTGGAGTTTCCGATTCGCTACCCGAACAGATATCGTCTTTTTCACATGCCGATAGACCTAATGCAAGCAAGCCTACAAACCAAATTTTTCTCATACATTTTTTAATAGACTGTAAAAATACAAAATCATTTTGTAAAAAAAGAGCAGCTGTTAAGCCACTCTTGTATATTTTATTTTTTTTCTAACAAAACCACATTTTCAACGTGATGCGTTTGCGGAAACATATCAACCGGTCGTACGCGAACAACCTTATACATTTCGTCCATTAAAGCTAAATCGCGAGCTTGGGTTGCCGAATTACAACTAACGTAAACCACACGTTCCGGAGCAATTTTTAAAATTTGTGCTACCACATCTTTGTGCATTCCATCGCGAGGCGGATCAGTAATAATTACATCAGGCTGACCATGTTGTTCGATAAATTCATCGTTAAAAACATTTTTCATATCGCCCACATAAAACTCACAATTGGTAATATTGTTGCGTTCGGCATTCACTTTTGCATCGGCAATTGCTTCAGGCACAGCTTCAACACCAATTACTTTTTTGGCATTTTTTGATACAAACTGTGCAATGGTTCCGGTACCCGTATATAAATCATAAACCAGTTCGTTGCCTGTTAAACCTGCAAAATCTCTAGTAATACTATATAATTCGTATGCTTGATCTGAATTGGTTTGATAGAACGATTTTGCATTAATGCTGAATTTCAATCCTTCCATTTCTTCCAAAATATAATCGCGACCATGGTAGCAAATTACGTTTTGATCGTAAATAGTATCGTTCAATTTACTGTTGATCACATATTGAAGCGATGTAATTTCAGGGAAACGATCTTTTAAGAAATCAAGCAGCAATTCACGTTTCTTTTTATCTTCTTTAAAAAACTGAATCAGAACCATTATTTCTCCTGTCGATGACGTTCTGATCATCAACGTACGCAACAAACCGGTATTTTCGCGCGGATTGAAAAATTCCAGACCGTTTTCATTTGCGAAATCACGAATTTCATTACGAAGCGCGTTTGAAGGATCTTGCTGAAGATAACATTTTTTAATATCTAAAATTTTATCCCACATTTTTGGAATATGAAAACCAAGGGCATTTTCTTTACCTAATTCTTCGCCCGATTTAATTTCATCATCTGTTAACCAACGTGCGTTAGAAAAAGAAAATTCCATTTTATTGCGGTAGAAAAATTGTTCTTTCGACCCTAAAATAGGTTCAAATTGTGGTAATTCAATCTTTCCAATTCTTTTTAAATTGTTTTCAACTTCTTGGTGCTTGTATCCCAACTGAAATTCGTAACCCATGTTCTGCCACTTACAACCGCCGCAAGCACCAAAATGCTGACAAACTGGTTCAACGCGTTGTGCAGATAATTTGTGAAAAGCAACTGCTTTACCTTCAAAATAAGCCTTACGCTTTTTAAAAGTTTGAACATCTACCACATCACCCGGTACAACATTCGGAATAAAAATAATTTTACCATCGGGAGCTTTTGCTACCGAAACGCCTTTTGCGCCTGCATCAAGGACTTCTACGTTTTCGAATACGATTTTATCGGTTTTTTTTCTTGCCATGGTACAAAAATAATATAATGTTTGCAGAAATTTCTGCACCAACCGTTATTTAGATTGTTTATAAAATTAACCCTTAATGTTTTTAGAAAGATTCTATTTTTAGTACCTTGCACCTTTGGATGATTTCTCTCCGTTAAGAAGGAATGGCATATTTTAAAATTTATAAACTAATAATAATGAGTAGTTTATTAACAAGTAACGATGCAATTGCATTAGAAGAAAAATACGGAGCGCATAATTACCACCCGCTTCCGGTAGTACTTACAAAAGGTGAGGGCGTTTATGTTTGGGATGTTGAAGGTAAAAAATATTATGATTTTTTGTCGGCATATTCGGCAGTAAACCAAGGACATTGTCATCCAAAATTGGTTGAAGCTTTAACAAATCAGGCACAACAACTTACACTTACTTCACGTGCATTTTATAACGATAAATTAGGCGTTTACGAAGAAAAAATCACCAAGTTGTTTGGTTTTGATAAAGTTTTGCCAATGAATTCTGGTGCAGAAGCTGTGGAAACAGCTATTAAACTGACAAGAAAATGGGCTTACGAAGTAAAAAAGATTAAGGAAGAAGAAGCGGTAATCGTAGTTTGTGAAAATAATTTCCACGGACGTACAACTACCATTATTTCTTTTTCAAACGATCAGGAAGCTCGTAAAAACTACGGTCCTTATACCGAAGGTTTTGTGCGTATTCCTTATAATAATATCGATGCTTTAAAAGATGTTTTAACAAACAAAAACGTTGCAGGATTTTTAGTAGAGCCTATTCAAGGCGAAGCTGGCGTTTATGTTCCGGATAGCGGATATTTGTCGGCAGCATTTGAATTGTGTAAGAAGAATAATGTGTTGTTTATTGCTGATGAAGTTCAAACAGGAATAGCACGTACAGGTAGAATGTTGGCGGTTGATTATGAAAATATCAAGCCCGATGTTTTAATTTTAGGAAAAGCATTATCTGGAGGAATGTATCCGGTTTCGGCTGTTTTGGCAGATGACGAAATTATGAATGTAATTAAACCTGGACAACACGGATCTACTTTTGGAGGAAATCCTTTGGCAGCCGCAGTTGCAATGGCAGCTTTAGATATTGTTCTTGACGAAAAATTGGCAGAAAATGCCGAAAGGTTAGGAGCGATCTTCAGACAACGTTTAAATGATTTCATTCAAACATCGAACATTTGTTCAATGGTGCGCGGAAAAGGATTATTGAATGCTATTTTAATTAATGATACAGAAGAAAGTGATACTGCTTGGAATATCTGTTTGCGCTTACGCGATAACGGATTGCTTGCAAAACCAACACACGGAAACATTATTCGTTTTGCACCACCATTAGTAATGAACGAAGAACAATTGTTAGATTGTGTTAGAATTATCACAGAAACGTTAAAAGAGTTTGAAAGATAAAAAAGAGGCTGACATTTGTCAGCCTCTTTTTTATCTTAAAACTTTATGTAATTCTACTGGTTTGCTTGTATCGAAATGATAGCGGTAGGTTCTTAATTTTCTACTTAAATCGGCACCCAAACTTTTGGCTACATTAATCATTTTCGGGTTAAAATCGCCAATCCACTGCATTTCATAATCCGTGTAAGATAATTGTTTATCCATGATTTTCTGACCTTCAATCATCATAAAATTATCAACACCTTTTCCTTGCCATTCCGGAACCACTCCAAAAGCAATCCCAATGATTCGTTTGCTTTTATTAAATGTTTTGTACCAAAGAAATTTAAGTTTGTGAAAAATATCGAACTTCCCGTTCAAGTGTTTAAAATACTGGTTTAAATCAGGTAAATTCAACCAAAAAGCAACAGGTTCATTTTTATAGTACACAAACCACACAATTTTTGGATCAATAACCGGTTTCATGGTTTTAAAAATCAGTTTGCCTTGCGATAAAGAAAGATCTTTTCCACCGCCATGACTTGCCCATGCTTTATTATAAACAGTCACAAAATCGGCAACATACTTATCTAAATTTTTCATATCCAGATATTCTGCCTTAAAATCTTTGTCTTTGGCAATATGTTCGTGACGATCGTGCAGTTTTGGTCTTAATTGCTGATTTATTGCAACCGAAAAACATTCCTGATTAAAATAAGTTTTAAAACCATAATTTTCGAACAAATCTATATAATACGGAAAATTGTAGTTCATGTTATACAAAGGTTCGTAGAAACCTTCAATCAGCAAGCCCCACCATTGGTCACGTTCACCAAAATTTATCGGCCCGTCCATGGTTTCCATATCATGTTGTTTCAACCATTCCTTTGCCTGATCAAACAAATAATTAGCTGCGGTTTGATCGTTGATACATTCAAAAAAACCAATGCCGCCAACAGCCGCTTTGCCTTCGTATTTAGGATTTACAAAAGCAGCAATTCTTCCAATTACTTCATCATTACCGTTAAACAAAATCCAGCGAATGGCTTTACCGCCACGTTTAAAAAGCTTGTTTTGTTCAAGATCGAACACTTTTTCAATGTCCTGATTTAAAGGCTGGATCCAATTTTTATCGTCCTGGTACAGTTTAACCGGAAAATTTAAAAATTGCTTGCGCGTTTTATTGTTTTTGACTTCTACTGTGTACATAACCATGTTTAATCAACACAAATGTACAAAAAGTTTGTGAGGTTGATTTGTTTAAAAATCGGGATCAACCTTAAAAATGACCCATTCTTTTGTGATTGGATGAAAAAATTCCAGCGTATGTGCGTGCAAATGCAGTCGGTTTGACTTTGTTCCATACAAATCATCACCTTTAATTGGTGCATTTAATCCTGATTTATGAGCTGAATGTACGCGTAATTGATGAGTTCTGCCGGTTATTGGAAAATATTGAATTCGAGTTGAATTTTCGGTTTTTGATAAAACTTTGAATTCTGTAACTCCCATTTTTCCATATTCGTAACAGACAATTTGTCGCGGACGATCGTCTAAATCAACACGTAATGGTAATTCAATTTTTCCAGAATCCGGTTCAATCAATCCATCTAACAACGCAATATAACTTTTCTTGACCTTACGTTTTATAAACTGTTTTTGAAGATTTTCGTGAGTATCTTTATTTTTTGCAAGAACCATTAAGCCTGAAGTGGACATATCTAACCGATGAACAATTAACGGTCCGGTTGCCTGCGGATACCTGTTTTTAATGCGTTCGTAAACCGAATCGCTGATATTGATGCCGGGAACCGATAAAAATTCGGCAGGTTTATTTATTACCACCAAATAAGGATCATCATAAATAATTTCCAGTTCTTTATCTTTTGCAGGATTTTGTAAAAACGGATTTTCATCGACCTGCAATCCTTTCAACATGTGACTTAAAATGGGCTCGCATTTTCCCCAGCACGACGGATAAAACTGTTGGTGTTTGCGTACTTCGGATTTTGGCGATTGTCCCCACCAGAATTCTGCCAAGGCAATTGGTTTAAAATTATTTTTGAAGGCGTACTGAAATAATTTGGGTGCACAACATTCGCCGGCACCAGCAGGAGGTTGGGAGTGAAGTGCTGTTTTAAAAATATTGAGCAGTGATTTTTCTTCACTTTCGGCATTTAGAAAAGTATAGTTTGTAAAAAGCCAGTTTTGTAACGCATTCGACTTTTGTTTGCGAAGATTCTTTAGAATTTCAATTTGATCTGTTAAGATGGAAATTTCTTTATTGATCGAATTTAATTCAGCTTCAAAATTACCGGTTAATTCTTTCAGTAAATGTTTGTCGTATAAACTCTGTTTGATTAAATCAGCTTCAAATTGTTGGTATTCTTCAATTGAAAGTGCTTCTTTTTTTAAGATTCGTTCTTGCTTTCTAATTTGTTTATTGATTTTTATCTTCTTTTTGAAAGAATCGATTTCTTGTTTTGCAGTTAATTCTAAATCAGTTTGTTTTTTTTGAAAATTCTTTAAATCTGTATTATTTTCTAACGATTCAATTTCTCTGTTTATAGAATTTAGTTCTTCTTCTTTACGTAAAAAATAACCGTTATCTGTAAG
This sequence comes from Paenimyroides baculatum, assembly GCF_008629655.1. Taxonomy (GTDB): domain Bacteria; phylum Bacteroidota; class Bacteroidia; order Flavobacteriales; family Flavobacteriaceae; genus Flavobacterium; species Flavobacterium baculatum. Next base: position 56,275 of record NZ_VWSG01000013.1, read on the forward strand.
CATATCAAACACAGGCGGAACAAAAAAAGCAATTGAATTACTGTTTGCAAGTTTACCCGAATAGGCAGCTAAAAAACCTAATGTACCTTTATTTTCAACAATTAAAACGCCAAACATTTTACCAATGGGCAATAAGTCAGAGTTGTTTTCTAACCCAAAATTATGTTGCAATTCATCATTAGTTTCCAAAAAACGTTGCACTTGTTTAGCAGCGATTTCACATAACGGATGCACATCATAATAAAACGGAAAATTTAATTTTTCAGGTAATCTTATATGAGATACATCTTCGTTAAAAGAAATAAAACAAGGTGTTTCTGTTGAATTTGTACTCATGTAAATTTTAATTAAATGTCTGAATTGTGCAACTAATTGCGTTTTTTTGAAACGGTTTAGAACTGTAAATAGCCGTATATTTGTACAAAATTAATAAGAAATGTCTTACGTAAGTAAAGTTTTAGATGGTACTTGTCCGAAATGTGGCGAAACCAAAGTTTTTAAGGCAAAAGGAAATCCGTTTTTGTTTAAAATGCCGGTTATGAATGCGCGTTGTTCAAAATGCAGTTATTCGTTTCACCGTGAACCTGGTTTTTACTTTGGCGGAATGTATATGAGTTACGCATTAACGGTAGCAGAAATGGTAGCTGTTTTTGTGTTAGGCTTACTGTTCAACGTTGGTTTTTTAAGTATTTTCTTTGGTGTTGTTTTAATTGTACTGCTGTTATCTACGTTTAATTACCGCATGTCGCGATTAATGTGGCTGAATTTATTCTATAAAAACGAAGAGGAAGTTTAAAATTATCTTTCGTTTTTATACATTTTTCGAAAATCCGAGGCCGTAATTGCAACCTGTTTTTTAAACAATCGTGAAAAATAGGTATAATCTGTAAAACCTAAATCAAACGCAATTTCGTTAAGGGTTTTGTTGGTATAAAGTAATTGACGTTTTGCTTCCAGAACAATACGATCGGTAATAATTTCGGTAGTAGTTTTTTGGGTGATCGACTTAACTATTCTATTTAAATGTTTTTGGGTAATATTCAATAAATCAGCATATTCGGTTGCTGATTTTATTTTTGTAAAATGTTCGTCGACCAACTTTTCAAACTTTGAAAATACCGACTGGTAATGTCTTAAATCTGAAAAATTAACAGCACTTTGGGTTTCTAAAAATCGGTTTAAATAAATATAGATCTGTGTTAAATACGATAAGATCAATTGTTTTTTCTTCCATTCTTCTTTTGCAGATTCCATTAAAAGTGTTTTAAAAAGATCTTTTATCAACTGGCATTTATCTTTACTCAAATAGATACATTTATCAGAATAATTCGATTCAAAAAAAGGAAAATCTTTAATGGAATTATTCACATACGTCATTTCATAAAAATCTTCGGTATGAAAAAAAATGTATCCGTCAATATCGTCTGAAAGTTCCCACGAATGCGTTTGTCCAGGATACAGAAAAAAGACCGATCCTGGTTTTACTTCGTACTTATTAAAGTCAATTTCGTGAATTCCGGTGCCTTTTGTAAACAGAAAAACAGCATAAAAATTATGCTTGTGCGGCTTCTCAATTCGCGAGTGATGTAAAAGCAAATGATTGGTTATGGTGTTGGCATAAAAAGAGTTTTCAGGTTCTTTATTTTTAAAATCATTTATTTTTAACAGTTCAATTTCAGACATTTTTAAAAATTTATTTGCGTAATCAATTAAAAATCAATACATTTGATTCATTACAAAATTAAACTTTGTATTTCATATTTATTTAAAGATTGCTGGGGTTTCTTGGCAATCTTTTCTTATTTTTAAATAAAAATGCAAATCGCAACGTTGTTTAAAAATTTACGGCCGTATGTAAAACCTTACAGAACATTGGTTACGGGCACATTACTGCTTACTTTGGTAGGATCGTTAACGGCACAGGTTAACGCTTGGATTTTGCGTTACACGGTTGACGAACTTACTTTGATTATTCCCCAGCAGAATGCTTTGCAGCTTGGTTTAAAATTACTTCTTTTTATTTCAATTGTATTAATTGGTAAAGAAATTTTAAATGCCTTTATAACTTTCGGACAAAAATATTACGGTGAAAAACTGCGAATTTATATTTCTAAAGATCTTGCACAAAAAATTATCGATAAAATTTTAACCTATCGATTGTCTTTTTTTACATCGAACGATAACGAAGCAGGAAGATTGCAAACTCGAATTGATCGCGGTATAGAAAGTTTAACAAGGCTGGTTCAAAACTTTTTTATTGATATTGTACCATTATTTGCAAATGCTATTGTGGCGTTGTTCTTTATGTTTCAGGCAAATTTTTACGTTGGTTTGGTTGGTTTGTGTATTGTTCCAATTTATTTTATAGTTACCAAAAAACAGGCACAGAAATTAAGCGGATGGCGTAGAAATTTACGTGGCTTTCGCGAATCTAAATCACAGGGAATCATTAGTATTATCGATTCAATTACGGTTATAAAATCGTTTAATAGAGAAGATATCGAATCTAAAAAACAGCTACAGCTTCAAAACGAATTAACCAACAACCAGTTGCAAACACGTAAAACCAGTTTCTTTTTCGACGGATTAAAATCGTTTATTGAGCAATTCGGTGTGGTAATCATCATTATTTTAACGGCATATTTTGTGCTTACGGGCAATATGACCATCGGTACCATTATGTTTCATATCTTGCTGTTCAACAACGTATCGGCACCTATAAGACAGTTGCACAGAATTTATGATGAAATGAATGATGCCATGATTTATTCTGAAAGTTATTTTGAAATTTTAGATGCTAACGAAGAGAAAGAAGCATCGGGAACCGTTAAAACCGAATTTTTAAAAGGACATTTTAAACTGAATAATGTTTCATTTGCATATCCAAACGGAACAAAAGCGTTGTTTGACATTAATATTGATATTCAACCCAATAAAATTACAGCTTTGGCTGGTTTATCCGGTGCAGGAAAAAGTACGATTATAAATCTGTTGGATAAATTTTATACACCTTCGTCTGGTGAAATTCTTTTAGACGGAATTCCTTTAGAAGATTACGACACCCATTTTTTAAGAGAAAATATTGGATTGGTGCTTCAAAAAAATCATATTTTCAGCGGATCGATTGCTGATAATATCCGTTACGGAAAAGTAAATGCAACAAATGAAGAAGTTATAGAATCAGCAAAAAAAGCATATATTCATGATCAAATTGTAAAATTGCCTGATCAGTACGAAACAAAAGCAACAGCTTTATCTGGCGGACAACAACAACGAATTGCAATCGCACGGATGTTTTTAAAGAATCCGCCAATAATTTTTCTCGATGAACCCACGGCAAGTTTAGATGCTATTGCTACTGAACAGATTAAAAACAGCTTGGATGCCATTAAGAAAAACCGCACGGTTGTTATTATTTCTCACAGTATTTCACAGATCATCGACGCCGATATTATTTACGCCATGAAAGAAGGAAAAATTACGGAAGTTGGCAAACATGAAGAAATTTATAAGCAAAATGGCGTGTACAAAGAAATTTTCGATGCCAGCGCGCGAAGCATGAATATTGAAAAAATTGCAAAAACCTACGATAATTAAATTTCTTTAAAGTCAGATTTTTTTCCTACATTTAATAAAAAATGTAGCTTTTATGAAAATCACCAAACCTGTAAAAATCATAGGCATTATTGCCTTGTCTGTACTATTGTTGGCAGTTATTGTAAATGTTGCAATAAATTTGATCATTAAAAATCAGCTTCCTAAAATTATCGAAGACAAAAACGATACCGCCTATAATCTGGTGTATGACGATATGAATTTCTCAATTTTCAGCAACAGTTTGTCTATAGAAAATGTGGAATTAACACCCAAGAAGAATGCTGATATTAAAAAAGACATCGATTTTTTTGGAAAAGTAGAACGTATCAGTGTAACAGGAGTAAATTTCTACGAACTTATCAAGAATAAAAATCTAAAAGCCTATACTATTTCTGTTATTGGTCCGGATATTACCGTTTTAAAACCTGCGGTGCGCGACACGCTTAAAAGTGAATCAAAGTTATCATCTATTATCGATATTGATAAAATAAGTATTCAAAAAGCGCATTTAAGAATGATGACTTCTGGCAACGACACACTTTTACACGAAGTTTTTAATTTTAATTCAGAAATCGATGGAATTCACATGGGCGAGTACACTGCCAAAAAAGATATTCCGTTTACATATACCGATTACAGTTTTAAAATTGATTCCATTTATAGTGTGGTAAACGATCTGCAAATAGTAAAATCTGCAAAAATAGAAATAGACAAGGACAACATTTCTGTGAACAATTTTAGAATGTTGCCCTATAAAACGTCTAAAGAATTTAAGCAGAATACTATCGAAACCAATACTCGAATTTTGGTCGATGTGCCAAAACTTACCTTAAAAAATACCGATTGGGGTTATAATAATGACGATTTGTATGTGAAGATCGGAACAATTTCTATAGATTCAATCAATGTGCGAATTTTAGATCAAAAAAATCAGACAGTTGCTCAACAGGCAAAAAAAGATATTGAAAAAGTTGCACAGCCGTTGATTCCTTTTCAGTTGGATGTTGATGAAATCGATATAAAAAAATCATGGTTTAATTCGTTGGGAATATTAGATATAAGCAATGTAAACATCAAAATTAAAAAGATCTCCAACAAAGTAAAACAGCATTTATTGATTGATGAATTTCAGTTGAATAATCCGCAGTTTGTACATATTCCAAAGAAAACACCTAAAAAAACAAGCGAACCTAGTAAATTGAACGATCTTATTTTAATCAATAAAGTTTCGGTGAACAACGCCAATTACGTTTTAAAAGATAAAAACGCAAAGTATAAAAAACTAACGGTTAACAACTTTAATTTAACCTTAAGTGATATTCGGGTCGACGATAAAACGGTTCTGGAAAACGTTCCGTTTGTGTATAAAAATCCTTTGCTTACAACAGGTAAAATTCATTTCGATACCGGTAAAGATTACAACATTCATGCAGCGGGAATTGTTGTAAAACAGGCAAATGCATCCGTAAAAGATTTTAAAATGATTCCGAAAATAACCCGTAAACAGCATGCGTCAAAATTAAAGTACGGTCAGGATTATTACAATTTATCAACAGCATCTATTCAGTTCAACAACTTTAATTGGGGTTTTAACGCACAAGATGAATTTTTTATTAAGTTTAAAGAAGTAGTTTTAAATAGTATGGATGCGCATATTTATCGCGATGCATCGATTCCCAACAACCCAAAAGAAAATCATTTGTACAGTTACAGGTTGCGAAATGTTGATTTTCCTTTCGAAGTTCAAAGCCTAAAAATCAAAAATTCTAAACTAATTTACGAAGAAGATTCTGCTACAAGTACCAATCCGGGCAAGCTTACTTTTGCGAATTTCAATTTAACGGCATCGAATATTTATAGCGGATACAAGCGTTCAAGCGGACCAAAAACACAGATTGTTGTCAATACAAAATTTATGCAGCAGGGCGATTTGGTAGCAAGCTGGCAGTTTGACATTATGGATCGATCTGATAAATTCAACATCAACGGCGATTTAAAGAACTTTCCGGCTCCGGCAATGAATCCGTTTTTAAAACCTTATATGAAAGTTCAGGCAAACGGCAAGATCGATCACATGGCGTTTAATTTCAACGGAAACAACGATCAGGCGAACGGAAACTATGCTATGGATTTCAAAAATTTAAAAATGACGCTTTTTAACAAGGAAAATAAAGAACGTAAAGTGTTAACTGCTGCTGCTAATTTGGTTGTAAGATCTGATACCGATGGATTTAAAAAGACGGAGATTAAACCGGTTGATCGTAAAAAAGAAAAATCGTTTTTTAATTTTTTATGGTTGTGCATAATGCAGGGCTTAAAACAAACGGTAATTTAAAAATGTAATTAACTTTGCCAAAAGATTTCGATTAATGAAAACAATACTTATTACGGGTGCAAGTTCAGGAATTGGCTATGCAACTGCGAAAATTTTGGCTGAAGGAAACCGATTGATTCTTTGTGGAAGAAGGTTGGAACGATTACAACAACTGGAAGCCGAACTTACCAATACACCAACCTTATTATTACAGTTTGATGTTGCAAAGAAAGAAGAAGTTTTTACTGCTTTTAATTCGATCCCTGCTGAATGGCAAAATATAGATGTATTGATTAATAATGCAGGTAATGCGCATGGTTTGGCTAGTTTTCAGGATGCCGATTTAGATGATTTGGATGCAATGATCAACATCAACGTAAAAGGATTAATCTATGTAACCAAAGCATGTTTGCCTTTTATTAAAAATTCTCATAATGCACATATCGTAAATATTTCATCGATTGCCGGTAAACAGGCTTATGCAAACGGAGCAACGTATTGTGCATCAAAATGGGCGGTAGAAGCACTTACAAAAGGCATGCGTTTAGATTTTCTTCCGTTGGGAATTAAAGTTACAGGTATAGCACCCGGCGCCGTTGAAACAGAATTTTCTTTGGTTCGATTTAAAGGAAATGAAGATATAGCAAGTAAAGTTTATCAAGGTTATAAACCTTTAAAAGCCGAAGATATTGCCGCGAATATTGCTTTTGCAGTAAATCAACCAAAACATGTGCAAGTAGCCGATATTACAATTCTGCCGCAAGCACAAGCTGACGCTACTACGATTTTGCGTACTTTATAACAATTTATATAATCATTATATATTTGTTATACATTCCATTGCAAAACATTGTTTTTAAATGTAAATTTGCACAACAACACACAAAAATATGAGTTCAGATAATAGTACAAATCGTTATGCGCAACGTGGGGTATCTGCCCAAAAAGAAGATGTGCATAATGCTATTAAAAATATTGATAAAGGATTGTTTCCTAAAGCTTTCTGCAAAATTGTTCCCGATTATTTAACAAATGACGAAGATTATTGCTTGATTATGCACGCCGATGGAGCAGGAACAAAATCGTCTTTGGCGTATCTTTATTGGAAAGAAACCGGCGATTTATCTGTATGGAAAGGTATCGCACAAGATGCTTTGATTATGAATATCGATGATTTGTTGTGTGTTGGTGCTACAGATAACATCATGTTGTCGTCTACAATCGGCAGAAACAAAAATCTGGTTCCGGGCGAAGTTATTTCTGCAATTATCAACGGAACAGAGGAATTGATTGATGAATTGAAAAAATTCGGAGTTACGATTCATTCTACAGGTGGTGAAACGGCTGATGTTGGTGATGTTGTTCGAACAATTATTGTAGATTCTACGGTTACGGCTCGAATGAAACGTAGCGATGTTATTGACAATGCCAATATTAAACCGGGCGATGTTATTGTAGGTTTGGAATCTTTCGGACAGGCAACTTACGAGAAAGAATACAATGGCGGTATGGGAAGCAACGGTTTAACATCTGCTCGTCACGATGTTTTTGCCCATTATTTGGCAGAAAATTACCCAGAAAGTTTTGATCCGTCGGTACCAAAAGATTTGATCTATTCTGGTGCTAAAAAATTGACCGATGAAGTGGAAGAATCGCCAATAAACGCTGGTAAATTAGTGCTTTCTGCAACCAGAACCTACGCACCAATTATAAAAGAAATATTAGCAAAATTTAGTGCAGATGATGTTCACGGAATGGTTCACTGTTCTGGTGGCGCGCAAACAAAAATTTTGCATTTTGTAGATAATGTTCACGTAATTAAAGACAATTTGTTCGATGTTCCGCCGTTATTTAAGTTGATACAAGAGCAATCGCAAACCGGTTGGAAAGAAATGTATCAGGTTTTCAACTGCGGTCATAGAATGGAATTGTACGTTAACCCTGAAATTGCAGAAGAAATTATTGCCATTTCTAAATCGTTTAACGTAAACGCACAAATTGTTGGAAGAGTTGAAGCATCCGATTCTAAAAAGTTAACCATACAATCTAATTACGGAACGTTTGAATACTAATAATTTCAAGCTAATGGCAATTGATTACGGTGGAAAACGTACCGGAATTGCCGTGACCGACGAAATGCAGATTATCGCATCGGGATTGACAACTGTTGAAACAAAGAATATTTTTACTTTTTTGGAAAATTATTTTAAGACAGACAAAGTTTCAAAAATAGTAGTTGGCGAACCTAAACGCATGAACAATGAAGCATCAAGTATTGGAGCTGAAATTAATAAGTTCGTAGATAAATTAGCAAAACTGTATCCGCAGATAGAAATTATAAGGATAGATGAACGTTTTACATCGAAAATCGCTTTTCAAACAATGATCGATAGCGGTTTAAAGAAAAAACAACGTCAGAACAAAGCGCTTGTAGATGAAATTGCAGCAACTATTTTACTGCAGGATTATATGAGCAGTAACAGATTTTAAAAGATAACGGAAGTTTAAAATAATAGGTCATTTTAAAATGTCAGCAAACAAAAATACAGAAAGCGATGTAGTATTAATTGGTGCAGGAATTATGAGTGCTACACTTGGATTATTGCTAAAAGAACTAAATCCTGGTGCAACAATTGAAATTTTTGAACGCTTGGATAGTGCTGCGCAAGAAAGTTCCGATGCCATGAACAATGCCGGAACGGGTCATGCAGCTTTCTGTGAATTAAATTATACGCCCGAAAAAAACGGAGTGATCGATACCAGCAAAGCATTGGATATTTGCGAACAGTTTGAAGAATCGCGCCAGTTTTGGTCGTATTTGGTGAATAAAAACATCATTCAGTCTCCAAAATCGTTTGTAAATACCGTACCTCATATGAGTTTTGTTTGGGGCGATGCAAATGTAAATTTCCTAAAAAACAGACACGAAGCTTTAAAAAAAGAACCTCTTTTTGAAGCGATGGAATACAGCGAAGATACTGAAACCATTAAAAATTGGGCTCCGCTAATAATGGAAAACCGTAAAGCTGATCAAAAAGTGGCGGCAACCTACATGAATTTGGGAACCGATGTTAATTTTGGCGAATTAACAAAGCGAATGATCAAGCATCAGCTGAAACAAGACGGAGTAAAAGTTACTTTTAATACCGAAGTTTACGATTTAAAAAGAACGCAAGACGGAAAGTGGAAGGTTTCTGTAAAAGATATTAAAACAGGCGAACAACGTACCGTAATTTCAAAATTTGTATTTATTGGTGCAGGTGGCGCATCTATTTTACTATTGAAAAAATCAGGAATTCCAGAAGGAAAACATTACGGTGGATTCCCGGTTTCTGGTCAATGGTTGGTTTGTGAAGATGAACAACTGGCAGAACAACATTTTGCAAAAGTTTACGGATTGGCATCAGTTGGCGCACCGCCAATGTCGGTTCCGCATTTAGATACCCGTTTTGTAAACGGCAAAAAATCATTATTGTTTGGTCCGTACGCTGGCTTTTCAACCAAATTCTTAAAAACCGGATCGTATTGGGATTTGTTCAGTTCTATTTCAACAGGAAATATCGGAACAATGGTTGGTGCAGGTTTGGATAATATGGGTCTGACAAAATATTTGATTTCTGAAGTATTGGCATCGCCAGATAAAAAATTAGCTTCATTAAAAGAATATTTCCCTGATGCTAAACAAGAAAATTGGCGATTAGAAATTGCTGGTCAGCGTGTACAAACCATGAAACGTAACAGTGAAGGGAAAGCAGAATTGGCTTTTGGAACCGAAGTTGTGAATGCTGCCGATGGTAGCTTGGCGGTTTTATTAGGCGCATCTCCAGGTGCATCAACAACAGTTACCATTATGTTGAAGCTGATTGAAAAATGTTTCCCTAATGAGTTTAAATCACCAGAATGGCAGGCAAAATTCAAAGAAATGATTCCTTCATTTGGATTAAAATTAAACGATCACCCGGAGTTATTAAAAGAATTAAGAGCAGAAACTTCTAAAACTTTAGAATTAAAATATTAATAGATTAGGCAAAATTTAAACTATTAAAATTTACACATTGTTTGTCATTCCGTAGGAATCTAATAGAGAAATTCAGTATAAAAAACTATATGTGAATCAATAATAAAAACAACGACCGATTAATTATCGGTCGTTGTTTTTTTACAAAGCACTACAATTTTATCGTTGTTTAAATCGGTTGTGAAAAAAGCGTACAAATCGCCACCGTCTTTGATTTTATGTTTTTTCCGGATTTCTTCTACTTTTAAAGGGAAATTCCGAGTAGTAATATTACACTTTGTATTTTCTAAAAACTTAATGTCTTTTTTATTGTAAGGAATAATTTGTTCAATTTTAAAACAGCGTCCCGCGAAATCGACCAATTCATTTGAAGTGTACAAATGCGAATGTTTATGTAACTTATTCACATTAAATTTCGTTGCAATATCATTATAAACACCAATTTTTAAGTAACTGCTGAATGATTCGTAAAGATAATTTAACGGAAGCGACAACTGTGAATCTGCAGCATCATTTAAAGGAAATATATCTTGATGAATTATTCCATCGTTTGAAATATTGACTGCGATAAGCTCCGGTTGATTTATGAAATCTTTCTCTAAAACAATTAAAAGCTCTTTAACTTCATTGTGCAAACCAATAGCGTAAATTGCTTTAACGTTGTCTAATTCGTTTAAAATTGAAGAAATATCAAGTAATGGAGCAACTTTAATCAAAATGTGGTCTGATCTTTCAAACAGAAATTCCTGTAACTCAACAACATTGGGAGTACAATCTTTTAGTAGAAATACTTTTGTTTTTTTATCATCTCTTCGAGCTGGATCTATATAAATCCAATCGAAATTTTCAGTTGATTGTTTAAGATAAGAAATACTGTCGCCAGATACAGTTTCAATATTATCTGCATTCAAAACCTTAAAATTATGTTGAACAATTGCCGATAAATCTTCTTGAAATTCGCAATGGACAACTTTTTTAAAACGTTTTGCAAAGTAATAATCATCCACTCCAAAACCGCCGGTCAAGTCGATTAGTTTTTCACCAGAAATTAATTCTGCTTTAAACTTTGCCAAGGTTTCCGATGAAGTTTGTTCTATAGATAAGGTGCTCGGAAAAATAACATCTTCATTTGAAAACCAAGTCGGTAATTTCTTTTCGGCTTTCTGTTTTGCCTGAATCTGATTTAAAATCCATGACCATTCATAATTAGCGAAAGGATTTTTCTTTAAAGCTAAATTATTAATGTCTTGCTTTAAGTTATTGTTTATAAATTCTTTTAAATCAGATGGTAATGTCATAAAAGTTTATACTAATTATTCGCTAAAACAAACGTATGGCAACCAACAAGGGCAGCAGTTTCGGTACGTAAACGCGTGTTTCCTAAAGCAACGGGTAAATATCCATTTGCAAGTGCTTTATTGATTTCATTTGTAGAAAAATCGCCTTCAGGACCAATCAGTAACGTATAATTCTTTTGTATTTCAATTAGGTCTTTTAATTCCACTTTATCGGTTTCTTCACAATGTGCAATAAACTTTTGTCCGCTGATTTCTTTCGATAAAAAATCGGTCAGTTTTATTGGTTCATTTAAAATAGGAAGATACATCTGATTCGATTGTTTAATTGCACTGATTAAAATTTTATCAAAACGTTCGGTCTTGATAATCTTTCGTTCCGAATGATCACAGATAATCGGTGTAATTTCATCAACACCAATTTCGGCAGCTTTTTCTAAAAACCACTCGTAACGATCGTTCATTTTTGTTGGTGCAACCACCATGTGAATACTGAAGTTTCGAGCTTCGGTAAATTGTGCTTCATTTATCTTTACAACACATTTCCTTTCTGATGCTAAAACTATTTCACAAATAAATAAAAAACCTTTTCCGTTGGTAATGTGTAAAATAGAACCTTCTAATTTACGTAGAACTTTAACAATGTGTTTGCTTTCTTCTTTATCAAAAGTAAACTCAATTGTATCATTGTCTATATCCGGAGCGTAAAATAACTGCATATTAATTATCAAATATTATTTTTAAAAGCTTTTAACTTTTCTCGTTGAATTCTTTTAAGTTGTCTTTTAGATTTATCTGTAAAAAGATGTCTTGACGTCACATATTCTTCACTTTTTATCCATAATAAGTATCTTTCTTTAAAATCAGATAAACCACTTTCATGTATGTAAGGCAAATAATATTCAATTATGTTAGAATTTCCTTTACAAAATTCACCAAGACAATTTTGAACTAAAGTGAGTTTGTAATAATTCATTCCATCAATTCTATCTGCAATAATGATTGCAAGTTCACCAATAGTCAAATATCTTTCCAAACAGTCAGAATATACTTTAGTTTTGTTTGAGTCCAAGAAATATTCTGATAATATATTTACAGATTTCCAATCATAACTTAATAAAACTTTACCCACGTTCGTGTTTACGATTTCTCGAGAGTCTTTAGTTAAAGATATTTCTTTCAGTAATGAATATACTTCAACATTAGTTTGTGAAAAACAATTTAATTTCAAAAACAAAAAAAGAATTACTAAAATGTTCTTCATAACTATACTATTAGGAAAGATTTAAATAAGATTAGCTTTTAAAATTCCAATCTTGCTTTAGAAACTACTTCATCATCACTAAAAATTCCTAAACGAAATTTATGGTAACCAACAATACCAATCATTGCGGCATTATCGGTTGTGTATTCAAATTTGGGTATAAAGGTTTTCCAACCGTATTTGGTTTCGGTTTCTTTTAATGCTTTGCGAATGCCCGAATTTGCCGACACACCGCCGCCAATTGCAATCTGGGTAATTCCGGTTTGTTCAACGGCAAGCTTAATTTTATCCATTAAAATTTTAATGATAATGTTTTGAACAGAAGCACAAATATCATCGATATTCTCTTTAATAAAATCCGGATTTTTCTGTACTTCTTTCTGAATAAAATACAAAATCTGCGTTTTTAATCCCGAAAAACTAAAATTCAATCCGTCCACTTTCGGTTTGGTAAAGGCGTAGGCTTTTGGATTTCCGTTTTGAGCATGTTTGTCGATCAAAGGACCACCAGGATAAGGAAAACCTAAAATTTTTGCAGTTTTATCATAAGCTTCACCAACTGCATCATCAGTCGTTTCGCCTAAAATTTCCATATCAACAAACGAATTCACTTTCACAATCTGTGTATGTCCGCCACTAATTGTCATCGCCAAAAACGGAAATGTCGGTTTATCGAATCCTTCTTCATCAATAAAATGAGCCAAAATATGTGCGTGCATGTGGTTTACGGCAATCAACGGAATATCCAACGCCATACTTAACGATTTCGCAAAAGAACCGCCAACCAGCAAAGATCCCATTAAACCCGGACCTTGTGTAAAAGTAATAGCACTTAAATCGGTTTTTTGTATGCCGGCTTTTTGCAAGGCAACTTCTACAACGGGCACAATATTTTGCTGGTGCGCGCGCGAAGCCAATTCGGGAATAACACCACCGTACAACTCGTGAATTTCCTGCTTTGCCACTACATTGCTCAATACTTTATCGTTGCATAATACGGCTGCACCGGTATCATCGCACGAACTTTCAATAGCCAAAATGTACTTTAATTGTTCCATTGTAAAAAATCGGTATAATTTATGTGTATAAAGTCTACTAAATACCGTATTAACTTACATAAATTAGTATTTTTGTTTCTTTAAATTAAAAAGCAAATTTAAAACAAATAAGGCTATCAAAAAACTTTTTAAAATACTGTTTGGGTTGCTCTTGGGCTTGGCGCTGGTTTTTATACTGGCAGCCGTAATTATTACCACACCGATAGTTCAGACAGAATTGGCGCATTACGCGACCACCAGAATTAACGAACAATTCAATATCCGAACGTCGATCGGACAGGTTGCCGTGCAGTTGGATGGAAGTGTTCTGTTGAAAAAAGTGCATGTTTTAGACGACCGAAACAATGATTTAGCCTACATTGACCGATTGTATACCGATATTACTGATTTTAAACAGCTAACCGAAGGAAAATTGTTGTTTGGTAGTACCGAAATTCAGGATGTCAATTTTTTTATCCACAAATACAAAGGTGATAGCTTAACCAATTTAGACAAGTTTATTGCTGTCTTTGACGATGGAAAACCCGGAAGCGGTAAGTTTTTAATGAAGATCGATCATTTGGATCTTACAAATGGAAGGTTCAAAATCACCGACGATAATACCGGAAATACCCCGATTGATTTTAAAGAAATGAACGGTTCTTTAGATAAATTGTTGGTACAAGGCGCGAATATTAATGCCGATATTAATAAGTTATCTCTAAAAGACAAACGCGGAATTTACATAAAAGATCTGGTTACAAGTTTTTCTATGACGAAAAAGGGAATGGATTTAAAACCGTTTGCTGTTGAAACCGAAGAATCGTATATTAAAGGAAACATCGCCATGCGCTATGCCGAAGGCGATTTGAAATATTTTACCGAAAAAGTAAATCTGGCGGTTGATTTGAATAAATCAAAGGTTGCAACAAACGATTTAAAGTATTTCTATAAAGAATTTGGTGCCGATAACGTTCTGTACCTAACCACAAAAGCAACAGGTACGTTGAACAATTTTAAGCTGGAAAACACGCAGCTTTCTGATAAATTCGGATCTGAAATCATTGGAAACTTTGCTTTAAAAAATCTGTTTGTAAAGAAAAATCCGTTTCGGGTTGAAGCTAATCTGAATCGTTTAAATATTACCCGTTCTAATGCCGTTGCGCTGCTTCCTAATGTTTTAGGAAAATCGCTGCCGGTTCAATTGGAAAAATTGGGCTTGCTTAATTTGCAAGGCTTTGTAGCTTATGAAGATTTTTATGTGGATGCCAATGTGGAAGCCACTACAAATCTTGGTTTTGCTAAAGCCGATGTAGAATTATGGAACGTAAATCAAAAACAAAATGCCACTTATAAAGGCGATATTTCGCTTGATAATTTTGATATTGGCGGATTGATCGAAAATGAAAAAATCGGTACAGCAACGTTAACAGCCAGTGTTGACGGTAAAAGTTTCGATCCGGAATCTTTCAACACCATCATAAAAAGTCAGGTACAGCAGTTTACGTTTAACAATTATTCGTATAAGGATATTACGATCGACGGAAACCTGAAACTGCCCGCATACACCGGAACTTTAGTAAGTAAAGATCCAAACGCGCTGCTTGATTTCAACGGAACTTTAGATCTTTCAACAGATAAAACCGCGGTTGATTTTAAAGCAGATATCGAGCATTTGAATATGAATGCCCTAAACATTGTAAAAGATTCGCTGGGTGTTTTTAAAGGTCATTTTGAATTGGCGGGGACAGGAAAAAACTTGGATACGTTTGAAGGTACCATTCTGGCGCAAAATGCAACCTACACCAATTCTAAAGAAACCTATGCGTTTGACAGCCTTTCTATTAAATCGGAATTTCAAGAAAATAACATCCGCAGAATCGATATTAAATCAAATGATATTGTAAACGGATACATTCGCGGAAATTTTAAATATGACCAGCTGAAGGGAATTGTAGAAAACTCGTTGGGAAGTCTGTATAAAAACTATTCGCCTAATAAAATTGCTACCAATCAGTTTATCGAATACAATCTGGATATTCAAAATAAGATTGTCGATTTGTTTGTTCCAAAATTGGAGATTGCAGATGAAACGTCTATTTCCGGAAAAATCACAGCAGATAACGGCGAATTTGTTTTAATAATGAACACGCCTTTTGTAAAGTATGGCGACAATAAACTGACCAATATTCAGATTGATGTGAACAGTCTGCGCGAAAATCAAAATGCATTTATCGCCATTGATACCATAGATTTAAAGGCTTACAAAGCGTACGATTTTGTATTGAACAATGCCAAGAAAAACGATACGCTTTACGTTGATACGCAGTTTAAAGGCGGAACTGAAGCTGCCGATAAGTATTACCTGAATTTTTATCATACCATCGATGAAGAAAATAAATCGGTAGTCGGAATCGAAAAGTCAGAGATTCAGTTTAAAGAATCGCTTTGGTATTTAAATGAGTACAACAACGATAAAAACCGAATTATTTTTAATAAGGAAATCAACGATTTTGTTATTGAAGACATTCAGCTTTCGCACAACGAACAAATGGTTTTGCTGAACGGAAGCATGCACGGAAATAATTACAAGGATCTGAATCTGGAATTTGAGAATGTGGAATTGGATAAAATTACACCCGATTTAACCAATTTAACCTTCGCCGGATTAATCAACGGAAACGTTTCTTTTACACAGGAAAACAACATTTTCAAACCGAAATCAAAACTGAATGTCGAAAATTTAGAGATTAACGATGTACTGCTCGGTTTGTTTAATTTCGAAGTGGAAGGAGATGAATCGTTGCAGAATTTCAATGTTCGATCAAATATTGTAAACGATTTTACCGAGAATTTCTACATGAACGGATTAATTTCGGTAAGCAAAGGTCAAAGTAAACTGAATTTAGATGCCGGCTTTAATAAGTTCAACCTTAAAGCAATTGCACCGTTTTTATCATCGATCATGTCCGATGTCCGTGGGGATGCTTCGGGCCGTGCAACCATTCAGGGAACGCATAAAGATCCCGATATCGAAGGTAAGCTGTATCTTACAAATGCCGGAATGCGCCCCGTTTTTACAGGCGTTGATTATTTGTTCGATGAAAATGCACCGCTCGATGTTACCGAAAGTCAGTTCATTCTTCGAAATGTAAATATTACCGATTCCAAACATAAAACAAAAGGTTTGTTAAACGGAACAATTTCGCACAACAAATTAAAAAACTGGAACATCGATGCAAAACTGTCTTCTAATAATTTATTGGCATTAGACAGCGAATATAAAGAAGGCACTCCTTATTACGGAACGGCTTTTATCGATGGATCTGCAACCATTAAAGGTCCGGTAGAAAGTTTGGTTGTAACCATTGAAGCCGAATCTAAAAAAGGAACTAACATTAAAATTCCTTTAGACGATGCCGGCGGATTGGGCGACAATAATTTTGTTCACTTTTTATCGCCACAAGAAAAAGCCAACCGTTTAAAAGGAATCGAAACGCCGATGAACAATACCCGTTTTGGCGGTGTTCAATTAAATTTCGAGTTTTACATAACGCCCGATGCTGAAATTGAAATTCTGTTAGATCGTGCTTCCGGTCATGGAATGAAGGGTAGCGGAGCCGGTTTTATCACTATGGAAATAAATACGCTGGGCAGGTTCAACATGTGGGGCGATTTTATGGTTTACACAGGCGAATACAACTTTAAATACGGCGGAATCATTGATAAAAAACTCGATGTGGTTAAATATGGAACAATTCGTTGGGACGGCGAACCTTTAAATGCCATTTTAGATTTACAGGCGGTTTATAAAACGCAGGCAAATCCGGGGCTGATCATAGAAAGTTCCGAAGTTAACCGTAAGGTAGATACCGAAGTTTCTATTGCATTGCAGGGAAATTTAAGCAATCCCGAAATTGATTTCTTAATCGATTTTCCAAACGTAAGTTCAAGTATAAAATCAGAAATAGAATTTAAGCTTGCCGATAAAGATACGCGCGAAACACAGGCTATGGCATTGTTGGCAACGGGTGGTTTTATTACAACTACAACAGGCGGAAATGCAGTTTACGGCAGTTTGTTTGAACGTGCCAGCAGTTTGTTCGATGATTTGTTTTCCGATTCTGAAGGGAAGTTCCGCGTAGGGTTGAATTATTCACAGAGTGAGCGAAACCCGAACAGAGAGGTAGAAGATGCAGCCCGTGTGGGTGTTACGTTTTCAACACAGATCAGCGACCGTATTTTGGTAAACAGTAAGTTGGGGGTTCCGATTGGCGGACGTGAAGAAAACGTGATTGTAGGCGATGTGGAAGTTCAACTGCTTTTAAATGATGATGGAACGTTACGTGCGCGTGTTTTCAACCGTGAAAACGATATTAATTACTTGGGTGAAGGTATTGGTTATACGCAGGGAGTCGGTTTAACGTACGAAGTAGATTTTAATACGTTTAAAGAACTCATAAAGAAAGTACTGGTTCGTGCAGACAAACGTGCCAAGCAAAAAGAAGCAGAGAAAAACAAATCAAACAACAATAATACATCTGACGATGATTACGGATTAGATTATATCAAGTTTCAGGAAAAACGTCGGGAAGATACTCCGGAAGAACCAAAAGATAAGCCAGAACCTAAATAGATTCTGGCTTTTTCATTTTATTTTGTATCTTTAGGTTATTAAGAACAGATATGAAATCAAACAAAATAAAGAAAATTGGAGTACTCACATCTGGTGGCGATGCTCCGGGAATGAATGCTGCAATCAGGGCGGTTGTCCGCGCGTGTACTTATTACAAAATTGGTTGTTACGGTATTTTTCGCGGTTTTGAAGGATTGATCGATGGTGATGTAAAAGAAATGGGACCGCGCGATGTAAAATACATTATATCTAAAGGCGGCACTATTTTAAAATCGGCACGGTCAGATGAATTTATGACAGCCAAAGGTCGAAAGAAAGCATATGAAACTATTAAGAAAAATAACATCGATGCATTGATAATCATTGGTGGCGATGGTAGTTTTACCGGCGGAATGATCTTTTCTAAAGAATACAACATTCCCGTTATCGGTATTCCCGGCACCATTGACAATGATATTTACGGAACATCACACACCGTTGGTTACGATACCGCTTTAAATACGGTGATCGACGCTGTTGATAAAATCCGCGACACGGCAACATCTCACAAACGCATTTTCTTTGTGGAGGTTATGGGTCGCGATGCCGGATTTATCGCTTTGAATTCAGGAATTGGAGCAGGAGCAGAAGAGATTTTGATTCCCGAAGAAAATATCGGTTTACCTAAATTGTTAGAGAAATTGAAGAGGAGCAAGGCTTCAGGAAAATCGAGCTGTATTGTAATTGTAGCCGAAGGCGAAAAATCGGGCAAAAATGTGTACGAATTAAGCGATTATGTAGAAGAACATTTACCCGAATACGATGTTCGTGTATCGGTCATCGGACATATTCAGCGCGGTGGTTCGCCAAGTTGTTTCGATCGTGTTTTGGCAAGCAGGTCAGGTGTAGCAGCGGTTGAAGCGTTGTTAAAAGGAGAGGAAAACGTCATGATTGGTCTTCAAAATGATTTAATGGCTTACACTCCGTTAGAAAAAGCGGTTAAAGGCGAAGCAAAAATCGACGATGAATTAATAAGAATATCAGATATATTATCTATTTAAGTTATGGAAAAAGTAAAAATTGGAATAAACGGTTTTGGAAGAATAGGACGATTGGTTTTACGCGAATCATTTGAACGTAACGATGTGGAAATTGTAGCAATAAACGATTTAATGGAAATTGATCTGTTGGCATATCTATTAAAGTACGATTCGGTTCACGGAACGTTTAAAAAAGAAATTTCTGTTGATGGAACGAACTTGATCATTGATGGAAAAAAAATACGAGTGACAGCAGAAAAAGATCCGTCGTTATTAAAATGGGATGAAGTGGGTGTAGAAGTAGTGGCAGATTGTTCGGGTGTTTTTAAAACAATGGACAAAGCAGGTTTGCATTTACAGGCAGGAGCGAAGAAAGTAGTAATTTCATCCCCATCGGACGATATTCCAATGTTTGTAATGGGCGTT
Source organism: Paenimyroides baculatum (assembly GCF_008629655.1). Lineage (GTDB taxonomy): Bacteria > Bacteroidota > Bacteroidia > Flavobacteriales > Flavobacteriaceae > Flavobacterium > Flavobacterium baculatum. The sequence continues at coordinate 75,881 of NZ_VWSG01000013.1, forward strand.
AACGATGAAAAGATTACGGCAAACGATACCGTTTTATCAAACGCTTCGTGTACCACGAACTGTCTGGCTCCGATTGCTAAAATATTGAACGATGAATTCGGAATTGTAGAAGGATTAATGACCACCGTTCATGCAGCAACAGCATCGCAATTGGTGGTTGACGGAGCTTCAAAGAAAGATTTCCGTGGCGGTCGGTCTGCCTTAAATAATATCATTCCGGCAAGTACAGGGGCAGCAAAAGCGGTTACCAAGGTAATTCCAGAATTAGAAGGCAAGTTAACCGGAATGGCATTCCGTATTCCAACACCAAACGTTTCGGTGGTAGATTTAACCGTTAAACTGGCAAAACCTACAACGTATGATAATTTAATGAATGTTTTTAAAAAAGCATCAGAAACCAATTATAAAGGAATTTTAGGTTTTACAAACGAACCGGTTGTCTCGCAAGATTTTCTTTCGGATACTCGTACATCAATCATCGATGCCGATGCCGGAATTGCCCTAAACGATACCTTTTTTAAAATTGTGTCGTGGTACGATAACGAGTATGGTTATTCTGCCAAACTTTTAGACTTGATTGTTTATGTAAATAATTTGAAAGTATAAAACAAAAAAAATATTTAAGAGTCTGTTATCACTCATAATTATTGGTTTTGTCATTCAGAACGGAACGTAGTGGAGTGAAGACCCGAGCTTGCGAACTGGCGAAGCAATCTCTTGATTACTAAATGGATTTCTCCTATCGTCGAAATGACAAAATACTGTAAATACTACATATTATGGATATTCATTTAAAATTAATAATTTAATTTCTTTAAACAGTGTCAAAGTTTTAAAATTTGACATTGTTTTTTTATGCTCAACAAATTAACGCTTCAACACCCGAGGACGGAGTCCGAACGGAGCGAAGCTAAATCAACGATTCAACGATACAGTATACATTTTACATTATACAGCATAAAAGCACCCGACATCCCACACCCATCACCCCCTCATCTATTTTTCTTCCATCTCTTTAGGTATTATTACATAAAATAACGTATTTTGTGTCCGAATTTAATTAAGGCAGTTTTATGAAATTTGTAGTTGACAGTGGTTCTACCAAAGCAGATTGGTTGTTATTTAACAACAAACAGTATTTAGGCGTTTACAATACGTTGGGCTTAAATCCGGAAGTTTTGAACACTGATGTATTGGTTGAACGAATCTTGCAGAACGAAGAAATTGCCAATTTACGAACGGCTATTAAAGAAATTTACTTTTACGGATCGGGTTGCAGTACCGTTCATTCAAAAAAAGTAATGCGCGATGCTTTGGAAAAAGTATTTGAAAATGCCGATTTTTTCGAGATTCTGGAAGATACCTATGCGGCTGTTTATGCCACCTGTCACGATTTGCAACCCGGAATTGTCTGTATTAACGGAACCGGATCAAACTGTAGTTTTTTCAATGGTAAAGAGGTAGAGCAGGCAGTGAATTCGTTGGGATATCTGGCAATGGACGATTGTTCGGGTGTAGATTTTGGCAGACGATTGATTCGTGCGCATTATTTTAATACCATGCCAGCCGATCTAAAATCAAAGTTTGAAACAGCTTACAATTTAAATGCCGATTTTATTAAAAAGAATTTTTATAAAGAACCTAACCCGAATGCGTATCTGGCATCGTTTCTTCCTTTTTTAATTGCCAATAAAGATCATGATTTTTTACAGGCTATGATTGCCGATAGTTTTCAGTTTTTTGTAGACCATTACATCAAACAATATCCAAACCATAGTAATGTTCCTGTTCATTTTATAGGATCGACAGCGTTTTTGTTACAAGACGAGTTTAAAACAATCCTTAAAAACAACAACCTGATGGCAGGTGTGTTTTACCAAAAACCGTTAGAAGGTTTAATAGAACTGCATCAGAAATAACGATAGCCACTTTTTTCAATATATAGACCGTCACTTCGAGTGAAATTTCTGTAGCAAAGCGTAGGAAATTTTGTATCGAGAAGTTTTTTTTGTAATCTGAATCTGTCTACCGTCACTTCGAGTGAAATTCCATTAACAAAGCGCAGGAAATTTTGTATCGAGAAGTTGCATAAACCTCAGCAAAACATTCACTGCCACTACAATTCAAGATAATTTTTGTATGTTTATAAAAACGGTTACAGATGAAAAATTACTTGCAAACACCTATTTATAAAAAGTCCGAAGAAATTTTTGAAACACTAAAAGCCATTACCGGTTTATTTCCTGAAGATGATTCTATTTTGACAGATTTAAAAGGTCAGTTGCTGGGCGATGCCATGCTTATTCAGGCGAAATTAGCTGGTGCATTTGCGGTAAAACTCTACGATATAAAAATGGAAAATGCCACCTTGATCCGCAAGGCAGCACGCGATTTAATGGTTTCGTATCACACACTGAAAATGCTTGGTTTTGAAGAGGTAGAATATTACCAGATCATTCGCACGCAGATCGAAGAATTCCGACTGTTATTTGTGGAATGGGTAGACAGTTTCAATGAAAAACACTTTATTACCGATTCGTGGGGTTTGTTCAACCCGCCCGGCGTTGCACATGATTATAAGCAACAAGACAATGAACTTGATTTTTTGGATGAGGAGGAGGAAGATTCATAAATTACTGTTCCAAATAAACCCTTAACTTTTCATCTAAAATTTCAATCAATTCTGTTTGATAGTACTTGTAAATATCCTTGATATCTAAAACAATAATTTCTTTTTTAAACCGACCATTAATAAAATTTTTAACTTCCTTTTTATGGCTGTTTTCCATAACGAAAATGATATTAGCTTGTTCCAAAAGTTCTATTGTCAATGGATTTGTTCCTTCTTGTTCGCAAATTTTACTATTCGTGCCAGCCGAAATAAATTCAAAATCAGCATACTTACTACTGAAATAATCTTCAGCTGTTTTAGATCGTTGCTTATTGGCAGAGCAGATAAATAAAATGGTTTTGGTCATTAAAGTTTTGATTAGATCGCAAACATACTATTTTAATTTTATAGTTTAATTTGTAATTTTATAGATAAAACGCACATTTTACGGGTTTCCTCATAGTATTTTCTTTGTTGCTAATAGAGTCTGTTATTGTCTTCAGAAAAAGTAATGAGAAATTGATGTGCTGTTTTTGTTTTCTTTTAGAAATTGCTATAAAACTTACACACATAAAATTAACTTCTAAAATACAATAACCTTTGGAGCGTTGGGAAAGATCGATAATTTAAAATGTAATTCTAATTGATGTTAATATTACGATTTTTGAAATTATAATTACAATTTAAACATTAATAATTACATTGATTGATAATAATATTACGATTTTATTGTTTTTAATATTTATTTATGTACATTTGTAACGTAATTAATTTTAAAAATCATGTATACAGAGATATTAAGAATTATTGAAGGCGGTTTAGCAAAAGACCCTAGTAAGGTTTACAATTATGCAAAACTGTTAGCTGATAAGATGACCAAAGATGGTGATGAAAAGCAGTCTAAAATGATTTTGAAGATAATTGAGAAAAAAGAACCTGCTAATGCTGTTACTATGGATATGCTTTTAGCTACTCCTGTAGACAATGATAGTAGAATGAGTATTGTTGATGTTGAATTACCATCTAAAGACAAATTTGCTATTGTTTTAGAACCATTATTACAGAATAAAATACAAGATTTTGTTAACGCAGTTAAACATCAGAGCAAATTGATAAGCTTTGGAATTGAAACATCTAACACATTATTATTATATGGTAAACCTGGCTGTGGAAAAACAACTGTAGCGAGATATATTTCTGAACAAACTGGTCTGCCATTGGTAGTAGCAAGATTTGATGCTATAGTTTCTTCATTGTTAGGAAATACAGGTAAAAATATCCGAAAAATATTTGATTTTGCTGATGATAAGCCTTGTATTTTGTTTTTAGATGAGTTTGATGCTATAGCTAAAGCTAGAGATGATCAACACGAGTTAGGAGAGCTTAAAAGAGTAATTAATAGTCTACTACAAAATATTGATAGCTTTTCAAAAAACAACATTTTAATAGCTGCTACCAATCATCCCGAACTTTTAGATAAAGCTATTTGGAGAAGGTTTAATCATGTTATTGAAATTGGATTACCAAAAGAAAGTGAGATTGCTGATTTGATAAAAAAATTTACAGATTCATTTCAAACGGATTTTTTGGAAGATAAAAAGAAGTATGATAGATTGATAAAATTGTTTGATGGTAAATCTCCTTCAGATATTAAAACTGTTGTAAATAATGCTAAAACTCAAGCAGTAATTCACGGTAATGGTATATTAACCTATGATGAGTTATTATTTGAAATTTATGAATTTAACAATCATGGTTCTATATCATTCGATAAGATGATAGAGTTTTTAAACGAAAACGGGATTTCTCAATCCGCTATTGCTGATAAAATGAATGTTTCCTTGAGACAAGTTAGAAATTATTTAAATAAACAATAAGTTATGGCGCTAAATAAAAATTTACCTCTAAAATTCTTTCAAAAAAGAGAGAAAGATGAATCTGGAACTGAAGGTTCCGGTAGCGGTGTTATGCCTAAATGGATAAAAACAGATAATGTTAAGGAAAAATCAATTTATTTTAGACAGGTGTTGAGCCTAGTAGAACCATTGATTGATGAAAAGGTTAGACAAAATAACTACATTCCTACCGTGATGCGACTAAAGATTAATGAAGATGCACTTGCTAAGCGCTTTCGCAAAGAAATAGCTTCAATTTTCAACGTTGATAAGAAGATGAATCTTATTAGTGTGCTTGATAGTGAACTCCTACTAAAAATAGATAATTCGCTTGACTTGAGAAAAATGATAACTAATCTTAGTAAGGCTGATCAAAGAATTCTTTCTGATTCGATAATTATGGGAATTGATGCAATTGAAAATATGGAAGTTTACAGCCCATTAATAGATGTTGATTTTAATAGTAATTCAAAAATAAAGGTTAAGCTCTTCGACTATGGAGATAATGAGCTAAATAGAATTTTGATAAATTCTTTTGAAAACTTTTGTGTTAATAATAGTTTTCAAGCTAAATCAACTTTTTATTCTGCTGACTTAAACATCTACAGTATCACTAAAGTTACTGAAGATACTGTAACTAGATTAAAAGAATTTGATGGAATTCAATTTGTACGTCTTCAAAGTAAATTAGACAGTTAAATATAAAAACTAATTTAGTGTTTAGTTTATAAATTTATTAATTTTTGTTGGTTGTAGAATTGTCTTCTTTTCTGAATTGTACTGTTTTTTAT
>NZ_VWSG01000014.1:0-53210 GCF_008629655.1 Paenimyroides baculatum
TATTTGTCTAAAGCCAACTTTAATTTACAATAACCCCCTAACTAAAGTTCAGGGCAATTGATGTATCAAAATAACTTGAAACCTTAAACCATTAACCACAGATTCATTGATTTACACGGATTTTTATTTAAGACTAAAAACCTAAAACTTACAACACACAACCTAAAACAAAATCGCGTTAGAGATAGCAGCGGATAGCCCGCAGCGAGGAGGCACGACGAGCAAGGACTTGGAGCGAATAGTTCGCCACCAAATACTTAATCGAATTTTATGTTAGCTTCTATGATGATTTTTCCAGATTTTGTTTTGAAACTAAATGTAAGGGGAACGCCCGAATTACTATATATAATGTATGGGTGGTTTCTATAATATAATTTAAAGGCGCTGAACTTAAACAAATTAGGTTTTAACAGCAATTTCTTTGGATGATTTATTAGGTTTTATTAGCTTTTTGCATTTATATTTGCAACCGAAATGTTCTACGGGTGTAGTTCAAGGGTAGAATAGCGGTCTCCAAAACCGTTGATGGGGGTTCGAATCCCTCCACCCGTGCATAAAAAAACCAGCTGATTAGCTGGTTTTTGTTTTTATAATCCTAACTGAAGTCCGATACTCCAATAGTTTTGATCTACTACGTTGTTACTGAACACAGGGCTTAAATCGTATTTTAACACTACTTTAAAGTGGTCTTTTCCTGCATAAGCTGTTAAGCCGTATTGAAAATCGTTTACATTCCAATCTCCTTTTTGTTGTTCTGAAACTTTGTATCCATCGGCATTTTCGTATCTGATGAATTGTTTTGAGTTGATGTTGTAACCAACGTATCCACCTACTCCAAAGTTAATTCCTTCTTTTGTTGTAAAACGACGGTTTGCTTCGTTATACACTTTTGAAGTGGTTGTAAAATCTAACGAAATAGGAATAGTTACATAGGTGTTGCGGAAATACGCGTAATTTTTACGCAATTGTTTTGTTGATGCAGTTGTAACTGTTTGATTTCCTGCTAAAGCAAATTCACGATTTTGCGTTGTTGCCAAACCGTTATATTTAAAGCCTAAACCGTAACGAATACCCCATTTGTTATTGGTTTTGCTGAAAGGTGTACGTGCGGCAACTCCCCATTCGAAGTAGTTTGAACGCATATAACCGAATTCTGAATTTGCAAAAGCGCCATCGGTAGCTACGTTACCTACGCCAAATGCTAAATAAGGTGTTGTTTTGGTGCCGTATTTAACTACGGTATCCATTTGAACGCCCATTGCAAAATCGAAAGGTGATGTTTCTTTGCCCCAATCGTAATCGTAATTTTCATCGGCCGCATCTACTTCCTCAAGCTCTTCAACAACTGCTACGACATCTTCAGCAGGATAACCTTGTACATAAACCGGTTGTTCGTTTGAGAATTTTGTGATGATTTGATACGCTTGATCTTTTGTGATTCGACCGTTATCAACCTGATCGTTAACTACTTTTATTTTTTCGCTTAAGGTTAGGTCCTCATTTGCTTGTGCTGTTTTTATAGCAACATTTTTTTCGATAACAGTATCGATATTCTGTGCCTGAACAGACATACCAAAGGCAAACACTGCAAAACATAGTAATTTTTTCATTTTTTGTTCTTTTTAATTTTTATAGTGAGTAGCGTAATTTAGTAATTTGTTACAGTGAAAAGCAAAGGCTGTGCCGTTTTTAACATTTTATTATAAATTTATAATAATTCAAAAACAACACTTACATTAAGCACGTTTTGATCTGCAAATGAATTTTTAAATACTTTATTTAAATTATATTCTGCTTTTATACTAATGTCTTTATATCCAATATACGCACCAACTCCATAAATAAATCTGTTAGAATTAAATTTTGCTTGGGTAGATTCTCTGTATTTATCTCCATTTTGTTCATACACAATATTTCGACTAATTCCATTAAAACCTATAAATCCACCAGCGCCAACAAAGAAAGACCGACGTGATTTTATGATTTTATTTCCGAATTCATCTACCTTATGCTTTGAAAAATCGTACTCCATATAATTTGCTAGCTTAAATTCGGTCATATACATGGTAGATTTTTTTACAGGAAAACCAATATCAACTAAAACGGTTTCGTTATTTACATTTTCAAACGATTTATTATCGTTAAATTTAAATGTTTGCCCGGTTACTTCAATTATTGATTTCCAGAAAAAAGGTGAAGTTTCTTTTCCCACTCGCGTTTTAGCTCCTAAACTTAAACCAAATGAAGAAATGGCACTTTTGGTATTGTAAATATCTTGCTTTGTTTTACCGTTAACAACCATAATACTTTGTCCGATATTATAATCGACTACAAATAATGTTTTATTTTCTACCAACTGCTTTTGGTACGTACTCATGTCGGTACTAAAGTTGATATTGTCTTCGATTTTATTATTAATCAGCACCTTGATTTTATCTTCCTGAACTTTAGTTTCCTCTTCAATTCGTTTGGCATAAAACTCGGCTTTTTCGTTGCGTAACTTATCAGCTTCCACTTTAGTTAATTGATTGCTTTCTACTTTTTGATCGATTTCGTTCAAATCCTGTTTCAGCTTTTCTTTGTTGTTCTTAATGATTAAATCGATATCATACGAAATATCGTTTACCTTCTTTGTAAACTGATTTGCCGACTGAACCGGACGTTTGTCACTAAAAAATTCTTGTGCCTGAACACTTAAAATGCTCAATAAAAATGCGGTGGTTAAAATTAGTTTTTTCATATTGTGTTATTTAGAATGTACTACAACTGTGTTTATTTCTTTTACCTTTTTCCAGAAATTTTGTCCGTTCGAGATCATGTTGTCAGTTTGGCGTTCCATTTCGGCGCTTCGCAACAACTTGTTTGGGTTAACATAAATCTGGTTTTTGGGATTTTGAACCGATGCAATTTCAGTAGAAACCATTTTCTCTACCGGAAAAGCATCTTCTTTAACTTTATTTTGCTGAACAACGTACACTTCCCTATTTACTTTTTCGGAAATTTTTTCAGGAATCTTTTTAATTGTTGTTGATTGCTTTCTCCTATTTTCTATTTTCTGCGGAACATCATCTGCCTTTACAATTTGATTATTTTTTTGCGGCTGCTGAATTTTATTTAATACACTATCTTTTATTACGTACGAATTATTTGAAGCAGGATTGATCAATTCTTTATCTTGCTTTTGCAACAATGTAAACAGCCCGAATAGCACAACAACCGATGCTGCAACTGCCCAATAAATTCTATTTGATTTTTTTGGTTTTGCCTGCGGTTCGTTTAAAAGATTTTCCATTCGCTGCCACGCATCTGCCGATGGTTTTATTTCGCGGCGTTGGAAAAAATCTTTTATATCTTTTTCAAAATCCTCCATCATCTATCGTATTAATTCAATTTGTTGTTTCAGTAATTTTTTAGCGTAAGCCAGTTGCGATTTCGATGTTCCTACGGAAATATTCAGCATTTCGGCAATTTCCTGATGTTTGTATCCTTCAATCACATTCAACACAAAAATGTATCGGCAGCCTTTCGGCAAATCGTCAATCAGTTTTTGGTAATCGTTCGATATTTCGTAGGATTCTGAAACCACACTTAATACCGACTGATTGGCATCTTCTATAAAATCGAGTTCTTTTTTTGATCGAAGAAACGACAAGCTTTCGCGAATCATAATCTTACGGATCCAACCTTCAAAACTTCCGTCGTTCCGGTACTGATTAATGTTTTGAAACACTTTCATAAAGGCACACAGCATTACATCTTCGGCATTGTGAAGATCTTTAATATACTGCCTGCAGGTACTTAACATGGTTGGCGAAAACTGATCGAACAGTTGTTTTTGTGCCGCACGGTTGTTGTTTTGTACCTGATTTATTAATTCAGACTCGGTAAAACTTTTTTTTAGATTCAATTGTTTTGACTCTTTACATACATAGACGCAAAAGAAACGGAAAAGGTTGTAAGAAGATTGTTTTTTTTTAAATATTTTTGGAAAAGGATCTTAAAATGCGGATTTACAACTAACTAAAATTTAAAATGAAAAATGTAATTTTTATAAATAGCCCGGATTGCAGCGGTATCCTTTCTTGTTGCCCTCGACTCGGCTCGGGCAACAAGAAAGATATAGCGGAAAGCCGGAAAAGCTTCAAATAAACAACCTGCAAAGTGTGATACCTTGCAGGTTGTTTTTATGATTTATTAGCCAATTGTCCGCAGGCAGCATCAATGTCTTTTCCGCGCGATCGGCGTACTTTTGCTACAATACCGGCATTGTCTAACGCTTTAAGATACGCATCGATAACAACTGGATCGGCTTGTTGAAATTCGCCATCATCGATTGGGTTGTATTCTATGATGTTTACTTTACAAGGCACATATTTGCAGAATTTCACCAGGGCATCAATGGCTTTTTTATCGTCGTTAATGCCTTTCCAAACCACATATTCGTAAGTGATTTTGCTTTTGGTTTTTCTGTACCAATATTCTAACGCTTCACGCAGTTCGGGTAAAGGAAAACTTTTGGTAAAAGGCATGATTTTGTTTCGGGTTTCTTCGATTGCCGAATGCAGTGAAACAGCAAGGTTGAATTTAACCTCATCGTCTGCCATTTTTTTGATCATTTTTGAAACGCCCGAAGTGGATACGGTAATACGTTTTGGCGACATTCCCAAACCTTCGTCTGAAGTAATTTTTCCGATCGCTTTCATTACATTCGGGTAGTTCATCAACGGTTCGCCCATTCCCATGAATACAATGTTTGATAGCGGACGGTTGTGATACAGTCGGCTTTCCTGATCGATAGCCACTACCTGATCGTAAATTTCATCGGGTGCCAAATTACGCATGCGTTTTAAACGCGCCGTTGCACAAAAATTACAGTCTAAACTGCAACCAACTTGGCTTGACACGCAAGCTGTTGTACGTTTTTCGGTAGGAATTAAAACAGATTCTACAATTAAACCATCGTGTAAACGCACCGCATTTTTTATAGTACCGTCGTTGCTGTGCTGCATGGTATCTACCTGAATGTGGTTTATTACAAAGTGCTGTTCCAACAAAACACGGGTTTCTTTTGATACGTTTGTCATATCATCAAAACTATGCGCGCCTTTGCTCCACAACCATTCATACACCTGATTGCCGCGGAAAGCTTTATCACCCTGCGCCACAAAAAAGTCACGTATCTGCTCTTTGGTTAAACTGCGTATGTCTTTTTTAACTGTATTCATGCTGCAAAGTTACAACAAAAAACAGCTATTTTATATTTTGAATTTCGGTTGAAGGTGCTGTAGTGGATTTTGTGATTTTTGCTTTGGCAAGTAAATCAGCATCCTGATCGATATTTGCTGTTCCTAAAGATACAATTGCCGTTAAAACCATTGCGCAGCTTAAAAATCCAATCCCAACAATGGCATTTTTTAAAGTAGTGTTCATGTTTTTATTATTAAATAGTTTCTAAATATAGTATTTTTACATAACAACGATAAAAAATAACGATTAATTGTTTGAAATTTAACATTTTAAGAGTTAGTATTAATAAATTGCAAATTACAAAACGTTGAACTATTTATAAAATTGTTCGTTATCTTTGCCGGAAAATAAAAGTATATGCATTTTATTTCAGAAGAATTAGAGAATTATATAGAAAAGCATTCTGCAGCCGAACCCGAGCTTTTACAGCAGTTAAATAAGGAAACGTATCAGAAAATTTTGCAACCACGCATGTTAAGCGGTCATTTTCAAGGGCGTGTGTTAAGTATACTTTCTAAAATTATAAATCCAAAACATATTTTAGAATTAGGAACCTACACCGGTTACGCTACTTTGTGTTTGGCAGAAGGTTTGAAAAGCGATGGAACTATTGATACCATTGATATTAATGAAGAATTGGAAGATATTCAACATAAATATTTCAATACTTCTGCATTTAAAGATCAGATTATTCAGCACGTTGGTAATGCTTTGGATATAGTACCTACTTTAAATAAAAAGTTTGATTTGGTTTTTATTGATGCCGATAAGGAAAACTATATCAATTACTGGAATTTGATTGTACCTATTATGAATAAAGGCGGAATTATTCTATCGGACAATGTTTTATGGAGCGGAAAGGTTTTAGAAGATGTTCAGAAAAACGATAAATCAACACCTATACTTTTAGAATACAACAAAATTGTAAACGAAGATCCACGAGTTGAAACGGTTTTACTACCAATACGCGATGGTTTAACAGTTAGTAGAGTTTTATAAAACAACAAAAAAACGCTTTCTATTGTAAAGCGTTTTTTTGTTGTTTGTCCGTTAGTTTGTATTTATTGTTGAAATATCTAAAGATATAATAGAATAAAAACCCTGATGAAAGTCCGAAAATGTATCCGCATAAAATATCTAACGGATAATGCAATGCCAGATAAATACGTGTGTAGGCAAAGATCAATGGAAAAAAGAAAATAAGCCAGGCGTATTTGTAATATCTTTTCATTATTAAAAAGATGATTAAAATAGAACCGCTAGAATTTGATGCATGGCCAGAAAAGAAACTGGGACTGCCGGCTTTTCGTAGCACACGTAAATAAGGTTCTATCAAAGGATCGTTCACCGGGCGTAATCTGTCAACACTGTATTTTACAAGATTGGTCATTTGATCGGTAAAAACAAAAAAAACGGTTAGTATCAATACTAAAAGTCCGAACTGTTTTAGTGAAATCTTTTTTAACAGTAAAAAAATAATGATTAAAAAAAACGGCCACCAGTTAATTTGGTGGGTAATGTACATAAAAATAGGATCCAAAAAATCGGTTCCTAAATTGTTTAAGTAGATCAAAAGCTGCTGATCTTTTTCAATAAGGTTTTCAAACATTAGTTTTGGCGTTTAATTGGGCCAGTCATTGTTTCAATATCTTCTTTGGCTTTGTCAATTTCCTGCTGCACATCGTTTAACGGATTGTACTGATCCATGTCTAAATTGACCGATTTTTTAATATCATCAATACCAATTCGCTTTTTAATATCCTCTACATTTACGGCTTCCTTAATATCTTTAATCACTCCGGTTTCATCGACACTTTTAGTAATTTCGGACTTTAATTCGTTCGATGCACTTTTAACCTGATTGATTACTCGTGCCAAACCGCGCGCCATTTCGGGAACTTTATCTGATCCGAAAAGCATTAGAATAACGCCTATAATCAGTACCATTTCGCCACCACCGATGCCTAAAATAAGCGGACTTATATATAGATTTAAATACATTTTGATTATTTTATTACAAAGTTACGTAAAACTATTATTTTAAAACCTTTACAATTTCTAAAAATTCTGTAGCTTTTTCTGTGTACATAATGTTAAGCTGCGTAATATCTACTGTTTGGTACGATGTTACAATGATTGGATCTTGTGCCATAAAGTATCCGAATGCCATGTAATATGATTCTGGTATTTTTAAACGTTCGGTATAAAATTCTAACGGAAATTTGTTTAAAAGTTGTTGTACAAAAAGATGCTCCCCTTCTAATTCAACCGCTTTTTTAAGCATTTTTGTTCTGCCTGTTATTGCGTTTACAATGGCATCTACAGGAATAATTCCTCCGTTAGATGTTGTTGCTGTGTGTAATCTTCGTTGTGCCGGAGTGAATTTGCGTGCGCCGCCCAAACCTAAACTTTCGGTTGTTACACGGCGATCTATCACTAATTCTTCCAGTATATTTTCGGCGTATTCCATTGGAACAAAAACCAGCGATTTGTTCATATCGGCGTACGATAAAACTTTTTCGCGACCTATTAAATGTACTGCCGAAAAAACAAGCGTATCGTTCGGGTTTGCGTCAATAGAAAAATAACCGCCTTTTTGTGTTAATGCAGACGTTTTTGTATTTACGTTTTTTATATAGATGCCCTCTAAATCTCGTGCCTTTGACACCACTTTACCTAACACCTTTTTTTGCTGTGCAAAGCCGTTTAAACTTCCCAACACTATAAAAAACAGCATTATTATACAAGTAATTATTTTTTTCATATTGCAAAACTATTCATTCTTTTATCAGCACAAAATGTATTATCACTTATTTAACGCTTGGTTTGTGCTTCTTGCTCTAAAAACTGAAACGATTTGTCTAACAAATACATACGCCATTTAGCTTCGTCGCCACTTTTAATGTATTCGTCAACAATATAATCATCATTCAAGTAATAATAAAATTTTTCGACCAATTCATCGGGAATTTTCAAATAATCGGTCATAACGCTTCTTGGCAAACCCGCAACATAAGGGTTCATTTCGGTTGGGCGGCGTTCAACAAATACTTCGCCATCGCTTTCTTTCTTCATTTTGCCCAACAACCATAGAAACATCGCCTTAAAATCCATATTTGGGTTAGGATTTCTTTTGTAGATGTATTTATTAATTACTGCGGAATCAAAACCCAACGATTTCCCCGTGATTTTTTCCACTTTGATTTCCCGTAAAACTTCGGTCAATGGTTCAGGATATATACGAATTATATTGTTTTGAAGATCTTCTTTCTTTATAAAATATTTCAATTGATAAAACTCGTTTTCAATCAATGCCAGTTCATCGTTTGGCTGCACATTTATTACAAAGTAACCGCCAGCATCGGTTGATACTACTTCTTTTGTTGCAACATTGATCACTTTTAAAGGAAAAATACCAACTTCGGTAATCATCAATCGCATTTTATGTTCGTTTCTTTCTTGCGCAAACGAAGCAGTTGATACAAGAAATACCAAAAAATAAAAATATTTCATAAGTGTTTATTTGGATTTCAACAAAAGTATCAGCAAAAACGTTAAAACATAATCAACGTTTTGGCAAACAAATGTTAAATAAATAAGTTTGTTGTTTATTTGTAACTCATGAAGAATTTAATCATAGCAAGTACCTCAACTGTTTACGGTTTAGGATATTTAGAATATTTACTGCCGGTTTTAAAAGATCATTTTAAAAATGTAACCACTATATTGTTTATTCCGTATGCCAGACCGGGCGGAATTTCGCACGACGATTACACGGCTAAAGTTGCCGAAGCCTTTGCACAAATCGATAAAAAAGTAGTGGGTTTACACACTTTTGAAAATCCTGTAGAAGCTATTGAAAAAGCCGAGGGAATTTTCACAGGCGGTGGTAATACCTTTTTATTGGTTAAGCAATTGTACTGGTACAAAGTAATGCTTCCGTTAAAAGAAGTATTGCAAAACGGCACGCCTTATTTGGGATGTTCGGCAGGTAGCAACATTACCGGTTTAACTATGGAAACTACGAACGATATGCCTATTGTGTATCCGCCGAGTTTTCAAACATTGGGAATGGTTCCGTTCAATATCAACCCGCATTATTTAGATCCTATGGAAGGATCAACCCATATGGGCGAAACGCGCGAGACCCGTATTAACGAATTTCATTGCTTTAATTCGCAACCCGTTTTAGGACTTCGTGAAGGAAGTTGGTTAGAAGTTTGCGGATCAAAAATCATGTTGAAAGGTAGTTTATCTGCGAGATTGTTCCGTCAGAATCAGCCACCGATCGAGTTGGAAACCGAAACCGATTTATCAAACTTATCATAAAAGCGATCTTAAACAGATCGTTTTTTTATTGACTGTAACTAGCATTACACCAAGATATGTTTATGCTCGTCACTTCGAGTAAGTTTTCTATCGAAAACTTACTCGAGAAGTCTTTGAATTATAAGTTCTCGACAAGCTCGAACTGACGAAAATCTTAATTATATTTTGGTTTGGTATAAACTTCTTAATAATCATTTTTTTTAAGACCTCACAGGTTTTAAAAACCTGTGAGGTCTGAAAATCAATTTCTTTTCGTATCTTGAAAAGAAAAATCATGCTGGATAAAATTAAGAAAACCATTGAATTAATTCAGGCAATTGATATTGGTGCACTGCAAAAACTGAATGAGAAAGTCGATCTAAAAAAACTGATGGAATCTGTAGGTTCTTTAAACGACGATCAACTGAAAGGAATTGTTCATTTGCTGAACAATGCCAATAAAAAACATGAAGTTCCGCCAATCGATGCCGATTTTTATGACATTGGTGATAAACTTTCTGCGGATGATCGAGCCTTGCAGTTAAAAGTTCGAGCTTTCATGGAAAAAGAAATCGCCCCAATTGTGAACGAATACTGGCTTCATGATGAATTTCCTAAAGAAATTATTCCAAAATTAGCCGAACTAAATATTGCCGGATTAAGCTTCGATGGATACGGCTGTGCAGGAAAATCGTCTTTATTAGAAGGAATTATCGCTTGCGAACTGGCTCGGGTTGATGCTTCCATCGCAACATTTTTCGGTGTGCAAGGCGGTTTGTGTATGGGCAGTATTTACACCTGCGGATCCGAAGAGCAGAAACAAAAATGGTTACCATCTTTACAGCAATTCAAAAAAATTGGCGCGTTTGGACTGACCGAACCCGAAGTTGGTTCAGGTGCTGCCGGTGGATTGACTACTACCTGCAAAAAAACCGAAAGCGGTTGGGTGTTGAACGGACAAAAAAAATGGATTGGCAATGCTACGTTTGCTGATATTGTGGTGATCTGGGCACGCGATGTTGCAGATAATCAGGTAAAAGGTTTTATTGTTGAAACAAATACGGAAGGATTTTCGGTTGAAAAAATCAAAGATAAAATGGCATTGCGTATTGTTCAAAACGGATTAATTACGATGAAGAATTGTATCGTTCAAGAAGAAAACCGCTTACCAAACGCCAATTCGTTTAAAGATACCGCTAAAGTTTTACAAGCTACACGTGCCGGCGTTGCCTGGATGGCGGTTGGATGTGCTCGCGGAGCTTACGAAAATGCGTTGGCGTACACCACACAGCGCGAACAGTTTGGCAAACCAATTGCGGCTTTTCAGTTAATTCAAAATCATTTGGTAGAGATGCTTTCCAATTTAACCGCCATGCAAACAATGGTTTTTCGTTTGTCTGAATTGCAAGACGAAGGTAAGTTGAAAGATGAACATGCCTCGTTAGCCAAGGTTTTCTGTACTTTAAGGACTCGGGATATTGTTTCGCGCGCTCGTGAAGTTATGGGCGGAAACGGTATTTTATTGGAATACAATGTGGCTCGATTCCTTGCCGATGCCGAAGCAATTTATTCGTATGAAGGTACCAAGGAAATAAATTCATTAATTGTAGGACGAAGCATTACCGGATTTTCGGCTTTTGTTTAAATCAATTAACATTCATAGCAATCCAAAAACATATCTTTACAAAAAAGAAAAAATATGAAAGAAGAATTTATAGTACTTAACGTTGTAAAAAACAATAACAACAATAGATTTGAACTGACAGTAGATGGCTTTACCGCTTTTATAGACTTTAAAGAAAAAGACAATGTTATTAAGTTGATTCATACCGAAAGTCCGCCTGAATTAGCTGGGCGTGGTGCGGCAACAGCACTTATAGAAAAAACATTAGTTTATTTAGAAGAAAACAATTACAAATTAATTCCACTTTGTCCGCTTGTGTTTGCATACATTAAACGCCATTTAGAATGGAAACGTATTGTTGATGAAAGTTTTAACGGTTTTAAAGATTAACATTTATGAAAAAACTAATCATGATTACCGCACTTTTAATGTGTTTTGTTGGATCGGCTCAAAAAAAGAAACCGAAGAAAATTGTTCCGCCACCACCTGTTAAAGAAGTTCCTCCTCCACCAAAAATAGAAGAGCTTCCTTTTGAAGATGATGAAAAAAAATGTTTTGTTTTTAAAGCTGAAGAACAGAAAGATTCTTTAACGTATGTAACCGAAACCCTTTTAGAATATGGTTGGAATAACAATTTGGCTCGAATGATTATTACCACTTACAATTATGATTCGGTTAAAAAAAATCAAGCCGATGAAAATGGCGAAATTTTAGCTTTAACGCAGAACTTACAGTTTATAAACGGAACTTATAAAATAGAGAAGGATGTTTTTACTTTTACACCTGAAAAGTCAGAAAAATTTAAAACTCGATTGTTTAAAATTACCTATAAATCCAAAACTAAAAAAGTCGATTTTTTAACAGACGAAAATAATAATAAGTTACAAACTGGTGAATGTTTAGAACCAATGGTTAAGATGAGTATGTAAAACAAAAAGCTCTTGATTTCTCAAGAGCTTTTTGTTATTATTTTAAAATCTGTAATCGTTTTGTTACTGATTTTATCCCAAAATAAAATCCGGATAAAATGGTAAAAATAATGGTAAGCATGGCTACATATTCTGTAAAACGCATCAATACATTTGGTTCTTTAGCATCGCCGTCTAACAAAAAACCTGCTGTTGTAATTACCGAAGCAAGTGCTAAAATGTTTATAACTGATTTTTTCATATTAAATTAATTTAGTTACATACAAAACGATACAACTGCTATTTTATTGCCTATTTTACTTTTTCGCAATTAAAATCAAGAGAAAGTTTAAATACAAAATTCCCTTCTTTTTCTTCACTTGTTAAATTGAAATTAAAATTAGTACTGTTTAACAATTTCACATTCATTGTTTGAGTATAACTAGTTCCGTCAGGATCAACCATAGTATAATCTACTTTATTTTGAGCAGTGTGATAAACATAAGTACCTTCGTCTGTTTCCCATTTACCTTCTTCATCATTATAAGAAGAAACTGAAAATTTGTTTCCTGATTTAAACTCAAAAATAGTTCCCACCACATTATCCAAATCAATATCTTCATCTGGTAATGGTTCTCCGTTCACAGTAGCTTCCACGTCATACGTTTTAACTTCCCATTTACCATGAATAGGGGAAGTTTCTGCAACCACCTGATTGTCATCGTTCTTATCACAAGAAACAAAAGAAAATGATACGGCAACTAATAGTAATAATACTTTTTTCATATTTGTCTTTTTAAAATTAATAAAGGGCAAATATAGACAATAATTAAGAAAAGTAAAAAACCGGTTTTTACAACGTTTTCATATCAATTACAAAACGATACTTCACATCAGATTGTTGCATGCGCACATAAGCTTCGTTAATTTCGTGCATGTTGATTACTTCAACTTCTGATACAATTCCATGCTCACCACAAAAATCTAGCATTTCCTGTGTTTCTTTAATTCCACCAATTAACGATCCGGCAATGTTTCTGCGTTTGTTAATCAACACGCCACCATGAATCGGGAACGGTTCAATTGCACCAACCATACACATGGTTTTATCGAGTTTTAACAACAATAAATACGGATTTACATCATGCGTAACCGGAATGGTGTTTAAAAGAAAATCGAAACTATATGCATGTTGTTTCATTTGCTCGGAATCTTTAGAAATTAAAACCTCATCGGCACCTAATTTCATGGCATCTTCGCCTTTACTTGCCGACGTTGTAATCATCACCACATGCGCACCCATTGCTTTGGCGAACTTAACGCCCATGTGACCTAAACCACCTAAACCAACAACGCCCACTTTATCGCCTTTTTTCACGTTCCAATGACGCAGTGGCGACCAGGTTGTGATACCGGCACACAATAAAGGTGCTACGTTTTCTAAAGGTAAATTGGTTGGTACGTTTAACACAAATCCTTCTTCAACCACAATGTTTTCTGAATAACCGCCGTATGTAATGCCGCCGTGTTTGGAGTTTTTAGAATTGTAGGTTCCGGTAAATCCGTTTTCGCAATACTGCTCTAAACCTTCATCGCATGAATGGCAATGCTGGCACGATTCTACCATACAGCCAACGCCCACAATATCGCCTACTTTAAATTTTGATACTTCGCTACCAACAGCTTCTACCCTACCAACGATCTCATGCCCTGGAACTGACGGATAATTTGTTGGTCCCCAATCTGATTTTGCCGTATGCAGATCGCTGTGGCAAACGCCACAATATTCTATTTTAATAAAAATGTCTTTCGCGTTTAAAGTTCTTCGTTCTATAGTATGTGCACCCAGCGGATCTACCGCATTAAAGGCTGCGTAAGCTTTTGTTGCCATTTTTTATTGAATGTTTGATTTTATAAAGTTATGAATTTTAAGTAACAGAATTTACTAATTATAAATTGTTTAAAAAAAGACTATATTGCAATTTATTAAAATGCTTAGATTTTTAGTAATTCTCATTTTAAAACAATAGATCATGAAGAAAATATTACTTATCCTTGTTGTAATACTATCTATAAATGTGTATTCACAACATGGCGGAAATCAAATTTACAGGAATTCACGAAATTATGACCGCTTTGTGCCACAATCAATTTCAAACTTTATATCCACTGATTCTACCGTTGTATTTACTGCAAACATTCTACTGAATGAAAAAGCAGATTTATACAAAATCACTTTCGGCGTTAACGAAGAAAAAGTTTCTTTAAAAGAAGCTAATGAAGGTATCAATAAACGAATAAATAGTTTTGAAAAAAAATTATCTTCTTTAGGAATTAAAAAGGAAAATATTTTTATTGACTTTATTTCGCAAACAAAAATATATGATTTTGATATTGATGAATCTTCAAAATCAAGCGTGCAGAAGTTTACAGGATTTGAAGTAAAGAAAAACATCATTATTACATTAAGTGATTATTCTAAAATTGAAGATATTATTTCTGAAGCTTCTAATTTTGAAATTTTCGATATTATAAAGGTTGATTATATGAACAATGATATCGAGAAAATTAAACAGTAATTATCAAATGAAGCGCAAAATGTCATAGATAGCAAACAGAAAAAATATTTTACTGCATATAAAAGAGAAATAATTGGTGAGCCAAGAGCAAATGAAAGTTTTTATGCGGCTCATCCAAAAAATCAATATCAGGAATACAGTGCTTTTGAAAGTTCAGAAATTTCTTCTTATAATTCCAACAACCATATAAAGAAATTAGAAAGAAAATCAAAAACATTTTATTATGAAGGAGTTGACTATTCGATATTTGACAAAGTTTTAAACCAAGCAAATCCTGAAATTGGAATTCAATATATTTTGAATCTAATTGTAACTTACGATGTAAAAAAGAATAAATAGTCTTTATCTTTGTGGTTTAAATAAAACGTTATGGGAAAAGAAACGAAAGAAGGTTTATACCAAGGCATCATTGAAAAAGATGAAAAAGGAAATTATTTCTGCGGACCTTATTTGTTAGATTATAAATTTACAGAAGCTAATTTTAAGTTAGGCGATAAAATAAGTATTAAAACATTGATTAATAATCCAAGTGATATTAGTTTTGAACAGTATCCTAAAAAATCAATGAAATTTTCGCTGGCTAACGGCGACAAACCTTCTAAATAAAAAAATCCATCGCGTTAAACGATGGATTTTTTGATTGATGTTTATGCTTAAAATTTCTCTTCTTTAATTAAATTTCCATTTTCAAAATATCCCTTTTTTATTAGTTTTCCGTTTTCATTAAACTCCTCCAATATTCCTGTAGGCGCATAAGAATTTTTAACAAAACCTTTTACAGCAACAATCCCATTTGAGTGATATTTAAAAACCATACCAGATAACTGTTTATTATTGTAGGCACCATCAAATTCTAACAAGCCATTTTCTTTCCATTGTTTATATGGTCCTTCCAACTCATCTTTAACAAAAAATTTTAACTGCTTAATATTACCGTTAGAGTAAAAGCTCTCAGATTTTCCTTCTGCTTTATTATTAATCCAATAAATATATTGTTCAACATTACCATTTTCATAATAAAACGTATGTAAACCATGCGGTATTCCATTCTTCCAATTAGTTTCCTCTTTTAATTTACCATTTTCATACCAATGTTTAACAATACCATTCGTTTTGCCATTAACTTTGTTTTCTTCTGACAATTTAAGTCCACTTTCATAAAACCAAATAATTTTTCCAGTACCATTCTCAAGGTTTTGAATCCATTCTGGTTGTCCGCTTTCGTAATACCTTATCCAATTATCATTAAAAGTTCCGTTGGTTAACTTTCCTTCTTCGTAAATCTGACCATTATGGTATTTCTCTAAATAATCCCCATCTTTTAGATAAACATATAATATAGTATCTTTTTGATGGATATGATATTTAATAACTTCACCTTGTTCATTATATCTGTAAACTGTATCAACATGAACTTTATTTTTTAATTTACCCTTTTCGAAAAGTTTTCCATTGCCATAAAATAAATGATAAACTCCGTTTTCTACTGTAGTTTCATCAGTTATTGGAATCCAAGAACCTTTACCTGAATCTTCATCAATCCAATACGCCCAATTCTCGTTTCTTTTAGATTCATCGTTAAAATCACCTTCTTTACAACTAATAAGAATAAAAACTGTAGCTAGAAATAATATACTGTTTCTAAATAAATTCATCATGTTGCTAATTTAATAAAAAACACCTACAAGAATAAATATCTTGCAGGTGTTTAGTAAATATAATGTTTTAAACTACAACTTCGTAACGCCCATATTCCAAAGGGTGAAGGCCTGAATATCGGCATTTTCGTTAATGGTTTGCTGAACCGATTTTCCTGCACCGTGACCTGCATTCACATCAATACGAATTAACATTGGGTTGTTACCCACATTTTTATCCTGTAATTCAGCAGCGAATTTAAAGCTATGTGCCGGTACTACTCTATCGTCATGATCACCAGTTGTAACCATTGTTGCCGGATATGAAACTCCTGCTTTTACGTTATGAACCGGCGAATATCCTTTTAAATAATTAAACATTTCTTTAGAATCTTCTGCCGTTCCGTAATCGTAAGCCCAGCCTGCACCTGCCGTGAACGTGTGGTAACGCAACATATCCAACACACCAACAGCCGGTAAAGCTACCTTCATTAAATCTGGCCGTTGTGTCATGGTTGCACCAACCAACAATCCTCCGTTTGATCCACCGCGAATTGCCAGTTTCTCGCTCGATGTATATTTTTCTTTAATTAAATATTCGGCTGCTGCAATAAAATCGTCGAACACATTTTGCTTTTGCATTTTTGTTCCTGCATCGTGCCATTTTTTACCGTACTCACCACCTCCACGTAAATTCGGTACTGCGTAAATTCCGCCATTTTCTAACCAAACCGCATTGGCAACACTAAAGCTTGGTGTTAACGACACATTGAACCCTCCGTAGGCATACAACATTGTTGGGTTTGTTCCGTCTAACTTCGTTCCTTTTTTATAGGTAATCATCATAGGCACTTGCGTACCATCTTTAGATGCGTAAAAAACCTGTTTAGATTCGTAATCGCTTGGGTAAAACTTTACTTTTGGCTGCTGATACACTTCTGATGTACCCGCAACGATATTCATTTTATAAATAGTTCCCGGCGTAATATAGTTGGTAAACGAATAGTACAAATCTTTCGCATCTTTTTTTCCACCGAAACCACTTGCTGTTCCCAAGCCCGGCAACTGAATTTTGCGAATAAATTTACCTGAATAATCAAACTGTTCAACAACCGAAACGGCATCTTTCATGTATCGAGCAAAAAAATATCCGCCGGCTTTAGATAAATCAAGTACGTTATCACTTTCTAAAATCAAATCTTCCCACGCGCTTAAATTAATTACTTTAACCGCATCTACCACCATTAATTTTTTATTGGGAGCTTTTAGATTTGTTTCGATATACAATTTCCCGTCTTTAGAATCAATTATCGAATAATCGTTATCAAATCCTGTCACAATGGTTTGAATTTGGCTGTTTGCTTTTGTTAGATCTTGAATGTACAATTCGTTACCCGATGTAGCATTTGCAGCAGTTACCACCAAGTATTTTTGATCGTTGGTAACGTATCCGCTCACGTAACGGCGTTTGTATTTTTCACCAAACACTAATTGATCGGTTTTTTGCGATGTTCCTAATTTGTGATAATATAATTTATGCTGATCTGTTTTTGCAGAAAGTTCTGATCCCGTTGGTTTGTCATAGCTTGAATAGTAGAAACCTTCGTTCTTGTACCAGCTGATTCCCGAAAATTTTACATCAATCAAGGTTTTACCAATAACCGATTTATCTTTTGAGTTTAGAACGATGATTTTTCGCCAGTCGCTTCCACCTTCTGAAATAGCGTAAGCAACCAAACTTCCATCTTCGGTAAAAGAAACATCGGCTAACGAAGTGGTTCCGTCTTTAGAAAAGGTGTTCGGATCTAAAAAAACTTCTTCTTTGCCCGATTTGTCTTTTCGATACAAAACCGACTGATTCTGCAAACCATCATTCTTATAATAATAGGTAAAATCGCCTTCTACAAACGGAGCGCCAATTTTTTCGTAGTTCCATTTTTCTGTCAATTGTTTTTTTAATTGATCGCGGTACGGAATCTGATCTAAATAAGCAAAAGTTACGTTGTTTTGGGAGGTAACCCAAGCGGCAGTTTCGGCAGATCTATCATCTTCTAACCAACGGTACGGATCTGCTATTTTGTTGTTAAAGTAGGTATCTACAACTTCTTTTTTTGCTGTTTGCGGATAATTCATTGTTTTATTTTGGGCATTTACGCTTTGCGAAAGGATAACCGAAGCGATAAAAATAGAACTGACTAATTTTTTCATGATTGTATTGTTGATGTTCTGCAAAATAAAAAAACTTGCCGAGGTTGGCAAGTTTTTATTTATTTAGAATATTCAATTTGATAAGTATATCCATTGAAGTGATTTTCTTCCTCATGTGCTACGTATTCTGGATAACCGTTACTATTAAATTGATAAAAATACGAATATTTTAAAATACTTCCTTGATTTCTTGTAGAGTTTACCGGATTATTAATCATACTAAAAGACATTGTTGCATTTATAAAAGTAAAACAAATATATTGCTTTAACCATTGAGGTAGATTGACCTTTTCAAAGATTCCAGTTTTATTATCATAATTGAACGAAACTTCAAGTTGGCTATAACTATACTTTAACATAGAAATATTTCCTTTGGTATCATAAGAATATGATCTTGAAAGGACATTATCTTTTTCTTCTACTTTAGTTACCCTTTCATTGTTATCAATGGATACTTGTTCAATTCTACTTGAACCTTCACTCAACTTTTCTATAGAAATTGTATTTAAACTGTATGAAAAATTATAAATAGTAGTAACTGGGTTTCCTGTATAGTCACTTACATAACTTATATTTTTTAATGTATCGTTTGAATATGTTAAATAAGCATTTGAATAGTACCCTAATTTTCCATTTTCATTTAAATTGGAAATTTCTGAAATTCGATCTTTATTATCATACTTTATTGATGTGGTTGCTAGATAAGAAAAAATCTTCACTGGTAAATTAGCACTTATAGTCATTGAGCCTCCGCCGTTATTTCCTCCTCCATTATTCCCTCCCGAACCATTCCCGGAGCCTCCGGCGCTTGAATTATTTCCCGAAGGAACAGCATTATCATCTACATAATCTGCACAACTTTGTAAGTTTATACAAATAATTGTAATAAAAAAAAATACTATTTTTTTCATATGTCTAAAAATTTTAAGGCAAAATAAAAAAACTTGCCGAGGTTGGCAAGTTTTAATTATCTGAATTATATAAGATTACTTTTTAGTGTATTCGATTGTTTGTATGAAAGTCCCATCTATAGATGAAGTTGCTTCCATTTTCACAGGATAGTTATCAGTATTATATTCATATTTTACTGTTCCTGTAAAATTATCTTCTGGAAAATCTGAATCTTTGTAATCGATATTTACTGCATTGTTAACTAAATTAACTTGCTCTGATACAATGTAAGCAAAAACCCATTGTGGTAATTTCACATTTTTATAAATACCGTTTTTATCGTCAAATTTAAAAATAACTTCTTCGCTATCATCGCTTTTCATTTTAGTTATATTTCCGTTGGCATCGTAAGTATAATTAAAATATCCGTCGTTAAGCAAATTACCTTTACTATCTAAGGTTAATATTTCGGTGTCATTATGTGTTTGACCATTAAACTCAGCTTTCATGCTAACAGTCAATTTTGTTCCAGACTGAGAAAAAGTATAGAACGTTTTAATATTATTTTCTGTAGTAGTAGCTTCAACCAATTGCTCGCCAGAATAAGTAAATGTATATTCATACCCATCGCTTTCGGCAATTTTAGTTAATTGTGCTTTGTTATTGTATGTAAAAACCGTTGTACCGTCATCTGCAACAATTTTCGATGGTAGGTACATTTTTGATACACCTACTGTTCCTTCTTCTGTTGTGTTGTTATCATCGTTTTTATCACAAGACGTGAACATTAATCCGGCTAAAACAAATGCCGATAATACTAATTTTTTCATAAGTATATATTTTAAGAGTTAAAATTATTTTTTAGTGTATTCTACTTTTATGTAATAATCTTCGTTTGAAAACAATATTTTTTCAGGAAAATTATATGTATTGTAAGTATAATTGATTGTTTGAGTATCGGTTTCTGATGATTCTAAATCTTTATAATCAATGTTTATAGAGTTGTTAACCAAATAAAAAAAGTAATCGTCTAAAAGAAAAACATACAGCCATTGTGGCGTTTTTACATTTTTAAATACACCGTTTTTAGTGTCGTATTCAAAAGAATATTCGTCGTAAGGACTGGTAACTTTCTTTATATTTCCTGCAGTATCGTAAGTGATTGATCCGCCATCGTAACCTACTAACCTACCTTTAGCATCAATCGTAAAAGCATCTACTGGTTCTGGATTATCATCATAAGAAATCAATACATTATTGCCTTGATAGGTAAAAGTATAATCAGATGTGTACGTATTTTCTGTAGTAACTTCTTCAACTTTTGCCGAAGTTACTAAATCACCGGTATAGTTAAGTGTAGTTGTAATGGTATAATCAGAATCGCCTTGCTTCATCTCGGTAATTCTGTTTTTATCGTCGTATTTAAAAGTAACCGGACCACTATCGCCGTAAATTTTTGAGGGAAGATAAATTGCGTTGGTAGTTAGATTCGTCTTCTTTATCTTTTTCACAAGAAGTGAATGCAAAACCAACAAAAAGCAGGGTTGCAAAGATTATTTTTTTCATAAGTTAATTTCTAAATTTGGTGCAAATATAAAACTCCTTTCCATATAAACAAGAAAGGAGTTTATTTATAAGAAGTTAATCTTTTAATAATTAATGGTATAAACTTCGTTATTTGTAGATCCGTTTTCGGTGTAATTCACAGACATACGCGTTGGATAACCCGCAATAATATGCTCTACCGGATACGAATAGGTTTCAGACGAAGTGTAGGTTGTTCCTTCATATTCTGAAACGTTTGTTACAGAAATCGGATTATTTTCTGCGAAGTAATGTAAATCAAAATCGCTTAAAAGCAATACCCATTTAGGCGAAGTCGTGCCACTTAAAATACCTTTATCGTTATTATAACTCGCAGTAGTTGTAGAACTTTCATCGACAACTTTTACAATATTTCCTTTGGTATCGTAGGTAAATGTTGTGACATCACCAAAGTTGTTAAAGTTTAAAACCTGACCTTTATCGTTAAAGTTCACCATGATGTAATCATTGTCTTCATCGGTCACTTTTGCCTGATTTGCTGTAGGATAACTAATCGTATACGAACTGGTTTCGGTTCCAGCAGGATCGTTATAAACCGTTACAAACTTTATTAATTTACCTGTGCTATCATACGTAAAAATAGTTTCAGTATATTCTGTTTCAGAATCTTCATCGGTTACCTTAACCAACTGTCCACTTGCGCTGTATGTAAACAGCAAATTGCCGTTTACGCTGGTTATTGATATTGGAAGCTTTTTTATATCAGCAACATTGTCATCGTTTTTACACGAAACAAATACGGCTGATGCCATTAAAACAGGTATTATAATCTTTTTCATATATTTTGAATTATTCCGCTGCCGGATAAACAATACGGATTGGCTTGTAATAGGTTGAAACTCTTTGATTAATATCTGATGCTTGCACCTTTATAATATATTCGCCTTCATCGTAAATCTCTTTATCAACTTTTGCTGGTAAAATCACCGTCTGTTTTTGATTAATTTCAGTGTAAGAACCTTGCAGATCAAATAGTTTTTGTTCTACAGTAAATTCTTTAGGTAAAAAATCTTTCGAATAAATTTCATACGCATATTCATAAACGCCTGTTTGATCTGTAAATCTAAAGTTCATGAACAAATCTTCGCCAAACTTAAATTCTTTATTATCTGGAATATTGGTAATTTCAATCGTAGGGCCAACAGAATCTGGATCTTCGTCATTACAGCCTACAAAAGTAAAAGCAGTTGTTAGTAAAAATAAAAGGCTTATTTGTTTGAAAAATTTCATAATTAAATTCATTTAATCTTCAAAGATAAACGAATAATTTCAAATTTTAGTATTCTTGAAATGTGGTTAACATTTAGACTTTAGTTAATCTTTTAATAAAAAAATCCCAAACCTAAGTGATTTGGGATCTGTAAATAAAAATGAATCTATTAATGACTGTGATCGTGACCAATAAAAATCTCAACAAACTGCTGGTTTTGGTTACCGTTTACATCTAAAACCGTAATTCCAACATGGTAATGCTCTTCCGGTGCATCGGCAGGAATAGTAATTGCATGCTCTAAAATATAAGCTGTTGGTTTATTCGCAATTTCGCCAACAAAAGAATACTCAAAATCTTCAGCTAAAAGCTGTTTTGATTTAT
Organism: Paenimyroides baculatum; assembly: GCF_008629655.1. Classification (GTDB taxonomy): domain Bacteria; phylum Bacteroidota; class Bacteroidia; order Flavobacteriales; family Flavobacteriaceae; genus Flavobacterium; species Flavobacterium baculatum. The sequence continues at coordinate 22,602 of NZ_VWSG01000014.1, forward strand.
GCTCGTGACCGTCTTCTGCCGAGTGAATTTCGATTTTATAACTTGCCAAACCTACATTATCTGCCAAATTTGCTTTTACTGTAAAAACCGATCCCGGTTCAACTTCCTGATGATCTGTTGGTGTTATAATTTCAATAGTTGGTTTTGTTGTATCTATCACTGCATCATCGTCTGAACATGATGAAATTGCTATTAAACTGATTATTGCGAAACTTAAACTTGCTAATTTTTTCATGATTGATTTCTTTTTAAAATTAAAATGGTATTGTTATAAAAATTTGAATGTTTCTGCCAAACTCCGGAATATCCAAAGCGCGGTAAAAACTGTTGTGATGATAGTAAACCGTGTTAAAAACATTGTTCACCTGCAAACGAATCTGCGGTTTAAAACCCTTAAAATTCAGTACCGAACTAAATTGTGCTTTTGCAATGGTGTAACCCGGTGTTACTTCCTCGTTTTGGGCAATTCTGTTTTGCTGCAAAGCTGTTTTTGTTCCTATCTGAAACTGATTTTGCTGCAGTAAACTACCATCTTTTAAATAATATTGAACATTAAATTGTCCGTTGATTGGGGTTGAAAACGGCAAAGGATAATCAACTCCCGAATCACTAATCTGCTTATTGTACAAATAAGCCGCCTGTAACTGGAAACCAAATTTGTTCCATTGGTACTGCGCATCAACCTCTAAACCGGTAAGCATCGCTTTCGATTGGTCGTATTTGTAAACCTGTCCGCCATGAGGCAAAATAGAAAACGCGCCCGTTGGTTTTAAGAAAATGTAATTAGTGAAATAATATAAATAAGCACTTGCGTTTATTTTAAAGTTATTTTTGTGGAAATGCTGACTTAAATCAAAAGCCCAGCCTTTTTCAACATCTAAATTCTGATTTCCTTGTTCGTGACGAAAAGCTCCATGGTGAATTCCGTTCGAACTTAATTCCATTGCCGTTGGAAATCGGAAGTTTGATGCCACTGTAAGTGTACTTTCCCAATCGGCCGTGATTTGGTGCGATACGCCAAAAGCTACATTTCCTCTTGAAAAATCTTTAGATAACGATTCAGCTCGTTGAGCATTCTGTCGAGCTTGATCTTCTGGTGTGCCGCGTTGCGATAAATAATCGAACAAAACCTCATCAAAAAATCCGGCAACCTTTACATTAGCAACATCGTATCTTGCGCCAAATTCCAAATTCCAATCGGCTGCAAAATTCCAAGTATGTTTTCCGAAAACGCCTAAATTCCAACGATCATATTCTGGCATTAAATAACTGTAACCCGCAATATCGTTGGTTTGATACTGACTTTGCACACCTAAAATAGTGGTATGATCTAACAGCCAGTCTTTTTTATACGATAATTCGGCGTTCAGGGTATTCAATTTAAAATCTAACTCTAAATTAGGGTTGATTTCGGGCGGAACCTGATTGGAATAATGCGAATGGAACAAGCTGTATTCCTGACGATGATTGCGTTGAAAGCCAAACTTAAAATCCCACACATCATGCGTATTTAACCACTTTGCATGATAGGTTACTTTGGTATGATTTACCTGCTGATAAGGCATGCCGATGTTTCGTTCACTACCGTCGGGCTTTGCATCATTCACAGAAGGAATTCCGTGTGCACCGGCAAAAAATCCCGATTTGTTTTGAAACTGGCTGATGCTTAAAATACTCTGAAAATCATCTTTTACATAACCCCATTGCCCGTAAACCGATAGTTCGTCTCCGGCTGTATTGGTCATGTTTCCATCTGTTAACGGAATTTTTGTAGACAGATACTTAATTTCATCAACCGGAACCTTAAAATCGGCAAATGTGGTGTAAGATGTTTTGAATTTATAAAAGTGATCGCCTTTTTTATACGACATATTCAGCGCGTTTGCCCACGATTTGTTTACGCTTTGGGCAGTTGTAATGTATTGCGCCTTAAAACCATCGGTCGGAATTGTTTCGTTGTTAACTTCTATCACACCCGCAATCGCGTCCGCCCCGTGCGTAATAGTGCCAACACCTTTAATAACTTCAACACTTTCGGTTGTTAAGGCATCAATTTCCAAACCGTGATCGGCACCCCATTGTTGTCCTTCCTGCTTAATTCCGTTTTCAGTAACAGCCAGGCGTGTAAATCCCAAGCCGCGCATCATAGGTTTTGCGGTTTGCGATCCAACGGTAACGGCATCTAACCCAACAACGTTTGATAAGGTTTTTGCTAGACTGTTGCTGTAATTATCCTGAAGATATTTCTGTGTAACTTTCTGCTGATTGTAAGCTTTTTGCTGTGCGGTATGTATTACAAGGGTTTCCAAGGTTTCTTCTTCACTTAAAACAACGGTAATTTGTTTTGACTGATTCAAATAAATTTTTTCCTGATAAACGCCGTAACCATCTGCCGAAACCTTTAATGTATACGATCCGCTTTGCAGATCCGTAAAAATAAAAGTCCCCGATGCATCTGTATCCACACAATTACTGCTTAAATCAACATGACTGTCTGCGATGTTTTCGCCCATGCTGTTTTTCACCACACCGGTTAACTGATGTTGCGCAAAAACGCCATAGCCTAACATACACAAAACAATCGTTAATAATAAACGCATTTTGTGAGCTTTTTAATTTTTGTAAATGATTTTGATTTGATTTATACGAACGAATCTGTCATTAAAAGGACAAGTCTGTCTAAACGAACTTTATGTCATTCCAGACTTGATCTGGAATCTCATTATTCATTTTAAAATAATTATGAGAAGCCGACCCGAGCTTGCGAACGGAACGAAGTTAATCAAATTCAGCTTGATAAAATGACGTAATAGCAATCAATTCATCGATAAATCTGACAGTTTAAACAAAAACCGGCGGACCGCGAAGCGAGATAAAATCAAACGAAGCGTTTACATAGTTTGTATGGTGCGTTACGTTTAATTTTGGGTATGTTATGGAAGAATAAAATACGATTACATCTGATGTAACAGCTGTAAACGGACTAAAAGTAAAGTGACAGATCTGACAGTCATCTGAATGATGGTTTGCCATTTGATCATGATTGGCATGATGCGAATCTGTACGTAAAAAATCGGAAACCAAATGCGAATAACTGTGCGCAGATTGAAACATTAACGTTACAAGAACGCAAATGCTAAAAAACCACGAAATTATTTGCTTGTTTGATTTCATATAACTGCAAATATAAAAAACTCTTGACGAATCAAGAGTTTTTTGAATGCTATTAACATATTTTAACCAATTAATTTATTTGCTAATAAATATTCGGCAATTTGTATGGTGTTGGTTGCTGCACCTTTTCGTAAATTATCGGCAACAATCCACATGTTTATTGTATTTTCCTGGCTTTCATCTCTACGAATTCTTCCAACAAAAACCTCGTTCTTATTTTGTGCGTACAAAGGCATTGGGTAGGTATTGGTATCGGTATTGTCCTGAACCATGATTCCCGGGGTGTTCTGCAATATAGCGCGAACTTTGTTTAAATCAAAATCGTTTTCAAACTCAATATTCACTGCTTCACTGTGTCCGCCAACAACCGGAATACGAACTGCTGTAGCCGTAACCTTAATGCTATCGTCGCCCATAATTTTTTTGGTTTCGTTGGTCAGTTTCATTTCTTCTTTGGTGTAACCATTATCCAAGAAACTATCGCAATGAGGAATTGCGTTTCTGTGAATCTGGTAATGATACGCCATTTCACCTTTTACACCGTTATATTCGTTTTCTAACTGTTGAACCGCTTTTACGCCCGTTCCCGTAATAGATTGATAGGTTGATACAACAACACGTTTAATGGTATATTCTTTATGTAACGGAGCCAATGCCATTACCAACTGAATGGTTGAACAGTTTGGATTCGCGATGATTTTATCGGTTGCGGTTAATTCGTTTGCATTAATTTCCGGAACAATCAGTTTTTTGGTAGGATCCATTCGCCAAGCCGATGAATTATCTACAACGGTTGTACCAACTTCGGCAAATTTCGGTGCCCATTCCAATGATGTTTCTCCACCTGCCGAAAACAACGCCACATCGGGTTTCATATCAACGGCTGTCTGCAAATTTACCACCTTATACTTCTTATCCTTAAAAGCTATTTCCTTACCAACCGATTTTTCCGATGCTACCGGAATTAATTCTGTTACAGGAAAATTACGTTCTGCCAAAACATTCAGCATTACCTCGCCAACCATTCCGGTTGCGCCAACTACAGCTACTCTCATAGATAAATTTGTTTTAAGATTAAAAATTTGCAGTAGCAAAAATATGCAATAATTTGAATAGTTTAAGATGAAATTACTGCGTATTAAAATCTTTCACCTGAAGTTGTATGGTTACTTTATCTTTCCATTGATTTTCTGATAACGAATACACCATATTCATTAGTTTAAGATTTTTTGTGATGTTGATTAAATCTCCTTTTTTAAAAGCGATTGCCGGGAACGGTTTTGAATTATTCTGCTTAACGAACATACGCAAATGCTCGTTATTTTTACCGATGGTTTGCGCATTACCGGTATCAAAAACATTGGGTGTAAAAAAAACAGGCGTCATATTTCCGGGACCATGCGGTTCGAACTGTTTTAAGATACGAAGCGTTTTTTCATCGAAATCATCAAAATTCACTACAGCATCAATTTCAATTTCTTCGGTTTGCTGTTCTTCACAAATGGTCGATTTCACGACTTCCTCAAACTTCGATTTAAAATTTTCGTATTCAGAATCTTTAATTGTTAAACCTGCTGCATACATGTGACCGCCAAACTGAATAATGTGTTCCGAACATTTTTCTAATGCCTGATACACATCGAACCCTTTAACAGATCGTGCCGAAGCTGCCAGATAATCACCGCTTTTCGTAAAAACAAGTGTTGGACGATAATACGTTTCAATCAACCGGGAAGCCACAATTCCAATGACACCTTTGTGCCAGCTTTCGTGATAAACAACCGATGAAAACGTATTTTCTTCGTTGTTTTGAGTGATTTGATTTAATGCTTCTTCGGTAATCTGCTGATCTAAAATTCGTCGGTTCATATTAAACTCGTCGATTTCTTTTGCACATTCAATCGCTTCATCCAAATCAAATTCGGTCAGTAATCTAACGGCATAATTTCCGTGTTTAATACGTCCGGCAGCATTTATTCGCGGTGCAATTTTAAAAACCACATCGGTAATCGTGAATTCTTTAATGGCAAACTGCTTTTTCATTGCCAAAATTCCCGGTCGCGGATTGCTGTTGATCATCTGCAAACCGTAATATGCCAGAATGCGGTTTTCATCTACAATGGGCACAATATCGGCTGCAATGGCTGTTGCTACCAAATCTAAATACGGAATTAAATCTTCGATGGTTTCCCCGCGATTCACCGCCAAAGCCTGTATCAGTTTAAAACCCACGCCGCAACCGCACAATTCTTTAAACGGATAGTTGCAGTCTTTTTGTTTGGGATCTAAAACAGCAACGGCATTTGGAACCTCATCGCCAGGTAAATGGTGGTCGCAGATTACAAAATCGATTCCCTTTTGGTTTGCGTATTCTATTTTATCGATTGATTTTATACCGCAATCTAACGCAATAATCAGTGTAATTCCGTTGTCTTCGGCATAATCGATTCCTTGGTTTGATATTCCGTAACCTTCTGCATAACGGTCGGGAATATACGTATCAACATCGGGATAAAAACTTTTCAGATAAGACGCCATTAACGCAACTGCCGTGGTTCCGTCTACATCATAATCGCCAAAAACCAAAATACGTTCGTTGACTTCAATGCCTTTTTCTATACGCGCAACGGCTTTATCCATATCTTTCATTAAATACGGATTGTACAGATCTGCCAATTCTGGTCGAAAAAACTTTTTAGCCTGATTAAACGTAGTAATACCGCGCTGTGCCAGCAAATTTACCACAAGCGGACTTACATTTAAAGTGGTTTTTAAATGCTGAATTATTTGAGAATCGGGATTTTGTTTTAATGACCAACGCATAAATGAAAATGTAAAAGCACCCCAAAAATGAAGTGCGTTTAAAATACAAAATTATTTTAATATTATGGTTTTTGCAAGATGAGATTTTGTCGTTGTAAAAAGTATACAGACTTTTAATTTATATAGAATCCAATAGTTCTTTAATTATCTAGGATCGTTTTGTAAATTTGATTTTGTTTATATTTTTTTATTAAAAATCATGGTTGAAAAAATATTTGTCGTTTTATTTAATCCTGACAACTCTAATTTTTGGGATGCTTGGAGTTTAATTGTAGCTATATTCATTCCGCTCGCTACTTTTTTCGGATGGATTATTTCAAAAATATTTAATAACTCAATAAATAAGACAACCCAAACATTGATAAAAGCTACTGTCGAAATATATCTTGATTGGGTAAAAAGAGATAGTAAAAGTAAAACCGTAGATAATGAATCAATAAAAATTTTCATGTCAGAAAACAAGGGATCAATTTATACTGGAAGAAGCTATTTGATATTTAAACGTTTTATAAAAGAATTAAAAAAACAAGGTTACAAAAGTATTTATTTACCCGAAGAAAATATGATTCAGCTCCAAAATGGGGAAGGTCAGAATGGTAGCTTCTAATCTTTGCAACCTTTCAATAATATTCGGTAACTAATAAAACAAAAGGAAGCCAAATAGCTTCCTTTTGTTTTTAAATCTTATGAAAAACCGTTTCAATTTTTACATCGGCAAAACTGCGGAACATGTGCATAACGCCACAATATTTTTCAACCGATAATTCTACGGCACGATTTAATTTTTCTTCGTTTAAATTACTTCCGTAGAGATGGTAGGTAACCGTAACTTTATCGTAAACCTGTGGTTCGGTATCGGTTAAAAAGCCTTGGGTTACAATATTGAAATCGGTTACTTCTAAACGCATTTTTTTAATCAGCGAAGCAACATCCAATCCCGAACAGCCGGCTAAAGCAGATAACATCAATGCCTTTGGACGCAGTCCGTTGTTTGTTCCGCCTACTTCTTCGGCAGCATCAATGATTAACGAACCGCCCGGATTGGTCGATTCAAACTGCATGTTTCCTTTCCAGGTTGTGGTAATTAAATGACTACTCATTTTTATTCTTTTTTTCTTTTTGTTTACCTGCTACAATTACAACTATTTCGCCTTTTGGCGGTTTGGTTTCAAAATATTTCAACACTTCTTCTACCGATCCGCGTACAGTTTCTTCGTGTAGTTTTGATAACTCGCGCGATACGGAAACCTGGCGTTCTTTACCAAAAAAGGTTTCAAATTCTACCAATGTTTTCACCAGTTTATGTGGCGATACATACAAAATCATTGTTCGGGTTTCTTCTGCCAATGCTAAAAAACGCGTTTGACGACCTTTTTTATCGGGCAAAAATCCTTCGAAAACAAATTTATCGTTTGGCAAGCCGCTGTTTACCAACGCAGGTACAAAAGCAGTTGCTCCCGGCAAACATTCTACTGGAATATTGTTTTCTACACAGGCACGCGTTAATAAAAATCCGGGATCGGAAATTGCGGGTGTTCCAGCATCTGAAATCAAGGCAATTGTTTGTCCGTTTTTTAATTTCTGTACCGTATGTTCCACCGTTTGATGTTCGTTGTGCATGTGGTGGCTGTGCATTTGCGTACCAATTTCAAAATATTTTAGCAATTTGCTGCTGGTGCGTGTGTCTTCTGCCAAAATTAAATCGACTTCCTTTAAAACCTTAATAGCTCTAAAAGTCATGTCTTCTAAATTGCCAATGGGCGTTGGCACAATGTATAATTTACTCATTTTTTGAGTTTCTTTTTAAACGTAATTTTATCATTCTGAATGAAACGAAGTGGAATGAAGAATCTCTATTAAAAATGAAACAGATTCCTCCTTCGTCGGAATGACAGTTTATTGTGATAATTATTACTACAAAAATCTTTTTTCAACCAACTGCATAAAACGGGTTTCGAAATCTTCTTTTCCGTTCCAGTTGTTAAATTCGGGTTTAACCAAATCGTCTATAAAATCTTTTGCTTCTTCGTAGCTTTCAATGGTGTTTAACTGCGCAATTACTCGGTTTAAATCATCGCTGCTGCCGTTAAACAAGTTCTTTTCAAACGCAATTCTGTCATTCAAACCAATCGAAATTTTATTGGCAAACGCATCGTTTATCGATTTATTCAAAGGAATTTGACGGTAATTTTCTACCGATTTCTCTGCTGTCTGATTGGTTACAAAATGTTGCGATCCTTTAAAAGTATCTTCTTCTTTTTCGTTGGAATTATTTGCATTGAAAAGTTCGTTATGCGGAATAGAAAAAACCGGATCGATCTCTAACGTAGCACGCTCAACCGCTTCTTTTGCATCTTCCACAGGATCTAACTGTTCAACGATTTTTATTTCTTCTTCCACTTCTTCAACCGATTTTATGGTTTCTTCGATCGATGGCGTAAATTCTACAACGTTTTCTTCTTTAACTTCCAGTTCCAATTCGGCTTCCTCTTCAACCTCATCCAATTCCACAACCGAAGCTTCAACCGGTGGTGCCGCATCAATATCCGCCGCGTTCGTAACGGTTAATTCAATTGGTGTAATTAATTCTTCCTCAAAAGTTACCACATCGTCTTTCTTTTCTTCCGTTAAAAAAACACTTGTAGGTTCTTCGGCTACAACTTCTGTCGGTTTTACTTCTTCCAATAATTTTTCAGGAGTTATCGACGGGTCCAATCTAAACTTGTTATCTTCATAAAACTGCAGTAAAACCAATTTGTTATGCAGCAGTTCGGTTTCTTTCAACAAAGAAGAAATTTCCGATTTATCTTTTAATTTCAAGATTCGGTGGGCGATACTTATTAAATCTGATTCAATGATTTTCTTCATAACTTTTAACGGTTTTAAATTTTACAACTTATTTTTTGATAAATTTGCAGGATACAAAGTAACAGAAAAAACTGTTTTAAACAACTTATAATTGCTAAAATGTTTCTTGAAAATCCGGTAAATCATACAGAAAAATTTGGATGGATCGAAGTGATCTGCGGCTCGATGTTTTCTGGCAAAACCGAAGAATTGATACGTAGGTTGCGCCGTGCACAGTTTGCCAAACAGCGCGTTGAGATTTTTAAGCCAGCGGTTGATACGCGTTACGACGACGAAAATGTGGTGTCGCACCAAGGAAACGAAATTAGATCTACACCTGTTCCAGCTGCTGCAAACATTAGAATTTTAGCCGATGGCTGTGATGTAATCGGGATTGATGAAGCGCAGTTTTTCGATGATGAAATTGTTACGGTTTGCAACGATCTGGCTAATGCCGGAATTCGAGTGATTGTTGCAGGTTTAGATATGGACTTTAAAGGACAGCCTTTTGGACCAATGCCTGCCTTAATGGCGACTGCCGAATATGTTACCAAAGTTCACGCGGTTTGCACACGCACTGGAAATTTAGCCAATTACAGTTTTAGAAAAGCAGCTAACGACAATTTGGTTATGTTGGGTGAAACCAATGAATACGAGCCTTTAAGCCGAGCGGCTTATTATAAGGCGATGCGAGAAAATCAATAGATTTTTATATACCTACAAGGTTAAAGAAACCTTGCAGGATAACTTTTACTTTAAAATATAACGTACGTTTAGTTTGGTATTTGTATCCAAAACACCTTCTAAAGGTTGGTATTTTAAAATTCCATCTTTGGTTAGTTCTATAATTTTTACTTTATCTTTTTCAAACCAAGTAATCTGATATTCCAAATCGGTTGGTAGAATTTCAAACGCATTGTTGCTATCGCCTGCACTTGTAATCATTGCCGAACCATAAAATTGGTTGTAATAATCGAACAAATTAAATGTTAATGGTTCTACAACCTCTGCATTTAAAGGCATTAAAACGTTTGGCGCAACAAACATCTGCGTTTTAGACAAACGTTCTTTTCGCAACACTTCTCTGTTAGAATTGTTCAATTGTTGTTCAATCCATTCTTTATAAGTTCCTTCAAAACCTTTTGTCTGTGCGTGTTCGTATGCTTTTTCGCCATCGGTTCCAATTACAGATTCTACCCATTCTGTGAATGTTCCGTAAAAACCATGTTTCAAAGCCATTTCGTAAGGCGAGCTTCCATTAGATGTTTTCAACGACTGAATCCACTCGGTTACAATTGCCGTAGTTTTATCGCGTTTGGCAATTTCAACATCTACTTCGCGTCCCCAAAGCATTTTCATCCACTCTTCTTCTGTGCCTTTATAACCTTTATCAACCGCTTGCTGGTAAGCAGTTTTACCGCCTTTGGCATCGATCATTTCAATCCATTCGGTTACTGTTCCATCAAAACCTTCGTTAACGGCAATTTCGTAATCGTTGCTTGGTTTGGCGATAATCGGTGTGTTGGTTGCCGATATTTTCACAGGAACTTCTTCTGCTACTTTCGGTTTTTCCTCTATAACTTCAAACTGATTTTCAACAACCGTATTTTGTGTAAGATTAAACGGAACTTCTTCTCTTTTTACCACATCCACAACTTCAATCACATCTAACAAAACAGATTGCGGATCTTCGCTGGTAATCAAAACCGGTTCGTTGGTATTTAGTTTAGGTAATTCGGTAGCAACAGTAATTTCTTCTTTTGCAGGAACAGCCGGAACTTCTTTTTTAGGAACTTCCACAACGTCGATTACATCTAAAACAATAGGAGTTTTTTCTGCAACAACCTCAACAGGTTTTGTATACGTGATTAAATCGCGTTTTTGAATCGATTTTGAAAGCGTGGTAAAATCTGATGCCGAAACAATGTAAGTATCTAAAGCTTCCACCGGAAACAGATAAACCACATCGTTTACATCTTTTATTTTTAAAGGATTTTTATTGTCTTTTGATATCGTAAAAAGTGTTTTAAAATCGGCATACGGTTTAAAAAGATCGTTCGTATTCAAAATTTCGTACCATTGATCATCAACCCACATAAAGAAACCTTCGTGAATAAACTTTGAATCTGGGTGAATCAAAACATTGTATCCAAAGTCATTTCCGTCGGCAGTTGCTTTTTTATGAACATCTTCAATTTGTAGATATGGCGCTGCATAATACACCGTATTTGCCTGCTGGGCAGTTACCGCGAAAGGAATACAAACTAGGGTTACGAAATATTTCAACATTTTTTTCTTTTTAAAACGTTGCAAATGTACATATTTATCAAAAATAAATAACAAATTGCCAACATGGTTTATCTTTGTATTAACAAACTAAATTTTTAAATGGAAACAACATCATACGTTACAACTACTTTTAAGGATACTATTGCTTTTGTAGAATTTTTTCACCCGGCAAGTAATTCGTTCCCAAGTTCGCAACTGGCTGAACTAACAAATGCTATTAACGCTTTAAATACGAATAATGAAGTTCGAGTTATTGTGTTGAAAAGTGCGGGCGAAAAGGCTTTTTGTGCAGGTGCATCGTTTGATGAATTGTTGCAAGTGAGTAATTTGGAACAAGGCGGACAATTTTTCAGCGGATTTGCCAATGTTATTAATGCCATGAGAAAATCGAACAAAATAATTATTGGTCGTATTCAAGGAAAAACAGTTGGCGGCGGTGTTGGATTGGCAGCTGCGTGCGATTATACGTTTGCAACCAAAAATGCTTCGATTAAACTATCGGAACTTGCCATTGGAATTGGTCCGTTTGTGATTGAACCTGCTGTGAGTCGAAAAATTGGAAAACCTGCTTTAGCCGAAATGACACTTGATGCCGAAAACTGGAAAAGTGCCGATTGGGCTTTTGATAATAAATTATTCACTCAATTGTTTGATGATGCTACACAAATGGACGAAGCTTTGCAAAAATTCGCTACACGTTTAAGCAGCTATAATCCGGAAGCTTTATACGAAATGAAAAAAGTTTTATGGGAAGGAACCGAAAATTGGGATACACTTTTAAAAGAACGCGCTGCGATTTCGGGTAAATTGGTTTTATCTGATTTCACTGTGAATGCATTAAACGCTTTTAAAGGGAAATAATATAAAAGGCTATTCAGAATTTGCTCAAAGTTTGTCATCCTAAACTTGTTTCAGGATCTCAAAAGTAATTTTATAAATATTTGATGAGAAGCTGAATCAAGTTCAGCTTGACAGTACAAAATTCTGAATAGCTTTCTTTTAATTCTGAGGTAATCTGTGCATCTGTGGTTTTTAGCCAAGCAGTATCAGCTATTAAATTTTAAATCACTAATTTTGCTAAAAATTTTCGTATCATGAGTTTTATCAGAATCACCAAACAATTTACTTTTGAAACCGGTCATGCACTTTATGGTTACGACGGTAAATGTAGAAATGTTCACGGACACAGCTACAAACTGTCGGTTACCGTTATTGGGCAGCCGATAACCGATAAAAATCATGTAAAATACGGAATGGTGATTGATTTTACCGATTTAAAAGCCATTGTTAAAGAAGAAGTTGTAGATCAGTTTGATCATGCAACTGTTTTTAACCAAAATACACCACACGTAGAATTGGCTAAAGAATTGGAACAACGCGGACACCATGTTATTTTGGTTGATTACCAGCCTACAAGCGAAAATTTAGTGATTGATTATGCCGAACGAATTAAAAATCGCTTACCGCAAAATATCAAGTTATTTTCTTTGCGTTTACAAGAAACCGAAAGTTCGTACGCAGAATGGTTTGCTTCTGATAACTTGTAAGCATGATTACGTTAGAAATCCCCGCAGATAAAAAAGTTTATTTTACGTCCGATCATCATTTCGGAGCACCTACCCGTGAAAAAAGTCTTCCGCGCGAAGCCTTATTTTTAAAATGGTTAAACGCTATTGAGAAAGATGCAGGCGCATTGTTTATCGTGGGCGATTTGTTTGATTTTTGGTTTGAATATAAAAAGGTTGTTCCCAAAGGATTTGTCCGTATTCTGGGAAAACTAGCCCAAATGCGTGATAACGGCCTGCCTATTTATTTTTTTGTAGGAAACCACGATTTATGGATGGAAGATTATTTTGAAGAAGAATTGGATATTCCTGTTTTTCACGAACCTAAAGTTTTCAAAATATTCGACAAAACCGTTTTTATTGGTCATGGCGATGGTTTGGGTCCGGGCGACAAAGGATACAAACGCATGAAAAAAGTGTTTACCAATCCGTTTTCAAAATGGCTGTTTCGTTGGTTGCATCCCGATATTGGTGTTCGTTTGGCGGAATATCTATCGGTAAAAAACAAACTAATTTCGGGAGATGACGATGCAAAATATTTAGGTGAAGAAAAAGAATGGCTAATTTTATACGCCAATAAAAAGGTGAACGAACATTTTGCCGATTATTTTATTTTCGGGCACCGACATTTGCCAATGACGCTTCCTTTGAAAAACAATGCAAATGCCTTATACATCAATTTAGGCGATTGGATTCAGTATTTTACTTTTGGTGTTTTAACTTCTTCAGGTTTTGAATTGAATTCGTTTTCGCAGGCTGAACTTTCCGATTCTTTTCTTCCAAAACCCAATCATGGTGTTTAAAATGACTCCATTCTTCGGCTGCTAAATCAACTTCCGGATCAATTAAAGGACTGCTTGGTCTAGAATTGATACTTATACTGCTTCGCATGGCATAAACAGCAACGTCTTTCCCCTGACTCTTAAAATGATCTTTAATTTTATGTGCCATTTGCCAAATTACATCGGGCGAATTTAAACGCGAACGCTGTTTTTCGTTCAATAATTCCGTATTATTAAAATCTAAAGGTTGGTTTGTTTTTTTATCGATCACTTTAAAAGTCACTTCTCCGGTGCGCGATCGCAACATCATTCTCCAGCTTAATCGGTGTGCTTCTTCGGTCCACAACACATCACCTTTAATAAACCAATGGCGTATTGGCAGTAAAATCTGCAGGATTAAATACGGAACAAAAAAGTATTTGAAAATAGTGCCGTAATCTGCGGTTGTTTCGCCGTTGTAGTCTTCTTTTGGTCTTTTTCTAAAGAAGAAATTCCGAATTTGATTTGGCGGAAAAAAGAACACGCAAAAACTCAATGCAAAGTATGGAAATACACCAATTTGCAAGGTTATAGAATTGAATATATGGAAAATCAATGAAGCGATAATTGCAAACCAACGTGTGCGTTTCCACAGCAACGCCGGAACAATCAATCCGTCGAAAGCAATTCCCATGTACGCAATAAACAACTGAAATTCGGTTTTTTTGAACAACATCTGCACATTTTCAGGCACATTCGTCATTCCCATAAACATATTTCGTGTAACGGTTCCGTCTAACCAATCGGGATAAAACTTGGCGATCGTTGCATAAAAATACACACAACTTACCTGAATGATAAAAACCAGCCGAACCCATTGTGGCATGTAGTTCTTTTTTATCGACGGATTTTGTTTAGCATCGATCGAAGCATTTGCATTTGCAGGCAAAAAGCACATAATCAAGCCGATTAACCACATTAAATAATAATGATTGTTGTACGATGTTTTTTGTCCGAAATATGCCAAACTCCACAAAACCGTCAGTGCAATAACCGAAAATCGGTATTTATAACCCAGCATAACTCCGATAGAAGCCACAGCCATTAAACCAAAAAACACATACATGGTTTCGTTTTGAAGATGCAGTAACCATTCAAACCCGATAAAAGTAAAATTGGTCGTAGTATCGATAAAATTTCGATCGACCCATTTTAATACCAATGCACCAACGGCTTCGGCAAGAAAAATGATTCCGAAAAAAATCCGAAAAACCACCAACGAAGAATTATCTATTTTCTGAAATGCTTTTTTCCACATAACTAATCTATATTTATAAGAAAATTTCGAGAAAAAACTTCATCGTTCTTTAATGCTTCGATCAACAAATCTATCGAACCAAAATTTTCTTCATCTCTGATTTTTGTAAGAAAACGAACGGTAATTTCTTCATCGTAAATAGTATCGTTAAAATCAAAAATATAAACTTCGACTGTTTTTTCGGTTCCGCCAACCGTTGGGTTGGTGCCCACACTTAACATTCCGTAATAGTCTTCGTCTTTAACCGTAACGCCAACCACATAAACGCCAATGGCAGGAATTAGTTTGTAATCTTCGGCAACCTGAATATTCGCTGTGGGATAACCAATGGTTCTGCCCAACTGTTTGCCCGAAACCACCTTGCCCGAAACCATGTACGGGTAACCTAAATAGGTTTTTGCCAAAGCTACATTACCTACATTTAAGGCGTTGCGAATTTTTGTTGAACTAACGGAAACATCGTTTAACTCTTCGGCAGAAATCTGCTCTACATCAAAATGGTATTTCTTTCCGAATTCTATTAAATCGTGAATATCAGCCGAACGATTTTTTCCAAAACGGTGATCGTATCCAATAATGATTTTTCCGATGTTAAACTGATCTACCAAAATGGTTTTCACAAATTCTTCGGCAGATAAATTGGAGAAATCTTGTGTGAACTCTTGCACCACCAAATGATCTATTCCAAAATGATCAATCAGTTTAATACGTTCATCAATCGTATTTAACAACGATATTTGATGATCGGTTTTTAAAACCATTCGTGGATGCGGAAAAAAAGTAAGCACCAAGGTTTCGTAACCATATATTTTTTTCTGAAGTTTCAGCTTGTTCAAAATAGCCTGATGACCAATGTGCATACCATCAAACGTACCAAGGGTTACAATGGTTTTCTGCGTTGATTTAAAAGATTGTACGGAATTAAAAACGTTCACTTTTACAGTTTTTTCCAAAGTTATTAATAAATTAACGAATGAAAGATATTTTGCAACAATCTTAATGTAGGTTAATAATTTAAAAAACGAGGTTAACTTAAACTTCTGTTTTGGATAAAGTTAGTATTTTTGACAAAACAATCATTTTTTTATGAAATTTTACAACAAACTAATTCTTATTCTGCTTATTTTCTTCACAGGAAATTTGTTTGCACAATTTAATCCTTTTAAAGAAAGTACAGAACGAGTTTTTTCCGAAAAAGAAAAGTTCGTTAGAAAACACAACCCATCAGACTTTAAAATTTACAACTTAAATCTTAAAAATGTTTTAGAATGGGCTAAAAAAGCTCCGGAATTATCTGAAAGACCGTCAGATTTAGTAATTACATTACCAGATGCAAGCGGACAATTGACAAATTACTGGGTTTACAACAATGCTGCTATGGAATCTGAACTGGCAGAAAATGTACAAAACATAAGAAGTTTAAAGGCTGTTGATACTAAAAACAATGGAAATAGTGTAAGCATAAGTATTTCTGATATTTTTGGATTTCATGCAATGGGAATGAAAACCGATGGATCTGTTTTTTATATGGACAACTATACAAATGATTTAAATAATGTTATTGTTTACCAGCGCAACCTTTTAGAATTACCTAAAAATAACTTTACGTGTTTGGTTCCTGGCGATAGTTTTGATGCGGTTGAAGTTTCATCTGTGCCTATTCAAACCTTAAGTTTAGACGATAAGCGTAGAACATACAGATTAGCATTGGCTTGTACTATTGAATACGCTGCTTTTCATGTAACTAACGCACCAGTTGGAACACCAAATACAACAGTTAACCAGAAAAAAGACATTGTATTAGCTGCAATGAATGTAACTTTAACCCGTTTAAACCAGATTTTTGAACGTGAATTAAATGTACATTTAAATTTAGTTGCAAATAATAGAGACATTATTTTTATTACATCCGATAACTTTTCTAATAATGATGATTTTCTACTAATTGATGAAAGTCAAACGGTAATTGATAATGTTATTGGCACAGCTAATTATGATATGGGTCATACATTTAGTACAGGTGGTGGTGGTTTGGCAAGTTTAGGTTCGGTTTGTAGTTCATGGTCAAAAGCATCAGGAATTACTGGTTCTCCTTCCCCTGTGGGAGATCCTTATGATATTGATTATGTATCCCACGAAATGGGACACCAATTTGGTGCCAATCATACTCAAAACAACAGTTGTCAAAGAAACAATTCAACTGCGGTAGAAACAGGAAGTGGCACTACTATAATGTCTTATGCTGGTATTTGTGCACCAAACGTTCAAAGCAATGCTGAAGCTTATTATCATTATGTAAGTATCAGAGAAATGCAGAGTTTTTTGCTTTCTGCAACATGTGCACAACAAACTACCGTTACCAATTCACCACCAGTCGTTAACGCTTTAATTGCTAAAACAATTCCTTATGGCACACCATTTATTTTAAGTGCCACAGCAACGGATCCAAATACAGCAGATCAGTTAACATATACATTTGAGCAAGTTAATACGCAGATTGCAACACAACCACCTGTTGCTACTTCTACAACCGGACCCGCCTTTAGACCTGTGGCTCCAAGTACGAATAATTTTCGTTCGTTTCCTAGTACTTCAACTGTTTTAGACGGAACAACTAATACAAATGGGATTGTCAGTAACAATTGGGAACGTTTGGCAACAGTAGCTAGAACCTATAGTTTTGTAGCAACAGTACGTGACAATAATGCAACCGGTGCGCGCGTGGTTTATACGCAGCCTGTAACTATAACTGCAGCTAATACAGGTCCGTTTGTAATTACAGCACCAAACAACAATTCCAGTACTAAAGAACCGGTTTGGTTTATGGGATCGACTAAAACAATTACTTGGAATGTTGCAGGTACCACAGCTAATAACATAAACACGACAAACGTAAATATTTTGGTTTCTACAGATAACGGATTAACGTATAATTCATTAGCTGCAAACGTACCAAACAATGGATCAGCAATAGTTACTGTACCTACAAATTTAACAAGTACATATGAAGCACGAATTAAAATTGAAGCAGTAGGAAATATTTTTTATACGGTTTCTAAAAAATTCACATTATGGGATCCAAATTTAAGTACAGAAGAAGTTACGTTAGATAATTTAAAGATTTATCCTAACCCTACAACAAACATTTTAAATATTGAATTTTCATCAACTGATATAGAAAAAGTGAAGTTTGATATTTTTGATTTAAACGGAAGATTGATTAAAACTGTTTCTAAAGAAAATTCCAACCAAGTAAACCAACAGATAAATGTTGAGAGTTTACAAACCGGAACTTACATCTTGGTTATAAATACAGGTAAATACACTTCTACACATAAGTTTATTAAAAAGTAGGATTATATATCATAAAAGTAAAACACCCCTAAAACTTATAAGTTTTAGGGGTGTTTTTTATTCCTCGTGCTTTTCATTAATCTTGCGTTCCAACTCCAATTGTAACTCTTCAATTACCGGACGAACGGTACTTTCTGGTAAATCTGCAATGCGTATGTACATCAACCCATCAACCGAATTATTAAATAGTGGATCAACATTAAAAGCCACTACCCTTGCGTTTTGTTTGATATATTTTTTAATTAAAACCGGCAAACGCAATCCGCCTGGTTCTACTTCTTCAATAAGCTTGTCGAATTTATTCAAATCGGCTTCGGCTTCGTTAAAAACAAAATCCTTATCGGCATCTTTCAACCGCACCTTATATTCTTGTTTAGCTTGAACATATTGTGCGACATACGGATCGTAAAAATGCGATTTCATAAATTCGATCATTAGCGATTTACTGAAATCTGAAAATTGGTTGCTTATACTTACACCACCAATTAAATATTTGTGTTCCGGATAGCGCAACGTTGTATGCACAATACCTTTCCACAATAAAAACAACGGCATTGGTTTTAGCTGGTATTCGCCAATAATAAAGGCACGACCCATTTCTATCGATTGTTCCATCATACCATGCAATTCCGATTCAAAACGGAACAATTCGGTTAAATAAAACCCGTTAATACCGTGCTTTGCATAAATATCTTTCCCAATTCCCATACGGTAGGCACCGGCAATACATTTGGCATCATCGTCCCACAAAAACATGTGTTTATAGAACGTATCATATTTATCTAAATCAATCGATTGGTTTGTACCTTCACCAACTGCTCTAAAAGTTACTTCACGCAATCTTCCTATTTCACGCAGAATATTCGGAATATTTGTGGCATCAGTCAAAAAAACCTCGTAATTTTTACTTTGCAGCAAACGTTCGTCGCCTTTACGTAAATTTTCTATTTCTTTCACCATTAAATCCTGAAGCACCGGGCGTTCGATCTCTTTTGGCGGAGGCGTTGGCAGTTTAAACGACGGTATTTTTATGTATTGCTTTTTATCGTCGTCTTTTGTGGTATTTGCCAACAAATAGGTTTTCTGACGTAAAAATTTTCCGAAATTTTCTATTGATGTTCCGTGCTCGTTTTGTTCGGCAACCGTGATTGGTTTTCCAATACGTACGCGGATTACACGATCTTTCTGAGTTAATAATTCGGAAGGAAGCTTGGCTGTTTGCAACGTTGGACTAATTTTAGACAACATATAGAACAACTTGCTGTTTTTGGCATGAAAATAAATAGGAATCACCGGAACCTGCGCTTTTCTAATAAGCTTTAATGCACCTTCTTCCCAAGGTTTATCAACAATTTTATCGTCTTCTTCAAAGTTTGATACTTCGCCTGCCGGGAAAATCCCCAACGGTTTGCCGTCGCTTAAATGGCGTAAGGTTTCTTTCAATCCTAAAACACTAGATTTGGAATCTTTATGGTTCTCAAACGGATTAACCGGCATTACATAAGGCTTTAAAGGCTCAATTCTATGTAACAGAAAATTCGCAATGATTCGATAATCCGGATCACGCTCACGCATTAATTTCAACAGTAAAATTCCGTCAATACCACCCAGCGGATGATTCGAAACAGTTATATACGGACCTTGTTTTGGTAATCTTTTTAATTCTTCGGGATCAATCTCAAACTCTATCTGAAATTCGTTCAAAATGGCATTTAAAAAAGTAACGTCTTCTAAATGTTTATTTCTATCGTAAATTTTGTTTAATTGTGATATTTTAAGCACTTTCATTAATAACCAACCAGAAAAAGTACCAATAAAGCCGTACTTATCTAATTTTATTACGCGCGCAATTTCTTTAGCGGTTACTAACCCCATTTAAATATTTTTTTGCAAAGATAACAATTCATTTCACACCTCTTTAAAACCAATTTCATTATAATGCAGTTTTAATCTAAGGTTACGGTTTTAAATATAGTAAAATTTACTTTAGTTTTAATAAATTGTTAACAAGATAATTTTTAACAAAATACAAAACAAGTCGTTAAATGTGTTTTTAGTGAAAAACGAATTGTGTATTTTTGACAAAACACCTACTTATAAATGAAAATTTTATCATACAACGTTAACGGCATTCGCGCTGCAATTACCAAAGGATTTTTAGATTGGCTGCAGGCTGCAAACCCAGATGTTATTTGTTTACAGGAAATTAAGGCAACGCAGGATCAAATTCCGGTTTTAGAAATTACGGCTGCAGGATATCCGTTCCAATATTATTTTTCGGCAGAAAAAAAAGGCTACAGCGGCGTTGCCATTTTGTGTAAAACCGAACCCAAGCAAATTGTTTTTGGTACCGGAATTGACTATATGGATGAGGAAGGAAGAAACGTTCGGGTAGATTTTGACGATGTTTCGGTTATGTCTTTATACCTTCCATCGGGCACGAATATTGATCGTTTAGGTCATAAATTTCAGTACATGGCAGATTTTCAGAATTACATCAATGAGCTGAAAAAAGAAGTTCCAAACCTTATTATTTGTGGCGATTACAACATTTGTCATCAGGCAATTGATATTCACGATCCTATTCGCAATGCAAAAGTTTCGGGCTTTTTACCTGAAGAGCGTGAATGGTTGGATACTTTTATGAAAAATGGATTTTTAGATTCGTTCCGAATGCTGAATCCGGAGCCGCATCATTATTCGTGGTGGAGCTACCGTGCAAACGCCCGAAACAATAACAAAGGCTGGAGAATTGATTATAATTTGATTGCAGAAAACATGAAGGACCGTGTAAAACGTGCTTACATTTTGCCCGACGCCAAACATTCTGATCATTGCCCGGTTGCAATAGAAATTGATTAATAAAAACATTTATAAATATGAAAAAAATAGTATTGGCAGCATGCTGCATACCACTTTTAACAGGCTGCGTTACCAGAAGATTGTACAACGAATTAGACGCAAAATATAAAAATTGTGCCGAAGAACTAGAGCGTTTAACAGGCGAATCATCTGATTTAAAATCGCAATCGTTTGATTTGGGAACAAAAAATCAATCATTACAAAGTCAGTTAGAAGATGCTGTTGCCGAACGCGATAAATTAAAAGTTGCCTACGATCAACTGCAAAAAGAATACGGCAGTTTAGAGAAAAACAGCGATCAGGCAATCAAGGCAGAAATTGAACGTTTAAACAGTTTAAAGAAAGAATTAGACGGAAAATCGTCTCGTGTCGCCGAATTAGAAGGAAAGTTAGCTGCACAAGACAAAAACCTGCGCAATTTAAAAGAATCGCTTTCTAAAGCGTTGTTTGAATTTGAAGGAAAAGGTTTAACAGTTGAACAGAAAAACGGAAAGGTTTACGTTTCAATGGAAAACAAATTGTTGTTTCCTTCAGGTAGTTGGACAGTGAGTAACGAAGGTAAAAATGCGGTTGAGCAATTGGCTGAAGTTTTAGCAAAAAATCCTGATATTGCTATTTTGATCGAAGGGCATACCGATAACGATAAAATCATGGGTAATTTAGGTGGCGGTATCACAAACAACTGGGATTTGTCAACCAAACGTGCTACGGCAATCGTAAACATTATCGAACAAACCAACGGCATCGACAAAAAGAACCTTACGGCAGCCGGACGCAGTGAATTCGCTCCGATTGCATCGAACAGTTCCGCAACAGGTAAGGCTAAAAACCGACGAATAGAAGTTATTTTAACTCCGAAATTAGACGAAATATCTAAATTATTAAACGACTTATAAAAACAAAATCCCGAGGTAACATCCGGGATTTTTTTCAAATACATTTACATGAACGAATTACAAAGCACCATTTATTCCTTTGGCTACAATTTATTAAAAAACACAGGCTTAAACAGTCAGGCATCGCATTACATCAACACCATTTTACTTTTATTGGTATTTTTTGTACTGCTGTATTTTACAGCCTTTGTACTGCGTAGAATTTTAATGCTGGTACTTATAAAAACCATTCGCAGAAGCAAAACCCGTTTCGACGATTTTTTAATTCACAACAAAGTACTTAAATACCTTACGTATTTAATTCCGCTGATAATCGCAAAACAGTCGTTACCCCTCATATTTACAGGCTTTCCGCAAATAACGCACATCACAGTAAAAATGGTAGATATTGCACTGATTATTGCTTTTACCTTACTGCTAAAATCGATTTTTTATACTTTTAAAGATGTACTACACAGCCGCAAACGATTTACAGACAAACCTTTAGACAGTTACTTTCAGGTAATTTCAATAGTACTGTATATTGTTTGTGCCATTTTGATATTTTCTGAATTAACGGGTAAAGAACCTTATGGTTTACTAACTGCTTTAGGTGCAGCATCGGCAATTGTGATTTTGGTTTTTAAGGATACTATTCTGGGATTTGTTGCAAGTATTCAGGTATCATCAAACGATATGGTTCGTGTGGGCGATTGGATCGAAATGCCAAAGTACGGTGCCGACGGAAGTGTTTTAACCATTAATTTAAGCACCGTAAAGGTTCAAAATTTCGATAAAACCGTAACTACAATTCCAACCTACGCACTGATAAGCGACTCTTTTAAGAACTACAGAACCATGCAAAAATCGGGTGGTCGCCGAATAAAAAGATCATTAAATATTAAAATGGGCTCAATCCGTTTTTTAAAAGAAGATGAGATTGAAGATTTAAAACGAATCAAACTTTTAAAATCATATATCATCGAACGTCAGAAGGAAATAGTAAATTATAACCTTAACCATGTTGATGACCCTACAATGCTGGTAAACGGCCGAAGAATGACGAATATTGGCTTGTTTCGTGAATACATAAAGCGTTATTTGCTTAACAACAGTAACATTCACAAACAGTTCCATTTAATGGTTAGGCACATGCAACCTACCGAACATGGTTTACCTATTGAAATTTATGCCTTTACAAACACGGTAGAATGGCCTAAATATGAAGGAATTATGGCTGATATTTTTGATCATGTTTTAGCTGTGGTTCCGTACTTTAAGCTCGAACTTTTTGAACTGCCAAGTGCCGCCGATATACACGATGTACTTTTAGCAACCTTCAATGAAAATAAAAGCAACCTAACTTAAAGGTTGCTTTTAAAATTTAGATAATTACGATTTAATATAAATAAAAACAGGCGGGTTTTCACCCGCCTTGTTTTTATAATTAATGTGTTTCATTAATCTTACTTCTTAACGATTTTCACAAACTGTGAAGCCTTCGCTGTTTCTATTTTAACAAGATAATTACCTGCACTTAATCTGCTTAAATCAACTTTTACTTCATTGCCTTGATAATCGTTTCCAAATACTCTCTGTCCTGTTATTGTAAATACTTCAACTTTCTTGATTTCTTCAATATAGCTGATATTCAATTCAGAATCTACAGGGTTCGGATAATATTTCAATTGTGTAAGATCTAATTCTGCATTGCTTAAGTTTATCGTTACTGTTACTGCTGTTGGCACAGCACTTCCACAATTGTTAGCTCCTGTCAATATCCCGTAATACGTAGTTTGATCTTGTAAAGGATGTGTTGATGCCAATTGGTTCACTTGCTTAACAGCATCATTAAAACTTGCAAACCAGCTTACGTTTGATTGATTCATCTGTAAATCAGATACCCTTGCTGCAAACCCAAACAATTGATTCGACTGACCTGTAGCACTTGCTGGTCGTGCATTTACATTTACCGACACATTTGTTCTCGGTGAAATACATCCCGAAACCTCATGTGAGATATAGTATGTACCCGATTTTATTACAAAGGTATCAGGTAAAGCTGTTGTTGTGGTATTATTTACATACCAAACATAAGTACCTGTACTTGGGTGCAAATCTGCAATAGTATTACCGTCACATGTTGCTATAGAGGTCATTATTGGAGCACTTACACTTGTAACTTGGACAGAAACCGCTATACGTACCGATTCACATGCACCTATTACCTGTTGTACATAATAGGTTCCTGTTGAAACTTGAGTTGTTCCCGCCAATGGTATCATTGACTGTAATGAAGTGTACCATTTTAATGTTGCAGATGGATCTTTTACCACTACCACATCATTCAATGTACTGTTTCCACACATCACTTGTGATGTTGCTGTAGGTGCAGCTACCGCTGCAGCTACCGTTACCTGAATTGCCTGTCTTGTAGACTCGCACGTTCCAACTACAGAGCTTACATAATAAGTAGCGGTAGTTAACAATTGGCTTGAAGGTAGTTGCACTGTGCTGGTTGAACTGCTGTACCATCTTAATTGGGTATAGTTAAAACCGTCAATTGTCATGTTTTGAACTCTGGTATTGCTACAAACATTTAACTGTGTCGTAGTCAATGGTGTTCCTTGGTTTAATGTAACTTGTACTCCCGTTCTGGTTGCACTTTCGCATGTGCCTACTGTTTGCGATGCGTAATAAGTTGTTCCAGTTGTCAATACCGTAGTTCCTGGTAACAAAGTACCACCATTTGCAGCATTATACCATTTTATGTTACTTCCTGTTATTACCATATTTGCCAAGGTTGCGTTTTGACCTATACAGAAACTTTGATTTACTGCCACCGGTGGATGTACAAAAGCAGGTTCTGTTATAGTGAAACTTTGGGTTATCGTACAGTTATTTGCATCGCTTACCGTTAAAATATAAGAACCTTTTGCTAAACTAGTTAGCGATGTTCCTGTTTGTCCGTTTGACCATGAATACGTGTAAGGTGCTGTCCCGCCACTCACAATTACACTTGCTGTACCATCTACTTGTCCGTAACATGATATGTTAGTACTGGTTACAGCTGCAACTAATGCCGTAGGCTGGGTAATTGATACCGTTGCGGTTGTTTTACAACCGTTAGCATCGGTAATGCTTACAGTATAGTTACCTACATTAAGATTTGTTGCGTTAGCACTCGTCATTCCGTTTGACCAGAAATACGTATAAGGTGATGTGCCGCCTATTACACTTACCGTTGCCGTTCCGTTACTTGCAAAATTACATGTAATATCTGTTTTAGCCATGGTTGTTGCCAAAGCTAAAGGCTCGGTAATCGTAAAACTCTCCGTAATAATATTTAAGGTTGAATCGGTTACTGTTACCGTATAAACACCCGCTGATAAGTTTGATACCGTTGAAGCAGTTGCCCCGTTACTCCACAAATAGGTATAAGGTGCGTTACCGCCCATAGCAACTATCCCCGCAGTACCATTAGCACCCGCGTTACAACTTACATTGGTTTGTGATACAGACTGAACCATTAATGGGATTGGTTGTGTTATTACAAAGTCTATAGCAGATGTACATCCGTTTGCATCGGTTACTGTTACTGTATAAGTTCCCGCAATTAGATTGGATGCTGTTGCCCCGGTTGCTCCGTTACTCCATAAATACGTGTATGGTGCTGTTCCTCCCGCTACTGATACGGTTGCAGATCCGTCATTGCCGCCATACCAACTAACATCGGTCTGTGCACTGTTGGTTGCTATCAAAACTGCTGGTTGTGTAATAGTTATACTTTCTGTTCCTGTACAGCCGTTTGTATCTGTAATTGTTACTGAATAAGTCCCCGCAGCTAAATTTGATAATGTTGCACCCGTTGCTCCTGTATTCCATAAATATGTATATGGAATAGTGCCCCCTGTTGGTGTAACTGTGGCAGACCCACTATTTCCTCCATTGCAACTTACATTTGTAGCTGCAATTGCCCCAACTACAATATTAGGTTGCCCAATGGTCACACTTGCTGTTGCTGTTAAGTTATTTGCATCTGTTACCGTAACGGTATATGTTCCAGCTGTTAAACCTGTTGCTTTAAAACCTGTACCTCCTGATGGTGACCATGAATAGGTATATGGTGGCGTTCCCTGTGCCGGAATTGCTGTTGCTGTTGCTGTATTACCTCCAAAACAAACATTATCTGTTTTCGTAGTAGTTACTGTTGGTGGCGGTGTATTCTCTACAAACACATCAGTTATATGAAAATCATAATCAGGAACATCATCTACCCCTTCTGTTGCTTTAAATCCTACACGAACACTTTGCCCTACATATGATGAAGGAATTGTAACTGTATAATCAGTTAATACATTTGTTAAGCTAACTGTATTAGCTGCATTAAATGTATATAAGGGAGTCCAAATTACACCACATGGATCTGTGGAAATCATAATTTCTACTTTATCATCTGTACCTTGCATACCTTCTGGATCAACATTACCATTATTGTAATTTGTAATAGCAGCTTTAAATCTAACTCTTGAAAAAGCATTTACAGTTACTGTAGGTGAGACAATCCAATCCTTTTTAGTATTGGAAAATAAATTAACATTTGCAGTAGGAACTGATAACACACTACTGCTTGTCCAACCAGAGTCAGAAGCTGTTACTGTCAATGGTCCATCCCCTTTATATTCCTCCCATCCAGGAAATACCGTCGCAAGATTATTATTATTATACCCTGCAAAGTTTGTTGAAGCCGGTAAAGCTGCAGCAATTTGAAAGAAAGTTGGCTTTTGATTTCCTGCTAATGGTGTTGCATACCAATAACCATAAGGAGCTGCCGACCCGCATCGAACATATTCATAAACCTGCACATAATAGATTGTATTACAGGTTAATCCTGTGACAGTAACAGATGCCCCTGTACCATCATACACAATTTGTTCACCTGTACCTGTAAAAGCAGCAGTAGCAGTATGTGCTGGCCCAGTTCCATTGGTTCGTGCTACAAAAGTATTTACCGGGCTTATCACTACTAATCTTCTATTACCATTAGCGTTAGTCCAACCAATCGTCATGCTTGTTGACTGTATATTTGTAAATGCCAGGGCAGTGGCTGAAGTTGGTGATGCTGCCATTAAAACAGTATGTACAGTTGAATAGGCAGATTGCGTTGAATTGGCGCAAGTAGCTTTTAAACGGTAATATTTGTTTGTAGTACCCATAAAAGTTGGTGGTGAATATGTTAAAGTATTCGCTCCTGTTCCACCTACAGCATTGCTCCATGGATCTGCTACCCCATTATCATCTGATTCTTCCCACTGGTAAGTAATTCCTGAAAAACCAGGATTAGAGAATGGTACTGAAATAGCAGTTGGAGTTCCTCCGTTACAAATTATTTGATTTACAATAGAAACACTCCCTCCTATTGGTGTCCCTGTACAGTTTGGTAATGATGGAAATGTAAATTGAATATTTGGTCTATTATTAGTTAATGTTCCTATACCAGTAGGTGCTGTTGTATCAGCTCTAACATACATGTGTCTATTAGTAGCAGTACTATATCTGATACTATTTCCTGAACTTGTTGTAGAACCTGACCCTCCAAAATTTGCCTCAACAAGAACTAATAAGTTAGATGTTCCTGTATAATTAAATGTTGCAGTAGTCGTAAAATCGTTCCAACCTACAATTGGAGTCATAGTACCATCATAAACTAAAGTTGCTCCTGTTGTTAATGAACTCCATGTAGATGAATTTAGTACTGTAGTTGTATTAGGAACTTCTTTTAGATAGATTTTTATCGGTCTACTACCAGCTCCAGCAGTATTTGCATACCAAGCCAACTTTGTTATATTTCCTGAATAAAGAATTTCGTCAGAGCTATATAGGGAAGCCGACCGTTCAAACCCATAATAATTCCCTAAAGGATAGATTTGAGTACTTGTTCCTGTCCCTACTGTAATGGTTTGTTGTGAAAAACCAGTAAAAGCCAACAAAAGAGTTAAAAATAATAAGTAAATTTTTTTCATAAATTAAAATTTAAAATTAATCATTACAAAGAAAAAAAATTGAGAAATTGAGAATTTTAGATTAATTAAAGAATATTATTCTCAAAAAACACTATAACGATTCGTAGTATTTTAACATGTTGCCCCCAACAAAAACAATTTAACTTTTTCTTAATAATGGATAAATATATAAAAAATTTAATAGTAAAGACAAATCTTAACACAAAAAAACAAGGCGGGGAAATTCCCCGCCTTGTCTATTATACTTAATTTGTTTGATTAATCTTATTTCTTAACAATTTTTACAAACTGTGAAGCCTTCGCTGTTTCTATTTTAACAAGATAATTACCTGCACTTAATCTGCTTAAATCAACTTTTACTTCATTGCCTTGATAATCGTTTCCAAATACTCTCTGTCCTGTTATTGTAAATACTTCAACTTTCTTGATTTCTTCAATATAGCTGATATTCAATTCAGAATCTACAGGGTTTGGATAATATTTCAATTGTGTAAGATCTAATTCTGCATTGCTTAAGTTTATCGTTACTGTTACTGCTGTTGGCACAGCACTTCCACAATTGTTAGCTCCTGTCAATATCCCGTAATACGTAGTTTGATCTTGTAAAGGATGTGTTGATGCCAATTGGTTCACTTGCTTAACAGCATCATTAAAACTTGCAAACCAGCTTACGTTTGATTGATTCATCTGTAAATCAGATACCCTTGCTGCAAACCCAAACAATTGATTCGACTGACCTGTAGCACTTGCTGGTCGTGCATTTACATTTACCGACACATTTGTTCTCGGTGAAATACATCCCGAAACCTCATGTGAGATATAGTATGTACCCGATTTTATTACAAAGGTATCAGGTAAAGCTGTTGTTGTGGTATTATTTACATACCAAACATAAGTACCTGTACTTGGGTGCAAATCTGCAATAGTATTACCGTCACATGTTGCTATAGAGGTCATTATTGGAGCACTTACACTTGTAACTTGGACAGAAACCGCTATACGTACCGATTCACATGCACCTATTACCTGTTGTACATAATAGGTTCCTGTTGAAACTTGAGTTGTTCCCGCCAATGGTATCATTGACTGTAATGAAGTGTACCATTTTAATGTTGCAGATGGATCTTTTACCACTACCACATCATTCAATGTACTGTTTCCACACATCACTTGTGATGTTGCTGTAGGTGCAGCTACCGCTGCAGCTACCGTTACCTGAATTGCCTGTCTTGTAGACTCGCACGTTCCAACTACAGAGCTTACATAATAAGTAGCGGTAGTTAACAATTGGCTTGAAGGTAGTTGCACTGTGCTGGTTGAACTGCTGTACCATCTTAATTGGGTATAGTTAAAACCGTCAATTGTCATGTTTTGAACTCTGGTATTGCTACAAACATTTAACTGTGTCGTAGTCAATGGTGTTCCTTGGTTTAATGTAACTTGTACTCCCGTTCTGGTTGCACTTTCGCATGTGCCTACTGTTTGCGATGCGTAATAAGTTGTTCCAGTTGTCAATACCGTAGTTCCTGGTAACAAAGTACCACCATTTGCAGCATTATACCATTTTATGTTACTTCCTGTTATTACCATATTTGCCAAGGTTGCGTTTTGACCTATACAGAAACTTTGATTTACTGCCACCGGTGGATGTACAAAAGCAGGTTCTGTTATAGTGAAACTTTGGGTTATCGTACAGTTATTTGCATCGCTTACCGTTAAAATATAAGAACCTTTTGCTAAACTAGTTAGCGATGTTCCTGTTTGTCCGTTTGACCATGAATACGTGTAAGGTGCTGTCCCGCCACTCACAATTACACTTGCTGTACCATCTACTTGTCCGTAACATGATATGTTAGTACTGGTTACAGCTGCAACTAATGCCGTAGGCTGGGTAATTGATACCGTTGCGGTTGTTTTACAACCGTTAGCATCGGTAATGCTTACAGTATAGTTACCTACATTAAGATTTGTTGCGTTAGCACTCGTCATTCCGTTTGACCAGAAATACGTATAAGGTGATGTGCCGCCTATTACACTTACCGTTGCCGTTCCGTTACTTGCAAAATTACATGTAATATCTGTTTTAGCCATGGTTGTTGCCAAAGCTAAAGGCTCGGTAATCGTAAAACTCTCCGTAATAATATTTAAGGTTGAATCGGTTACTGTTACCGTATAAACACCCGCTGATAAGTTAGATACCGTTGAAGCAGTTGCCCCGTTACTCCACAAATAGGTATAAGGTGCGTTACCGCCCATAGCAACTATCCCCGCAGTACCATTAGCACCCGCGTTACAACTTACATTGGTTTGTGATACAGACTGAACCATTAATGGGATTGGTTGTGTTATTACAAAGTCTATAGCAGATGTACATCCGTTTGCATCGGTTACTGTTACTGTATAAGTTCCCGCAATTAGATTGGATGCTGTTGCCCCGGTTGCTCCGTTACTCCATAAATACGTGTATGGTGCTGTTCCTCCCGCTACTGATACGGTTGCAGATCCGTCATTGCCGCCATACCAACTAACATCGGTCTGTGCACTGTTGGTTGCTATCAAAACTGCTGGTTGTGTAATAGTTATACTTTCTGTTCCTGTACAGCCGTTTGTATCTGTAATTGTTACTGAATAAGTCCCCGCAGCTAAATTTGATAATGTTGCACCCGTTGCTCCTGTATTCCATAAATATGTATATGGAATAGTGCCCCCTGTTGGTGC
>NZ_VWSG01000014.1:53307-64585 GCF_008629655.1 Paenimyroides baculatum
TCCTGTACAGCCGTTTGTATCTGTAATTGTTACTGAATAAGTCCCCGCAGCTAAATTTGATAATGTTGCACCCGTTGCTCCTGTATTCCATAAATATGTATATGGAATAGTGCCCCCTGTTGGTGCTATGATAATAGCACCATTATTAGCACTGTTACAAGTTACCTGAGTGATTATTGAATTAGTTAGTATCTGATCAGGCTGAGTAACTGTTACTGTTGCTGTTGCTGTACGGTTCAAGGCATCGGTTACTGTTACAGTATAAGTACCTGCTGTTAATCCAGTTGCTATTGCAGTTGTACCTCCTGATGGTGACCATGAATAGGTAAAAGGTGCTAATCCACCTGCTACAACAACTGACGCAGAACCTACATTTCCGCCATTACAAACATTATTCATTTTCGTAGTAGTTAATGTCGGTAGCGGAATATCCTCGTAATAAACGTCATCTATGTAAATAGTTGAAGATGACGTAAGTCCATTATGAGCCAATCTAAAAACAAAATAATCATCAGTTGTATTAGGTAGGTTCACAATATACTCAACAAAACTTGTTTGATCTGGATAAACTGTTGATACAACCGTAAAGCTAGAAGATGCTAGCACTCCATTACTTCGCAAAATTTCTAATTTATTAACATTTGCCGTTGTAGATGTTGCGCGAACCTTAAACCTTAAACGCTTTGCTCCGCCACCCAAATTATTAGTCTCCGGTGAAATTAAATATAGATTTTCTGAACTATTTGTAGAAGTATTTGTTCTATACATATAATATGAATTGGATGTACTTACAGAGTACGTGCTACTAACATAATTGTATCCTGAAGTTATAACCTCATCTATAGAAGTCCAGCAATATGGAGCCGTTAAATTTGTTGAAGTTCCGGTAGCAGTAGTGTCAAAATTTTCATATATTGAATTAACCACACCACATAATGTATTAAAATTATGAGGGAATGTTGTCCACATACCAGATGTTGTTCCACATAAGCTACGAACATACACCGTATAATTAGTACCCGAAGTTAAACCTGCAATATTTGCAGTAGTAGTTGTAGCATTTGTAGTTCCGGTTGCAATTAAACCTGTTGCTCCTGACCCTGCAGCTCCTGAAAAACGAACCTCATACTCATATCCTGTTACACCGGTAGCTATAGAAGAATTCCAAGATATAATAGATGATGTTGTTGTAATACTAGTCGAATTAATATTCATTGGAAAAATACAAGGTAGTAAATCTTCATAAAAAATATCATCTAAATATACATATGCAGTACTGTTTTGACTATCAAATGAAAACGCAAAATAATCATCTGTTGTAACAGGTAATGGTATAATAAACTCCTGCCAGGTTGTTGTTAAAGGAATTTTATTTTCTACTAAAGTTTTAGTCGCTGTTCCTGTGTTACCATTCATGGTATAAACACCTAACTTTTGAGTTGTAGAGTAACTAGCACTAGATATCTTTGCCCAAAAACGCAATTGTTTAGCTCCGTTTCCTAAATTGTTGGTCATTGGTGATATCAATTTCAAATCACCTGTACTAACTGGCATATACACATAAAAACCTTTTCCGCCTGTTGTTCTTGAAGCAGTTGCTGTTGTATAGCCATAGCCGGTATGACTATCCAAATAGGTCCAACAATCTGAAATTGATGGATTAGTAGTTCCTCCAGTAGGTAAAATATCAAAATTTTCAGAAAAATTACCTGGCATAGCTACACAAGGTGTAGTAAAGGTTGCCACCCATTTCCAAATACCATTCCCGGCGGTGCAAACCGATCTAATATAAAGATAATATTTTGTTTGCGGTTGTAATCCTGTAGCCGTAGCGTTAAGTACTGTAACTGCGCCTGCTGACGCCAAACCTGTTGATCCACTCCCCGGCATTCCCGAGTTTCTTATTTCATACTGATATCCGTTTTGTGGCGTAGGCGTAGGTGCTGTCCAAGACATCGTAGCTGATAATGCAGACACACTGGTTAAAGTTACAGGAACTGGCGAAACACATGTTTCAATTATTTCTGCAGATACTGCAAAAACATTAATAATTCCAGATCCTGCAGATTTTGTAAAAGTAATTGACTGTATGATTTTCGACTGATTTGCCGCAATAATATCTACTGTCCCTTGAAATAAACGTGGTTGACTAGTATCTGTACCATCTTCTATAGCATTAGTAGTAATATTAATTCTCCCAAAATTTATATAAGTTTGTGGCAAACCTGTTGTAGAATACCAATCTGGAACTGAAACACCTGTAAAAACTTGTGTGGTATTATCAGTAAAAGTGATTGTTCCTCCCAATGTTGCTGGACCACTTCCTCCTGTAGTAAGAATATGAATTTTACTTGCACTGTAAGTTGTAGTTAGATTAGAAGTAACCGAACTTGAAACAGTACTTAATCTAATTGAATTGTTTTGATCGTAAGGTGCTAATTTAAAGTACAATCCAGGTGTAGAAAGTGAGTGAATAACACCATCTACAGGAAATCCTTTTACTTGAGCTGCTGATGTAGCAGTGAGTTTCCAATCCAAACTTTTAAAAGCATATGAAACACCATCAACATCATTGTTTGTTGATATGGTCGCAGCACCTGTTCCGTTTGCAATAACATCTGCATTAAAACCACTTATAGAAAAAGGTAAAGCAATACCTTGCCCCAAGGAAAATAATGGAATTAGAAGAATTGCAAAATAAAGAACATAATTAGTAATTTTTTTCATGTTTTACATTTTAATATTAATAAATTAAATTAGGTTGTTAAGTATATGTTAACAGTAAAAATAGAAAAAAAATATCGTTTCAATGTATTAACTTAGGATATTTAGTAAAAATAATTAGCATAAATTAAAAAAGCAATCGTTATACGATTGCTTTTTATTTAAAAATTTAAGTTTTTATCCTTGGCAGATTTTACCTGATAGCCAAATCGTATTTTTTTGGTCTCGTTTGGTTTTAAATTTATATCCCAAGTAAGTTTGCCTTTTTCTGTGTTTGTTGTGGCACCGCCCTTATCTGACAAAGTAATTTCGATATCTGTATTACTGCTAATTGGTATTTGGTCTTCTACAATAATACTGATGCTTTCTTTTTTGTTGTTTCGAACCGAAATTTCATAAACAAAATCTTGTACTTTGCGTGAAGACAATGTTTTTGATCCCGATTTATCGTTAATCATGGTTCTGGTAACCGATATATTTTGATCTTTACCTAAACTTAAGCGCAGTTCATCTTCGTTTGCATTGGCGTTTACATAGGTTTTGCCCACATACATTCCTTCAAAAACAACATTAGCTTCGCCAGGTAAAATGTTGTAGTCGCCATAATTTTTCACTTTAGCAATTAAATAGGCATTGGTATCTAATTTTGGCGTGGTAATATAACTGTAAGTTGCCGGTAGCTGTGTATCTTTCAAAGCGACACTGTGTTGTTTGCCGTTGCTTAAAATGGTGTACGGAATATCAATATCAAACGTAATGTTTAATTGCGATTTGCTGATTTGAGTGAAGTCATTAATTGTTGAAGGAGCCGCAGATACTTCCATATCTTCCTGACTAATTCCTTTACCAGAAGCTTCACTTTTTTCTTTCTTCACTGAAAAATTTGCAAGAGAGACTTCTTGCATTGCATCCTCATTTCGATAAGCATTTGGATAATAATAATCTAAAAACCAAGGTTGCAGTTCGGGTGCAAAGGTATTTTGATTTGCAGGTCCGCTGGTTAACGACAGTTTTACGTTTTTCCAATCAATACCTGTGTTTTGCTGCACCTGTGCTTTGTACAGCATTTGTATAGGTTCGTTAATTTTATCGATACGCATTTCGTAGCTTGGCTGCCATGTTGCCTGATCTGTTAAATACGATACTTCTAAAGGAATTATTCCTGCCGTGTTACTCATTACATTTACAACCAGCTTGCCCTGACTAGTTTTTTCGGTAGTCGTTTCGTTAAAAGTCAGTTTACCTTTTAAAGTATTCAACTCTTCAAACAATGTTTTTTCCTGATTTTCTAACTTGTTGATAGAATTAGCAAGTTCGGTACGTTTGGTTTTGTAGAAATCTAACAATTTGGTTAATTCGGCTACCGAAAAATTCTGCGCATTGCTCATTGACTGATTTTTATCTAACAGCTCAATTCCTTTTCGTTCGGCAGTTAACTGATTTTGCAAAGTTTTCAGTTCGATTTCTTTCTTGGCAATTTCTTCTTTCACCGGTTTAACCAAAGGCGAATCCTGATTATTATCGTACTCTTCCACATACGCATTGGTAAATTGAACCGACATTACCGTTACGTTTTTTGGAACACCTATTTGTACCGTGCTTTCGTTTAGATAATTAGCCACATTGGTAATAACGATTTCTGATGTGCCCGACGGAATTTGAACCGAAGCTTTGTGTTTTAACTCGGCAGCATTGTTATAAACACGAGCCGATTGAATTTGCGCCTGTGTAAAAACAGGTTTTTGCGCATTTGCCGTTATGCTGAAAACAATAGCAGCAGGAAATAAAATATTTTTCATAAACAACATTTAATTAATTGTATAATTTTTCTTAAGGATGTTCCTTTTATATATAAAGAGTATCAAAACAACCAAAAGGTTGGAAAAGTAGTAAATATTTTTATTTTTTTTAAATTGATTTAAAACTTTCGTACCGATATAATTACGAACACAACCTAAATCAAATACTAAAAAAACTAAACATGTCATTAAAACAACGGTTTGTTTAGGTTAAAGAATAAACCGTTGTGGTTATACAACCCCAAAGTAGTACCAAACAACCTAAAAAATAAGGTATAAAAACCAAAAAATTAGGTTACACAGCCTAAAATTCACACCAAAAATGCCAACCAGAACAGTAAAGCACCTAAATACAATATCACATAACCTAAACACACCATTAAAATAACGTTTTGTTTAGGTTAAAGAATAAACCGTTATGGTTATACAACCCCAGAATAGTACCAAATAACCTAAAAATAATACTATTTTTATCATTTTTTCTATTAAAACAATGCTGATACCAATTCTTCTATTTTTGATACAAATACCACTTGTATTTGTGTAGATGAATAAGTGATTTTGTTGTATTTTGAAACAAATATTTTTGAAAAACCTAATTTTTCGGCTTCCTGAATGCGCTGATCTACTCGGTTAACCGGTCTAATTTCGCCAGACAAACCTACTTCGCCAGCAAAACAAATATCTTTAGAAACCGCATCGTCTTCGTTTGATGATAGAATTGCCGCAACAACCGCCAAATCGATCGCCGGATCATCAACCGAAATTCCGCCGGTAATGTTTAAAAACACGTCTTTCATTCCTAAACGAAAACCTGCACGCTTTTCCAACACCGCCAAAATCATGTTTAAGCGTTTTAAGTTGTAACCTGTGGCGCTGCGTTGCGGTGTTCCGTAAACGGCGGTGCTTACCAACGCCTGAATTTCTAACATTAACGGCCGCATTCCTTCTAAAGTTGATGCAATGGCAGTGCCCGATAATTCTTCTTCTCTATTCGATAATAATATCTCCGACGGATTGGAAACTTCGCGTAAGCCCGATCCCAACATTTCGTAAATTCCTAATTCGGCAGTAGATCCAAAACGGTTTTTTAATGCTCGAAGAATTCGGTACACATGATTTCGATCGCCTTCAAACTGAAGCACGGTATCAACCATGTGCTCTAAAATTTTGGGTCCGGCAATGTTTCCGTCTTTCGTAATATGTCCGATTAAAATTACCGGAGTCGATGTTTCTTTTGCAAACTTAATCAGTTCTGCGGTGGTTTCTTTTATTTGAGAGATGCTTCCTGCCGAAGCTTCAATATAATCGGTATGCAAGGTTTGTATCGAATCAATAATCAACACATCGGGTTCGATTTCTTCTACCTGCTTAAAAATATTCTGGGTGTTGGTTTCGGTTAAAATATAACACGTATTGTTGTTGGGGTTGATGCGTTCGGCACGCATTTTTATCTGTTTCTGACTTTCTTCGCCCGAAACATACAACACTTTATAAGGTAATTTTAAAGATAATTGCAACAACAGTGTACTTTTTCCAATTCCGGGTTCACCACCAAGTAAAATCATAGATCCGGGAACAATTCCACCGCCTAAAACTCGGTTTAATTCCTGATCTAACGTGTTTAAACGAACTTCCTGCGTACTGTCAATTTCATTAATCAACAAAGGTTTTGCAGTGCGTTTTATTCCTGCCGAAGATTTGGTTTGCCACGCAACTTTTTCTTCTTTCTGAATTACTTCTTCCACAATAGTATTCCACTGTTTACAAGCACCGCATTGCCCCATCCATTTAGAATATTGTGTACCGCAAGACGAGCAGAAAAATGCTGTTTTTACTTTTGCCATATTAGCTTTTAGCTTATAGTCATTAGTTTTTAGCAGAAACCTAAACTAACAACTTAATGAAGAAACGAATTTACAAATTATTTGTTTTTGTTAACGACAGGAAGTATTAAGAACGACAATCCGCCTAAAACAACAACTGAAACCGTTTGTGTGGTCCATAACAGCCAGCCAAAAGCAGTACCTGCGGTTAACGATATGCCATAAAGTGCCAAAATTTTAGCAATTAATAAAGGAAACGCGCCAAAACCGCCATTTGTAAAACTTATTGCCAAACTACCCACCACAAAAGCAACCATGATGATTCCTAACGATATTTCGCTGGTTTCTGGCAAAGCTTTGGTTCCAAAATAAAAGGTCAGTACAAAACCGATCCAGATAATAAAAGTGTGGATAAGAAAAGGAATGCGGTGTGGCATTTTAAAAATGCTTAAAATACCTTCGACCAATCCGGTTATTTTTTGTCGGATAAAAACAAATATTTTCCAGTTTGATGTATAAAGCATATACAAACCTACTATCCCTGATATTACAAAAACACCGCCAATAATCACGAGTTGTTTTACCGGAATTTGCTGTGTAATAAAGTCCATTAACTGTTTGTACTGCAACAATAATGCTGTGGCGACAAATAAAAGCAGAAAAAGCAGATCAATTATACGTTCGGCAATGATGGTTCCGAAACCTTTATCAAACGGAATTTTATCGTATTTCTGAAGAACGGCCGCACGCGATAATTCGCCTGATCGTGGAATTGTGAGATTTAAAAGGTATCCGACAGAAATCGCCATAAAATTATTCCAGAAATTAGACTGATAGCCCAAATACTGCAAGCTGTACTTCCAACGATACGCGCGCGACGCATGGCTGATCTTCATAAAAAGCAACGACAAACCAATGTAAAAATAATCGGCAGAAACAAAATAGCTTTTCATTTCGGAGATCTGTGCCGGCGTAAACTGATTGTAAGCGTAATAAACCAAAAAAACTCCCAACAAAAGTGGGAGTGAAATATTTAGTATTTTTTTTAAAACCTTCAACTATTAAGTCAAGGTGTTATTTTCTTCGTTTGGAAAAATAATCCAAGGTGAAAACGTTTTAGCTTCTTCAAAATCCATTAAAGCGTATGTGATCACGATGATGATATCGTCTTTTTGAACACGGCGTGCTGCTGGACCATTCAAGGTAATTTCGCCACTGTTTCGTGGACCCGGAATTGCGTAAGTTTCAAAACGCTCACCATTATTGATGTTTACGATTGAAACCTTTTCGCCTTCGATAATATTCGAGGCTTCCATTAAAGCAATATCAATAGTAATACTGCCAATATAATTTAAATCGGCACCTGTTACTTTAACGCGGTGGATTTTAGATTTTAAAACTTCTATTTGCATGGTGCAAAGTTATAATTTTTAATTTAATGTAATGTTATCAATTAATCGCACACCTTCTATATGAACTACAATGAATGCGCGGTACTTTTTGTCGGCTTCTTTTTCAGTTGCTGTTTTTAATGAGGCTTCATCAGCAATTATAAAATATTCTAACTTAAAATCGGCTTCGTTTTCAAAGGCATAAGCAACAAAATTTACTGAATCTTTAACATCTTTTTCACTAAAAACAGTTTTGGCAGCTTTAAGCGTTTTGTAAATTAATGCAGCTTTATCTTTTGCTTGGGCAGATAATCGTTCGTTACGTGAACTCATAGCCAAACCGTTTGCTTCGCGAAAAATTGGGCAACCAACAACATCAATATTCATATTGTTTTTTTCGACCATTTTGCGGATAATCTGCAACTGCTGAAAATCTTTCTCGCCAAAATAAGCTTTTGTAGGCTGTGCAATTTCAAACAGTTTTTTTACAATGGTACCTACACCGTTAAAATGTCCGGGGCGGTTGCTTCCTTCCATTTCATTATCCAAACCATCGTAATCAAAATGTTGGGCTACGGTATTTCCTTCATAAATATCGTCAACAGTAGGTGCGTAAACAATAATTTTGTCCGATAATGCTTCTATCAAACCCAAATCCTTCTCCAACGTACGTGGATATTTCGCTAAATCTTCACTGTTGTTAAACTGCGTAGGATTTACAAAAATGCTCATGACCACCACATCGTTCTCATTCATAGCCTGCTCTAGCAACGAAAGATGTCCTTTGTGAATAGCACCCATTGTAGGCACAAAGCCAATAGTCTGCTTTGCCTGTATAAACGGCTGTAACTGCTGTTTTAACTGGCTTTGCGCATGAAATACCTTCATGTTCTTATTTTTTTAATGAATGCAAAATTAGTACAATACTTAACATTGTAACACATTTTTTCGTAATTTTGCCTTTTAAAAGCATTTTTAATTTAATTAAAGAAGAATGAAAGATAAGAGGATATTGTATGTATCATCTGAAGTAGTGCCTTATTTACCTGAAAATGAAGTTTCTCAAGCTTCGTTTGACACTCCAAAAATGATTAATGATTTAGGTGGGCAGATCCGTATTTTCATGCCAAGATACGGTAGCATCAATGAAAGAAGACATCAGTTGCATGAAGTTATAAGACTATCGGGTATGAATTTGGTTATCAATGACATGGATATGCCTTTAATTATTAAAGTTGCTTCGATTCCTAAAGAAAGAATCCAAGTTTATTTTATTGACAACGACGACTATTTTAAGCGCAAGGGAACTTTTGGCGATGAAGCCGATACTTTGTATGATGACAACGACGAACGCGCTATTTTCTTTGTAAAAGGTGTGGTTGAAACCATTAAAAAGTTAAACTGGGTACCCGATGTAATTCACGTTCAAGGTTGGATGGCGTCTTTGCTGCCACTTTACATGAAGAAATATTATAACGACGAAAGTATTTTTGCTGATACAAAAATCATCACTTCTATTTTCTCGGCAGGTTTCGATGGAAAATTATCAGACAATATGTTTGAAAAAGTTGCTTTTGATGAATTTGACGCAAGTGATATCGATTCTTTAAAAGATGCTACTTATGTTAATATCATGAAGAATGCTATTAATCATTCAGACGGAATCGTGATTTCTTCACAAGACATCTCTGAAGATTTAACAAATTATATACAAAGTTCAAATAAACCTTTCTTACCTTTCGACGCGAAAGAAAAAATGAAGGATTTTTATCCGGAATTTTATCTTCATAAGGTTTAATTTAAAGCATCTATGAAAAAAAAATCGATTGTTAAATTTGTATTACTTTCAATTTTATCTGTAACCGCAATTTCTTGTGAGCAGGAATTTACCGAAATGGGTTCTGAAATTATCGACAGTGACCAATTTGGTTTCGACAAGTATTTGGTTCAGAATATTTCAACAACAAACAGTGAATCTGCAGTTGCAAACACGCGTAATTTACCAATAAATAACTTTGGAGTTTACACACACAGTGCTTTTGGAAAGACAGCAGCGCATTTTGTTACGCAGCTTGAAATGAAAAACAATACCGATTTAACTTCATTCGGAGCTAATCCCGTGTTAGATTCGGTTTATGTTTACATTCCGTTTACAAGCAGTGTATCATCAACAGATTCTGAAGGAAACAGATCTTACAATGTTTCTAATATATATGGTAGCGGAAAATTTAATTTAAACGTTTACGAAAACGGATACTTTTTACGCGCAAGCGATCCTAACAACAACTTTGATACGCAGTTTTACTATGCCGATGAAAAAAGTGTTTTCGATCAGTATAAAAAAGGATTAAACAGTAACCAACGTTTAAACAATTCTACCAACACCGCACAAAACACCGATTTTACTTTTAATAAAAACGAAATAAAATTGTACGCTTACAATGCCGATGGCACACCGCAAATGGTAGATGGCAAGCAAAAGGTAAAAGAGCGTTTAGCACCGGGTGTTTGGTTAGATTTAGACAAAAACTACTTTCAAAACAAATTTTTTGCTGGCGACAAACACAAGTCTTTAATTAACAACGGACTTTTAAAAGAGTATTTCCGCGGATTGTATTTTGAAGCAGTAGATTCTTACAATCAAAATGCATTAGCACAATTAGACTTAAGCAAAGGTAAGGTTGTTTTTGTTTACAAGGCAGATGGTGCCATAGACAGCCAGACCAACCAACCAAAACGCGAACGTAAAACATACGAGTTTAACATTGGTTATATGGAATCTACTACTACACCAATCACTGCAACAACAGTGAATTTATTGGAGAGTAATTTTGATTTAGAAAATAATTCAACAGGAAATCTTTGGTTAAAAGGCGGCGGAAAAAGCAGTTACGCAACTATTTCTCTTTTCGGAAATGACAGCGACAACAGTGGAAAATCCGACGAGTTAGAAACTTTAATAGATAATAAATGGTTGGTTAACCAGGCATTGTTAACGCTTTATGTAGATCATACCGCAACAGGTTTGGACACTATTTCAACACCAAGACAATTATTTTTGTACGATTTTAAAAACAACAAGGTTATTGCAGATTATACAAACGATACATCAACAACCGGCAAACCAATTTTCGGTGGTGGCTTGAATAAATCGAACAAATCTGTTCACAAATATCAGTTCAGAGTAACAGATCATATCAACAATTTAATTCAAAAAGACTCTACAAACGTACCTTTAGGATTGGTTGTTGCAAGCGACATTAACAATTCGATAATGAACCGCGTAAAAGCTACTGACAAAAGAATTCCCATGACCGCAACAATGAATCCGTTCGGAACCGTGATTTACGCTCCAAATGCTTCAAACAGCGACGTAAGAATGAAATTAGAGATTTATTACACTAAAGAAAAATAATTATGTGTGGAATTGTAGGTTATATTGGACCAAGAGAAGCTTATCCTATCATTATTAAAGGATTAAAGCGTTTAGAATACAGAGGATACGACAGTGCCGGAGTTGCATTATACGACGGTGAAA
>NZ_VWSG01000015.1 GCF_008629655.1 Paenimyroides baculatum
CGCAATAGGGATAGAGCGATTGTTGGAGCTCTTTGTTTTGAAAAAACAAAAGCGACTCGCGAAAGCCCGAACTGTAGCAACAGCGGAAGGGATTGCCCAAATTATGAATAAAAAAACTCCTACGGATTGTAGACGTTATTGTAAATCTTTAAGAAAATCAAAAATTAAGTTGCTTTCATAGCCTTTACGCATTAAAAAATCGACCCATTTGCGTTTTTTCTTTTCTAATGATGGTTCGGTTATGTTTTGCCATTTACGTTCTGCTAGGGCATAGAAATTGCTTAAATAATCGGCTTCTATTTCTTTTATAGCAGTTTTAATGTTGTAGGAGGATATATCTCGAAACTTCAGTTCTTGTTCTATACGACGTTTACCCCATTGTTTGAATTTATGCTTGCCTCGAGCAAAGCTTTTAGCAAATCGCTCTTCGTTTAAAAAGTTGTTTGCGACCAAATGATCCAAAATATGGTCAATCGCGGTTTGAAACATGCCTAACGACTTTAATTTCATGGTAACTTCCCTATAGCATCGATCTTGATAAGAACAATAGTATTCTAACTTTTTTATGGCGTCGTTTACAGAAATTCCTTGACTGTTTTGCATTAGTTAACTGATTCTTATGTGTTTTGAAAGAAAAAATCCTCTAACAGAGGATTTCTGGGGTATTATTTTTCTTTATTGTTATTGGTTTCTTGATCGTCTTCTTCATTTTCTTCAGCAAACTGACTCATGATTTGATCGATTTCTTCTTCAGTTAATTCCTCTTCAACCTCGATATCTTCCAACAATGATTCAAACTTTTTAATGTTCTTTTTCATTCTTTTTGAAAGATCTTCATATTCACCCAGCAATTTTTTGTACGATTTAATTACCGATTTCTGTTTTTTTAACTGCTTATTTTGTTCTTTAAGCTTTTTCTTTAATTGGTCTTTTTTCATATTGATACGTTTTAGATCTATAAAAATAAGGAAAATACTTCTATATTAAAGCGTATTGATGTTAAGTTTTAAATTTCGATCTAAAAAATTGGATTAGAAAGTACTGTTGAATGATCTAATAAATAACAAAAAAAGCCCAACTTTGCAGTTGAGCTTTCTGTACCTGAGGTGGGAATCGAACCCACACTCCAAAGAACACGAGTTTGAGTCGTGCGCGTCTACCAATTCCGCCACTCAGGCTTTTTGCTTGAAATTGTGTTGCAAATGTAAACACAATATTATTTAAAACAAATAAAATATTAAAAAAAATGCGG
This sequence comes from Paenimyroides baculatum, assembly GCF_008629655.1. GTDB lineage: Bacteria > Bacteroidota > Bacteroidia > Flavobacteriales > Flavobacteriaceae > Flavobacterium > Flavobacterium baculatum. The sequence continues at coordinate 1,253 of NZ_VWSG01000015.1, forward strand.
TATCATTAAAATTATTTTTAAATTTGCACCCACAATACAACAAACAATAATAACTACTAAATTAAGCAACAATGAGTTACTTTGAACCTGAAGCAAAAGTATTTGCATGTTCGCAAAGTAAAGTATTAGCAGAAAAGATTGCCAAACATTACGGTGTAGAGTTGGGGCGTGTATCATTTTCGCATTACAGTGATGGGGAATTTCAACCATCGTTTGAAGAGTCTATTCGTGGATTACGTGTGTTCTTGGTATGTTCTACTTTTCCAAGTGCCGATAATTTAATGGAATTATTGTTAATGTGCGATGCTGCAAAACGTGCATCTGCTCGTCACATTACCGCTGTAATTCCTTATTTTGGTTGGGCGCGTCAAGACCGTAAAGACAAGCCGCGTGTGCCGATAGGTGCAAAATTAGTAGCTAAAATGTTAGAAACTGCCGGTGCAACTCGTGTAATGACAATGGATTTACATGCAGACCAAATACAAGGTTTCTTTGAAAAACCGGTAGATCATCTGTATGCATCAACCATCTTTTTACCTTATGTACAATCGTTAGGTTTAGAGAATTTAACCATTGCATCGCCTGATATGGGTGGATCTAAACGTGCGTATGCTTATGCTAAATATTTAGAAAGCGAAGTTGTTGTATGTTACAAACAACGTAAAAAAGCCAATGTTATCGATACCATGGAATTGATTGGTGACGTAAAAGGCAGAAACGTTATTTTAGTTGACGATATGATTGATACAGGTGGAACATTAGCAAAAGCAGCCGATGTTATGATGGAACGTGGCGCTTTAAGCGTGCGTGCAATCTGTACACATGCCATTTTATCGGGCAACGCAGTTGAGAAGATAGAAAACTCGGCATTAACAGAATTAATCGTTACAGATTCAATTCCGTTGAAAAAAGAAAGCAGCAAAATACGTGTCATAACATGTACCGAATTATTTGCAGATGTAATGCACATGGTACAAAATAACACATCTATCAGCGATAAGTTTATCATGTAATTTTTTATTAATTTTTATATATTTAAAATGAAATCAATTTCAATTAAAGGACAAGAAAGAGAAAGCGTGGGTAAAGTAGCTACCAAAACCGCACGTAATGCTGGATTGGTTCCTTGCGTAATTTACGGAGGAGAACAACCAGTACATTTTACAGCTGAGGAAAAAGCATTCAAAAGCTTAGTGTATACTCCAAACGTACACACTGTTGCAATTGATTTAGGTGCTAAGCAAGTTGACGCTATCTTGCAAGACATTCAGTTTGATCCAGTATCAGACAAAATTTTACACATCGATTTCTACCAGTTACAAGCTGATAAAGAAATCACTATGGAAGTTCCTGTAAAAGTTGTAGGAAACTCTAAAGGTGTTATGGCAGGTGGTGTTTTACGTTTAAACCAACGTAAATTAAAAGTACGTGCTTTACCGGCAAACTTACCTGATTTCGTAGAAGCGGATATCACAGAATTAGAAATGGGTAACAAATTATACATTACTAAATTGCCAACAAACAACTTTAAATTGTTACAACCAGACAATACAGTAATTGCACAAGTACGTATTTCTCGTGCTGCAATGAAAGCTGCTCAAGAAGCTGCAAAAGCAGAAAAAGGTGGAGCAAAAAAGAAAAAATAATCAACGTTATTTTTATACAAAAAGCCTCGAATTTATTCGGGGCTTTTTTATTGATCTATTTTTTATTTGGGCAAATCCCTTCGGGTCGGGCTTTAAGTTACAATTTTTTTGCTCGTTTCTCACAAAAAGTCTTTTGCAAACAAAGAAGTCATTCTCGGTTAAGAATGACTTTTTGTGTATAATTAGTTTACTGTTTTTAAGTTCTTAATCCGTTCTTGGCTTCAAGATAATTCTTAAAGGTAGAAAGATTTTTTAAAGATCCATCATCGTTAAATTGAACTTCGCAACAATACATACCGCTTATGAATTGTTTATCTCCGTTCGGAAATTCATAAATCGTTCCGCCTTTGTCAGACATGAAATGATGGCTTACAAACCAAAACTTAATTTCTTGTTTATTGTTAAGTGTAATAATTCCATACTGTACACCACTGTTAGTAATATTATAGTGTATGGTACTACTCTTTGCTTTTAGATCTATAAAATCAAAATTATCTTCTGATAATTGTTTCTTTAAGAATCTTTCAGATTCTGTAGTGTAAGGTATACACAATAAAATCAAACCAAAAAACAGAAAATTTCTCAAGTAAACGTATGTTTTTATCTATTCAATTTCAGAAACACGAATCGTGTTTACCATTCCCTTTTCATTTAAAGGCATCGAAGCTAAATTAATCGTGTAATCGCCTTCTAATACATAATTGTTTTCTTTGGCAATCTGGTTAATATCTTCAATAGTAACATCGGTACTTTCGTATTTATCGTACCAAAAAGCAGTAACACCCCAAAGCAAACTTAACTGTGTAAGCATGTTTTTGTTTGATGTATAAGCTAAAATGTGTGCATTTGGTCGCCATGCCGAAATTTGAAAAGCAGTGTATCCTGAATTGGTTAGCGTGTTAATAACCTTTGCTTCGATACTGTTTGCCATAATGGCTGCGTGGTAGCAAATAGATTTGGTGATGAAACGTTTTGTTTTAATTTTAGGATCGTTAACAGGTAGTTTAATCAAATCTGAATTTTCTACACTGTTAATAATCTGTGTCATTTTTTCGATTACCTGAACAGGATAATTACCAACCGATGTTTCTCCTGAAAGCATTACTGCATCGGCCCCATCCATTACAGAATTTGCAACGTCGTTCACTTCGGCACGAGTAGGTGTCAGGCTGGTAATCATTGTTTCCATCATCTGTGTGGCAATAATTACCGGAATACGAGCATATTTTGCTTTGTGAACCAATTGTTTTTGAATCAACGGAACTTCTTGTGCCGGAATTTCAACACCCAAATCGCCACGAGCAACCATTAAACCATCGCAATGTGATACAATTTTATTGATGTTCGCAACAGCTTCGGGTTTTTCAATTTTAGCAATAATCGGAATTTTATGATCAGAATGTTCTTCAATCAGTAATCGTAAATCTTCTAAATCTTCTTCGGTTCTTACAAAAGAAAGAGCAATCCAGTCAACACTTAATTTAATCGCGAAAAGAGCATCTTTAATGTCTTTTTCGGTTAAAGCCGGCAATGAAACCTTTGTGTTTGGTAAATTAACTCCCTTTTTAGATCGTAACGGACCGCCTTGAACAACAACAGCTCTCACTTCATGAATACCGTCTGTATCCAACACCGTGAAAATAAGTTTACCATCGTCTAATAAAATGCTTTCACCCGGATTTACATCTTGCGGAAAACTTTTATAGGTCATGTAAACTTTTTCGGCTGTTCCTAAAAATTCTTCTTTGGTAGAAAAAGTAATAATATCGCCTTTTTTAAGAACAACTTCGTCTTTCATTACACCTACGCGTAATTTCGGACCTTGTAAATCGGCTAATATAGAAGTGTTGTATTGAAATTCGTCGTTTAACTCGCGAATGATTTTAACCTTGTCTTCAATGTCAAAATAATCTGCATGCGAAAAGTTGATTCTAAAAACATTTACACCAGATTCAATCATTTGCTTAATTATCTCTTTGGTGCTGCAAGCCGGACCTAGGGTTGCGACTATTTTTGTTTTTTTTCTTGGTAACATATTAAAAAATTAAATTTTTTTGTGATTTTATATTTAAAGAATCAATATCAACGACAAATTGGGTTGATATGTTCTTTATGTTTTGAAGTTTTTCTAACAATTCTTCTGTTTCAAACAAAAAATCGGTGTTTTCAATCAGAATAAAAAAGTCGATATTTTTCCATTCCGGTATCAGATAATGCGTTGCTGCGAACAATTCTTCGTTGTTTTTAAACAAAGAATAACCTTCGTTAGTATCATTTTCCGTGTAATTCGATTTATTTTCGAACAATCGCCAAATCAAATGATTTTTGTGATCTTGGAAAATAAAACTCCTAAAAAAAGCAGTTACATTTTCTGTTAGCGATATTTCAGGAAGAACTTTTTTAAACTGTACGCCCAGATATCTGTTTAAAGAATACGCCATTTTGTAATCGGGCATGTTAGATTTTATGGCAATTAGAACAATATCGTCCTTATCGTCATCAATAAATTCCAGCTTGTGTAAAACTTCGTTTGTATTTTTTTTCTGCGGCGTCATTCTTTTAACAAAAATACAAAATTTAAATACGATTATTGATTGAAACTCAATATTTAATCATTTTTTAATGCTGCAGTATCTGATTTTGCAATGCAAAGTAGGCGCGGTGTGCCGCTTTTTCTTCGGCTTTTTTCTTGCTGGTCGCGCGTGCGCGTGCAATAACTGTATCGTTAAAATACAGTTTTATGTAGAAATGCTTAACGTTGTCTTTTCCGTTATCGTCACAGTTTTCAAACTTAAAGGTGCATTTGTTTTTTTGGCAATACTCAATAAACAGACTTTTGTAGCTTGATATTTTATTTTCTAAATGTTCCAGATCTTTAAAATCGATCAGAATATTCTTGTAAATAAATTTTTCGCAGGCTGTAAATCCGGTATCAACGTAAATGGCACCAATTAAAGCTTCTAACAAATTACCGTTAATGTTGTCGCCAAAGTTGTGAATGTTCGCTTTTGTTCGAACCAAATCAATTAATTGAAGTTTTTTGCCAATGCTGTTAAGGTACGATCTGTTTACGATTTTTGATCGCATTTGTGTAAGATAACCTTCATCGCCTTTTGGAGCATTTTTGTATAGAAAGGCAGCAATGACTGATCCTAAAATAGCATCGCCCAAAAATTCCAAACGTTCATAATTTAAAGGCTCGCCTGTAATACCGATTTTGTTGAGAGAGCGATGCGTAAAAGCAGTCTCGAAAAGAAGTGTGTTTTTTGGCTTGTATCCGATTACTTTCGAAATTTCCGAACAAAAAATCCCGCTATTATTAATAGGGGATCTTTTTGTCAGTATTTTTTTAAGCCAATTCATGCTTAATTAGTTCTCTAATTTTTTAACCAAAACACAAGCATTGTGTCCGCCAAAACCAAACGTGTTACTCATTAAAACCTTAACATCGCGTTTTTGCGCTTTGTTAAAAGTAAAGTTTAGTTTAGAATCGATGTTTTTATCGGCAGTAAAATGGTTGATTGTTGGTGGAATGATACCATGTTGAATCGCCAAAATACAAGAAATAGCTTCAATAGCCCCTGTTGCACCTAATAAATGCCCGGTCATAGATTTTGTTGAATTCAAGTTCATTGTATAAGCATGTTCACCAAAAACCTCTAAAATTGCTTTAGATTCTGCAATATCACCTAATGGTGTAGATGTTCCGTGCATGTTTACACCATCAACATCTGTTGGTTTTAAACCAGCATCGCGCAAACAGTTCAACATTACGTTTTTAGCACCTAAACCTTCAGGGTGTGGAGCTGTAATGTGGTGTGCATCTGCAGACATACCGCCGCCGCCAATTTCACAATAGATTTTTGCGCCACGAGCAACCGCGTGTTCATATTCTTCTAAAACCAAAGCACCTGCACCTTCGCCTAAAACAAAACCGTCACGGTCTTTATCTGTTGGTCTTGATGCTGTTTTTGGATCGTCGTTTCTTGTTGATAATGCGTGCATAGCGTTAAATCCGCCGATTCCTGCAATGGTAACCGCCGCTTCAGATCCACCTGTAACAATAACATCTGCCATACCTAAACGAATGTAGTTAAAGGCATCAATAATTGCATTGGTAGATGATGCACATGCAGAAACCGTTGTAAAGTTTGGTCCGCGTAAACCGTATTTCATAGAAATTAATCCACCGGCAATATCGGCAATCATTTTAGGAATAAAGAACGGGTTGAATTTTGGTACACCGTTTCCTTGGTTAAAATTGGTAACCTCGTCTTGAAAAGTTTGTAAACCACCAATTCCCGAACCCCAGATTACCCCAGCACGATCTAAATCTAATTTTTCAAGATTAAAATTCGCATCTTCCATTGCTTCGGTAGCGGTAACGATAGCATATTGGGTGTAGCGGTCCATTTTTCTTGCTTCTTTCCTGTCGATAAAATCTTCAACATTAAAATCTTTAACCTCACAAGCAAATTGTGTTTTAAAGTTAGAAGCGTCAAAATAGGTAATTGGCGCTGCGCCGCTTACTCCGTTAATAAGTCCGTCCCAGTAAGCTGCAACGTTATTTCCAATAGGAGTTAGGGCACCTAAACCAGTAACAACAACTCGCTTCAAATTCATATAAGTATATTTTAAATAAAATAATAAAAACCCAAGTTTCAAGAAAAACGAAACATTGGGTTGCTATAATTTTACAGATTTAGATCTAATAATTTAATCTTAAACTTGGAAAAAGGAAATAATAACACCTGTGCAATATTAAATATACTGCACAGGCTAATTAGTTATTATTTTTTAGCCTCTTCGATGTAAGAGATAGCTTGACCAACAGTAGCAATGTTTTCAGCTTGATCGTCTGGGATTTGAATATCAAATTCTTTTTCAAATTCCATGATTAGCTCAACAGTGTCTAATGAATCAGCTCCTAAATCATTTGTGAAGCTTGCTTCTGTTACAACTTCGTTTTCGTCAACTCCTAATTTGTCAACGATAATTGCTTTTACTCTTGATGCAATGTCTGACATAACCTTTTCTATTTTTTAAGTTTAATTGTTGTGGCAAAAATATAAAACTTTAATTTAAAACCACACTTTTAATTGTTTTTGTAACTGCGAAGTTAAAAAAATAATTTTTAAATGGATATTTTTTTCGATTTTTGTGCTGGTTAAATTAATTATTTAATCTTTAATACCCAATAAAAGTATCGTAATTGTATGAAAAACATTGTTTTATTAGCTTCAGGATCGGGAAGTAACGCAGAAAATATCATTAAGTATTTTAGAGAAAAAAAGATTTCGCACAACTTTCATATCATTACCAATAAAAAAGATGCTTTTGTTTTAGAACGAGCTAAAAATTTGAATGTTTCTGCCGAAGTGATTACCAAAAAGCAGAATGATGAGGGTATTTTGTTTGATAGAATCAACGAATTAAAACCCGATTTAATTGTTTTAGCAGGATATTTATTGTTGTTTCCTGCCCAAATTGTGGCGCTATATCCAAACAAAATAGTAAATATTCATCCGGCACTTTTACCAAAATTCGGAGGGAAAGGAATGTACGGAGGTTTTGTGCACGATGCAGTTGTTGCCAATAAAGAAACCGAAACCGGCATAACCATTCATTTTGTAAGTGAACATTACGATGAAGGCGCAGTTATTTTTCAGGCTAAAACGCCGGTTGCCGAAATCGATACGGCTTTAGATGTTGCCAATAAAGTACACGAATTAGAGTATGAGCATTTCCCGAAAGTGATCGAAAAATTATTGGACGATTAAAAGGAAGCTGCGGTATTTGACAGAACATTTTCTATAAAATTCTCTGTTTCTTCTCTGTTTAAATATCTGCGGATACACTTTTCGCTTAACCAAAGTTTAATAACATCGGTTAAAATATTATGTGGATCTTCAAAAATTACATGATCGGCTTTGGTTCGCACCTTAGCCGATTTTTTGCTTCCAACTTCGGTTATTTCCAATCTGTTGAATAATGGTTTCGAAAATTTATACTGCTTTTCCAAATACAGATTATTTTTATCGTAACTGCCAATTTCAAACGATAAAGAATCATCAATAGCAAAAATAATATCGTCTTCAAAAACGTAATAATCGTTAATAATTCTTCTATTTTTTAGATCGATATCAGTATGATTGTAATCGCTGTTATCCCAAAGTCGTGCAATGCTATCGTTTGGAATATCAAAATAAATAGTATCGTTTTGTAAATATTGCGCGTTGCCTACAGAAAAACTTAAAAGCAGAATGAGGGTTAATAGTGTTTTCATAAAACTATTTTATAACGATGTTTCGGTCTTTATGGTGATATTGGTTGATGTTGCTTTTTCGTACAATCGTCTTTCTCTATAAAAGAATTCACGTTGTAAAGCAGTTGATAATGCCCAAAGCTGAACCATTTCAGGAATGTTGTCTGTTGACTCAATAAATGATATCGTTGTTTGCTTGGTATTTACTCTTAACCAAGTTTTGTCTCCTTTTTTTGCGAATAGCGATTCTACCAGCGGCAGGATATTTCATTTCGTAAACTTCTCTATTTAGAATAAACTGTTCGGTATTGTAAAAACCAATTTCGACCAATGAATCATTCGTGTTTTTAAAAATATAGCCGTCTTTCAAAGTAAAATCTTTATGAAACAGCTTGTGTTCTAAAAAATCGTATTCTACAATAATATCAAAATCAATCCATAATCTCGACATTTTATTCGCATAGTTATAGTCGTAATTATAAACCGTATTTTTATTTTGCACAAAGATATTTGTAACAGCCAACAAACCAATTGTAAGTAAGTATTTCTCCATAGAATTTGTGTTTTGATAGGTGCTAACAAAAAAAATGCCAAAATAGAATTGTATTTTTGCTGAAACTAAATTACATGCAACCCGAAATTCTTTTATATACCGATGGTTCATCGCGCGGAAATCCAGGTCCGGGTGGTTATGGTACTATTTTACACTTAAACAATACCAAACATTATAAAGAATTATCAAAAGGATATCGTAAAACAACCAATAACCGAATGGAATTGTTGGCTGTGATTATTGGGTTAGAAGCTTTAACTAGAGATAATTTAACGGTTTTGGTGGTTTCAGATTCTAAATATGTAGTAGATTCGGTTACAAAGGGTTGGGTTTTTGGTTGGGAAAAGAAAGGCTTCGCAGGTAAGAAAAATCCTGATTTATGGCAGCGTTTTTTAAAGATTTACCGTAAGCATAAAGTCAATTTTCAATGGGTAAAAGGGCATAATAACCACCCAATGAACGAGCGTTGCGATTTCTTGGCGGTTCAAGCATCAAAAGAACCTAAACTGCTGATTGACGAATGGTACGAAGAAAACGAAAATTAAGTATGGTTATAAAATAATTATTAAAAAATTGTTGTTGATGCTATTTTGGTGTAAATTTACATCAAATGTGAAATTATGGCACGACAAAGTATTTCTCTTACAGAACCTAATGATCAATGGTTAAAAAATCAAGTTGATAATAAAGAATATGCCAGTAAAAGTGAGTTGGTTAATGATTTAATTAGACAAGCTCGCAAACAAGAATGGATAAAGGAAAAATTAGAAAATGCTGAAAAAAGTGGATTTACCACTGACAGTAAAGAAGAAATTTTAAAATTATCTAAAGAATTGCTTAATGGCTAACTATAAGTTAAGTAATGCTGCTAAAGAAGATTTGATTAGAATTCATCATTATGGAGTTCAAAGATTTGGTATGCAGCAGGCAGATGCTTATTTTAATACCTTTTTTGATCATTTTGAAATGATTGCCCGCATACCTTTTTCATTTGAATCTGTTGACTTTATTAAGCAAGGTTATCGCCGTTGCGTTTGCGGGTCAGATGCAATTTATTATAAAGTAAATAATAACCAGGTTGAAATAATGGCTGTTATTAGCAAGCAAGATCTCGAAAATAAACTTTAATCTCGTGTGTTTCGTCATGATTATCTACTTAAAAATAAACGAAAATTAATCTATGTTAATGAATAACAAACGTGTTTGCGTATTAGTTGGTTTCGTATTATCTTTGCATCTTCATTTACTAACAACTATATGAACAAATTATTGATTGTAGGAACGGTTGCTTATGATGCAATTGAAACACCTTTTGGTAAAACCGACAAAATTCTTGGTGGAGCCGCTACTTATATAGGTTTATCGGCATCGCATTTTAATGTAAAATCGGCAATTGTTTCTGTAGTTGGAGACGATTTTTCTCAAGAATATTTAGATTTGTTATCAAGCAGAAATATTGATATTTCTGGAATCGAAATCGTAAAAGAAGGCAAAACCTTTTTCTGGAGCGGTTTGTATCATAACGATTTAAATTCGCGTGATACTTTAGATACACAGTTAAACGTTTTGGCAGATTTTAATCCGATTGTTCCAGAAGATTTTAAAGATTCTGATGTAATTATGTTAGGAAATTTACATCCTAATATCCAAATTGGTGTTTTAGATCAATTAACATCAAAACCAAAATTGGTTGTTTTAGATACCATGAACTTTTGGATGGATTGTGCTTTAGAAGAATTAAAACAGGTTTTAAAACGTGTAGATGTTCTTACAATTAACGATGAAGAAGCTCGCCAACTTTCTGGTGAATACTCATTGGTTAAAGCAGCAGAAATCATTCATACCATGGGACCAAAATTCGTGGTAATTAAAAAAGGCGAACACGGTGCGTTACTTTTTAATAACGACCAAGTGTTTTTTGCACCGGCATTACCCTTAAAAGAAGTTTTTGATCCAACCGGAGCAGGCGATACGTTTGCCGGCGGTTTTTCGGGCTATTTGGCACAGCAAGGCAATGTTTCGTTCAATAATATGAAGAACGCTATTATACATGGTTCCAATCTGGCATCGTTCTGTGTTGAAAAATTCGGAACGCAACGCATGGAAAGTTTAGAAAAAGAAGAAGTAAACGCACGTTTACAGCAGTTTAAAATGTTAACACAGTTCGATATAGAACTAGCACAATAAAAACAGAAAGCCCAAATTATGGGCTTTTTTTGGTTTAACAACAATAACACAACAACATACAACAATGAGCGACGCTATAAAACACGAATGTGGTATTGCACTTTTAAGATTAAAGAAACCGTTGTCTTTTTATAAAGAAAAATACGGATCAAGTTTTTATGCAATCCAAAAAATGTACCTGCTAATGGAAAAGCAGCACAACCGCGGACAAGACGGGGCAGGTTTGGCAAGCATTAAGTTAGATATGGATCCGGGTGAGCGTTATATCAGCCGCGTTCGATCTAACAAAACATCTCCAATTCAAGATATTTTTTCGCAAGTAAACGGAAGAATCAATCAAGAATTAGAAGAAAATCCGGAATGGTTGAACGATGTTGATGCACAGAAAAAACACATTCCTTATTTGGGAGAAGTGTTTTTGGGGCACGTACGTTACGGAACTTTCGGAAAGAATAATATAGAAAGCGTACATCCGTTTTTACGTCAGAACAACTGGATGCATCGCAACCTTATTGTAGCCGGAAACTTCAACTTAACCAACGTAAAGGTTTTGTTTGAAGATTTGGTGCGTTTGGGTCAGCATCCAAAAGAAATGGCAGATACCGTTACGGTAATGGAAAAAATCGGTCATTTTTTAGATGATGAAGTAGAAGATCTGTACTTTCAGTTACGCGATAAAGAAGGTTTATCTAAAAAAGATGCGACTCCGGTAATCGGCGAGCGTTTAGATATTGCACGCATTTTACGCAGAGCATCTAAAAACTGGGACGGTGGTTTTGCAATGGCAGGTATGTTTGGTCATGGAGATGCGTTTGTATTGCGCGATCCTGCAGGAATTCGTCCGGCGTTTTATTACGAAGACGAAGAAATTGTGGTCGTGGCTTCAGAACGTCCGGTGATTCAAACTGCATTTAACGTTCCTTTCAACGAAATTAAAGAGTTAGATCCGGGTAACGCCATTATTATTAAAAAAGACGGTCAGGTTTCTTTCGAAGAAATTTTAGAGCCTTTAGAAAGAAAAGCATGTTCGTTTGAACGTATTTATTTTTCAAGAGGAAACGATGCGTCAATCTATCAAGAACGCAAAATGTTAGGTAGAACAATGATGCCTATGATTTTGAAAGAACTTGAAAATGATGTAGAAAATGCCGTGTTCTCTTACATTCCTAACACAGCCGAAGTTTCTTATTTTGGAATGGTTGAAGGTGCACAAGAATTTTTAAACAAGCAGAAAACCGAACGTATTCTTGCTTTAAAAGAGCAGTTGTCGCCAGAAAATCTACAGGAAATTCTTTCTAAAACTATTCGATCAGAAAAAATCACCATTAAAGATGCCAAGTTGCGTACGTTTATTACAGACGACAGTAACCGCGACGATATGGTAGAACATGTGTACGATGTTACGTATGGTGTAGTAAAACCAACCGATACTTTGATTGTTATTGACGATAGTATTGTGCGCGGAACTACCTTGAAAAAATCGATTGTCAAGATGTTAGATCGATTAAATCCTAAAAAAATCATCGTAGTTTCATCGGCTCCGCAAATTCGTTATCCTGATTGTTACGGTATCGATATGGCTAAAATGGATACATTGATTGCTTTTAATGCTACATTAGAATTGTTGAAAGATCGTAACATGTATCATATTATTGATGAAGTTTATGCGAAATGTAAAACGCAGGAAAATTTACCAGATGAACAGGTGATAAACTTTGTTACAGAAATTTACGCTCCGTTTACCGATGAAGAAATTTCTGATAAAATTTCTGAAATGCTTCATCCTGAAACTGTAAAAGCCGATTTAAAAGTGATGTTTCAAACGGTAGAAAATCTTCATATTTCTTGTCCTGATAATTTAGGTGACTGGTATTTTACCGGAAATTACCCAACAGCAGGTGGTAACCGCGTGGTAAACCGTGCGTTTATGAACTTTGTAGAAGGTAACGACGCAAGAGCTTATTAAGATTATAAAACTTAAATATATTAAAAGCATCAGGAGAAAACCTGATGCTTTTTTTGTTTACCTCAAAAATCAATCGGTTTACCTGCATTCAAATAAAATTTTCTCTGGTTTTAAACTTTGGCACGGCAATTGGAATTCACTAATCAAACAACAAGTTTAAAACATTAAAAAGTTAGAAATCATGAGAAAATTAATTACCCTTGCATTAGTAACACTTAGTCTAAGTGGATTTGCACAGCAACGACAAATGGTAAGAACTGATGATAACAGATACCAAGAAAACCGTCACAGCCAGCAAAATTATGGCAACGATAAATACAATAACAAATACGGAAACTATAGTTTTTCTCGTTTAGATTTATCAAAACGTCAAGAACGTATGTTGGTTGATATTTTGAAAGACAAACAAAACGATGAACGTTATATTATTAGAAAATACAGAAATCCAGAGCAAAAACTGCGTATGTTAGACCGTGAGTACGATCGTAAAATTCAAAATCTGTTAAGCAGATCACAATACGATAAATGGAGTAGAATTTATGCATACCAATACGAAGCTTATGGAAACAAACGCTGGTCATAATCAACCTTTATATTTTTTAAGATGAAATCCCGATACTGATAAGATTAGTATTTGGGATTTTTTTTATTTCAGATAATTGTTTTTTAGTAAATTAGATAAAATTTAAACCAAAGATATTATGAGAAAAGTAGTTTTGTTCGGTTTGTTTCTTCTTTTAAATGTTTCTGTAAAAGCACAAAGTAGTGCATCGGTAAAAGAAAATCAACCTATAAAAGAGTTTAGTGATGAAACAAAATCTCTAGGCGAAGCCGAAATTATTATTTCTATTTCTGTTGAAGGTAAAGAAGTTGAATTACCGGCTTACGCAAAAAGAACTACTTCATTAAAAGAAGGTATATTGTATGCAGAAAAACTTATAAGCGATTTACAAAGTAAAGGATTAAAAACTGTAAGGTATGATATGTCTTGGACGGCAGATAGAGAAGAAAAATTAGACTTTTCAAAAGAATAAGAAACTCCGACTAGATTAAATCAGTCGGAGTTTTGTTTATAATAACAGCTTAAAAATAAAAACTATCTATTCATTAAATCTTCAATTTCGGCAGCTTCCAACGGAATGTTTTTCATTAAATTCAATGGCAATCCTTGATTTTGAATTACGTAATCGTCCTCTAAACGAATTCCGAAACCTTCTGCAGGAATATAAAAACCAGGTTCGTTTGTAAATACCATTCCTTCAACAAAATTATCGGTTAAAATTCCGTAATCATGCGTGTCTAATCCCATGTGGTGCGATGTTCCGTGCATCATGTACTTTTTGTAAGCAGGCCAGTCTGGGTTTTCGTTTTGCACATCGGCTTTATCCAATAAACCTAAACCTAATAATTCAGACGTATAAATTTTACCTAATTCTTTGTGGTAATCGTACCAGTTGTTGCCGGCAACCAATAAGGTTTCAGCAGCTTTTTTACAACGTAAAACTGCATCATAAACCTCACGTTGACGCGCTGTATAACGTCCGCTAACAGGAATCGTTCTTGATAAATCTGATGCGTAATTAGCATATTCTGCTGCAACATCAAACAAAATTAAATCGCCATCTTTACATTGTTGGTTATTTTCGATATAATGCAACACATTAGCATTGTTACCCGATGCAATAATTGGCGTGTACGCAAAACCTTTAGATCGGTTACGTAGAAACTCGTGCGCAAACTCTGCTTCAATTTCATATTCCCAAACGTCAGGTTTTACAAAACCTAAAATTCTGCGGAACCCTTTCTCGGTAATATCACAAGCCTGTTGAATCAAAGCAATTTCTTGTGGTTCTTTTACCGAACGCAAACGCTGTAAAATTGGGTTTGATCGTATATATTGATGACCTGGAAAATCGTTCTTTAATTTTTTTATGAATCGATCTTCACGAGTTTCTGTTTCAACCGATGCGCGGTAATGTTCGTTATTATTAATGTACACATTTTCTGCTTCCACCATCATTTTTCTGAAAATAGTAGGGAAATCAGAAAGCCAATAAACCGTTTTAACACCCGAAACTTCAAAAGCACGTTCTTTAGTCAGTTTTTCGCCTTCCCAAATGGCAATATGTTCATTAGTTTCGCGTAAAAACAAAACTTCACGGTGTTTTTCTTCAAAAGCATCAGGAAAAATCACCAAGATAGATTCTTCTTGATCTACACCCGATAAATAAAAAATATCGCGATGTTGTGCAAAAGGTAAAGTAGAATCGGCAGAAACCGGATAAATGTCGTTAGAATTAAATACGGCTAAACTTTGCGGAGCCATTTGACCAACAAACTTTTTGCGGTTTTTTATAAAAAGATTTCGGTCTATTTGATGATATTTCATGGTTTTAGGTTTTTAAAATTATTGTTTATCAAAATTAAACAAATGCCAATTAGTACAAATCAGCCAAATGGCATTATTTTATGTTTTTACGAATTCGACTCATGTGTCGGTCTGAAATTCCTAAAAGTGATGATAGGTAATGCAACGGAACATCGTGTATCAACTTAGGTTCGTTTTCTAATAATTTCTTATAGCGATCTTCGGGCGAAAGTGTAAGCAGATCTAAACGATATTCGTCAATCAAACATAATTGCTTTTCAATAAGATTGTAATAAAACTGTCGAAAATCAGAATTGCTTTCACGCAGCTCCAAAAAAACATCACGGCTCATAATCCATAAATGGCAATCGAAAAGAGCTTTAATGCTTTTGCGCGATGGTTGCTGCATCAAAAAACTATTCAACGCTACTGTTGCTGTATTTTTCATGCCTAAATAAGTCGTCTTTTCTTGCCCGTCAATTTCAATAGAATGTTTTAAAACACCTTCATCAATAAAACAAAAGTATTTGCAAATTTCATCTTCCTTTACAAGGAAATCATTTTTCTTTAAATGGATTTCCTTAAAAAATGATCGAAAAGGAACTAAAGTAGCTCTTAAGTTTTCTGAAGAAAATCCGAAGGATTCACTAAATAAAAAGTTAGAATGATCGTGCATTTTTGTTAATCTGTATAAGATAAATATTAACAAGATAAAGATAATGAATACCTTTGTGTTTTTAAAAATAAATATTATTTCTATGAAATTTATTACAGCTTTATTTCTATTAATGGTTTCGGTTGTTTCGGCCCAAGTTCAACCTTACAAAATATTTACTTCGGAAGGAAAAGAAGTGTCGTTTGAAAAAATGAGCAAAAGCCTTCAAAAGTCTGATGTGGTATTGTTTGGCGAATTACACAATAATTCCATAGCACACTATTTTCAGGTAAAAGTCGCGAAAAGTTTGCATGCCGATAAATCTAAAAAACTAATTATTGGAGCAGAAATGTTTGAGCGTGATCAGGCAGAAATTCTACAGAATTATGTAAAAGGGAAACTTGACGAAAAAGAGTTTGAAAAAGAAGCACGTCTTTGGAATAACTATAAAACCGATTACAAACCATTATTGAATTTCGCTAAAGAAAACAATATTAATTATGTTGCAACGAATGTTCCGCGCCGTTACGCAAGTTTGGTTTACAAAAAGGGAGTAGAAGCGTTGGATACTTTATCAATGCAAGAAAAATCGTGGATTGCGCCTTTGCCTTTTCCGTATGATAAAAACCTGCCGGGGTATGTAAAAATGATGGAAATGTTTAAAGACAGCAACCATGCAAACGAAAATTTTCCGAAATCGCAGGCAATTAAAGATGCAACAATGGCTCATTTTTTAGTGACCGAATTACAACCAAATAGTATTTTTCTGCATTTAAATGGATCTTATCATAGTGATGATTTTGAAGGAATTGCTTGGTATGTAAATAAATACGATAGAAATTTAAAAATACAGACTATAAGTGTGGTGGAACAGGCAGATGTAAATAAGTTGGAAAAAGAACATCTTAATAAGGCAACCTTTATTATTGCGGTAGATGCCGATATGCCAAAAAGTTACGAATAATTTAATGCTACAGCCTGTTTGCTGTAAAAAAAACAATTTGTTTAAACTGATTATAAATAGCAAAATAAACCAATTAACATTTTTTTTGTTTTTATAATTAGCTGTATTTTTGTGTGATTTTTTAAGAAGAAAAACTAGTAACATTACATTATGGCAAAATCTGCACTATTAAAGTCGTCGATCGGGAAAAAATACTGGATGGCACTTACGGGGTTATTTTTATGCTTGTTTTTGGTAGGTCACTTAGCAGGTAACTTGCAGTTGATTTTTGGAACCGATTTACAGTTCAATCAATATGCGTACTTTATGACATCAAATCCAGCGGTAAAAATTCTATCTTACGTAACGTATTTTTCAATTTTATTCCACGCGGTTGATGGTATCATGCTAACCATTCAAAACAAAAAAGCACGTCCAATAGGATATGTAAAAAACAATGCAGCATCAAACAGTACATGGCAGTCAAGAAACATGGCGGTTTTAGGAACATTATTACTTGTTTTTATTGCTACGCACATGGTTAATTTCTGGGCAAAAATGCACTTTAGCCACATGCCTTTGCAACAACAGGAAGTTAACTTCCAACCAATGCCTGGTATGGACTTAAAAGCGCAAGGTATCAACACAACTACCGGCGGTATGGTTTATAAAATAGACCAAGAAGGTAAAGAAATTTACTTTGATAAGGTAGAAGGTGAGTTAGATGTTCGCAACAACAAAGAATTCTACACAAAAGGTACCGATATTAAGTTTGCCGAAGGATACAAAGATTTATACAAAATCACTATAGAATTTTTTAAAGATCCAACATATGGTTTGGTTTTTACAATTTTTTATGTGTTTTCAATGGTTGTATTAGCATTTCACTTAATGCATGGTTTTGCAAGTGCATTCCAATCGTTAGGTGCTAATAACCCTAAATACAACGGATTAATTAACGGGTTGGGTAAATTTTTTGCAATCGTAGTTCCATTATTGTTTGCAATTATTCCAATTTACATTCACTTCATTAAATAATCATATAAAGAAGATTGATTATGGCATTAGATAATAAAATTCCTCAAGGTTCTATTTCATCAAAATGGACCGATTATAAAGATCATATTAAATTAGTTAACCCTGCCAATAAAAGAAATATCGACGTTATTATCGTTGGTACAGGTTTAGCAGGTGGTTCTGCCGCAGCTACATTGGCAGAATTAGGTTACAGCGTTAAAGCTTTTTGTTACCAAGATTCACCACGTCGTGCACACTCTATTGCAGCACAAGGTGGTATCAATGCAGCAAAAAATTATGCTGGTGATGGTGACTCTATTTACCGTTTATTTTACGATACAGTAAAAGGAGGCGATTACCGCGCACGTGAAGCAAACGTTCACCGTTTGGCTGAGGTTTCTGTAAACATTATCGACCAATGTGTGGCGCAAGGTGTGCCGTTAGCACGTGAGTACGGTGGTTTGTTAGATAACCGTTCATTTGGTGGAACACAGGTTTCACGTACATTCTACGCTAAAGGTCAAACAGGTCAGCAATTATTGTTAGGAGCTTACTCTGCAATGAACCGCCAAATTGGTCGTGGAAAAATAAAAATGTACAACCGTCACGAAATGCTAGATTTAGTAATTGTGAATGGTAAAGCACGTGGAATTATTGCTCGTAACTTGGTTACTGGTGAAATCGAACGTCACTCTGCACACGCAGTAGTTATCGCAACAGGTGGTTACGGAAACGTTTTCTTCCTTTCAACCAATGCAATGGGATCTAACGTAACAGCAGCTTGGAAAGCTCACAAACGTGGTGCTTACTTTGCAAACCCTTGTTACACACAGATTCACCCAACATGTATCCCGGTTACAGGTGATCATCAATCGAAATTAACGTTGATGTCAGAATCATTACGTAACGATGGTCGTATTTGGGTTCCTAAAAAATTAGAAGATGCACAGGCAATTCGTGAAGGTAAAAAGAAACCTACCGATTTAGCTGAAGAAGATAGAGATTACTACTTAGAGCGTCGTTACCCATCGTTCGGTAACTTGGTGCCTCGTGACGTTGCGTCGCGTGCTGCTAAAGAACGTTGTGATGCAGGTTTCGGTGTAAATGCAACTGGTGAAGCTGTTTATTTAGATTTCGCTGCTGCAATTGACCGTTACGGTAAAGAACAAGCTCGTATTCACCATTTAGATGAAAATGATTCGAAATTGGTTTACGATTTAGGACAGAAAGTGGTTGAAAACAAATACGGAAACTTATTCCAAATGTACTACAAAATTGTAGACGAGGATCCGTACAAAACCCCAATGATGATTTACCCTGCGGTTCACTATACAATGGGTGGTGTTTGGGTTGATTATAACTTAATGACAACAGTTGAAGGATGTTACTGTATTGGTGAAGCAAACTTCTCTGATCACGGTGCAAACCGCTTGGGAGCTTCGGCTTTAATGCAAGGTTTGGCAGACGGATACTTTGTATTGCCTTACACTATTGGTGATTATTTGGCAGATGATATCCGTACAGGAAAAATTTCTACTGATTTACCTGAATTCGTAGAAGCAGAAAACAATGTACGTTCAATGATTGATCATTTTATGAACAATAAAGGAACACATTCGGTTGACTACTTCCACAAGAAATTAGGTAAAATCATGTGGAACAAAGTGGGTATGGCTCGTAACGAACAAGGTTTGAACGAAGCTATGGACGAAATTGCAGCTTTACGTGAAGATTTCTACAAAAACGTTAGAGTATCAGGAACGGCGGATTCATTCAACCAAGAATTAGAGAAAGCATTACGCGTTGCCGATTTCTTGGAATTAGGTGAATTGTTCGCAAAAGATGCATTACAACGTGAAGAATCTTGTGGAGGTCATTTCCGCGAAGAGCATCAGTCTGAAGAAGGTGAAGCAGAACGCGATGATGAAAACTTCTCTTACGTTGCAGCTTGGGAATACAAAGGAAATCCTCGTGAAGCAGTTCTTCACAAAGAACCTTTAGTATATGAAAACATTAAAATGGTAACTCGTAGTTATAAATAATATTGGAGTAAAGATGAAAGGTTAACGTCTTTTATCTTACTCTTTTGTAAAAATTCGAATCAGATGAATCTTACATTAAAAATTTGGCGTCAAAAAAACGCAAAAGACAAAGGTCAAATGGTTGATTACAAAATCGGCGGTATTGAACCTGATATGTCATTCCTTGAAATGCTAGACGTTTTAAATAACGAATTAGTAGAAAAAGGTGATGATCCAGTAGCATTCGATCACGATTGTCGTGAAGGTATTTGCGGTATGTGTTCTTTATTTATTAATGGTGAAGCACACGGACCAGATCGCGGTATTACAACTTGTCAGTTGCACATGCGTAAGTTTAAAGATGGCGATACTATTTATATTGAACCATTCCGCGCAAAAGCATTCCCTGTAATTAAAGATTTAGTTGTTGATCGCGGATCTTTTGATCGTATTCAGCATGCAGGTGGTTTCGTTTCTGTAAATACATCAGGAAACACGCAAGACGCTAACGCATTGCCAATTCGTAAAGACAATGCAGACAAAGCGTTCGATGCTGCTACTTGTATTGGTTGTGGTGCTTGTGTGGCAACTTGTAAAAACTCGTCTGCTATGTTGTTCGTTTCAGCTAAAGTTTCTCAGTTTGCTTTGTTACCACAAGGTAGAGTAGAAGCTACAGAACGCGTATTAAACATGGTTGAAGCTATGGATAACGAAGGTTTTGGTAACTGTACTAACACCGGAGCTTGTGAAGTAGAATGTCCTAAAGGAATTTCTTTAGAAAACATTGCACGTATGAACCGTGAATATTTTGCAGCTTCTGTTAAATAATCAGATATAAAATATTTTAGTAGAAAAATCCGGACTTATGTTCGGATTTTTCTATTTTAGCGAAAATTTAAACAACTTTTATGAAAAACTTTTATCTATTCATTATTGCACTATTGTCCATTAGTGCTAATTCACAATTTATATACTGGAAAGCGAACGAGGAAATTCCTGAGCAAGCCATGGTGTATATGAACGACAATACCACAAAAACAGGCTATATCAAAAACAACAAAGTTTCAAATGTAGGGAAACGTATGTTAACGTTAGATCCTAAACTTTTTAGACATGGAGACGTAGAAGCAGATGTAATTTTGTTTAAAGCCGAAGGAACGGAGAATTATGTTGAAATACCTGCAAATAAAATAAATTATGTTGTTTTTTCTGGTGAAGAACCTACTCGTTTCGATCGTATTAATGTATATAAATTCGAAAGAAAATCATTAGAGGTAAAAGATAAAGAACCTGTAACAATGTTTCAAATACCAAGGGTTGATGACTATGTTGTTATGTATGCAAATTATTATATAAATCTTGGTAGAAACGGATCTTTAAACGACGAATTGTATTTTTACGTAAAGCAGAAAGATAGTGATAAATCATATTATATGAGATTTTTCTCGTTTAATAAAGACAAACAAATTTTTCCATATTTAAAGATTCTTGCACCTAAAAATGAAAAATACATTGCCTATCTTGATAAGCTTTGTGATAAGAAATCAGCAGAATACAAAGAGTATAAAAAAGGAGAAGAAGAATTAATGGAAGAGGTTTCAAACTACGCGAAAGAGAATAGAAAAGAACTTTCAATAGTTGATGGTCGTTCTATGGCTTACAATGCAAAATTTCGGTATATGTTTACTTACGTAGGTAAAAAATTAAAACAGTTTTCAAATTAAATTTATTCATTATTTCATACCTTTAATAGTATGAAAACAGCCTTAATACAATTCGATACCATTTGGGAAGATAAACAAGCAAATTTAGAGTATGTTCAAGATAAAATCTTGAATTTACCGAATGATATTGACCTTATTTTTTTACCCGAAATGTTTACTACCGGTTTTACCATGAATCCGGAAATGGTTGCCGAAGAAGAACAAGGCGAGACCTTACAAATTATTCAAAAATTAGCTTTAGATAAACAAACGGCAATTACAGGAAGCTGGGTTGTAAAAGAAGATAACAATTATTATAACCGCTTGTTTTTTGTGTTTCCCGACGGATCTTACAAAACCTACAATAAACGACATTTATTTACATTAGCTGGCGAAGAAAAAGTCTATAGATCGGGTGATGAAAAACTAATTGTTTCTTACAAAGGCTGGAATATTTATTTATTGATTTGTTATGATTTAAGATTTCCGGTTTTCTCTCGAATTGTCAATGAAAACTACGATTTACTGGTTTATGTAGCTTCGTGGCCTGATCGTAGAATTGATGCTTGGGATGCATTGCTAAAAGCCCGTGCTATTGAAAATATGAGTTATGTTGTGGCAGTAAACCGTTGCGGAACTGATCCAAATGGAGTAGAATATTCAGGACATTCACAAGCTATCGATTTCATGGGAAAATATATTGTTAAACCACTTATTAATGAGCAGATTTACATAACAGAGCTTGAAAAAGATCCTTTACAAACTGCTCGACAAAAATTTGCTTTTTTAAATGATGCAGACGATTTCGAAATAAAATAAAACCTTCCAGATTTTTGGAAGGTTTTTTAGTTTTATGGCATAACCAATGTTTCGTTTAATTCCCAATTGGCTCTTATGTCAAATTCTTTTTGAAAGTTAATAACCTTTTCGGGTTGGCGTTTTTCAAGATAACTTCCGGTGTCCCATTTTTTATTGCCGTTAGCATCTTCAATAATCAGTATAAAATATTTATCGGGTTCAATGGCTCGGAATTCTATTGAACTTTCTTCTGTTATATATAGGTAATCGTACAACTTTTCATCTTTAGTCAACAGTTCAAAAATAATAGGGTAGTTTACCGTTCCCGAAAGTGTAAACGAAATATTTCCGTAATCGGTTAGTTTTCCGGTTTGGAAACGCTGAATCATCTCGGTTTTTAAGGCGGTGTCATAAAAATCGGTCACGCTGTTTGGTTTTAAAAACACAGTGTATTTTTCATCTTCCACCTTATCAAACAAAATCTTAACCATATTGTTTAACGAATCGGTTCTAATAGTAAACGGAATTTGAAGTGAATCTTTACCAATTACCTGAATTAAATCGTTGGAAATATTTTTAAAAGGTGTATTCGTTGTAAACGAAATGGTATCTCTAAACTGAATGGATCCACTTTTGGTAAATTTAATTTGCAGCGTATCAATTGGTTTTACGGTTCGTTGCGTAACCGTATGAATTTTCTCGTAATCTGTTGTTTTGAACTTAAACTGAAGCGAATCGTACTTCTCAATTGGAGTAAATATAAAAATAGAATCTTTACCTGGAACTTTTTGAAAGCGCGATGCAATTGGTTTATTGTTCCCTAAAGCAGTTACTTTTAAGTTTTTGGTGTCGCCTTCATAAGCAGCCAACCATTTGTTCTGACTAACCAACGACGGACGATAAGCCGTTGTCTGCTTGGCTTCGTTAAATAATTTTATGCTATAAACACTGTCTGTTGGCAATGTAATTGGTTTTGGATGAAAACCTATTTTATCTGATTTTGGATCAAACTTATAATTACTACTTTTTTCCTGTAAAGCAACAAGGTAATAACTGCCACTTTTCAAATTTTCCAAATCAACGGTTGAAAGACTGTCTTTTGCACTTGCCACATACAACGGTTTTTTCTTGTAGATTGTAGAATCGTTAAAACCTTCGGTTTCATAAAGCAGTACATTCACAGCACCTTTTGATTTTTTACTGTAAGCATCTTCAAAATTGGTGGTCAGTTTTAATGAATCGATATAATCTCCCGTAGAAAAAACGTATTTGTAGTTAGTGTACGGATTTCCCTCGTTATTGTCTTGAATACTTTCGCCAAAATTAAAACTGTAAGTTGTATTTGCTTTAAGCGTATCAAAAATCTTGATTTTTATAAATTTACTTGGATAGCCCATTGGTGTAATTTCGGGCTGTGTATCCATTGGTGGCGAAATAATCAGCTGCTGGTTAACCTTGTTCAGCTTAACATATTCGTCAAAATTTATCTGAATGGTTTTTTCTTTGAAATGCGTACTGAAATTTTCCGGATTGGTCGATAAAATAACGGGTGCCAGCGTATCTTTCAATCCGCCGGTAATGGTTCCGCGTTTCGCACAGTTTGTAAACAGCACTAATGTTAGTATAAGGAAAAAACTAAAATATCTTAAAAATCTCATCAACTTAAATTTACCCTGCAAAGTAACTATTTTTATTTGATTTTTTTACCGTGTATATGCCATAGTTAATATGCTTATTTTGTTGGTCGAATTTTTTAAGATGCACTTACCCGCAATTTCTAAAGTAGACCCCGTTGTCATAACATCATCAATCAACAGAATGTTTTTGTTTTTTAGATCTTGATATTTCGCATTTACAATAAACTCGCTTTTACTTTCGGCGCGTTGCCACATACTTTTCTTGGTTTGCGTATTGGTTTTCGATGTTTTAATAAGATAATCTTTATAAAAAGGAACTTTTATCTGCTTGCTCAATTCCTTCCCAAAACCATCTAACTGATTGTACCCGCGTTTTTTCTCTTTCGATTTATGCAGCGGAATACAAACAATAAAATCAACCCAGCTAAAAACAACATGATTTTTTAAGTGCTGTAAAGTCAGCGTAGCAAAAAAGGTAGAGATTTTCTGCTGATTTTTATACTTTAGTTCGTGCAGTAATTTCTGAACAATGCTTTCTTCAGAAAAATACAAAGTAGCCAAACAATGTTCAACCAAAAGTTTACCATAAAAACGGCGTTTCATTTCTGTATTGTTGTTTACAGCTGGCGGAATAAAATCCAAACCAATCAAACAATTGCTGCACAGAATATCATTCCTGCCATGCAGAACTTCATCGCAACCATAACAAAGATGCGGATAAAATAAATCAAAAACATCGATAATTGCCCACATTACCAACACATTTTATGTACCTTTGCGTTAATATACAATAAAAAAACAATATTTTACAACTATTTGTTTTACAAACTTTAACAAACTGCAATTTTAGTATTTTTGCATTATGGCAAAACAAGAAGATATTTTTAAAAATGTAATTTCGCATGCAAAAGAGTATGGATATATTTTTCCATCGAGCGAAATTTACGATGGTTTAAGCGCTGTTTACGATTACGCGCAAAACGGAGTAGAATTAAAAAAGAATATTCGTGAGTACTGGTGGAAATCAATGGTACAGATGCACGAAAATATTGTGGGGATCGATGCTTCTATCTTTATGCATCCAACCACATGGAAAGCTTCCGGGCACGTTGATGCCTTTAACGATCCGTTAATTGACAATAAAGATTCTAAAAAAAGATATAGAGCCGATGTTTTGATCGAAGACTACTGCGAGAAATTGTGGCAAAAGGCTCAAAAAGAAATCGAAAAAGCAAAAGGTCGTTTTGGCGATGCTTTTAATGAAGAAGAATTTATTACTACAAATCCGCGCGTTGTAGAATATCTTTCAAAAAAGAAAGAAATTTTAGAACGAATGGCGTCTGGATTAGATTCAGGGAATTTAGAAGATGTAAAAGCCTTGATTGAAGAATTGGGAATTGCTGATCCGGAAACAGGTTCTAAAAACTGGACCGATGTTCGTCAGTTCAATTTAATGTTCGGAACAAAATTAGGTGCATCGGCTGATACAGCGATGGATTTGTATTTACGACCAGAAACCGCACAGGGAATTTTCGTGAACTTTTTAAACGTCCAAAAAACCGGACGTATGAAAATTCCGTTTGGAATTGCACAAACTGGTAAAGCGTTCCGTAACGAGATTGTGGCACGTCAGTTTATTTTCCGTATGCGCGAGTTTGAACAAATGGAAATGCAGTTTTTCGTAAAACCGGGCGAAGAAATGACCTATTACGAATATTGGAAAGAAACGCGTTTAAAATGGCATTTGTCGTTAGGTTTAGGGAAAGAAAACTATCGCTTTCACGACCACGAAAAATTGGCACATTATGCAAATGCAGCAGCAGATATTGAATTTAATTTCCCGTTTGGATTTAAAGAATTGGAAGGAATTCACTCGCGTACCGATTTCGATTTAAAAGCGCACGAACAACATTCAGGTAAAAAACTGCAGTTTTTCGATAACGAAACAAATTCATCTTATGTGCCGTATGTGGTAGAAACATCGGTTGGATTGGATCGTATGTTTTTATCGGTTTTCTCAAAATCGTTACAAGAAGAAACGTTGGAAGACGGATCAACACGTACGGTTTTAAAATTACCGAGTGTTTTAGCACCAACAAAAGCAGCTGTTTTGCCATTGGTAAAAAAAGACGGATTGCCGGAAGTTGCCCGTGAAATTATTGAAGAGTTGAAGTGGGATTTCAATGTGGCTTACGATGAAAAAGATGCAGTTGGTCGCCGTTACCGTCGCCAAGATGCATTGGGAACACCTTTTTGTATCACAGTTGATCACCAAACATTAGAAGATAAAACCGTAACAATTCGCCACCGTGATACCATGAAACAAGATCGTGTTTCTATTGCCGAATTGCGAAATATCATTAATGAAGAAGTTTCTATGCGCAACTGGTTGCAACGAATGAAATAATATAAAAACAAGAAATAAAAAAATCGCCTTTAAGGCGATTTTTTTATGCTATAACTTAAAAGTAATAATAGATCTTGGCGAATGGTTCATTAAATCTTCGCTGATGCTTCCGTTTAACAATCGGGCAAAACCTTTTCTGCCGTGTGTTCCCATTGCAATTAAATCGGCGTTAACGCGTTCTGCAAAATTTAAAATTCCTTTTTCAATATCTAAATCGTTGTAGATAGAAAATTCGTAATTGTCTAAATTATATTGTTTTAAAAACTCGTGCGCCATTGCTTCTGCAACATGAGTTGGTTTAAAATTATTCGGCGTATTCACCATTAAAAAGTGCGGAGTAGATCCGTTTAATTTTAAGAAATCAACAATTTTTTGAAAACCTTTTGCAGTTTCTTCTGTAAAATCGTTTGCAAAAACAACTTTGTCAAAACTCACTTCGGTTTCGTCTCCTTTAATTGCCAATACCGGAATGTTCGATGTACGGATTACTTTTTCAGTGTTCGATCCTATAAACAATTCCTTAAAACCGCTGGCACCATGCGATCCCATTACAATTAAATCAATATTGTTGGCTTTTGCAACTTCGGTAACTTCGTCAAAAGTACGCCCTAATTTTAAAATCTGTGAAACGTTTAAACCGCTTAATTCTTCAGATAACGATGCTTGTGATAATTTAGCTTCGGCATGTTCTTTAAAAAACATAATTTCAGGCAGGTCGTAACCCGGTTGAATCATGTCCATAGTTTCGTGCGGCAAATCAATTATATGTAATAAAATAATTTCAGCGCTCGATTTTCTTGCAATACCAGCAGCAGCTCTTAAGGCAATATGTGCTTGTTCAGAAAAATCAGTAGGTACTAAAATCTTTTTCATCTTGTATGGTTTATTAGGTTAATAAATGTTTGTGTTAATTTTATAAATATACTTATAATATTCAGAAATAACCAAAAAAATCAATTACTTAAATAAAATTTGTATATTTGCAAAGTTATTTATTGTTAAACTAAATAATGAGGGGACATAATTGTCCCCTCTTTTTATACAAAAGATGGATTTTAAAAGTAAAGTTAAAGATTTATTAGAAGAAGGTTTGGCAGAACATCCAGAGCTTTTTTTGATAGATTTTTCTATTTCGGCAGATTATAAGATTTCTGTAGTAATTGATGGCGACCACGGTGTTGTGCTGCAAGACTGTATTGATGTTAGCCGCAGCATAGAACACAATTTAGACCGCGAAGAGCAGGATTTTTCTTTAGAAGTAGCTTCGGCTGGTGCAACCGCACCGTTAAAATTCCCACGACAGTATAGAAAAAACATTGGTAGAACTATTGAAGTTACTACCGATGACGACAATAAAATAGAAGCCAAGTTGATTGATGCCAACGAAGAAGCTGTAAAATTAGAATGGAAAGCACGCGAACCTAAAAAAATAGGCAAGGGTAAAGAAACCGTTGTTAAAAACGCTGAAATTCCGTACATTAGCATCAAAAAAGCAGTAGTAGTTATATCATTTTAAAAAAAATACAGATAATTTCATGGATAATATTGCATTAATTGATTCGTTCTCTGAATTTAAAGATTTTAAACATATTGACAGAGTTACCCTTATGGCAATTTTAGAAGATGTTTTTAGAAATGCATTGAAAAAAAGATTTGGGTCAGACGATAATTTCGACATCATCATTAATCCTGACAAAGGAGATATGGAGATTTGGAGAAACAGAATCGTTGTTGCCAATGGTGAGGTTGAAGACGAAAACTCTGAAATTTCATTAAAAGAAGCACAAAAAATTGAACCAGATTTTGAAGTGGGCGAAGAAGTTTCTGAAGAAGTTAAATTGTTTCAATTAGGTCGTCGTGCAATATTGGCATTGCGTCAAAACCTAATCACAAAAATTCAAGAACACGACAGTACCAATCTTTACAAACAATTTAAAGACATGGTGAACGAGATATATGCAGCCGAAGTAAGCCACGTGCGTCCTAAAGCAGTTATATTGATCGATGAAAACAATAAAGAAATCATTTTACCTAAAGAGAAACAAATCCCATCAGATTATTTCAAAAAAGGCGAAACGGTTAAAGGAATTATCGAAAGTGTTGAATTGAAAGGCAATAAGCCGCAAATCATCATGAGCAGAACATCGGAATTGTTCTTGGAAAAATTGTTCGAACAAGAAATTCCTGAAATTGCAGACGGTATAATTACCATTCACAAGGTAGTGCGTATTCCTGGCGAAAAAGCAAAAGTAGCTGTAGACAGTTACAACGAAAATATTGATGCAGTTGGTGCCTGCGTAGGTGTAAAAGGATCTCGTATTCATGGAATTGTTCGCGAATTAGGAAACGAAAACATCGACGTTATTAACTACACAAGCAATGTAGAATTATATATTCAACGTGCATTAAGCCCAGCAAGAATAAACAATATATCAATAAACGAAACAAGCAAACGTGCAAATGTTTTGTTAGATATCAGCGAAGTTTCAAAAGCAATTGGTAAAGGCGGTCAAAACATTAAATTGGCAAGTTTACTAACTGGTTACGAAATAGACGTGATAAGAGAAGGAACACAGGTTTTAGAAGAAGACGACGTTGAGTTGCGCGAGTTCTCAGATGAAATCGATGCGTGGGTAATCGATGAATTTGTAAAAATTGGTTTAGATACAGCAAAAAGCGTATTAAAACACAGTGTAAGCGAATTGGTCCGAAGAACAGATTTAGAAGAAGAAACAGTAGAAGATGTTTTGAACATTTTAAGTGCTGAATTTGAAGACTAATTAAACACACTAGAACAACAACACAACGCACAAAAATATACTAAAAGGATCGTATGTCTGAAAATAGAATAATAAGAATAAACAAAGTTTTAAGAGAATTAAATATTTCTCTCGATAGAGCCGTGGAATTTTTGAAGACCAAGGGCTTTGAAATTGAGGCCTCTCCGAACGCAAAAATTTCAGACGCAGAATACACTGCGTTAGATAAGCAGTTTTCGGCAGATAAAGGGAAGAAAGAAGCTTCGAAAGAAGTGAGTGAAGAAAAAAAGAAAGAAAAAGAAGAATTGCGTTTAGAACGCGAGCAGGAAGACAAGCGTAAAAAAGAAGAAGACGAAAAGCGTAAAAGAGAAGAAGAAAAACGTAAGAAGGAAGAAGACGACAAACGTAAAAAAGAAGAAGACGAAAAACGCGAGCAAGAAGTTATAAAAGCTAAAGCTGCTAAAGTATCTTCTATAAAAACAGTTGGTAAAATTGATTTAGATGCAAATTCTAAAAAAGCACCGACTGCCGATTCTAAAAATTCTTCAGAAGACAAAAAAGAACCTTTAAGTGCATCAAACAATACTGCCGATAAAGCAGAAAAAACAGCACCTGCTGCAGTAAAAGCAGACGCGCAGTCTAAACCGAAACCGGCTCCTAAACAAGAAGCAGAAAAAACGGAAAAACCTGCACAAGAAACGCAGAAAGAAACACCGGCTGAAACAGACAAACCGGTACAGAAAGCTGTAGAATCAACAGAAAATAAGTCAGAAGCAACTTCTACTGAAGAAAGCGCAGAATCTGAAATCATAAAAACAAACTACCAAAAACTTTCGGGAACTACCTTTACAGGTCAAAAAATTGATTTATCTCAATTCAACAAACCTAAAAAGAAAAAAGAAGAGCCTAAGAAAGATGGTGCAAAACCAGGTGGCGCAAACAATAACGCAGCAAACAACAAAAACAAACGCAAGCGTATTGAAAAACCAGGTACGCCGGGAACACCAGGTGCACCAGGTAATAATGCCAATAAACCAGGTACACCAGGACAAGGTGGTCAAAACCGTCCGGGTCAGCCAGGTCAAAACCGTGGTGGTCAAGGTGGAAATTCTAAATTCCCTAACAACCGCAACAATGCAGGCGGAAACAAAAATTTTGGAAACAGAAACCAACCGGTTGTAAAAGTTGAGCCTACAGACGAGGAAGTAAAAAACCAAATCAAAGAAACGTTAGAGCGTTTACAAGGAAAACAAAACAAATCAAAAACAGCGAAATATCGTAAAGATAAACGTGAACTTCACCGTAAAAAAGAAGAAGAAGCACGTGCTGACGATGATTTAAAAATATTAAAAGTTACCGAATTCGTAACAGTTGGTGAAGTTGCCACAATGATGAACGTGCCAATTACACAGGTAATCGGAACATGTATGTCGTTAGGTATCATGGTTACCATGAACCAGCGTTTAGATGCTGAAACATTAACCATTGTTGCAGATGAATTTGGATACGAAGTACAGTTTACAACTGCCGATATCGAAGAATCTATTGTAGAGGATGTTGATAGCCCGGAAGATTTACTACCACGCGCACCAATTGTAACGGTGATGGGTCACGTAGATCACGGTAAAACATCGTTACTGGATTATGTTCGTAAAGCAAACGTAATTGCAGGTGAATCTGGTGGAATCACGCAACACATTGGTGCTTACGGAGTAACTTTAGATAGTGGACAAAGAATTACCTTCTTAGATACACCGGGTCACGAGGCATTTACCGCAATGCGTGCACGTGGAGCTCAGGTTACCGATATCGCAATTATTGTAGTTGCTGCCGATGATGATATTATGCCACAAACAAAAGAGGCTATTGCGCACGCACAAGCAGCAGGTGTGCCTATTATTTTCGCAATTAATAAGGTAGATAAGCAAACGGCGAATCCTGAGAAAATTAAAGAGAAATTAGCAGGTATGAACTTCCTTGTTGAATCATGGGGAGGAACGTATCAGTCACAAGATATTTCGGCAAAATTCGGACAAGGTGTTCCTGAATTGTTAGAAAAAGTATTGTTAGAGGCAGAGATGTTAGAGTTGAAAGCAAATCCTAACAAAGCAGCTGTAGGTACCGTTGTAGAAGCGTTCTTGGATAAAGGTCGTGGATATGTATCAACAATCTTGGTTCAAAGCGGAACGTTGAAAATCGGAGATTACTTGTTAGCAGGTAAAAATCACGGTAAAATTAAAGCAATGCACGATGAACGCGGAAACTCTGTAAAAGAGGCAGGTCCTTCTCGTCCTATATCAATTTTAGGATTAGACGGTGCGCCAACAGCAGGTGACAAGTTCAATGTATTCGAAGACGAGCGTGAAGCAAAAGCAATCGCAGCAAAACGTACACAATTAATCCGTGAGCAGTCGGTTCGTGCACAACGTCATATCACGTTGGCAGAAATTGGTCGCCGTATTGCTTTAGGTGAATTTAAAGAATTGAACATCATCTTAAAAGGAGACGTAGATGGATCGGTAGAAGCGTTATCAGACTCGTTCTCTAAATTATCAACAGACGAAATTCAAATCAACATTATCCACAAAGGTGTAGGTGCAATTACCGAATCTGATGTATTGTTGGCTTCGGCTTCTGATGCGATCATTATTGGTTTCAACGTACGTCCAATGGGTAATGCCAAAACAATTGCAGACAAAGAAGAAATCGATATCAAAACATACTCGATTATTTACGACGCAATTGATGATATTAAAGATGCAATGGAAGGAATGTTGTCACCGGAATTGAAAGAAGAAATCACCGGAACAGCAGAAATTCGTCAAACTTTCAAAATATCTAAAGTTGGAACAATTGCAGGATGTATGGTTACAGATGGTAAAATCTTCCGTAACTCTAAAATCCGCTTAATTCGTGAAGGCGTTGTAATTTACACAGGTGTTCTTGATGCGTTAAAACGTTTTAAAGACGATGTAAAAGAGGTTTCTAAAGGATACGATTGTGGTATTCAGATTAAAAACTACAACGATATTAAAGAATACGATATTATTGAAGGATTCCAAGAAGTTGAAGTTAAGAAAACTTTGAAATAATAGAATTTACATTAAATAGATAAAAAGGAGTCGTAAGGCTCCTTTTGTCATTTTGACAGATTTTGAACCGATGCAATTGTTTGGCTTAAAGTTTGATTGAATCTAACAAATAAATACGCATACATTAAAAAAACAGAATTATGGGATTATTATTAATGGGAATCATTATGCTTGCCAGCTGGTTAGTTGGTTGGCAGCTAAAAAATAAATTTGAGAAATATTCAAAAGTTCATTTAAGAAACGGAATGAGCGGTGCAGAGATTGCAACAAAAATGCTGCACGACCACGGAATTTATGATGTAAAAGTTATTTCTACACCAGGTAGATTAACCGATCATTACAACCCAATGGACAAAACCGTTAACTTAAGTGAAGCAGTGTATAATCAGCGCAATGCAGCCGCTGCAGCCGTAGCCGCACACGAGGTAGGGCATGCTGTACAGCACGCAACCGCTTACAGCTGGTTAACCATGCGTTCTAAATTGGTGCCTGTGGTAAATATCGCATCACGCTTTATTTCAATCACTTTAATTGGTGGTATTTTGTTGCTTAACACATTTCCTCAATTATTACTTATCGGTATCGTGTTGTTTGCATTAACCACTGTATTTTCAATTATAACGTTACCGGTTGAATACGACGCAAGTAACCGTGCGTTAAAATGGCTGGAAACTAAAAATATGGTTACAAGAGAAGAGTATGCAGGTGCATCAGATTCATTAAAATGGGCAGCACGTACGTATGTTGTAGCAGCGTTGTCATCAATCGGAACACTACTATACTATTTAATGATTTATATGGGAAGAAGAGAATAACAAAAAAGCGAGCATCTGCTCGCTTTTTTGTTTATTAAAACCAAGGTTTCTTATTAAGAATGTAGGTGTCATAGAAATCATTATCGGTCTTTGTAAGATAAATTATCCCTTCAATCAAACCAATAGCAAATCCTACTAACAACATGTAATATCCTATAAAAATACACATGGTGTAGCCTACCAAACCTAAAACCAATAGCAGAATACCTTCGGTAGTATATCCTAAAACAAATTTATGAACACCGATATGTCCTAAAACGATTGCCAAAACACCCGCAAGTATTTTTTTATTGTACGCCTCTTGATTATATTGATTTGGCTGATGATTTTTATACTGATTATAGTTCTGTGAGGTGTTGTTGTTTGTTGATCCTGTATGCCATTTTTCCTCTTTTTGATCTATTGAATTCGCATATTCTATTTTTGAAGCTTTACGATCTGTACTGAAATTAGCAATTATTTTATCAACAATAACCTGCGCCAGTTTTTCTTTGCTTTCCATTGTCCAGCCTGCAATATGGGGCGATAACAATACGTTTTCGGCAGATATCAGATATATGAAAGCATCAGGAAGTTCATTATCTGTAAACATATTTTCGAACGATGATTTTTCGTATTCCAATACATCCAATCCTGCACCTTTAATTTTGCCCGATTTTAAAGCATCAACCAAATCATCTGTACAAACCGATTTTCCGCGTGCTGTGTTTATCAACCAAAATGATTTTGCAAAACCATTGATAAAATCTTTATTTACGTAATGATGCGTTTCGGGAGTTTCAGGCGTGTGCAAGCTCACAATATCACTGTGCAGTTGTAAATAATCTAACGAAACCTGCTGTGCATTTGCATCGCCCATGTGCGGTTTAATATCGTAACAAATTACCTTACAGTTAAAGCCTTTTAAACGTTGGGCAAAGGCTTTTCCCATATTGCCATAACCAATAATACCAACAGTTTTGCCTTCAATTTCAATGCCTCGGTTTTCTTCACGTTTCCAAACACCGTTGCGTACTTCTTTATCCACGTACGATAATTTGTTTGTAAGGTTTAAAAGCATGCCCAAAGCATGTTCTGCAACGGCAGTTTTGTTACCTTCAGGAGCTGCAATCAGTTTAATACCTTTTTGTTTGGCATAATCGCAATCGATATTTTCTAATCCGGCACCAACCCTTCCAATGAATTTCAGGTTTGTAGCTGCATCTAAAAAAGCTTTATCGATCTTAAATCGGCTACGTAAAACAATACCGTCATACTGATGGATTATTTGTTCAATTGCATCTTTTGGAGCGTAGTAATTTTCATCGTTTTCAAAACCTGCAGCTGTTAACTGTTCAATTAGCAACGGATGGTTTTTATCAAGGTGTAATATTTTCATTTATGTATATAATCTTATTCGGTAAGTGAATTTTATCAAACTAAATTAGATAAAAATTTCATTAAATCGATTTAAAATAATTTTAAATAAACTTTCATCTTTTTTTGAAAGTTTAAAAACTTTGTTATACATTTGATCTATGGAATTCAAAGAAGCAAAAAATAAATTTGTACAATCATGGGGAGCTTTAGGTTCGCAATGGGGTATTAATAAAACCATGGCACAGATTCATGCACTGTTAATGATTTCTACCGAAGCGGTTTCTATGGAAGATATTATGGAAGAATTGCAGATTTCGCGTGGAAATGCTTCTATGAATTTAAGAGCTTTAATGGATTGGGGAATTGTGTACAAAGAATACAAACCGGGCGAACGAAAAGAGTTTTTTATTGCGGAGAAAGATTTAGACGAATTGGCGGTAAAAATTGCGAAGGAGCGAAGCAAACGCGAAATTAAACCTGCTTTAAAGGTATTAAAAGAAGTTTCTACCATTAAAACAAATAAGACCGAAGAAGAAAAACACTTTGTAGAGCAAACAGGTAAATTGTACGATTTTGTTTTAAAAGCCGATAATGTTTTAGATAAAGTAACCGAATATAAAGACAATTGGCTGGCAAAGCTGGTGATTAAAATAATGAAATAGAATTAAAAAAATTTAAACAAAACTTTCAAATATTTCTGAAACTTTAAAATAATTTAAATTATGAAAGCAATTAAAATATTAAATACCATAGCAGTAGGTATTCCGATTATGCTTATGCTAATAGGAATAATAAAGCAAGATAGTGCAGGTGAATTCATAGGTTATGCATTGTTTTCAACTATGTTCACAGGCTTTGTTCAAGTGATGCTGGGACTTTCTCTATTGAGAAAATTTCCTGAAAACATTCACTATCAAATCTATATTGTAGCAGTTGTTTTATTCTTTGTGCTATGGTTCATAGTTCATTCATTTGATCTTTATGATTTTGGTTATTTGCTACTTTGGATACCACCTTGTTTAGCAGTGTATTTATCTATACTGATTTACAGTCGTACAAATAATGAATTTTAAGAAAAGAGAATATGAAAAAAATGGTCATTGCAGCAGGAACCGGTTTTTTAGGAACCGTCTTAATTGATTTTTTTAAAGGATCGTATCAAGAAATTATAGTACTAACTCGTGGAAAATCAGAAAAGAAAAATAATATACAGTTTGTTCATTGGAACGCGAATTCGCTGACGGGTTGGGAAGAAGTATTGGAAAATGCCGATGTGCTGATAAATTTAGCAGGGAAATCGGTTGATTGCAGATATACTCCAGAAAATAAAGCTACAATACTTTCTTCGCGTATTGATAGTACCCGAGTGTTGAATGAAGCGGTCTTGAAGTGTAAAAATCCCCCAAAACATTTTATAAATACATCTACAGCGACTATTTACAGACATTCCGAAGACAAACAGATGGATGAATATTCAGGCGAAATTGGTGATGATTTTTCTATGAACGTTGCTAAATCGTGGGAAAAGGTATTTTACGAAGTACATACTGATAAAACATTGAAAACGGCTGTTAGAACTTCAATTGTTTTAGGTAAAAATGGCGGTGCATTTATCCCTTTAAAAAGATTAACTCAATTAGGATTTGGAGGGAAGAACGGAAGCGGGAATCAATTTGTTAGCTGGATTCATGAATTAGATTTTGCCAGAGCAATCGCTTTTATAATCAATAATAAAATGACAGGAAGCGTCAATGTTGTTTCACCTAAGCCTGAACGAAATGATGATTTTATGAGGAAACTCCGAAAAGCTGTGGGTATTCCTTTTGGAATTCCTGTTTCTAAAACGCTTTTACAGATTGGTGCAAAAATTATTCAAACCGAACCGGAATTGGTTTTGAAAAGTAGAAACGTAATTCCTAAACGCTTAACCGAAAACGGTTTTGTATTTGAATATCATGATCTGGAAAAAGCCTTTAAAAATCTGTTGTCATGAACTATAACATTATTGCCTATTTCTTGTATTTCACGATCACTTTTTTAATCATCGTGAAAGTCGGACGGATTTGTTATCAGAATGGAAATGTCTTTGTATCGCAATTAATTCCAAACCATGAATACTTGTGTAAAAAGATCAATCATTTGCTGTTAATCGGTTATTATTTGCTGAACATTGGGTATTGCACCATGACCATCATTTCGTGGGAAAAAATACAGAGTTTTACGCAGTTGGTTGAGATCATCAGTCTAAAAACATCTCTCATTATCTTGATTATAGCAATTATGCACTATCTAAATATTTTATTACTTACAAACTATATCAAAAAATTAATTTAAAGCTGTAAATTATGGAAACTATCAAAATTTTAATCGGTTACGCAGTCTATCTGCCTATAGCGTTGTTTTTAACTTATTATGTGTCTAAAACGCTTTTTAAAAACAGTAAAGTTTATATGTTGGATATTTTTAAAGGAAGGGAAGAAATTGCCTTTGCTACCAATAAATTGTTTGAAACCGGATTTTATCTTCTGAACATTGGCTTTGCTTTGATGATTTTACAGATGAATCTGTATAACGACAGTTACCAGTTGCTTATTGAAAAATTGAGTTACAAAATCGGAGCATTTTCTATTTATTTAGGATTGATGCTTTTTATAAACCTGTATTTCTTTTTCAGAGGAAAACGCAAAGCCAGTCAGGCGGCAGCAGTTCAATAGAAGACAAAAAATCCCAATGAATTTAGATCATTGGGATTTTTTTTGATTCAGTTAAATGAAAGCGATTAACTTAGATCTTTATTTTGATTGATTATTTTAAGCATGTTTTTATTGAACAATGTTTGATTTTCTCCTAATGATTTAAAAAATTCAATATCTGCTTCTTCAATTGCAGTTAGTGCTTTTTGTAGAATGATAGATCCTGTATTTGTTAGCTCGATGACTTTAGCTCTTGTGTCGGTAGGGTGTTCTTGCCGACGGATAAATTCTTTTTCTTCCAGAGTTCTTAAAACTTTAGAAACCATCATTCTATCAGCATTCCCTTGATTGGCAATATCTATTTGTGTAACATGGTCGTTTTCTTTAGACAACCATCCTAACGCTGCCAACAAAACAAATTGAGTCTGAGTTAGGTTTAGTGGATCTAAAACTTTTTTATGCTTTCGTTGCAATAATGTTGTCAACTGACCCAAAAGATAACCTGAACTTTCGCTTGAGCTTTTAAATTTGAACTCTATTTTCTTTGCCACAGCTGTTATTTTGATTCTAGAAAAGTAAGTTTATATCCATCGATATCTTTTACATGAAAAGCTCTACCAAAAGGTGTTTCAATTATTGGTCCCGCATTATTTACGCCGTTTGAGATAAGTTTTTCTTTCAATTCTTCTACATTTTCGCTAACGGCAAACCATAATGCTACGCCAACACCTAATTCTCTTTCTTCTAAAGGTTCCAAAGGTGTACGAATGGCAAAACTTGCTTGCCCTTTATTATACTTAAAAACGCAAGCTTGCGGATTTGAATTGTCAATTTCAAAACCTAATTTATTGGTGTAAAATTCTTTTGAAGCTTCTAGGTTTTTTACCTGTAATGAAGCAAATGTTAGTTGTATCATTTTATAGTATGATTTAGAATTGTAGTTGCAAATATAATATACGCGACAACAATATGCAAATGTTTTTTTAAAGAGTAAAAAAAAAGTATTTTTAAATTAAAACCCTAAAATGATTTTTGCAATGGTAAAGTAAATCAAGATACCAAAAATATCGTTGCTGGTGGTGATAAACGGTCCGGTTGCAATTGCGGGATCAATACCGTATTTATCAAGCATAATCGGAATAAACGTTCCAATTAAACTGGCAAGTATCATTACGGTAACCAATGCCAAAACAATGGTTGAAGATATTTCGTAAGTTGTTCCCATTAAAAAATGCGTTGCCAAAAGCAGTAAAACTGCTAAAACGGTACTGTTTAAAAGAGCCAGTAACATTTCTTTACCCAAGCGTTTCCAAAGTGATCCTGACAAACTGTTATTCGCCAAACCTTGTACTACGATTGCCGATGATTGCACACCCACATTTCCTGCCATTGCGGCAACCAAAGGTGTAAAGAAAAATAAGGTAGCATATTTTTCCATGGCATCGCTAAAACTTTGCGCTACGTTTACGGCAATAAAACTCCCAATTAATGCCAAAAGCAGCCAAGGTAAACGTGCTTTTGTAAGTTCCCAAATGCTGTCATCTGCCTCAACGTCTTGAGAGATACCCGCAGCCATTTGGTAATCACGATCGGCTTCGTCTTTAATAACGTCAACGATATCGTCAATGGTGATACGACCTACCAAACGTCCGGTTTCATCAACAACGGGAATGGCTTCTAAATCGTACTTCTGCATAATGCGCGCAACTTCGGTATCTTCGGTATCAACCTTGACAGAATCTACTTTAGGAATATAGATTTCTTTGATTTGGGTGGTAGTTGATGAGGTAATAAGATCTTTTAACGACAAACGACCTTTTAAGCGGTCTTCGTCATCAACCACGTAAATAGAATGTACGCGCGATACGTTTTCTGCCTGTTTGCGAATTTCCTGAATACACGTTAATACATTCCAGTTTTCATTTACCTGAATGTATTCTTTCGCCATTAAACCGCCGGCAGTATCTTCATCGTACCGCAAAAGTTCAACAATGTCTTTAGCGTGTTCAAAATCTTCTAATTCCGAGATTACCTCATCTTTCATTTCTTCCGACAGTTCGGCGATAATATCCACCGCATCATCGGTATCCATTTCGTCTAACTCTTCGGCAATTTCTTTGGCAGAAAGGTTGTTTAAGATTTTTTCACGAACTTCTTCGTCTAATTCTAATAGAATTTCAGAACTGGTTTCCGATTCAATAATACGGAAAAGATAACCTGCATCTTCGCCGTCTAATTCGTTCATCAGTTCTGCAATATCAGCAAAGTGAATATCCTCGAGCCTGCGAAGTATTTCGCGTTCGTTTTTTTCGGCAATTAAGCCTTCGATCTCTTGGATAAATTCTTTGCTGATTTTAAATTGCATACGCTTCTATTTTTTGTGTAAGTGCGATGAATTCTTCCACACTTAATTGTTCGGGACGAAGGTTAAAAACTTCATCGTCTTTAATTTCTTCTGATATAAAACTTTTTAAACTGTTGCGCATAGTTTTTCTACGCTGGTTAAATGCCGATTTTACTACGGTATAAAACAGTTTTTCGTTGCACGGCAGGCTGTAATTTTCTTTGCGGATCATTCGCATTACGCCCGATTTTACTTTTGGCGGCGGTGTAAAAACGTGTTCTGATACGGTAAAAAGATATTCGGTATCGTAAAAAGCCTGTGCCAAAACCGAAAGTATTCCATAGGTTTTACTGCCTTTTTTCTCGCAAATACGTGCAGCAACTTCCTTCTGAAACATTCCCGAAAATTCCGGTATCTGATCGCGCATTTCTAAAGCCCTGAAAACAATCTGTGTGGAAATGTTGTACGGAAAGTTTCCTATGATGGCGAACTGATCGTCGTTAAAAATCTTCTTTAAATTATACTTTAAAAAATCTTCGCCAATAATGTGATTGTTTAACTTTGGGTAATGTTTTTCAAGATAATCAACCGATTCTTTATCAATTTCAACTACAAAAGTTTCAACCGGTTTTTCTAGAATGTACTTTGTAAGCACGCCCATTCCCGGGCCAATTTCCAACACTTTATCGTAACCGTTCAGTGTTAGTGTATCGGCAATATTCTTTGCAACACTTTCATCATTTAAAAAGTGCTGACCAAGATGCTTTTTTGCCTTTACTTTGTCAGAATTATTCATGTTCGCTGATTATTTCAAGATCGGTGCGGAACGTAAGCATTTTATCTGCAAAAAGC
Organism: Paenimyroides baculatum; assembly: GCF_008629655.1. Lineage (GTDB taxonomy): Bacteria > Bacteroidota > Bacteroidia > Flavobacteriales > Flavobacteriaceae > Flavobacterium > Flavobacterium baculatum. The sequence continues at coordinate 41,333 of NZ_VWSG01000015.1, forward strand.
TGTAAACCTTCGCTGCGCAATAATGGGGCATGATTGTTTTTGTAATCATCTAACGCTGCCTGATTTTCTGCAAAATATTGTACAGAATAGGTAACGCCGCCCATATCTTCATCAACCAAAACCTTTACCAAACGTGCCGATTTAAAACAACCGGTGTTCAGCATTTCTTTAATGTGTTTGGTTTGCATCCAGTTAAGCCATTGTTCGTGAACAGACTCGTCTATATTTATGGTAACATTGTAAATAATCATAGTTTGTAGTGTTAGGATTTGTTTAAAAACCAATGTCATTTCAAGTGAAGCAAAGTGATTTTTCTGAAATCTTAAAGATTCTTTTTTCGCTCTGCTACATTCGAAATGACATTAAAGTTGTTATTCCTTTTTAAAATTAATTAATAATATCGAATCCGCAGTAAGGTTTTAACACATCGGGTATCACAATACCCTCGGGTGTTTGGTAATTTTCTAAAATACCTGCCAATACGCGGGGTAAAGCCAACGACGAACCGTTTAAGGTATGCGCAAGCTGTGTTTTTCCGTCTTTGCCTTTAAAGCGTAACTTTAAGCGGTTTGCCTGAAATGTTTCAAAATTTGATACCGACGAAATTTCTAACCAACGATCTTGCGCTGTTGAAAAAACTTCGAAATCATAAGTTAAGGCAGATGTAAAGCCCATATCGCCACCACATAATCGTAAAATACGGTATGGTAGTTTTAATTCATTCAAAATTTCTTTTACGTGCTCAACCATTCCTTCTAACGCTTCGTACGATTTTTCTGGATGTTCAATACGTACAATCTCCACCTTGTCAAACTGGTGTAAACGGTTTAAACCGCGAACGTGTGCTCCCCAAGATCCTGCTTCTCTACGGAAACATGGTGTGTAAGCTGTTGCAAGAACAGGCAATTCATTTTCCTGTAAAATAACATCACGAAAAATGTTTGTAACCGGAACTTCGGCTGTTGGAATTAAATATAAATCGTCTTTAGCATCATGGTACATTTGTCCTTCTTTATCAGGTAACTGACCCGTGCCGTAGCCTGATGCTTCGTTAATTAAATGTGGAACCTGATATTCTTTATAGCCGGCATCGGTATTTTTATCTAAAAAATAACTGATCAGCGCACGTTGTAATTTGGCACCTTTACCTTTATACACAGGGAAACCCGGAGCTGTAATTTTTGTTCCTAATTCAAAATCAACAATGTCGTATTTTTTAATAAGATCCCAATGCGGTACGGCACCTTCATGCAATGTTGGAATATCGCCCGATTGAAAAATATTTAAATTATCATCTGCACTTTTTCCCTGCGGAACAATATCTGCCGGTGTATTTGGTAATTTGTATAATTCTTGCGTAAGCTCTTCGGTAACGCTGTTTAAAACTTCTTTTAAATCGGCAGTTTTATCTTTAAGCTTTGCTGTTTTTTCTTTTAAGATTTCGGCTTTAGATTTTTCGCCGTTACGCATTAAATCACCAATTTCTTTGGATAGCTTGTTCGATTCTGCCAAGATGTTGTCTAATTCAACCTGTGTTGCTCTGCGTTGTTCATCCAAGTCTATAACTTTTTGAATCATTTCAGTAGCATCAAGATTTCTTTTTGCAAGGGCTTTAACCACTTGTTCCTGATTTTCTCTAATGTAAGCTATCTGTAACATAAATAAATAATTGTTAAACGGCAAATTTACATAAATTCTTTGTGAATAGGTAACTATTGCGTTAATAATTCTTTGGTTTCAATGTGGTTGAACTTCAAAGAAATAATAGTATTTTTACGCAAATTAGTATCTTTATGAAAAGAGCATTTTTTGTTCTGGCTTGCGGTTTGTTTACCTTGTCTTCGGTGGCACAAATCACAGCTAATACACAAGACGAATACCGTTTGTACGAAAAGCAGGCGGCAGAAAAACGTTTGGCATTTAAGCAGAATCCCAACACGTTTAACTACGATGTAAAACACCAGAAACTGGAACTGAAAGTAGATCCATCTCAATATTATATAAGCGGTACGGTTACAACGCAGTTTGTGCCCAATCAGAATTTACAGACCATTGTTTTCGATTTAAGTCATGAGCTTACGGTTAGTGCGGTAACACAAGGTTCGCAGTCTGCTACGTTTACGCAGTCTAATAACGAACTGGTAATACAGCTTCCGCAAACAGTGGCGTCTGGCACACAGGGCGAAGTTAAAATAACCTATGCAGGTACACCGCCAAACGATAACGAAGCCTTTACGCAGAGTTATCATAACAATACCCCGATTATCTGGACACTTTCTGAACCTTTCGGAGCCAAAGATTGGTGGCCTTGCAAACAGTCGCTAAACGATAAAGTAGATGCAATTGATATTTACCTTACTGCACCAACAGCAATGGTTTCGGTTGCAAATGGGGTAGAGCAGTCGCAGGTTACAAATAACAACGGTACAAAAACCACGCATTTTAAACACAATTTTCCAATTCCAGCATATTTGGTAGCCATTGCAGTTACCGATTATCAGATTTATAATCAAACAGCGGGCACAACACCAAATACATTTCCGGTGGTTAACTATCTGTATCCCGAAAATTATAATTCAAGCGTGAGTCAACTGGCGGTTACCTTGCCAATTATGGATGTTTTTGAAGAGTTGTTTGGAACGTATCCGTATCATACCGAAAAATACGGTCATGCCGAATTTGGATGGGGTGGAGGAATGGAACATACTACCGTTTCTTTTATGGGTGGATTTTCCCGCGGATTAATCGCTCATGAACTGGCACACCATTGGTTTGGAAACAAAGTTACCTGCGGAAGCTGGAAAGATATCTGGATTAACGAAGGTTTTGCAGAATACATGGCGGGCTTGGTTGTGGAACATTTAGACGGACAAAATCAATTTGATAGCTGGAAAGGCGGAAAAATCAACAGTATTACATCGGCACCCGCAGGTAATGTATATTTAACCGACGCACAGGCGTTGGATTCGGATCGAATTTTCAGCGGACGTTTAACGTATAACAAAGGATCTATGGTGGTGCACATGTTGCGCTATGTTTTGGGCGATGAGGATTTTTACCAGGGAATGCGCAATTTCTTGAACGATCCCGCAATTGCCTATAATTATGCAGTTACCACGCAGGTAAAACAGCATCTGGAAGCAGCATCAGGCAAAAATCTTACCGAATTTTTTAACGATTGGATCTATGGCGAAGGATACCCTTCGTATCAGGTAAATGCAGAAATAGTATCGGCAACACAAACAAAAATTACCCTTTCTCAAATTTCATCGCATGCAGGTGTATCGTTTTTCGAAATGCCGGTTACTTTGCGCTTAACAGGCAGTAACGGACAAACAGAAAACGTAGTCTTGCACCATACGCAAAATAATCAGCAGTTTGTGGTAGATACCAATGTGGGGACGGTAAGTGGTATCGAAATAAATCCTTTTAACGATATTGTAAGTAAAGACAATCAGGTAACTTTTAAAGAAGTTTCAAATCCTGTGGCAGAAGAATTAAAAGTATTTCCGAACCCAACTGAAACAACTTTTCAGGTAGAAATTCCTCAAAAAATGAAAGTCGATGCCATGAATCTTTACAGCGTAAGCGGAAAACTGGTAGCGCAGAACATCAGCAATCCGTATCCGTCAGAACAATTGGCAAGCGGTATGTATGTGCTGGAAATCAAAACAGCCGAAAAAACCTATCATAAAAAAATTATAAAAAATTAAAATGAACCCGTTGTTTGCCAAATAGTAACCTTAAAATAGTACATTTGTGCAACACAAAATGAAAGTATTGTAATTAATGGACGTATTAGTTAAATTATCGCAGTTTTTATTAAGTTTATCCTTATTAATTGTATTGCACGAGTTGGGGCACTTTATCCCGGCAAAATTATTTAAAACACGAGTAGAAAAGTTCTACCTTTTCTTCGATATAAAATTCTCATTATTCAAAAAGAAAGTCGGTGAAACCGTTTACGGAATCGGTTGGTTGCCATTGGGCGGTTATGTGAAAATTGCCGGAATGATCGATGAAAGCATGGATACCGACCAATTGAAACAGGATCCGCAACCGTGGGAATTCCGTTCAAAACCGGCATGGCAACGTTTAATCATTATGTTGGGTGGTGTAACCGTAAACTTTATATTGGCATTCGTAATCTATATTGGAATGACTTGGTTTTACGGTGACCGTTTCGTAGCAAATGAGAGTTTAAAAGATGGTGTTTGGGTAATATCCGATGATTTAAAAGCAGCAGGCATGCAATCAGGAGATAAAATTGTATCTATTGATGGTGAAAAATTAGTACGATTTGATAAAGCGCAGGCAAAGATGCTAACCGCTAAAGAATTGGTGGTAAACCGAAACGGTGTAGAGCAAGAGCTTAAACTACCAGTTGATTTTGTAAAAGGAATTATAGAGGATAAAGGTGGTAAGTTAATTGTACCCCGTATGCCTTTCATTGTAGCTGGTTTTGAAGATAACTCGCTTAACAAAGAAGTTTTAAAAGAACGTGATTTTATAGTATCGATTAACGGAACTACAATTACTTATTACGATCAAATGGAAGGGTTTTTAAAGCCTTTTGCCAATCAAACGTTACCAGCTGTAATAAAAAGAGATGAAGTTGCACAGAACGTTACATTAAAAGTAGATAAAAACGGAAAAATTGGTGTTGCACCTGCCATGATATCGAACAAAGATGCCGAAAAATTGGGCTTGTTTAAGCTAACTACCAATCACCACAGTTTTTTAGAGTCGATTCCGATTGGTTTACAAACAGGTGTTGATCAGTTAGTGGGTTATGGTAAGCAGTTAAAAATGATTGTAAATCCTGATACAGGTGCATATAAAGGTGTAGGTGGATTTAAAGCGATATTCGATGTTTTTCCTAATACTTGGAGTTGGGAAATGTTCTGGAGTATCACCGCGTTTTTATCAATTATGTTAGGTGTAATGAATTTATTACCGATACCTGCGTTAGACGGTGGTCACGTATTGTTCTTATTATACGAAATGATTTCGGGCAGAAAACCAAGCGATAAGTTCTTGGAATATGCACAAACAGTTGGTTTTGTTATACTTATTGCTTTGTTGTTGTTCGCAAACGGAAACGATATATTCAAAGCCTTAACAGGCAAGTAAAAAAAATAACGATTTTTTAAAAAAGGTGTTTGCAAAAAGGAAAAATCGTTCTATATTTGCATCGCAATAAAGGTAACACACCTTCCTCCTTAGCTCAGTTGGTTAGAGCATCTGACTGTTAATCAGAGGGTCCTTGGTTCGAGCCCAAGAGGGGGAGCAAAGTTGTCAAAAGCAACACCTTAATTTTATTGCAAAATAGAAAACTTAAAATTTAAGTTTCCTCCTTAGCTCAGTTGGTTAGAGCATCTGACTGTTAATCAGAGGGTCCTTGGTTCGAGCCCAAGAGGGGGAGCAAATTGCGAAAGCAGTGAACAATTTTAATATTTTAAGTTTCCTCCTTAGCTCAGTTGGTTAGAGCATCTGACTGTTAATCAGAGGGTCCTTGGTTCGAGCCCAAGAGGGGGAGCAAAATATACAAAGCCTTACAGAAATGTGAGGCTTTTTTGTTGTTTAAAAAGGTTTTGCTGGGTTCATCAACTTTCATTGCAGAAAATACTAAGGTAGTTTAAAAGTAAAAGGTGTAAAGTTCGGTGGATGAGGTTTTAAAAACTAGGTGTCCCAAAATGTATCAGGTGTCCTGTGAAAATCAAATAGTTACGTCAATTTTTTAACATTTTAAAATATTGATTATGAACTTCAATCAGGTAAAAATCTTATTCGTTTTAAGCAAAGCTAAAATGAATATGCGGGGAATGTGTCCTCTCATTTGTAGAATAACTTACAATGGTAAACGTAAAGAATTCTCTACAGGATTCTTAGCTTCAGAAAACGACTGGAATGCTAAACTTCAAATAGTTACCACTAAAACCACCTACGCTAAAAATATCAATACACATCTAAATAAGGTGTATCGCGATTTATTAGCCACATACTCAGAATTGGTGTTAGATAAAGAGATCTTCACTGTATATGATATTTATAATGTCTATATGGGTACTTCAAAAGGTGGAATACTTCATACTGTAGAATATTTTCAAGATTACTTACTAAAAATAAAAAGATTAGTTGGTAAAGATATGGAGCAATCTACATGGAAGAAATTTGAGAATTCTTTAATGCATCTCAAATCTTTTATTAATTGGAAATATGATCAACAAGATTTATTACTGCGAGATATTAACCTATTCTTTATTCAAGAATATGAATTCTATCTTAAAACTGTGAAAGACCTTGCGAATCCAACTATTCACAAAGTAGTACAACGTTTCAAAAAAGTTATGATGCATGCTGAAAATGAAGGAATGATACGTAAAACACCTTTTGCGTTACACAAAGCAGTATTGGTTAAGAAAGAAGTAGTTTTTTTGAACCAAGAAGAATTACAAATTCTTGAAGATTACACAATTTCTCAACCAAAATTGAATTTGGTACGAAACCTATTTGTGTTTTGCTGTTATACAGGATTACCTTATTATGAAATGTCAACTTTATCTGCAAAAAATATAGAGCGTGGTTTCGATAAGGAATTATGGTTGGTTGTTGATCGTAAGAAAACTAGTAAATCATACAGAGTACCATTGTTACCTAAAGCAGTTGAAATAATGCGTGATTATTTAGGTGGAGAAGGTTTGATATTTCCAAAAGTTACCAACCAAAAATTCAATTCTTATTTAAAAGAAATTGCAGATATTGTTGGAATTGAAAAGAACCTTACACACCACATAGCACGTAAAACCTTTGCGAGTACCGTATTGCTTTACAATGATGTACCTATTGAAATAGTTTCAGAATTATTAGGACATTCAAGTATTAAAGTAACTCAAGAAAGTTATGCTAGACTATCTAATAAGAAAGTGAGTGAAACAATGATTAGATTAAGTAAAATCTTGAAATGATAATCAAATGTTTAACAATTTTTAATAAGTTTGTAAGGTCTAGTGAAAGACATTATTTAAAATCTAAAAAGTATAAATGAATTTATAAAAGATAACTAACATATTAAAATATTAGCGTTTCGCTTTAAAATTTCCTGTTCAGAAAATACGACCAATTTTTTTTCAAGCATTACAGGGAAGTGAAAGTGGAAGCGCCTACGGTTTCGTGGGCGTTCCTTTTTGCTTTGTAATGCAGCCTTTGGTCGGGCGATCTGAACAAGCAATTGGAATAGCTCACGTTTTTTTATGCTTAAAATTTAAGTTATGACTAAAAAAATATTAATGATAGGACTTGTTTTAATATCATTAAACTCTTGTAAAGACAGGGAGTTAGAAGATTTAAAGCTCGAGAATGAAAGTCTGAAAAATGAATTATTCACACGGAATCAAGCTGTTTATACTTGGACAGTAATAGAATGTAAAATAGGAGCCTACACCATAGACAATGGTTATGGTAAGAAAGGTTTTTTTAAAGGAACTGACGACGTTTTATATTGGTCTGAAATCGAGATGTTTAATAATTTTAATGAAGATATTAAATACCAACTTCAAGATCAGTTGGAAAAAAAATGTAGAAATCGTTATGGTATGGAATTACATTCAATTCAAAAAAAGGAAACTTTTGCATTTAATAGCTATGCAGAAGCAAGTCAATTTAAAGATAGTGTAACAAATGGTAATAAAAATAAATAAAAAATGAAAACAAGACTACTTACAATCTTCTCGGCTATAACACTTTTACTTAGTAGCTGTACCAATCTAAACGACAAAAGACTAACAGATTTAGATGAATTAAATGTAAAAGGTAAGGTGAAATCTATAACAGTAAAAAGCTTTGAAGCAGAAGAAAAATTTGGAAAAGCTGTTAAAACTACTATAGAAGATTTTTACAAAGAAATGTTTGACGAAAATGGATTTGTTACTGAAATGCATATATTCAATACGGAAGAACTAAAAGTTGGCACAAGCTTCTATAAGTATGATGAAAAAGGAAATATGAATGAGAGTATATTCGCTTTTGAAATAGGATCAAATAAAGGGGATAAGATTAAGAGGTCAAGTAAAAGTACTTATACGTACAATGAACGAGGTTTTAGAGTGGAAGAAAATAAGTATTCAACTGAAGGCTTATTTGAAACTAAGGTTACATACACATATAACGAAAACAACCTTAATATCGAACAGAATACATATAATGCAAATGGGGAGTTAATAGGAAAAGAAACCTATAAATACAATAAAGATCGACAAGTAACTGAATCCAAAAGCTATTTAATTGAGAATGGGAGTGAACACAACTCTACAACTGAATTTTGGTATAATGATAAAGGAGATCGTTCTAAAATGCGATTTGTCAGTATAGATAAATTTGCTCATGTAGATATTTTATCAAGCTTTGAATATGAATATGATGAGAAAGAAAATTGGATAAAAGAGATTGTATATTCAGAGGACTCATCAGAAAGAAAACCTTTTAAAATAACCGAACGCGAAATAGTATATTATAAATAAATTCTATGCCTAAGTTTTTAAAATATATATTGTTGGTATGCGGAATTGTTCTTTTTTGGATTAGTGGTGATTTAATAAGAGGAAAGGGATTTGATGATGCGCTGAATGACTTAATTTATTCTATTGGTTTTATGACTACTATTGCTGTTTTAGGTTATCTATTTTACATATTCGTTATTAAGAAAGATTCCTAAATCTAAAAATCATAAACCAATGCAAACGGGGAGTTATCTAATAGGTAGCCCCCTGTTTGCTTTTAAATTGGGATGCCCCCGTGCTTCTAATAGACAACCACCATTTTAGGTAGTTAATTCGTAGCTTTTTAATTCAAACATACCTTGGAAGTCCTTGATTAACAAAAGGTTTCTTAAAATAATTGTATTCAATTAAATTCTATACCATTATCAATTGCTAAAGTTCAAAGCAATTTTAACTAAAACTTAATACGCTACAGTAGTTGTTAATAGTTCAAGCTACATTATACCTTTTGAAATCATGAGAGGTTATTGTAGCTTCTTGAAGCTTTTAGATGTATTAAAAGCTAAAAAAATTCGATCCCTTCTCGCTCACGCTCGAAGGGATTTTTTGTACTCAAAATTTAAATTAACTATCTAAAATTAAGAAACTATGCAATTACAAAAAGCACAAAGACATCAAGTAAAATTAAGAATTGGACTATCGGGTCCTAGTGGCTACGGAAAATCATATTCAGCCTTACTATTAGCCTATGGCATCACAGAGGATTGGACTAAAATTGCCATCATTGACACCGAAAACAACAGCGCAAGCCTTTATTCTCATTTAGGGGAATTTAACGTATTAGCACTACAAGAACCGTTCGCTCCAGAAAGATACATTGAAGCAATTAAAGTCTGTGAAAACGCAGATATGGAGGTAATTATCGTTGACTCTATCAGTCACGAGTGGCAAGGTAAAGGTGGCTGTTTGGAAATTCACGAAATGCTGGGTGGCAGATTCAACGATTGGGCGAAAGTTACTCCAAGACATAATGCGTTTTTAGATGCTATTATACAATCTAAATGCCATGTAATTACTACATCACGTAGAAAAGTAGATTACAGTATCGACCAAGATTCTAACGGTAAAACAAAAGTATCCAAAGTAGGTATGAAAGAAATTACTCGTGAGGGTTATGAGTATGAATTAACCGTAAACTTTGAATTTTTGAACGATAGAAATCTAGTAAATGCTTCAAAAGACCGTACAGGCTTATTTGCAGGTAAACCCGAATTTGTGATTAATTCATCAACAGGTAAAAAACTATCTGATTGGTGCAAACAGGGTAAATCGTTAGATCAAATCAAACTACAGATTTATCAAGCTACCAATGAAGAAGATTTAAAACAATTGTACAACAAGTACATTGACCAACGTAAAGATATTTACGAAGACATTCTAAAGCGTAAAACAGAATTAGAATTTACACCAAATCAAATCATTTCAGACAACATTATTAACATCTAAAACAAAATTATTATGGAACTATTAGCAGTAAGAAACACTCCTGTAATGGAAATCATCGAAGATTCAAAAATCGAAAACACATCAAAAACAAGATTTATAGAGGCTAACACGGTAAATGTTAGCCTTTCTCATTTAAAAGAAGAATGTATAATACCTGTATTCGCAAAAGATAACGAAACTACAATTAGTCATTATGAATTCGTGAATACTGTTCAAGATGCTTTACACGAAATATTAGGACATAACGCACATTTAAAACTTGATATACGTGTGTCTCATGTAATTAAAGGCAGAATCCCAAGTGCAATTGGTAAACCTGCAAAAGAACTGTTAGAGCACGAGAAAACCATCTATTACGAACGTATGGCATTTGTATTTGAAATACCTGAAATCTACGAGGTAATCAATGGAAACCGTATCAATCTATGTGTAGGCGGTGTAAGAGCATACAATCAAGAGAATTTGTTCAGTAAGAAGTCTATTGAGAAGTTTAAGGTATTTGTAGGTTATCAAAATACCGTTTGTACCAATCTATGTATTGCAACCGATGGATTGAAAGCTGATTTACGTGTGAGTTCTACTATGGAATTGAAACAAAAAGTATATGAACTATTTAATTCTTATGATAGACAATCTCATGTAAATACAATGAAGTCTATGTTGAATCATAAAATATCCGAAGAAGAGTTTGCTCATTTAGTTGGTAAAATGAAAATGTACAATTACCAATCAAAAGAAGCTAAAAAGCAGTTGTTTCCTATCACTATTACAGAGACACAGATTAACTCTATTGTAAAAGATTATCATACAGATATTGACTTTATGAAAGCTGATGATGGTACAATTAACTTCTGGAATTTATACAACTTATTTACCGAAGCAAACAAAAGCACGTACATAGATGTCAACTTTGAGCGTAATGCCAATGCATACGAGTTTATACAATACCTAACTAATTTTAAAGCAAACGAAGTTAGCAATTGGTATCTAGACTAATAATAATAGCTTTTATATGAATAAGCGTTCTAATGAATGAATACGAAAAACTGCTACAACAGATACATTTAACCTACTCAAACGAACTGTATGTTGTTGACTATTTGGGGCATTTAATTAAGCTTGAATGCCCTTTTATTGTTGAAGCAACAGAAACTATAGGGAATGTGCAACAAGGCTCTAGATACGAGGTTTTAAGCGTTAAAATCTCCATCAGATTAGAAACTGTGTATCAGATAAACAACAGTTACTATCTGTACAAATCCTTTGAGATATTATAATTAAACAACCTGTTATGCTGTATTTTGATGCAAAACTTTTGAGACGGTTACAGGTCAAACAAATAACCACTGAAAACGTTTAACCATACAAGACTGAAGTTCTATAGGCTTCAGTCTTATTTTTTTGATAAGTCAACTTTTTTTGCAAAAAGTTAGGGGTATCTATTCAAGAGCTCAAAATTACTAAATGTTTATATTTGCTTTAAACATATAAATAATGAAACCTTTTTTAATCGATTACTTTATAGATAGAGAATCATTTATAGATTTACAAATAGACTTTCTAAAACAAGATTTTGTGTATAGTATGAATTCAGAGTTCTTTCCATCTTTTGAAAGAGCTTTGAAAAAAGAGGACTTCTACATTGAAGAACAAGTGCCTTTATCATATTCGGAAGATCCTAATGGAATCTCATTCACAATGCAAAAACTTTATTTTTATAAGACTTACTTAGGGACGATAATTCATAAATTATCATCTAATTACTTAAACGATTTTTACAATTACATTCGTGAAGATTTATTAGAAAGTCAAAAAGATAGACGTAAGTTCCTAAACGAAGGAAAAAAACGTGTGGCGTCTATAATTGATAATATTAACCAATTCAATTTTATTGATTTTAGGTTGCTTACTGAATTAAAATCACAATTATGTCAGATTGAGTTTGCAATCAATTCTCCAACACTATATAACGATAAGTATTTGAAAATAGATAAATTGGCTTTGCACAAATGGAATGAGACAGATTTAGTTACATTTTTTCATTTTTTACGAACTCAAAAAGTGATTGATTTTATATCCGATGCAGAATTAGGTCGATTTCTAGAGCGTAGCTTTTGTGTTGAAAATCATGAAGGAGAAGTTTCGTCATTAGATAGTTTAAACAAAAGATTAAACGATCTCAAAAACGTAAATAAGCTAAATGATAGGTCTGAAAAGAGATTAAGCGATTTATTTAAAAAATTTTCAAAATATTAAGCCTTGTATTTCCTCTGCAAAATAGAGGAATTTTTTTTTGCCGTTACCAGAGAAATCTACAATTAACACCTTTGTCATGTGATAAAATAAGCGCTTATCCACATCACAAAATTTATTAACATCTAAATTTTGTATAAAATGACAAATCAAGAACAAAAAGAGCTTTTTCAAGCAATGTTTAAAATCGAGGGTGACAAAGTAGAATTACAACAAATGGCATTAATTCATTTACTAGAAGAAATGGGCTTTGGAATTTGTAGAGATGATGACAGTCCTTATAACAATCAATTGATCTATAAACGTAACAATGTTATTGAAGTATATAACGAGAAGAATTTAGCATATAAATTAGTCTCATTAATGAAAGCTCATGAATTAGATAAAAAACTTATTGAAAAATTTCTTAGAGGCAGTATAGGATATTTATCGGTTAACAAGTTACAGTTTCTTAAAACTATTGAACTTAATATTCTAAGAGATACTCGTGATACAACCTTTATACCATTTATGAATAAGTTGATCAAAATTACTCGCAATGGTTATGAGATAATTAAATATAAAGATATTGATGGTTCAATTTTATCAGATAGTAGAATTAAAAGAACATTCGTAGAGTCTGAAACAAGTGATGGTTGTAATTTTAAAGAATTCTGCAAGATGATTACTGGAAATAATGAGGAAAGGTTTGGTTCTTTAAAATCAATTATAGGTTATCTTTTACACACTAATAAGGAAGCGCAAGAAAATAAAATTGTGTTGCTTTATGATGCTGAAACTGGTACAAAAACTTCTGCAAATGGAGGTACAGGTAAAACTTTATTGATCAACGGTGCGATTAAACAGCTAAGAAACGTAACAGTAATTGACGGTAAGAGATATGATGATAGAACAAATAGATTTCTATATCAAAATGTAGATCCTTATACAAATACAGTATTCTTAGACGATGTAAACGATAAATTTAACCTAGAGGACATATTTTCTGTTTCAACAGGAGATTTTGAAGTTGAGAAAAAAGGAAAACAATCGTTCATTTTGGACTATAAATATGCACCAAAATTTGTGGTGTCATCAAATAGAGAGGTTAAAATGATTGCAGGAGCTTCATCTGAACGCAGAAAAATTGAATTAGTATTAGATAATGTCTTTAATGCTACAAATACTCCAAAAGATCATTTTAATGAAATTTTCTTTTCTGATGATTGGAATGATGAAGCTTTCAATAAATTCTTTCTATTTATGGTGGAATGTATTGTTTATTATCATCAAAATGGATTAAAAGAATACAAAGATCAAGATATTCAAGATTCAAGAGTAAGAAGTTTGATCGGTAATAAAATGTTTGATTTCTGTGAGTCAATTACGAATTTTACAGACGATGAATGGAATATAAAAAAGGAAGTTGTGGAGGTATATAATGAATCACAAGATTATCCAATATCTTCAAATTCAATCACACGGGATATCAAGAAATACTGCTTTTATAAAGGTTATAAATATGTAGAAAAGAATGCAGGTGGTGTTTTTTCATTCAAAATAGTAGATACGCATAAACCATTAGAAACGGATAATATTTTAGAGGAAGGAGCTAATAATGAATAAGATCTACCTTGTATGGAACATATTTACAGCTCAGTTTTATGTAGGGTCAACAACAAAAGAAATCAAAGGTCGTATACTAGACCACTTCCAAAAAAGTGCAAAAAAAGTTGACAATAAATTTCATAAAGCCATTGAGAACTACGGTTCTCAGGCTTTTGATTATTTATGGATTGACTTTACCGATACAACTGATGAATTAGCTCAAAAAGAAGCCTATTATATTGAAGCATATAATGCATTGTCGGCTGGGTACAATTCAGATAGAGGTGGTGGTTTTCGAAAAACGATTTATAAGTTTGAAATGAACAACATTGAGCCAATAGCAACATATGATACGTTAGAGGAAGCTGGTAACTCTGTAAATGCTTCACGTAAAACAATAAGCAATGCTTGTTTAGGTAGTTTAAAGACAGCAAAAGGATTCTTATGGTCTTATACTCCAGAATATCCAGAGGTCGAAGATAAACGTTCTAAAATAGTATATCAATATGGTTTAGATGGTTTATTGTTGGCTACTTTTAGCACTGCTTGTGAAGCATCTAAAGTACTTGGTATTGGTTTATCATCCATTACACGCTGTTGTAGAGGTGAACGTAAACAAACATCAGGTTATAAGTTTTGTTACAAATAATTGTATCATGAAGCACTTTGCTTGTCTTAAATTTTAACATATTTTGGTATGAACTTTTTAAAATTAAAATACATTGTATTAATGTTAGTTTTTAATAAAAATTACTAATTTAGTAGGATAATGACATATTCAAAATTATAAAAGACTTGGATGGACAATCAACTACAATCAATTTCTAAATTTTTTACTGAAAGACTATTTCGAATTCCAGATTATCAAAGAGGATATGCATGGACCGAGAAGCAATTAAAAGAATTTTGGAATGACATAGAGCAATTAGATGACGCTAAAAATCATTATGTTGGTGTATTAACATTAGAATCTGTTCCTAAACACATAACAGAAAAGTGGGAAGAAGATACATGGATTATTGAAAAAAAAAATTACGAGACATTATACATTGTTGATGGGCAACAACGACTTACTACAGTAATAATACTTATACAAGCATTAATTGAGTCAATAGAGAATTCACAAATGCTAAATTATACAACTTTAGGGGACATAAAAAAGAAATTTATCTATGAATCTATAGATAATGGAATATCTAGATCATATATTTTTGGTTATGAGAAAGATAATCCTTCCTATGAATACTTAAAAAATAATATTTTTTTAGAAACATCAATTGGTGGTTATAGCAATGAAGTAACAATATATACACACAATCTTGAAAAGGCAAAGTTATTTTTCGAAGAAAAACTAAAAGATCTATCTATCCAACAAAAGGAAGTTATTTACAGGAAAATTACTCAAAATCTTTTATTCAATATTTATACAATTAGTGATGATATAGATGTATTTGTAGCTTTTGAAACAATGAATAATAGAGGTAAACCGCTAACAAATCTAGAATTGCTAAAAAATAGATTGATATATTTAAGTACTAAATTAAATTGTAAAGAAGACGATAAAAAAATTCTCCGTAAGATAATAAATGATGGATGGAAAGGTGTTTATCATTATCTTGGGGTAAATAAAGATAATCCTTTAAATGATGACAGATTTTTAATAGTTCACAGAGATTTATTTTTTGGGAAGGAAATTTTTAACGAAGAAAATAAGTATAAGAGATATAGATATTATAGGTATCATGAAGAGAATGAAGATTTTTTATTAGAAGATAAATTTAATTTAAAAAATATAACTGATTTAGATCCATTGGATGTTGTTAGTCTAATAAAAACGTACGTTGAAAGCCTTCAACAATCAGTTATAGTTTGGAATAATTTGAACAATCCTTTACTAAATAATGGCTTTGATGAAGATGAGAAAATTTATTTGGATAAAATCAATAGGTTAGAGGATAGAGATATTCTTAGACTTTTGTTAGTTGTGTATCAAAAAAAGGTAAGTAAATCATTAAAAATTAAACTTTTAAAAAAAATTGAACAAATCAGCTTTTTAAGCTTTCTAACTTCTTGGAGATTCAAAATTGAGGAAATAAATTTCCATGAATATTCATATAAAATTTACAATGATGATGTGAAAATTTTAGAATTCTATGATATTGTTGAACAAAAGATTAATACAATTTTAAATCATCCTGAATTTATTGAAAAAGTAATTGAATTTTTTAATGAATCCAATTTTTATAATTGGAGAGGGATTAGATATTTCTTATATGAGTATGAACACAGTTTATATAAAAAATCTAAAACTCAAAAAGGTAAACTTGATTGGGTGAATTTTAAAGAAGAGAAGCGTGATTTTATTACAGTAGAGCACATTTTTCCACAAACTGTTAACCATGATTGTTGGAAGAAAAACTTTTCTAGCTATAGTTTAAAACAAAGAAGAATATTAAATAATTCTTTAGGTAATTTACTTCCTCTCTCGAAACCAAAAAACTCTAGTCTACAGAATAAATGTTTTAAAGATAAAATTGATGGTAAAACAGAATATGTTGGCTTTAGATTTGGATCATACTCTGAAAATGAAATTACTAAATATACCGATTGGACTCCCGAAACTATAAAAGAGAGAGGTATAAAACTTTTAAAATTTATGGAAAAAAGATGGGGTCTCGATTTTAAGGATGATGAAATAAGATTAAAAATTTTAAATTTAGATTTTCTAAAGTAGTATAAAGTAGGACATAGCCTTTAGCATTGATAAATATAGACTTAATAAGATTTTATTAATATTTTTTCTGTTTATATTGGAAATTTATGTTAAAGTGACTGATTTTTTTATTGGGGGAAAGTTCACTAAATTGAGTAGATGTCATAAAGAAAATAAAAATAATCACAATATAATGTAGCAAAATTAGAGTACAATAAAATTATATATAAATGAAATTACTACAATCACAGAAAAATTCACTTTTTGAAATAATAGAGAGTAATGATTTTTTTTCACATAATCAGTTTGAATTAGTTGAAATTGATAGCTCAGGCAATTTTAAAACAAGTATAGTGTTTAAATCAAACAGAACCTTTTATTTTGCTTTTTACGCCAGTGAATTTAGGAATAATCTATTTGTAAATTATTCACCAGGTGATGAACAAGTTTTAGACTCAAGCTCTGATATAAGTTTTGACCAAGCTTTAGATTATTTTATTGAATGGTTGCACTATTTAAAAAGAGAGGTAAATGCACCTAATTTATGGGAAAAGTTTAAATCTGAAATTTCTGAAATTCATTTTTTAAATAATTTTGACAACGAAAGATTTTCATTTTATGAATATTTAGAAATTAATTCAAAAATCGAATTATTGAAAGAAAATATTTCAACGATTCCTTTAATATTAAATCAGCAGAATGAAATTATTTTAAGATTAGATCATTTGAGTGAGACAGCGAAAGAATTAGGCAAATTTGATTGGATAAATTTATTTATAGGAACAATTATGAGTGTCTTAATCCAACTTAATGTTACACCAGAAAGTGCAAATGCTCTTTGGGAATTAATAAAAAGAATTTTCAATAATTACTTTCTACAAAAATAATCAACAGTAAAAACTTGATCGTTTAAGTTGTAATTAATAAATCATCAAGATCAACTTTTAAATCAATTAATAATTTTTATTTTTAATTGATTTTTTTGCCTCGATTATATGCATCTTGCGCAATAACCATTAATTATTAGTATGAGTGAAGAAAAACAAACTGTTCAAGATATATTTTTGGAAGGAATTTTTTTTAAAGTATATTTTGATAAATATGTGCCAATTATTACAGCATCATTTTCTAAATCTGTCAAAGAAAAGAATTATGATAATTTTTTAAACGATAATGAAAGAGAAGTACGTGTGAAAAAATTTTATGAACTTTTCAATCAATTTACAACTATATTATCAGATTTAGAGAAAACTATTATTTTCTTAAGAATTGAAGATTATCAAGTAGTCGAAAAAGTATATTCTAGCTTAGAAAATACGCAGAGTTATTATACATATTTTATCGAGAATTATATAATTAGAATTAACTCTTTATCGGATGTTTTGGGTAAAATACTAAACTTAATCTACAATACAGAAATTGAAAAAGCAAATCTTTATCTATTTAGAATCAAAATACAACAAAGTTATCCACAATTAAATGAGTTGATAATTGAACTTTTAGAAAAAATAAAAATTACTAAAGAAAAAAGACATGAGAAATTGCACCAAGGGGAGACTGAATTCGAATATCTAAAAAATGTTGTCTTTTGGAATGAATTATATAGATTATTAAATGAACCAATACCTGAATCATTAAAAGAACAGACTAAGGATAATTTGATTAAAATGGTAGATCAGATTGAGCAGGAGATAATTGAGTATGTAATTATGTGTAGAAAAATTCTAAATATTTCCTCTGAACAATTAGAGAATTATTTAGACATACCCTAAAGTATTAATAAAATTAAAATATTATAATTTTAATTTAAAATCTGAAATTATACTATTTTTTGTATCATTTTAGAGAATATTAATGTTAATCAAGGATAACTTATGAAAGAACTGTACGAGTACGTAAGAGAGAAAGAAAATCAATTGAAAGAAGTTAGTGAAATTAGAGTCAATAATAAATATAAGGCAAATGTTTCTGCTTACAGATCTAATGCTGATGTAGATTATTCTAGGGTTCTTTACTCATCTGCATTTAGAAGATTGCAAGGAAAAATGCAATTATTCATACCCAAAAGTGATGCGTTTTACAGGAACAGATTGACACATAGTAATGAAGTCGCTCAAATTGCAAAAACTATTTCAAAGAAGCTAAAGTTAAGCGATATACTTACTGTACAAACATGTTCCCTTGCTCATGATATAGGAAACCCTCCATTTGGACATGCTGGTGAAAAAGTTTTAAGTAAATGCTCTAAGATTCCATATGAAGGAAATGCTCAAACTTTTAGAATTTTGAGATATATTGAAGAAAGGCATTACGATTTTAACGGACTCAATCTTACTATTAGAACAATGCTGGGAATTGTTAAATATTTTAATTCCATTACTCAAAACAAAAAAAAATTCCTTTATGATAATGATTATGACATAGTCAAGGAGTGGTTTGAAATTTATAAAATTAATCATAAGACTATCGATTGTGAAATAATGGACATTTCCGACGAAATTGCTTATGCAGTACATGATTTAGAAGATGGCTTAAAATTAAAATACTTTACTATAGATGAGCTACTGTATGAATTTAGTATTAGCCCCGAATATAAAGATGCTACCGAATATTTTAATTCAATAGTTATTTCAGCTAAAGAGTTTGCTGAAAAAGCAGAGATGTATAAAACATCAGAGGAATACTCAATGCTTTTTAGGAAAGAACTTACTTCAAAATTGGTTAATTGTTTAATTGAGGATATTGGATTGGATTCAAATGGAGTAATAGGATATCAAAAATTAAAAAAACTTTCTCATGGATTAAAAAAGCTAACTTTTGAAGCTATAAAAAGACAACCAGATATAGTAGAATACGAGCAATTAGGAAATCACATATTAACAAGATTGTTTGAATTATATGCTGATGAACAATATAATAAAGATCTTCTCTTACTTCCTGCTAATTATAGATCTATAGACAATAGTAATGCGATGATAATAGATTATTTAGGAGGAATGACGGATTTTTTTGCAATTCAACAGTATGAAAAATATTTTGGTGCTTTAAAAGATAAAGGTATCTATTTTAAGTAATTTTAATGCTAATAGATAGTCTAGCTAATATCAAAAAAAGTTGACAACCTTACTTAAAATTATTTATATTTGTATGAAAGGCGTAAAATTCGGTTTCTAACGAATATCTGATATAAGTAAACCCTCATGAATAAAGGGACTCGTGACTTGAGTTCGAGCCCAAGAGGGGGAGCAAAATATACAAAGCCTTACAGAAATGTGAGGCTTTTTTGTTGTTTAAAAAGGTTTTGCTGGGTTCATCAACTTTCATTGCAGAAAATACTACGATAATTTAATAGCAACGGATCTTACTTATAGATACATTTTTTAATGCTTATTTAGTAGTTTAAATTCAGAAAAAGGATTCTGTGGTCTTATACACCAGAATATCCAGAGGCTGAAGATAAACGTTCTAAAATAGTATATCAATATGATTTAGATGGTTTATTATTAGCTACTTTCGGTTCTGCAAGGGAAGCATCAAAACATTTAGGTATAGGATTGTCATCAATTACACGCTGTTGTAGAGGTGAATGTAAGCAGACGTCAGGTTATAAGTTTAGTTATTTATGAAAGCTCCTTCGGGAGCTTATTTACTTAAAAAAGAATAGCTGGGATTATTTTGTATATTTGATAATAGTATTATTGTACGTCTTCAAAGTAAATTAGACAGTTAAATATAAAAACTAATTTAGTGTTTAGTTTATAAATTTATTAATTTTTGTTGGTTGTAGAATTGTCTTCTTTTCTGAATTGTACTGTTTTTTAT
>NZ_VWSG01000016.1 GCF_008629655.1 Paenimyroides baculatum
AATGACATTGTGAAATTATACGAAATGATGCAAAAAGTTTCGCAATCGCCTATTGTAAAAATGAACTATTGTTTTTGTTTGAGCAAGATTGGTAAAACGGAAAAAGCTTTGGAAATTCTTTCACAAATAGAAAAAGAACTACCGAACGAGCACATGTATTTATCTTTAGTAAGAGCTAGAATTCTCAAAGAAATCAATCCAAAAGAATCCGATGATTTATTCATTCTGGTTATGAATAAGATGAAACAAAAAATTAGAAAAAAGTACTTAATAGAAAACGAACTAATTCGATTATAAAATGAAAATAATATTGAAATTTTAAGTTATCACGTTTATTGCCTTTACTATCTAAATGTGAAATACCAAACAAAGTGAAAGCAGGGAAAGAAAGAATAAAAAATCAGAAAATTTTGATTGGTTTGAAGGTTTGACTTGAAAAGGTGATCTTTCATTGTTCTGTTTGCGGGATGTTTTGCTTAACAGCTGTTGTTTTGAAATATTAGAATAACAGATTAAGAACACCCTTTTATTGTTGGTGTGCGTTTAAAATACATTATGCCTTATTTGTTGGACATAGGAAATAAATAAAGCCAAAGACAATACTAAATATAATAAGCAATTACGTATGTAAACTTATTTTTAATTTCTAATCTACTTTTAATGTTGATAAATCATTTTTATTACTATTTTTGAAACACATAATTATCAACTTAATCTATTTATTAATGATATTATGTCTTTATAAGGAGCGAAGGGATTGTTAATGCAATCCTTTTTTTATTTTGAAAAAAATTATATATTTGAATGATGACAGAATTAATGTAATTGTTACTTAGTGAAATACCTGTGAGAAATTGCAGGTATTTTTTTAATTCCTTCCAATGTCATCAAAGTTTATTTTACGTTTAAAGAGGTGACTTTGTAACCTCTTTTTTATATATTATTTAATTAAGAAAAACAAAGGCTTGAACAGGTACTAAATTTATTTAGCTTATTCTTTTTATTTGTAAAAGATTCTATAAATTTAAAATTCATAAGTGTTTTTTTGGTTATGGAAAAGCATCTGTCTTTATTGGCAGGTGCTTTTCTTTTTTTGTTAAACACGTTAGTCTTCTATCCGGTATCAGAGAAATTTTTTATAAACTGCTTTTTTAGTGGGTCACATTTATTACTCACTACAACAGTTATACAACCGACCGGAACCTGCAATAAAAAATAAAACCGCCCTAATTAAGGAGGTTTATTTTTAGATTTAGGATATAGCCAAAAGAAGATTAATTTTTTTAACGATAGCAATCATTTCCAAAGATTCCTTGTTATGTTTTCTAAACTTATTTAAATTTTGATCCACTTTTTCGAGCAGGCATTGCCTAATAAGTATCATTTCTTCATATTTAAACATATTGGTGAGATATTTGATTTTACATTTTTGTAAAAGTATAATTTATTAATTTATCAACTTTGATACTATTACAAATTAAATTGATAAAAAAAGCAACTAATAAAATGAAAACCACAAAACACCTACAAAAACATGATGGTATTACACATGTTCCAAAAAAAAAATTGAACTACTTGATTTTTATACTAGCTAGCTAGTATATAAATAACGTGTATTTCACTTAATCATTTATTGATTTGGTACATATTCATTAGCATTTTATAGCAGAAAATTGAAAAAAATAAGATTAAAAATTGTATTTTTAGATAAGAATATGTTTTAGCACTGAATACATATTGGAGAAACAGCCAATTTACTAATTAAAATATTTGTTAACTTAAACCATAAATTATGCAGAAGAAATCGATAGGTATTATTGTAGGTTCCATTAGAAAAGATGCCTACACAAAGAAAATAGCAGATTTTTTAATATCGAAAACACCAGAAGGCCATACCCTTGAAACTATCAACATTGCAGATCTGCCATTATATAATCAAGATTATGATGAAACCGATGAACCTGAAAACTATTCAATTTTCAGAAAAAAAGTAAAAGCTAAAGACGGTATTATATTTATAACCCCGGAGCATAACAGATCTGTTCCAGCGGCATTGAAAAATGCACTGGACGTAGGTTCAAGACCTTATGGTAAAAATGTGTGGGATGGTAAACCTTGTTTTGTGATATCATCATCGGTTAGCGGTATAAGCGGTTTTGGAGCCAACCACCACTTGAGACAATCACTTACCTTTCTTAACATGCCTGCGCTGCAGCAACCAGAAATTTATCTGCCGAACGTTCAGGATTATTTTAACGACAAAGGAGAACTTATCAAAGAAGATACTGCTTCTTTTCTAACAGAGTCTTTAAAAACCTATCTGGATTTTGCTTCAAAGTTCATAAAATAACTCCCTAATAACTAGTAACAAGCCTTGTACTTACTGTTTAAAGCTGCAGAGACAATGTATGATTATTGTCTTTTTTAGTTTACTGTTAAAATTATTAATTTTAAAGAATTACAAAGCCAACTATATACAACATCAACTTTTATTATGGATTTTGAGAATATAGCCTATCTGAAATATGGTACCTACAGACAAAGGCAGGCATACACTACATTGAATGACTATAAGATATTATTAAAACTAAAAAAATTTGACCCAATACTGGTAGGTACAATACCACTTACAATTGATGTAGCCAATAGTGATTTGGATATTATATGCTTTTTTACCAGCAGTAAAGAATTTGTTGAAACAGTTGAAAACAATTTTGGCGGTGAACATAACTTTACAATAAGAGAAGTGATTATTAACGGTAATTTTTGTATTGTAGCCAACTTCTCAACGCAAGATTTTGAAATAGAACTATTCGGACAAAACATTCCAACAAAACAACAATTAGCATACAGGCACCTTGTGATTGAATATGACTTACTACAGCAATATGGAGAGAAATTGAGACAACGCATTATCAACTTGAAAAATCAGGGATTTAAAACGGAAGCTGCGTTTGCTTTGGAACTTAACCTTACAGGCGATCCTTATACATCGTTATTGGAACTTGAAAGGAATGAATAGAGACTGGGCATGGAGATGATAATAAGACTAAACTTCTAGCTCTACAATAAGGAGCTTTTAATTAACCTAATAATATGCTGAAGCTAATAACTGACAAAGAAATGCGTGAAGCTGATGTTTACACCTGCGCACATTCGGGAATTTCATCTACCGAGCTTATGGAACAGGCTGCCACAGCGTTTACTAAAATTTTTGTAACCGACATTAGCCCTATACGGCATATTACGGTAATTGCAGGAACGGGAAATAACGGCGGTGACGGCTTAGCAATTGCGCGTTTACTGCGTATAAAAGGCTACCCGAATATTCAGGTAATCTGTCTGGATGACTTTGCAAACGCGTCTGAAGATTTCACCATAAACAAAGAAAGACTTCATTCCCTAAAAATACCGTTTGAAACTGCCCGTACTCCGGAACAACTACCACAGCATTTTGATGTGGTGATTGATGCCGTTTTAGGATCAGGATTAAACAGAGAGTTGAGCTCGTTTTTAAAAAGCAGTTTTGCGCATATCAACAAAAACTCTCAATACACCGTATCTGTCGATATTCCGTCGGGCTGTTCTGCAGACAGGTTTACTTTTGAAAATTACGAAGGAATCAGGGCAGATCTGACCATTTGTTTTCAACGCCCGAAGCTTTTATTTACGCTTCCGGAATCATCTGTGGTGACTAAAGCATTTAAATTTACGGAAATAGGACTTGATGAAACCTATTTAACAACTATACCCACAGACTATTACTGGACAGATGAAACTGCGGTGCAAAAACTGCTACATAAGCGGAAAGCATTCACCCATAAAGGTACATACGGTCATGCGCTGGTTGTTTCGGGAAATACACAAACCAAAGGTGCCAGCCTGCTAACGGCTAAAGCAGCTTTATTTTCGGGTGCAGGACTGGTAACACTGCTTAGTGAAGCAGACTATTTTCCGTACATAAACATCTACCAACCCGAACTGATGACCGCCGATAAAGACGATTTGAAAATTTTAGATTACGCAAAGTACCAATGTATTGCCACAGGTCCGGGAATGGGTACCGATAACGACCAACGAAAGCAACTTTTGTTTTTACTGCAACAAAAGCAACCAATGGTTTTAGATGCAGATGCACTGAACCTGTTAACAACCGATCTGTTGAAACAGTATATTAAACAACCTGTGATACTGACACCTCACGTAAAGGAATTTGACCGTCTTTTTGGTAAACACACAAACTGGTACGACCGTATACAGACAGCCAAAGCCAAAGCGAAGGAGCTGCATTGCGTTATTGTTTTAAAAAACCAGTATACCTACATTTTTAACGAAGAAGGAAAGGTGTTTATAAACGCTACAGGGAATCCTGCAATGGCACAAGGAGGCATGGGCGACGTGCTGACGGGTTGCATTACCGGTTTTTTAGCAAGAGGATACTGCGCTTTTTACGCAGCTGTAGTTGGCTGTTTTGTTCACGGAAAAGCAGGAGACGAACTCGCTGAAAGCTATGAAGTGACTCCGGCATCTGTAGTTGCAGAACAGATACCATTAACAGTACGCAGGCTGTTATCCGGTGGTAAAGACTAACGTCTGCGTTATATTATTCTATAGCAATTATCTGTCATTGATGATATGTACACTACAGTTCTTTTTCCTGATCAACATCTTTCAAAACTGAAGCATTGTCACTTTCAACTTCCTTTTCTTCGACATACACGGCATGGTCTGAAGGTTTTATGTTTTCACCCTTTGCGGCAGCATATACTTTGGTGAACGAGGTACTTATATACAAGATTGCAGCAGAATAATATACCCATATCAGGATAATTATAAGGGAACCTGCTGCTCCGTAGGGCGAGCCTACATCTTCCTTATCAATATAAATACCGATGACGTACCTGCCCAGCATAAATAGTGCTGCAGTAAAGAGCGCACCTGCCCTAACATCTCGCCATTTAATTTTAGCATCGGGCAAGACCTTATAAATTACACCAAACAACAATGCCAGCACAAGAAAGTTTACCAATGCCGTAAGTGCCGTTAACAGAACTACCGAGAAATCGGGCAGCCAACCTTTCAGAATATAATCAAATGCAGACACAGCACCGTTTACTACCAGTGCAACAATGAGTAAAAATCCGAGTCCGATTATGATAGATCCAGACAGCAGACGGTCTTTAACCAATTTAAGCCAACCCTTCTCGGGTTTTGCCTTAACGCTCCATATTTTATTTACCGAATCCTGAATATCTCCAAAAACTGTAGTAGCACCAATGATCAAACTCACGGCACCAATGACTAAAGATAATGTAGTACTGCCCGAAAGCTCCATATTTTTAATAATCTGTTGTATCTGTGCTGCCGCTTCATTGCCTACGAGTCCGTTTAATTCCGCGAATACACTTCCTTCAATTGCTTCCCTTCCAAAAAAAGCACCTGCAAGGGAGATAACCAGCAACAACAAAGGTGCCATTGAAAACAAGGTGTAATACGCGAGGGACGCACTAAGCTTTAAACCTTTGTTATCCATAAAGGTGCTTACGGTTTCTTTTAGAATTCCAAATGCCGTTTTAAGAAAAGTCTTTTTTTCCATGTTTCTCTTTTTTGTTATACATTAAACAGCAAAAAATAATCCAAGCGTCAACATACCTCCTACTAATTCAATTATTCCGTGCAAAAATCTACAACGTCGTAAATACGAACTGCAAATCAGTTCTTTGAAAAGTAAAAATCACTTCATAATATGGTTTAATCCAAACAACGTATACCTCTAAAATGTGAAAAATTTCACAAAACGTAGAACAATTAAACAGTTTAAAAAAGTCGTAATCTTACTGGTCTTTACCTAAATATGTATTAATATGTATTATCAAACAATGCTACCGGTATCTCCATAAAAAAAATATGATTTACGATATATCGGCACGACTATTGGGGTTATATCATTAGTTTTGAAGAACAGAATTTTACACACTCATTGCTTTGGTAGGTTAATGAGTGTGTTTTTTATTCAGTTTATAAAATTACCTATTGAGTAAAAATAATCTGCAAGCAGTGTGACTGTAAAAATAAACACCCAGCTTATAGAAAAGCTGGGTGTTCAGTGAGATATTAGTTAAACCTGCACTTGCATGTACAAATTTATTTTTCCTACGATTTTTAAAATCTTTAAGTTTTCTTCGCTATGACTGCGAAATCTTTTAAAATCTTCATTCAATTTTTGTAGCAAACCCTACCTTATCAGCATTAAATCTGTTTCGGTAAACATTGTTTGTATAATTTTTTATAAATATACGCATTTTAATTTGAATTATTTTATATTTTTTTAACTAAATATATTGATTTTATTTAACAATTTTTGATATTTACATTG
Organism: Paenimyroides baculatum; assembly: GCF_008629655.1. Taxonomy (GTDB): domain Bacteria; phylum Bacteroidota; class Bacteroidia; order Flavobacteriales; family Flavobacteriaceae; genus Flavobacterium; species Flavobacterium baculatum. The sequence goes on from NZ_VWSG01000016.1 coordinate 6,377, forward strand.
AAACTACAGTTGCTATCTTACATTTTACCATAAAGTAACAAGCGTTTGAAAGAATAAATCGCAGGAAATTTTGAGAATGTTTTTTCTATTCTTTTTTTGTATTCACCAATGAAAATTTCGGATTGTTCTTCTGATAGTCTATCCATGTACGGAATTAGTGCAGAACCAGAAATAAAATCAAATAATTTCTCGGCATCATCTGCAATGATCGGATATACTTTTTGAATAATCTGAATATCCTTTAGACCACCATCAAACATAATTTGCGCATACTCGTCAATACTTAACATCGTAGGTACTCTTTTCCAACCGTTGAGGAAATCACTGTATGGTTTTTCCTGAACGAGTTCAAGAAGTATTATATTGAGAACATTGTAGGCCTGCATGGGCATTTGAATTGCAAATTGTCCGTTTTCAGTAAGATGTGAAATTAACTTTGGAAACAACTCCTCATGATTGTCTGACCATTGAAGCGCCGCATTGCTAAAAATGAGATCAAATTTTTGATTGGCATAAAAGAATTCTTCTACAGACGCCAACTGGAAACTCAGCTTTTCAGTTTGAAATCCTTCGCTTTTAGCAAGCATTTCCGCAGAAGAATCAATCCCGATAAAATTTGTTTTATCAAACTTTTGTGAAAGAATATGGGTTTGTTCACCTGTTCCGCAGCCTATATCAATTGCAGTTTTAATATTTTGTGGAGAAATAAATTCCGTCAAATCAAAAAACGGCTGGTAGCGGATGTTTTTAAACTGGTTGTATGTTTCAGGGTTCCAAGGCATGGTATACGATTTTATTCTGTGTAATTATTTAACAATTTGGTTGGTGCACAGCCATACTGCTTTTTGAACGCAAATGAAAAATGCGAAAGGTTTTCGAAACCAATTTCATAGTAAAAATCAACAGGTTTTTTATTTTTTTCAACCAATTCATAATGCGCTAATTCCAAGCGTTTTTTTATCAACCATCGTTGCGGTGTTGAATGAAATGTTTTCTGAAAATCACGTTTGAAAGTAGTAAGACTGCGTCCTGTAAGGTATCCGAATTTTTCCAATGACATATTGAACATGAAATTTTTTTCCATAAAAGTTTTCAGATCGATTTTTCCCGGTTCTTCAAAATTATTCAAAACAACATCGATATTTCTGTCAATGGTTCGCAAAATAGTGATTGCCTCATTGATCTTTAGCGAGGCAATATTTTCAGGAAAACTATTTTGGATTTCGAAGTAAGGAATCAGTGAATTAAGGCAGCTTTCCAATAAAGGATGTTTGTGGAAACGGATGATCTTCTCTAGTTTAATTTCTGTTCTTACAGATCGATTGTCATAAAATTCTTTCAATCGTTTTGTTGAAAGATGCATTGCAACCGCTTTATGCGGCAATCCATTTTTTGGGTAATTGACGATTGTTGCCAATTGGTTTCTTGGAATCAAAAATATACTGCCCGCGACGAAAACAAAACTTTCATCGGCCTGAATGATTTTGGTTTCACCCGAAATCAGCCAGACTAACAAATGATCTTGAAATGCCGCTTCTGTTTTGAACAACTTTCCTTCGTAACAAGAAAGTTTAAGTTCGGGACTGATATAGTTGACCTGATAATCCATGTATTACAAATATACAAATATCAGCTCAATTCAAATTTAATGCCCGTCATTTCTTCACTCAGGTTCCACAAACGCTGCGCATTATGTTCATCTAAGGAATAAGATTTTACACCACCAATTAATTTATTATCAGGGCTTAAAAGTGCCACGTCTACATTTTCACAATACACGCCTCCCAGATCATTCAGTAAAGGACTTGTGGCACACCAAACCGTTGTTGCAGCACCTTGAGGGATGGTTTTTAAAGAAGCCTGCACTTCAGGCAATAAATTTCCTTCAGAATCTACATAACCTAATTTTTGAAACAGATCTAATGGTGCTTCTCTTGACAATTCGGTTTCTCCGACAGCTCCGGGACATAAAGCATAGCTTCTAACATTGTGTTGTTTTGCACGAGTATCAAACTCAAGCGAAAAAAGATTGACTGCAGTTTTTGATTGTCCATAGCCGAGCAATGTTTCATATTCGCGATGAACAAAATTCGGATCCTCAAAATTAAAATCCGAAAACTGGTGACCGCCGGAAGAAACATTTACAACCCTTGCGCCGTTTGCTTTTTTCAAAGCAGTCCACAATCTTGCAGTGAGCTGAAAATGTGCCAAATAGTTAACTGCCAATTGCGATTCAAATCCCCGATTGTCTCTACGAAGCGGAACCCACATAATGCCTGCGTTATTGATAAGCAAATGAAGCGGACTGCCTGAAGCCAGAAATTTTTCCGCAAAAGCATCTATTGAATCGGGATTTGCCAAATCCATTTCTTCGAATTGTACATTAGCGATTCTGGCAAGATTTCTTTTTGCTTTTTCAATGTCGCGAGCCGGAACGACGATCTTTGCGCCTGCATTGGACAGGGTCTTAACCGTTTCCAAACCAATTCCTGTATTCCCTCCGGTAACAATTACTATTTTTCCCGAAAGATCAATTCCCTTTATTACTTCTTCGGTTGTTGATTTTGAATTAAAACCCGATTTAATTGGATTTTGTAATTTACCTAGATAATTGTTTTGTTTCATTTTATTTAATTTTAATTGTTTGATAAAACAAAATTAACGGATCACAGAAAGAACAATTTTGTTGAAACGTCCGAACATGCTTTGTTGAAAAGTTCATACCGCTCTTGATTTGTGTAGATTTTTATATTCTGTTTTAATAGGGAATTGGTGGAATTGGGAAATTTTGTAACGAGGTAACGAGCTTGTACGTTTTATCAGCAACCACTTTTTTTTTATGTAATGCCCGATAAAAAACATTAACAGAAAAAAATTTTGATTTTATAACCTTCCTTTTTTTATCTTTATTGAACAATTAAAGACAAACTGTGATTTCAGAAAAAGCCTATTCCCTATCGGTTATCATGAACCGCATCAAGCAACTGTTTGACGAGTGTATGAACGAGGTATATTTTTGGATGAAGGCAGAACTGATGCATGTAAAAAGCGACCGCAAAGGGCACTACTATCTGGATTTGGTAGAAACAAAAGACGGAACCATTCTTGCCAAAAGTACCGCCCAGATATGGAACTATACTGTAACTTACCTGAAGGAAGAACTGGGAAGGGATTTTGAACACATCATTAAGCCGGGGAGCGAAATTATGTGCTACTGCAAAGCCGTTTTTCATACCGTTTACGGGTTATCGTTCGTTATTACGAAAGTGGACGTAACCTACAACCTTGGCGCATTGGAACGCAAAAAGAAGGCCGTACTGGAACAACTGCTGAAGGAAGGAATTTTAGAAAAAAACAAAGAACACAAACTGCCAAAAGTGATTCAGCGAATTGCACTTGTAGCATCGCCCAACACATCGGGTTACGAAGATTTTCTGAACCAGCTGAACAAAAATTCCTATGGATATGCTTACCAAATAGAAAATTTTCCTGCAAAGGTACAGGGAGATACCGCTGCAAAAGAAATAGCCGAGCAGCTTGGGAAAATACCCTACGGGAATTTTGATGCAGTAGTACTGCTGCGCGGAGGCGGATCGAAATTTGACCTGGAGGCATTTAACGATTACGAACTGGCAAAAGCAATAGGCAGCTGCCCTCTACCCGTTATTACCGGTATTGGTCATGAAACCGATACCAGCATTGCAGACCTTACAGCACATACCTCACTGAAAACACCCAGTGCCGCAGGTGCGTTTATAGTAGAACGTACTGTTGAATTTGAAAACAACATACAGCTTTTGTATATAGGCATAAGGCAAACCTACGAGCGAAAACTGCAGCAGCTGAATAAAGATATGAAACACCATATTACTGAATTTGCTTCATTGAGTATAGCCCTGACCCGAATGGAGCGAGGAAACCTACACACGCTTACCAACCGTATACTTACTATGGTAAACGAAGAACAGGTACAGGCACATTCACTGTTGGACAAAGCTTTACAACAGCTGAGCCTGCTGCCAAAAAAACAGACACAGCAAGCCTTACAGATAAGGAATGAACAAGCGGAACAACTACAGTTATACAGCAGCTATATAGTGCGCGAAGCCAGAACACCGTTAAAGCAAAAGACGGAGCAACTGCACTACCTTACAAAAATGAAACTTAGACAGGCAAATAGCAAACTTGACAATTGGGAACATTATTCGAACCTTTACCATCCTGAAGCACTATTAAAAAAAGGCTACGGACTTGTAAGGAAAGAAGAGGTAATTGTAAAACATACCACTATGCTTGAAAAAGGAGATTTTATAGAAATTGAACTTTACGACCGAATAGTTAACGCTAAAATAGAAGATACACCCACATGGAAGGACTTACATACGAAAAAGCAGAACAAGAATTAGAACAGATTCTTGATGATTTAAGAAACGACCGCATTGGTATAGACGCACTGGCTGAAAAGGTAGAACGTGCATCGAAACTGATCGTTTTCTGCAAAGAGAAACTTGCTTCTACGGAAAAGAAAGTGGAAGAAATAATAAAGACACTTGGGTTGTAACACAAAATTTGGAACTACAACTTACAGTGTGAGAAACTGCTTGAATATTCCTGGCCATTTATTTGTGCCAGACAAAAATCTTATAAATGTGATTCTGGTTTTTATTTGCTATTTTATATAAGTTTTTATTAAAAAACAGTATTTTTAAATTAAAACTACTTTATGAACAACCGTATTGTTTACTTACTTTTCTGCGTAATAATTTTATACTCGTGTACTTCCAACAAGTATGAAACGAAAGACATTACAGGACAATGGAAATTTATAAAACATGAAAGTAACCAGCCACAATTGGATGAAAGTGATCCTGAATATATTCCAGATTCTGGTTTTGAAGATTATTTTGTTCCCGGTTTTCACTTTATCAATGAAAAAGATGTTTCTTATAAAATAGGGTTTTACAGAACCAACGGAAAAGGTAGAAAAGACTATTTAGGTACCCGAACAACCTACAGAATTATTGGTGACAGCTTAAAGATGTACCACAAGGCAGATGGTAAATGGAATGCTTATAAAATACTTTCATTAACGAAAGACACTCTAAAACTTGTTGCAGGTAACGGCTACGACACATACGCTAAATTAACTTACCAGACGGATGCTATAGAGCATTACGATAAGATCATCATGTCCAGTTCGGGATGTTATGGAAGCTGCCCTATTCTTAGTATAAGTATTGACAATGCAGGCACAATGCTTTTTTCGGGCATTGAATATACCGATAAGACTGGTTTGTATAAAGCACAAGTAAGCTTACAAGAATTTAAAAACTTTGAAGAAAATTTTAAACAAAGCGCTATTAAAGATTTAAAAAATCATTATGCTGCATCATGGACGGATGACCAAACTATATCGGTAACCTTTGTGCGAAATGATACTATTGTAAAATCTGTTTCTGATTATGGCAGACATGCGCCTACTGAATTTATCTGGGCTTATAACGATTTAAGTTATTTATATCTGCGTAAGAAACTGGAAAAGATTAATGCAAGCATACCTTTTTATTTTTTTGGCGATATATATTTTGCAGATAAAAAACACTATTACCCTATGTATGAATCTGAGGTGTTTTTTCTGTTTCAGGAACTAATGATGAAAGCTACCGTTTCTGATCAGAAATTTAAACCTCTTTATTTTACTACTGATTATTTTTGGGAGGAAGGAGAAAAAATGTACACTGATGGTCGTTTTTACCAAATAAAACTAGAAAACGAAACCGTATTATATGATTTAGGGTATAATTTTATTACCAGAAATAATATTGAACAACGCAAGATATTGAAAGAATAAAGAAGCCTTTCAGCGCCAAAGGTTAAGAGCGTACTACAGACATTACTATTTTCATGAACATTTAGTTTATTTACATGATGAAATTTAGAACGATGCGAATGAGATTCTTCACTTCGTTCTGAATGACAGGATGATTAAGAATTTAGAACTATAGCTTAATGGAAGACAGATGTATTTTGAATTTAGGATGAGATTCTGAAACAAGTTCAGAATGACAAAATACTTTACAAATCTTTTGAAAATCATTGATTAATTAAACGAACATTTTGAGGAAAAGCCGAGTAATATGCATTGGTATGTTGTTGTAAAGAACTTGCTTTTTACCTGATGACCCTGCGAAAGGTAAGATTGATTCTGGGCAGTACCTCTTTAGCGGTTTTAGGAACTGCGTGTTCCCAGAAACTATTGGTTTTGCCCGCCATAGTAAGGAACGAACCGTGATACAGCGGTATTTCGAGTTGTGGAACATCTTTCCGAAATTTATGCCTTAAGCGGAACATGCGTGTTTCACCAAAAGTCACAGATGCAATAATTGGATTGATACCCGATTTATCGATCTTGTCGCTATGCCACGAAACACCGTCGTTGCCGTTGCGGTACAGGTTTAAAAGTACCGCATTGAACTTAAGACCGATTTGTGTTTCTACCCGTTGGCGTATTTTATTTAGGTCGGCAGTAAATTCGGGTGCATTTCCCGAGGGAATACCGTCCTTTTTATCCTGATGCCAGGAGATCATGCGGGGTGCGGTTACAATTTTATCGTACATGGGCATTTCATATTCACGCCATTGGGTTTCTGTCAGCAACTTATCGTAAAAATCGTCGGATTCTTCTTTACTGAAGAAATTATCAATGAGCATTATATCTGCATCGGGCAGATCGAACTCCCGGGTGCCACGGGTGCCGGTTGCAAACAGGTCGGTATCGTTAAAAAGCTTCATATATTGTTTATTCTTTGTTTTTCATTATATCTTTTATGTTGTACTGTTCGTTGATCTTACGTCTTGGCAGCCCTATTTCATGTTCCTGCGGGTACGGTTTGCGCTGCGTCATGGAAACGTCTTCCTTTATCTGTTGGTGAACATTGTATGCTTTATCGGTATCATGGGCATAGCGCGGATCGGGGATGAACGGCATTTTTGCCATTTTAAGTATTGTTATTGTAGGGAAATGATAATCGACCTCTACCCTGCCCAATAACAAATAACAACCGCCACCTTGAAAGGGATACTGCTGCAGACAATCAGGGAAATGGGCGGTATCGAAATAGTTTCCTTCCACATCGATCCAGGTACCAAAAAACATAGCTCCTTTCTTGGTGGGTACATGTTTGCGCGAAATAAGGTATGCAAGCATTTTTACTTCTTTTTTGTGGTGGTTTGTAAGCTCTTTAGCCATAACCTCACCCCTGTGTTTTGTCTGCAACAGATCGAAAGGTGTGCAGGATACCGTAAAACCTATCAATTCTATTTCATCAAAAGCATCTTCAAACCGAGATCGGGATAACTCAGGAAGTTTAAACTCTTTTACAGGTTCCTGCAACAGGGTAAGGTTACGGTTTTCGGATTTAAAGTTCACTAACAGCAAGCGTGCCTGTACCAACAGCTCGTTCTTATTTTTTCCGGTAAAACGAAAAGCGCCTATGTATATTAACAACTGCACCCCTTCTATACCAATAGGTATGCGGCGAATGAAATCTTCCAGAGAACTATAATCACCATTGCGCTTACGTTCTTCGGGTATGTGTTCGCCCAACTTACTTTCGAGTCCCTGCAGGTGCATAAAACCCAGATACACATCTGTTCCATAGAGCGTGGTTTGGTATTCGCTGTTATTGACACAGGGGTTTAAAATTGTGGCACCCGACATACGTGCTTCGTGCACGTAGACTTCGGTACGGTAAAAGCCCCCCATGTTGTTGATGACCGCCACCATGAATTCTACCGGATAATATACCTTGAGGTACAGGCTTTGGTAACTTTCTACGGCATAAGAAGCAGAATGCGCCTTACAGAACGAATAACCTGCAAAAGATTCGATCTGGCGGTAGACTTCGCGGCTTAACGATTCGCTATGACCTTTTGCTGTACATGAAGCAAAGAAATTATCTTTTACCTTTTGCAGTGCCGCCAGCGAACGCCCCTTACCGCTCATTGCCCGCCGGAGGATATCGCCGTCTGCTGCTTCAAGTCCGCCAAAATGCATGGCGATCTTGATGACGTCTTCCTGATACACCATGATGCCGTAGGTATCGCCCAGATGTTCTTCAAACACCTCATGGAAATACTCGAACTGATCGGGATAATTGTGCCGGAAGATGTATTCTTTCATCATCCCCGACTGCGCCACGCCCGGACGGATGATGGACGATGCCGCCACCAACGTTTTATAATTGTCGCACTTAAGCCTTCTAAGTAACCCCCGCATGGCAGGAGATTCGATGTAAAAACAGCCGATTGTTTGTCCGCGGCTCAGGAATTCATTACACTGTTGTTCGTTTTTAGAGATGGACGTATCCCGAATGTCTACACTTACACCCCTGTTTTGTTCGATCAGCTTTACGGCATCGTTGATGCTTCCGATGCCCCGCTGGCTCAGAATATCGAACTTTTCGAAGCCGATGTCTTCGGCAATGTGCATATCGAACTGGACGATTGGGAAGCCTTTGGGCGGCATTTCGAGTGCGGTATAGTTGGTAATTGGTTCTTCGGAAATAATGATGCCGCAGGAATGCATGCTGCGCTGGTTGGGATACTTCTCCAACATTTTTCCGTATTTGTGCACCAGTTTCACCACCGAATTATCATCGTGCCGTTCCATTGGATTTTTTGCCAGCGCATCGAGCTCGTCTTTCGGGAGTCCGAACACCTTGCCCAGTTCACGGAAAATAGAACGGTATTTGAATTCTACATTGGTGCCGCAAAAAGCTACATGGTCTTTGCCGTACCTTTTGAAAATATATTCTAAAATGGTATTGCGGTCCTGCCAGCTCCAATCGATATCGAAATCGGGCGGTGTTTTGCGATTCAGGTTCAGGAACCGTTCAAAATACAGATCCAGTTCTATAGGACAGATGTCTGTAATGCCCAGACAATAAGCAATGATGCTGTTGGCGCCGCTGCCCCTGCCGATGTGCATAAGACCCAAACTGCTGCTGTACCGGACAATGTCCCAGGTTATAAGGAAATATCCGCTGAACTCCAGTTCGTCTATTACTTTTAGTTCTTTCTGCACCCGTTGGAAAGCTACCTCATCATTTTCTGCATATCTTTTTTTGAGTCCGCTCATTGCCAGTTGCGTTAAAAGCTGAATATCACTTTCCCGACTGCCTGTAAAGTGTTTTTTGTTTTTTGGAGCCTTATAGTTATATTCAAAATGACAATCTTCTAATATTTTCTCCGTATTAGCTATAATTTCGGGATGATCTTTATACAGCCTTAACAGATCATCAACCGGCTGCATTGTTTCGTTCAGGGTACAAAAATCCTCTTCGGACAGCTTTGATAAAATGACATTCTGATCAATTGCCCGAAGGATGCGGTGCAGGTTGTGCTGTTTTTTTCCGGAGAAGGTTACCGGGCTCCAGATCACCATTTTTGTACGATCTTTCTGCCATTCTTGCTGAAAGAGAAAATTCAATTGTTCGGTTTTAACCCCAATAAACTCATTCTGACGGAGTGTTTGCGGACGGTTTGAAAAAGGATAAATAATGTATACGTTTTCAAATTCCGGTGCTTTTAAAGGCAATTCAGCCCCATCGCAGTTATGTGCGGTAAGCAGCCTGCACATTTCACCAATACCTGCACGGTTTTTTGCCAGCCCTATATAGAGCAAGCGATTGTGTGATCGGAATTCCATTCCAACAACAGGCTTTATAGATGCCTGTTTACATGCTTTGGCAAAATCGTAAATACCCGTTACCGTATTGATATCGGTAAGCGCAAGCACCTTTACATTACAGGTTTGTGCCTGTGAAACAAGATCGTTTACCGAAAGGGTACCATATCTGAGGCTGTGATAGGAATGACAGTTTATATACATGGTTACTTTTCTTGTTTAGCCGTAAAATTAAAACCGGCGGCACGCCCCACCTTATCGTACCCGAAACGGTTCTTGATACGGTCCATTGCCTGGTATAGGACAGTCATTTCCTGGGTATCTTCAAACAAATTGATCTGCAGGCTTCCGCGTACCAGCCCCGTAAAGCGAATACCGATGAGGCGTATGCGCATGCGGCGGCTGTAGAGCCTGTCAAACAATTCACGAACCGTTTTGGTAAGGATGTTGTCGGCAGAAGTATATGCGATCTTTGCCTGTTTTGTTTCGGTATCGAAATTGGCATAACGGATTTTTACCACCACGGTTGAAACCAGCCACTGTTCGCAGCGCAGCTGGTACGCCAGTTTTTCTACCATTCCGCTGATGAACGCGTGAAGCATGTACAGATCTATGGTATCCTGGTCAAATGTATGTTCTGTAGAGACCGACTTGCGTTCGGTATACGGTTCTACCTGCGAGAAATCGATACCGTTTGCCTTTTTCCACAGATCGATGCCGTTTTTACCGATCATCTGCTGTAGTACCTCCACAGGCATTTCAGCTAATGTATGAATTTGGCGCACGCCGATGCGAGAAAGCAGCTGGAAGGTGGCATCGCCCAGCATGGGTATTTTTTTTATGGACAGCGGATTGAGGAACGGACGTACGCCATTTGAAGCAATTTCAATTCTCCCCGCAGGTTTGGATTCGCCCGTACCTATTTTTGCCACCGTTTTGTTTACCGACAGGGCAAAAGAAACCGGCAGCCCCGTGTGGCGGGTGACCGACTGCATGAGTTCCTGCGTCCATTGATAAGCTCCGAAGAACTTATCGATTCCCGTAATGTCTAAATAATGTTCGTCGATACTTGCCTTTTCAACCACGGGTGCTTTTTCTTCAATGATTTCGGTAACGGTACGTGACAGCAGCGAATATTTTTCCATATCGCCTTTGATCACCTTTGCTTCGGGACACAGGCGCAGTGCCATTTTAAGCGGCATTGCAGAACGTACGCCAAAATACCGGGCTTCGTACGAACACGATGCCACAACGCCCCTGTCGCCCCCGCCGATAATGACCGGAATATTATGTAAACTACTGTTTCCCAATCGTTCACACGATACAAAAAACGTATCCATATCCATATGTACAATTGCCCGTTCCATTTTACGTGTATTTTATCCAAGCAAAATTAGTACGTTATGTATCATAATTAATTATATTTGTTGCTAAAAATTATAGCAATGTCTATTTTATCAGAAAATATGCGGTACCTGAGAAGTCAGACAGGGACCTCACAGCAAAAGACCGCAGACGCCCTTGTGATTACCCGCGGCAGGTATGCTAAGTATGAAGACGGGGCATCGGAACCACCCGTGGAACTGCTTATTAAGATATCGAGGTATTTTCATGTGAGTATTGATCTGATGGTTTCTGCCGACCTGCGTAAAATATCTTTAAAGGAACTGATGGAGCTGCCCGACAACCGGATACTGCTGCCTGTTAAGACTGATGAAACAGGTGAAAAAAGGATTGAGATTATTCCCCACAAAGCATCTATGGGGTACTTGGAAGGCTACAGCGATCCCGAATATATTGAAAACCTGCAGAATATTTCACTGCCGTTTTTGGGGTCGGGAACCTACCGTGCCTTTCCTGTTGAAGGAGATTCGATGCCGCCGCAAAAGGACGGATCGTTAATTATTGGAAAGTATCTTGAAAAAGCTACCGATCTGAAAAAGGGAAAAAGCTATGTGTTTGTAACGCGCAGTGAGGGAATTACTTATAAAAGACTTTTAAAAGCTGAAAAAGATACCGTTACCGTAGCAGCAGACAATTCTTTTTACGAACCTTACAGCATAGCGCTTGCAGATATTTTTGAGATATGGGAATATACCTGCAGCATTGCAACAGAAGAATTTACGAAAGAAGATTTTAATACAGATCAGCAACAGATTATAGAGCTGCTTAAGGAATTGAAAAAGGAGGTAAATGAGTTGAAGAAATAATTAATATGAATTTTAATTTATAGGATCAGATTACTAAATTCAATCTAGGAATGCTACAACTTCCTCATACGGTAGACCGCTATACATACAGAATTCGGTAACCGAGACGTAACTGTTTTCAGGTTTATCAAATAGTTGCCGTACCGCTTTTAGAATACGGATGCTTTGCCGATAGCTTTTACCGGTGATGCGCTGGATGTCTTTAGGATAAATACACAGTCTTACTTCCTGCTTTTTCATAGCTATTCATTATAAATTAAACGAGTTGTTAAACTCTATAGGGTTTAGCTTACGGTACAGCAATTCGGTGAAATTTTTGCCGTACTTTTCTACAAGCGCGGCTTTATTCAACCGGGTACTAATGTGGGTATTATCTGCTGCATGTAGCAATCGAAACTGCAACAATTTCTTTATCACTTCTGTATCCAACTTAAATTGTTCCAGTCCCAGGTCATCAAAACAATACGATATATCTTTAGAAACATACTGTTGTACGGTATGTGTGCCAAATCGTTCATAACAAAACGCTACTTCCCTACTACTGCGTATGATATACTGTCGGTTGGTTTGAAAGAATGGTTTTAACAAATGCAGCAGGCTGGTTTTGCCGCTGTTTCCGGGTCCGGTAACCAATAATCCTTTCTGAAGGTTGATTCCGTATAGTGCACATTCTTCTTTGTTTGCTGTTGCGTAAACTAACAACCTGTATAGCTGCTGACTTTGTGACGGGTGAATGCGGTAACTGCTGCCATACAGAATTCTGCCCTGCTGTTGCAGATACTGCATGCATTTGAAATAGTTGTATTGTCGGTTACCTTTTTTGAGTTCGAAGGTTTGATTGATGTTCATAATTGCTTATTTATTCTGCTAAATAAGTTGGTAACCGATTGGACTATTCCCACCTTGGGATAAAAAAATTTTACTATAACGTGGAATTAAATGAGGATTTTTGTTAGTATTTTCATTTTCAAGTGATATAAGTATTAAGGTTTTCGAAACCTTAAAAATTTATGCTTTTTAATCATTCTGGTTTTTACAATTACATTTTGTTTTTTGATTCTCTTCTTTTCGGATGAAAAGAAGCAAAAATCTTTTCTTTTTTTATCTTGCCGTATCACTAAAACGGTCGACTACGTTTTGTAAGCTAAATCATAAAAACGTCGCTTTGCTCCCTTATGATTTCGCACTCACTTCAACTTGTCAACACTCGATTTTATGATAATGGCGCTTTGATTCTTGTTATTACAATATTCAAATTTTAATCAAATCCTTATGTTGAACAATCACGAATTTAAAGGCGACATTATTTTTTAACGAGTGTCAACTCTTTGAAGAAAAGGAATAAATCAAATACGACCGTAGGGAGCGATTATTTGATTTCCTTTAAGAAAAGTTTGTTGACCGTTGAAAAAATAGAGTCTTGATCTTTTGTAACTTTTACATCAAGGTAAAAGTTAAAGAAAAGTTTTACTACTCCGAATTATTCTACTTCTCACTATTTTAATTAAACAATTTACCTTCATTTTTTTAGGTGGCATGTTTTAAATTTTACTTTAGACTTCGAATAATATACAGTAAAAGCTTAAATAGGGCTTAACCATATACACAAAAAGAACTTTGGGCTCATTACTTTATAACATCCTTACCTATAAAATACGCCCCTTTATAGTCATTTAATGCCATGTGATGCCATTTGGAACGGACTGAAAATATTCACATTGTTTTATGCACAACTTTGGCACAGGTAATCCTACAACTGTTGCAACAAAAAGGAACCACAAAATTTTTATTCATTCTAAAAAATTAGAAATTATGGCTTCACAAGATGGTATTTTTAAGATTAAGGGAACCCTGGGAGGTGTTACCTTTTACAAGACCAAAGACGGACATTTGGCACGTGAAAAAGGCGGGATAGACAAAAAGCGTATGGCGAAAGATCCTGCGTTTAAACGTACCCGTGAAAACGGAAGTGAATTTGGCAGAGCCGGTACTTACGGGAAGTATCTGCGCAGTGCTTTCAGACCCATGTTGAACAACACGTCGGACAAACGGGTGGTAAGCAGACTGGTTAAGGATCTGATGACGATTATTAAAACCGATACGGTTAATGCCCGTGGCGAACGCACACCGGTTGAAGGGAATTTTGAACTGTTACGCGGATTCGAGTTTAACAGTAACGGACTTTTAAGTAATACCCTTTACGTGCCTTACAACGCTTCGATTGACCGTGCATCGGGAGCAGCGAGTATTGAACTTCCGGAACTAGTTCCCGAACAGATGATCAGTGCGCCAGCAGGAACCACTCATTTTAAAATTGTTGCGGGTGCTTCGGAAGTGGATTTCCAAGCAGGAAATTCATTGACGGCTTATACCGGAACGGCAGAAATTCCGTGGGATAATACGTCACTGGCTCCGTTAACTCTTGATCTGGCACTTACGGCAGCAAGTTCACTGCCGCTGGTACTGCTTTTGGGTGTAGAATTCTACCAAGAAATCAACGGCGTATTTTATATGCTGAACAACGGTTCGTATAACGCGCTGGCTGTGGTTAACCTTAGCAAGCAGTAGTATGCTGGTGCTGAAACGTATTTATCTGGCAACAGCCGTGCGTGGTGAGCTTACCTTGAACGGAAAGCACATAGCCTATACCATTGAACTGCCTTGGCGCGAAAACAAAAAGCGTATTTCGTGCATACCCGAAGGAACCTATATTTTGAGAAAAAGGTATTCTGAAAAATTCAAATGGCACTTTGTATTGCTTGATGTTCCCAACCGCAGCGGCATACTGATACACCCAGCGAACGATGCGCAGAAGGAACTGCAGGGCTGTATTGCACCGGTAACCAAAATTACAGGCGAGGGAAAAGGCATACTGTCGAGAAAGGCACTACAGGTACTTACAGACGCCTTGGAACCGTACCGTACAAGCGGACAAATTAAAATATGTATAACCTCTAATACTTCAGAAAATGGAAAACAATAATGTAATGGAGCGTGCAATGGCACCGACTCCCAAATTCTTTAAGACCCTGCGTACCGTAGGACTGGTACTGGCAGCTGTGGCAGGAACTATTTTAACTGCGCCGATAGGATTGCCGGTAGCAGTGGTAAACATTGCGGGTTATCTGGCAGTTGCCGGAGGTGTGCTGTCGGCAGTATCGCAGATCACTGTTGACAATACAAAAACTGCGGTTAAAAAAGAAAGCAATGGCTGAAGGCAGAAACTGGTTTATGGGCGGAATGCTGCTTTCCTGCTCTTACAGCCTGCTGCAGGCAGATGTATTTAAGACGGTTGCGCTAGCAATTATAGGTACGCTGACGAGCTACCTGTTTGGCAGACTGCTGGCAGTGGCAGCCAAATGGTTCCACAAGAAAAAGGACTATTAATTTAAAAGGGATTGTCTCTGATGAGGCAGTCCCTTTTTTTAACTGATGATTTGTTGATGTCCCTACTACATAGTCAGTTAAGCTTACGCGGATAGCTGATTGTGATATTTTCAGTGTTTTTAATTTGTGGTTTCCTTTTTTACCATTTATCGATTTAGGAACATGTTTATAACGATTTTCCAGCAAGGAATTTGAAAAATTGCAATAAAAAACGTAATTTTAAGTAACCGGATTGTTTTAGTACTGAATACATGCTGGAGAACCGACCAACTTACTAATTTTTAGTTGTTAACTTAAATCATAAATTATGCAGAAGAAATCAATAGGTATTATTGTAGGTTCTATTAGAAAAGATGCCTACACTAAGAAAATAGCAGATTTTTTAATATCGAAAACACCAGAAGGCTATAGTCTTGAAACTATCGACATTGCAGATCTGCCATTATATAATCAAGATTACGATGAAGCGGACGAGCCTGAAAACTATTCAAGTTTTAGAAAAAAAGTAAAAGCTAAAGACGGTATTATATTTATAACACCAGAGCATAACAGGTCTGTACCTGCAGCATTGAAAAATGCACTGGACGTAGGTTCAAGACCTCATGGTAAAAATGTGTGGGATGGTAAACCTTGTTTTGTGATATCATCATCTGTGAGCGGTATAAGCGGT
Organism: Paenimyroides baculatum; assembly: GCF_008629655.1. GTDB lineage: Bacteria > Bacteroidota > Bacteroidia > Flavobacteriales > Flavobacteriaceae > Flavobacterium > Flavobacterium baculatum. The sequence goes on from NZ_VWSG01000016.1 coordinate 22,332, forward strand.
TTTGGAGCCAACCACCACTTGAGACAAACACTTACCTTTCTTAATATGCCTACGCTGCAGCAACCCGAAGTATATCTTCCGAATGTTCAGGATTATTTTAATGACAAAGGAGAACTTATTAAAGAAGATACCGCTTCTTTTCTAATAAAGTCTTTAAAAACTTATCTGGATTTTGCTTCAAAGTTTATAAAATAACTATTAAAAAAATAGCATCGAATTACGTTTTTAAACATAATCCGTTTTTATTAATTTTTAGAAGATAAATTAATCTCAAATAAATACTAAAGCTGTCTTAATGGACAGCTTTTAAATTATTGGTACTGTAATACTTGACAATTTATATTTATTATTTTTAATATAAGAAGCCCAATTATTAATAATTGAGCCTCTTGAAAATTTGACTATAAGGATGTGAAAATTTTCTGAACATAAAGGACTATTTTAACTTTTCTTTTCTATAACATACGCCTTAACGCCTGCCATTTTTCCATTTTCAAACTGCCATACATCGCAATAATCGTACTGATTATAATTACCCTCTTTATCCTTTAATGTTATCTGACCTGTTACGATTACGAAGTTTCCCTCTTCTACAGTTGTATCGACAGTAAATACAGGTGGTTCCCAATAAAATTCTTTCATATATTGTCGGACATCTTCCTTACCTGTTAAGATCTGTTCACCTACAAACACCCATCTGGTATCTTCTGTACAATAAGCTAAGAAATTTTCATACTTGCCTTTTTTTACAAACTCGTTGGCTTCGTGTAATATTGCTGCGTTGCTCATTTTTTTCTGTTTTTTTATTTGATTGTCTATTTGATTATTAATCTTTTGCGGATAAAAGGAGCAGGTCATCATGACCAGTGCTATACTTAAAATTTTTTTACACATAATAATATTATTTTTTTTCTGAAACAGTTGCAATTTCACCAGCTATCAAGAACATACTAAGCCCTGCTAAAGCTTTAAATATTTTTATTATTTTATTGTTAATAATTCACTTACTTTACTAACGAAGCAAATTTATTGTATTAATATGCAATAATGTATATTAGCAGCTAATTGTACGGTACTATAAAAAAGGTAAGTAATGGGAAGAATTAAAGAGACGTCGACAAATTTTGAAAACAAAAAAATTCTAGCGGATGAATGTTCTGAGGTATATGCTGCAAATATCATTGGCGGGCAATGGTCACTTGTGATTTGCTCATGGTTAACAAACGGTAAAATGAGATTTGGTGAACTGAAAAAAGCTATTCCAAATATTACAGAACGTATGCTGACAATGCAGTTGCGTAAACTTGAGGAGTATAATATTCTTACCAGAACTGTTTATGCAGAAGTTCCGCCAAAGGTTGTTTATGAACTGACTGAAATTGGCTACGAACTGAAACCTATCATCAGACAAATGGAAAAATGGGGAGAACGACACAAAAACCTAAAGATAGAATAGTATCTGTTTATTAATTGAAATGGTGCATAATTGTTGGGAAAATGCGGAATGAGGAAAAGTTATTATATTCGTTAATAATTAAGTTGTGCGACATTATGAATTACATCACGCTAAAAGAATTAATCAAAAAATAAGATAAAATGAATTCGTATTTTATAAAATTATTAATCACTATTTCAATTGCAAGTATATTAATGTCTTGTAAAACAAACAAAATATTAACTGATACCAGTAAAACTTTAAATGATGTTGATATATATGTTGTAGGATACGAATATAATGATAGTAAGTTTGAATCTTCAATAGAAGAAATTGCAGACGAAGTAGGCATGAAACACGTAGCAAAACTATGGAAAAATGGCAAAGACATTGACCTAGAAAGCAATGAACTATATTCAGATGCAAAATCTGTAGTTGTTAACAACAATGACGTTTATATTGTAGGATCTATTATACTTGATAATGAATACGTTGCAACTATTTGGAAAAATGGAAAAATACAAAAATTGACAAACGGTAAAACTGCTGCTCATACCAGTTCTTTGTTTGTAGACAAAAACAATATTTATATTCTTGGTGCCCAATATAATACAAAAAATTATGTTATTAAAGTATGGAAGAATGGTGTTTATACTGATGTAACAAATGGAGAAAACCCAACAGATGATGCTTCGATCTTTGTATATAAAGGAGATGAATATATATGTGGACACGAACAAAGTGGAAATAAAAGTAAACATTACAGAAATAACAGTGTAGCAAAAATCTGGAAAAACGGAAAACCACAAAATCTTAGTAACGGATTAAATGATGCTTATGCGCTCTCGCTATTTATTGAAAATGATACCATTTATGTTGTAGGATATGAAATAGAAAATGATAAATATATAGCCAAATTATGGAAAAACGGAAAATCTCAGAATTTGTCTGATGGCTTAAATGATTCCTTTGCAAGATCAATATATATTTGGAATAATAACACATATATTGTTGGTAGTGAAAATATTAATGGAATTGAAGTGGCGAGATTATGGGTTAACGGAAAAGTACAATCTATTACAGATGGAAAACACCACGCTGTTGCTAATTCTGTTTTTGTAAAAAACAATACTATTTACATTGTAGGATATGAAAAAAATGACAATGATAGAGATGTGGCTAAATTATGGATAAATGGAGTGGCTAAAAACCTGACTGATGGTACAAAAAACGCATATGCACATTCTATTTTTGTTGATATTAAAAAGTAAAAAACGATCGACCAGCATGAACTGTATACAAAACCGAAGATTTTAATCACTTTTACAATAAATTTATCTTGGTACATTGTACTGTTTTATACTACCCAAAATACAATTTTAAGCAGCTTGTTGCATATCGCAATTACGGCTGCTTTTTTTGTTCTTGCCCACTCTACTAATCTGTCAAAATATATTATACCTGCTGATTAATAATCGATTTAATCACTATTATCAAACTTTATTTATATTTGACCAAATAAAATCAAAGCGTGCAAACAACCACTGCGCTCCTACTCGTTTAAATGGGAAATGGGAAAATAGGGGAATGAGGAAAAGTTATTATATTCGTTGATGATTAAGTTAAAGTCATTGTACAGCGACACCGTAAACATTGAACAAATAGAAAATGATTGACAATTTACCGACATATATTTCACTGACTTTTGGACTGACGACACTTATCACGTTGCAACTTTTTATTTGGACAATCAGAAATTCAAATTCTGAACTGACACGAAAAAAAGCAACGCCAATTTTTATCGGTTTGACAATTTGGTTGACAATTCAAGCTGTTTTGGCATTCAAAAATATTTACAACTCTGACACAAATTCCTTTCCACCAAAAATAATGTTGATTGGAATTTTGCCGACAATTTTGACAATTATTTTATTATTCGCAACTTCAAAAGGAAGACAATTTATTGACAGTTTACCACTTAAAAACTTGACTTACCTAAACATTGTGAGATTACCAGTTGAAATAATTTTGCTTTGGCTTTTTATCAACAAATCAATTCCAGAATTGATGACTTTTGAAGGTCGAAACTTTGACATCATAGCAGGAATAACAGCACCAATTATTGCATATTTCGGAATGACAAAAAACAAACTGAATAGACAGACAATTTTAATTTGGAACTTTATTTGCCTTGGACTTTTAATAAATATTGTTGTGAATGCTTTATTTTCAGCACCTTCACCAATACAGAAATTTGCGTTTGACCAACCGAATATTGCAATTTTGAATTTTCCGTTTAGTTGGTTGCCGACATTTATAGTTCCAATTGTTTTATTTGGACATTTAACATCAATCAGACAATTATTGAAACATAAAACAAAAATTATAACGAACGAAAAAACAACGAACGGCTAACATGAACTGTGTAAAAACGCTAATTTATTAGGCTCTTTTTATAATAAAATTATCATAATAAATTGTAGTATTTTTTTTATCCAAAATACAATTTTAAGCAGCTTATTGCATACCGCAATTACGGCTGCTTTTTTTGTTCTTGCCCACTCTACTAATCTGTCAAAATATATTATACCTGCTGATTAATAATCGATTTAATAACTATTATCAAACTTTATCTATATTTGACCAATATAAAATCAACCCGTGCAAACAACCATGCTTCGACACTTCGGCGGGCTCAGTGACCTCAGGCTCACCGACCACCCGATCAGCTTGCGCTCTATTACGTCAAAGGCTTTATTTTACATCTTGGAAGCCGTGAACCTTACGGTTTCGTCTGTTCAACTATTCCCGATACTCGGTACAGGCTACCTAAAAGCTCATACCGCTATAGATCTGTGCGGATTGAAATATTGGGTTTATAATAAAAATGATAGTTCAACATTGAATTGTATAAATGAGGTAAGATATTTAGAAATATTATAACGCAAATATGCATCTAAAGTATTTGTGGTAATTATTATTTATCTGCCAAGCTGTATATCAATTATTTTTTTACTAACCTTTTCATTGTAAAGATCAGAAACAAGAGAACTACCATATTTATCGGATAAAGCTGATCGCTTTTTATAAATACCTTTTTGGAGCTGTTCGTATTTATGATGCAGCTCGTACATAATTTCATATTCACTTACGGCTTCTTCAACAGTTTTAAACTTACTTTGATCGATTCTTTTAACAATCCACGTTTTAAAGTCTTCTTTTGTTTTACCATAATCTTTAGGTAGTTTTGCAGCAAATTTAAAGCCACGATCCATGTAGGCATTGTATTCTGCCGAAGTATATAACTTTATAGCTTCTGTTTTCAACTCTTCAAATAATTCATCATTTAATACTTGTTCTTGATCATTTTGTGCAAATGAATTCTGAAAGAAAAGAGCACAATAAGAAAATACAATTATTTTAATTAACTTTTTCATAATTGATTTTTTGACGTTATGTATGTAAAACGAATATGAAGAGGAATTTATTACCTGAAAACTATTTTATGAAAGAATGATTTGCAAACCAATGTTCCAAAAACAATTTATATACCCGCAATTTTTTTAATGGATCTAAAGTTTACATACCGCCTTGGATTTTTGTGGATTGATTATTATGTTTTTTGATTTTAAGGGGGATGAACAAGGGAATAAAAAAAGTGATTATATTCGTTGATCATTAAGTTGTCCGTAATATTAGAACCACAATCCATACAAACAAAATATGAAGAAATTAATACCTTTTATACTAATCATAATGACATTAAATTCTTGTGTTTTAGGGATGACAGGTGCTCCTCACAAACATACTTATAAAGAAATTAATGGGAATAACGAGTTAAATTTAAGTGTTCATTGTATGTATATGAATAAAACATTTGAAATAAGAAATGCAAATCCAAAGGATTCACTTTATATTAAATCTGCAAGTTTCAAAGATCCGAGTGAAATGAAATCTTTAAATGGTAAAGTACGACCTGATTCAATAAGACATTACAATTGGCGAATTTTAGATGGGAAATATCATAAAAATTTAATGAAAGATACAATTGAGATTATAAATATCACAAACCAAAATGATCAAAAAAAATATATATTCACTGCTGATTCTAAGAAGAAGAATTAAAAATAAATAACTACAGCCAATTATTAGTTATCTCATCGTTTCGATTTTTTATCGTTTCGATGAAAGCCTAAAATTCAGGTTTTCTGCTTCTCTAAAATTTGTATTTTAGTTGAAAGTTTTAGATTATAGATGCCCGCCATCACCAAGCCCTGAAATGTTATACTCAATGCTAAAACCAAATAGAATAAAGAATGATAAAAAGAATAATAATCTTATCCTTAGTTTACACGATAGTAATTTTAGCTTTAACATTAAATATGGATAAACTTGGCAATTTATATGTGTTTCTATTACTTCTTTTCAATATAGTCTTAGCAACTTTCATAATCAGATTTATTTACAAAAAACATCTTAAAGGTTTTAAACCAAAAAATAGTGAAATACTATATTCAACTCCGCAAACTTCAGATAATCAGTTGAAAAAAATATCAACCAGACCTTTTTTATTTGGATTTGAAAAGAAATTTATAAGTGATGATGAATTATTCTTTGATGAGAAGCACTTTTACGCTATAAATAAGGAACAGAAAAAAGCGACTTTTAAACTTGCCGACATTACGGAAATTAGTAAGACTTCTTTGCAAATAAATAACCGAAGACTTTGGCAGGTAAAAATTAAACAAGACAATGGTAAAGAAATCGTCTTTAAGTTTGCACACAACTATACTCTTTGGAATAAAAATTTTCTTGATTTTTATGAAAAAATTAAATCTATTAACCCAACTGTAGTAAAAACTAAATGGAACTTATGGTCTATTTAGAAAAGCCGAATGAGCAGTAAGGATTGTCCCGACTTTTTAGCGCAATACGGTAACCGGTAAAGCATTTTATAACATACTGTTTATCTAAATTAAATTACCTAATAATTAAAAAGTAATTATATTCGTACATTAAACATTTACTACAACATAACACTTATGAAATACTTATTCTTAATCTGTTTTTCGATGATAACCAGTGCTTTTGTTCAGGCACAAACCACGTTAAACATTCCAAAAGAACTACCAACATCTTATGAAAACAGCTTTACTTTTCCGCTTGGATCAAAGATACTGATTGAACTTAAAGAGAATGGAAAAACAGGCTACGATTACAAAGTTTTAAGCATTGAAGCTTTAGAAAACTACTACTCTATAGATGAAAACAAAAACGTTTTTGATATTGACCCCAAAGAAAATACAGTGGAACTTTTTTTTATGGGGGCTTATTATAACGATGGTTCAAAAGACAGCGATTGGAAAACGGTACTGATTTTAAGAAACAATTTTAAAAAGCATATAAACTACAAAGCAGATATAAAATACTATTTTAAAGAAGAATTTGAAAACACCAGTATTGTTGGAGCTTATCCCGGAACAAATACAACCGAAATCTGGTCACACAAAATTGATTACATAACGCTTTACGACTTTATAAATTTTAGGTAAGCTAAAATAAACGAATACCTATGAATATAACCATTGATCATAGCGAAATAATTTCTTTAGAAACGTTTGAATTAGGATGGCGATTTGATAAAATTCATAATAGTGAAATTACCCCAGAAGAGAAAAAGCTTATTTTAGCATTATCGTCAACGGAATCGAAAAGAGTGAATAAAATTATTGACTATTACGAAAACCCTACGAACCGGGCAGAAAAATATACGGAAACAAACTGGTTTAGTGCGCATAGCGAAACGATGGAAAAAGAAGAACGTTTCCGAAAAAAAATCGAAAATTATCTCATGCCATATACTAACAATTTGATAGTTTCATGGAACCGAAAAACAGTGTTGCAAACTTCAAAGAGGATATTCCAGAAATATCTGACCGATTTTTTATATCCGGGTTCTGATGATGTAATAATTGTTTCTGTTGATTTAAACTGGATTCTGTTTTACCACCACACCGAAGTAGCCAATTTTTGGACAAAAAATCAATAAAAACCAACCTATTTATATTTAACAATAAAATGGAACAACCTGCTTTAAATTTTTCCGGTGACAATGACAGTTGGTTTGACCTGTGGCATATTCACACAGATTTTGAAGGTGAAGGGAACACGGACTTTGTTACAAGGCGTACCTCCCTTGATAAGCTGTTGCAAGAATATAAAAGATATAAATGCGAATTAGAAAAATATCCCCACCCCTATCAGATATTTATGATTATAGATGAAAATGACAGCAGTGAAGATGCTGTATACATTCATACAAAAAATCCGAACAGTGATAATTTTCCATTAAAGATTGAGGCGGGTAAAGATTGGACTTGTACAAACAAACAACTAGCGGAATTTATGAAGCAGACTAATTTTTATATTGTTGAGGCAACGCATTCAGAAAGTAAATTTTACTATTTATTCGAATGTGATACAGGAGTTTCGCTAATTTGATTTATTTTAGTAAACTATTGATTAAATGTTTATTTACAACAGTTATTGAAACAATTACTTAAGATACAATAAGTCGGATTATTTAAAAACTTTTCGACTACATTTGACGTTGACAATATCTATAATCAAATTATTTTAGTATATATTGAACCATTTATAAAGAAGTCATGATGAAGGGAAATACGGTCATTTTATTAAAAAGAGTAAGGAGAAACCAAAAAATTTAAACATAAATATACTGCTTAAAAGTTGTTTGCGTGAAAAATTATAAAAACCGCCAAAACAGCGGTTTTTTAGTTATTCAATATTAATCATTGTAAGTAATCTGCCATTGTATTGCCTTTAATTCTTCCAGAGTGTAACTGTAACGATCATATAGTTTATCATCTTTTATTTGCTGCCAGGAATAATTTTCCATTACAGATTTCTTGAAAAAATAGACATATACCTTAGCATTATCATTGAATAAATAGTCGTTCAATAATGATTTTTTTTCTTCACCAGAAGCTAATATTTGATAATCAAAACTTTCCTTTGATACATCATCTAAAGAAACTTCACCTTTAGAAAATTTCTCATAGTAATAAATAGGCTCATTAAAATCATTTTTTATGATTAATTCCCCTACATATTCTTCATTGTCACATGTCATACAACAAAATGTTAACATAATTGAAAATAGAAACAAAATTTTTTTCATATACTTACAGTTACGGTTAATAATGTCGTAAATGTATTTTTAAATTTGATACAATTATTATTTTTTATAAAAAATTAACATTAACTATTTAAATACTTTAAATCAATCTGCACAAGTATACTTCGATAGTTCTGCACTTCGATGGACTAAGTGACCACAGGCTAAGCAACCATGCTTCGATGAACTCAGCAACCACCGCCCTCCTACTCCTTTGCATCATTATATTAATTATTGTTGTGATTCGGCATCGATCAGCAAGGAAAAAATATGAGCATCCTGCCTATCCCTACCACCGATATCTTAAACATTGAATTGGAAAACAGTTTGGTCTACAACACAACCGGTCAATTGATAAAAGAATCAAAAGAAAAAATTTTTAACTTAAATGGTTTAGCAAAAGGAATTTACCATGTTCAAGTTATAACAGATAAAGGAAAAGCAACTCAGAAAGTAGTTGTAAAATAAAAATAAATTAAAAAGAGGATTCTGTTTTATTTTTTTATTTAAACATTCCAACCTGCTTCATATTCCATAATTCCTGAGACATATAGTTTTTAATCATAATTATATCAAAGAAGAAATTCATATAATTGAAAAAACCATCTTGGCAGATGGTTTTATTTTTAGACTGTGACTAAAAAGCCTAAAAGTCTAATGTGAGTGATATATCACCTAATTTGTGACAAAAATAAAAAAAATATTAAAAAACACAAACACCTCCATTAAGGAGGTGTAGGGGATACTGTGATTTGTACAAATCATTATATCTTGTGAAGCCCCTTTACAAAAGCTTCTCTCCTATCCATAAAAGAAAGGGGAATAATAAACTAAGAGCACCCCAGACTAAATAAGATAATTTCTGTTTCATAATTAAAATACTTAATTAGTTAATACTGATAACTTAATACGAAACAAATTTATTTATATAATTCAGAATAAAAAAAAATTATCAATAGCGCTAAATAAATATAAAAATTGTAATAAAATATTTTAAACAATTAATTTTTATTAAACCATATTGCAAATTATTACTTATTTTAAAATTCAAAAATTACAGCTTTTTATGATATAATATCAATAAAGAACAGTCTATAATTAATTTTGTAATATCACTTATCAATAAATTATGATTATCTATTTTTATTCAACCAAGCTGCATGAGCTAAATCTATTCTAGATAATTTACAGTTGTAGTCCATTTTTTTTGATTTAAGGATTCTCTGCAATTCTCGCATTTGTTTTGTATTCTCTTTCATTTCTTCAAGAAGAAGAGTGTCTTTTTTTGTTTGATCCAGATACTTTTCTGTATCCTTGCTCATTTTTGATATCATTGTTTTTTGCAATGATTTATGATAATCATCAACGGATTTATGTACGGTATCACCTTCATTAAGTTTAACAAGGGTAAAATTTTGAGTATTTAAATTAACATCGTAATATTGCGATATAAAAATATATGATATGGGACTTACAAAATCAGAAATATTTTCTGAAGAACAAAACAACCTAGCTTCGCTTTTTAAAGTATTGGGGCATCAAGAAGCTCACATTATAAACTTTTCCGTTTTCATATGATTTTTTAAATTACTATGAAAACTATCTTCTTTCTTGGTTATACAAGAAGTCGACAAAATTAGTAAGATTAATAAATTAAGTAATATCATGGTCTGTAATTAATTGTTCTGAATCCAAATTTTGTAAAATTATTAAAAAACATTCCTGTCCTCTTATTAAATCTCCATAACACCGATAGCATATCTTTCCCAGCGGAAAGAAATATCCTAACACAGTAATATACATTTATTTCGTAAATTTAAACAAACATAGCTAATTTCGTAACTTGTAAGTATTGAAGTTGATGGTTTTGTCTTTCATAAAGAAGGGAGTGTTCAAAACGAGAGGGATATGAAGGATACAATCCTTAACAAATACCACTTCCCTATTCTGCGGTTTGGGACTAATGAGAAAACAAAGCTGACTGTTAAGTTGAAGGAATTAATACAAGAGAGAAATAAAGTATTTATACAATAATACGATAATTCTAAGAAGTGATTATATTCGCTGATAATTAAGTTAGAAATCTCAACAAAAATGAAAATTGTTCAAAAGACAACAATGAATACAAAAATTAAAATATTATTATTAACCCTTTTAGTGATCTCTAATATTGCATTTGGCCAAGATGTAGTAAAAATGACTAATAACTATGGAAGTGAAAATTCCGAAATTCAAGATATTATTGACTTTGAAAATATTTATATTGAAAAATTGAATTTTGAAAGCAAAGAATTAATTGGAAAATTTATTACAGTAAGCATAGACGAATACAAAAAAGGGAAATTTAAAAAGACATCGATATTATTTGATGGCTCTGAAAGTGATTATTTTAAAATTGGTTCCAATAAAGAATCCTTAAAGTTCTTTTTTAAAATGACCGATGGAAAACTAAAGACATATATAAGAGGACAAAAATTCGGAAGTAAAAAATCATTCTTTAAATTAAACGAAGAATCAGAAAAATATGCTTTGAAAGATTTCTTCGGAAGTAAAACAGAATTAAACTTAGATGTCATCAGAAAGAATGCAATTTTTGCGATTATCACACCTACAATTCATAAAGATGGCTCGGGTTCATATTGTGAAGTTGCACAATCAAGTATCGAACCTGAGAAACTTGGGGAGCATTTTAATATTCCGCATTATTTTATAATCAACATAGAGTTTAAATAAAGAGACCTCTACTGTTTATGGAAAGCCATTACTGTTTTCACAGTCCTAACTTTTTAATTAGATACTTAAAATAATAAAAGCTTGTTTTTAAAAACAAGCTTTTTTTTATAAAATAAGATTTTGATTAAACAGCGGTATATCCGCCATCTGCGATAAGATAAGAACCTGTTACAAAAGAAGCTTTATCTGAACTTAGGAAAAGAACCAGTTCTGCAATTTCCGACGGAGTGCCCAAACGGTTCATTGGTGATTTGGCAGCAATTGCGTCACGCATTTCGTTATTCAAATTATCTTCCAATAAAGGTGTTAATATATATCCCGGACCTACCGCATTACAGCGAATGTTCTGTGTAGCATATTCTACGGCGATATTTTTAGACAACCCAACTACGGCATGTTTTGTTGCGGTATAAGCCGAACTCATAGGCGCTGCAACAGTACCGTGGACTGACGCGATGTTGACAATACTGCCCCCGCCGTTTTTAACCATTTGCTGCAGCTGATAACGGCAGCCATAAAACACACCGTTCAGGTTTACGTTTATTACCTTGTTCCATTGTTCTAAATCATACTCGCCCGTTAACTGTGCCGGTCCGCCAATACCTGCATTATTACATGAAATATCCAAACGACCGTATTTTTCAACCGTAGCCCTAACCAGGTTTTCGTTATCTTGGGCACTTGAAGTATCGGCTTTTACAAAAAAGGCTTCTCCGCCGTCGTTTTTAATTGCTTCAACTACTTTATTCCCATTTTCTTCATTAATATCAGATACTACAACTTTAGCTCCTTCGCGGGCATATAACATAGCAATAGCCTTACCTATGCCGGAACCGGCACCAGTTACAATAGCAACTTTATCTTTTAACTGTGACATAACTTGAATTTTTATTGATGATTCTAAATTTACGATTTATACCAGCCTTGTACAAAAGGTGCACTCTTAAAAAAATGATAAAATATTAGGATCTGCCACGCTGCCCGATAAAGAATTTCCATAAAATGATTAACTTGTAAGTACAGTTAAGGGAAAAAGAAACAACTATTTAAAAAAATTAAAAGTGAAGGTATTTTTAAATAAAACGATTCCGCAAGCCGGTATGAGATTACTGCAAGGCAGCACTAAAGTGGAACTGATACAACCAACAAGCGAAAATCTATCTAAAGAAGAGTGGTTAGATTATTGCAGGCAGGCAGCAATTATTGCCAATGTAGGCAAGAATACTTTTGACAAGGATTTTTTTGACCAATGTCCCAACGTTAAGGCAATAGCTTTATTTTCTGTAGGATATGACCATGTGGCAATTGAAGAAGCTTCAAAAAGAAAAATAGCCGTGACCAACACACCAAACGTTCTCAGCAAAGCGACTTCTGATGTGGCTTTTCTTTTAATGCAGGCCGTTGCAAGAAAAGCATCGTATAATTTTGATAAAGTGAGAACAGGCAAATGGGACGCGGATTTAGATCCGACAGAAGATTTAGGGCAGCAATTATACGGTAAAACCTTAGGTGTTTTTGGATTGGGCAGAATAGGTTATGAAATGGCAAAGAAGAGCAAGTATGCTTTTGATATGGACATTATCTATCATAACAGAAACAGAAATCACCAGATTGAAAAAGAACTTGATGCACAATACGTTTCGTTTAACGAATTAGTACAGCTTGCCGATGTTTTGAGTATTCATGCCAATTACAGCTACGAACAGGAAAACCTGTTTAACAGAGCTGTTTTTGAACAGATGAAAAGCAATGCTATTTTAATAAATACTGCCCGTGGGGGTTTTATAAATGAAGATGATGTTTATGAAGCTTTAACTTCCGGTAAGATATGGGGTGCAGGTTTGGATGTAACGAATCCGGAACCAATGAAAACCACCTCTGCCCTTTTATCATTAAGTAACGTATGTATTTTACCCCATATTGGATCGGCAACTGAGGAGGCACGAAACGGCATGGCAGAATTAATGGCACAAAACGTACTTGCTTTTGCAGAAAACAGAGAAATGCCTACCATTGTAAATCCGGAAATTTATCTTTAACTACAACAAGTATTTTTTACGTAACGTAATTTAATTTTTAAAAAAAGTGAATATGAAAAGAAACCTTTTATTATTTGGAGCTGCCTGTATAAGTGTACTCCAGCTTGGCGCCTGCAGCAATGATGACAATGTAACAGGATCTGTAGCTGCCGATTCTTTGGAAGTTACGATAAACGGTACCAAAAAAGTTTTTTCCAATGTACAGGCACGCTGGGTGGATGGGGGCAACTATCTGGAACTGACAGCTACCAATAACGGCAGTGAGTGGGTTTCTGTAACGGTGCTTTCCGAGACCACCAGAGTTCCGGTTGGAACTTATACGTTAGACGACGGCAGTTCTTTTTCAATTCTTTCTGTCTACAATTTAAACTCCGAAGGTTCACAACATAATTACAGCGCCACTAAAGGAACTGCAGCACCGGAAGATGCTTTTATACTTGATATAGAAAAGATATCCAATTCCGCAGCCTCCGGAACATTTTCCGGAACCTTGGTAAGTGTTGAAGGACTAAATACAACCGGAATGGTGACCTTTACCGATGGAAAATTCAATGTTTCCGTAAAACCAAATTAACCGGTTTAAAGTAAACAAGTTAAATATTAAAATCATTTAAAAAATAGTACAACAACAACAACAACAAAATTTTACAACTTTGTACTTCATAAGTGTTTTTTTTGGTTATTAAGAGGTTGTAAGTTTTTTACTTCAACCTCTTCTTTGCTTTATTGTACTAAGCAATTTTTACAAAAAGATAGTATAAAGAAGTTTTTTTTTAAACTAAATTTAAAAAATATAAAAAAACCAAAATTTTAATAATACTTTTTTAATTAAATACTGCTATCAATAAATAATATCTAAAATTATTAACAACATCCTTTACAAGGTATTAAGTTATAAGTATTAACTAATTAAGTATTTTAATTATGAATCAGAAATTATCTTATTTAGTCTGGGGTGCTCTTAGTTTATTATTCCCCTTTCTATTATGGTTAGGAGAGAAATTTATGTAACAGTAAATTTTACACGTATACTTTTACTGAAAAGCAAAAGTTCCTCTACACCCTTCGGGGTGTTTTTTTTACGTTTGAATTTAAAAACAGATTGCAGAGCAATGTTTTCTGAAACATTTGATATAAAAGAAAAAGTTGAAAAAGATTATTTGACGGAGAAACTACTATTTATTTATCCTTACACAGTATGTTCGTTTTGAATATTTTCTTTACACAGCTTAATCTGTTTCTGCATTTGTTTTAGTTCGTCTATTTTTTTTGCTATTTCAAGCAATCTTTTATCAAGTACTTCTATTTTAGCCTTTTTGCTAATTAGCTTTTGATACCATGCATCTACAACCTCTTTAATTTCTGACAATGTAAATCCGACCGCTTTCGCCATCTGAATAAACCTTATTTTATCTATTACATCTTCGCCATAATACACATAATTATTTGTAGTAACTTCCTTCTTCTTTTCGCCGCTGATTAATCCTGATTTTTCGTAAAAACGAATCGTTCCTACGGGTATCCCTGTTTCTTTAGATAGTTGACTAATTAACATCATATGTTAAATTTTTTATAAATATGAAAGTATGCAGTATACTACATACTTGTTGGTAGCAAATTTACTATTTAGCTTTGTTCTGACAATTAAGAATTTAATAAATTTGATATGGACAGACGCGAAATACTAAAAAAGGGAAATTTAATGCTGGCATCATTAGCTATACCAAATACCTTAACAGCATCAGTAAATTTAAATAACATGAGAACAACACAGAATTTTGATACAGGCAAACTAATTGAATCGGTGCCAAATTTTTTAAGCAGTTATACTAACGTTAACGGCACAAAACTACATTATTTGACAGGTGGAAAAGGCGAAACATTAATTTTAATTCCAGGATATCCGGAAACATGGTGGGCTTACCACAAAATAATGCCTGCACTGGCTGAAAACTATCAAGTAATTGTTGTTGAAATGAGAGGTATGGGACAATCTGACAAGCCTATGGACGGATATGATAAAAAGAATATGGCTAAAGACGTATACGAACTTGTAACAAATTTAGGCTTGCGAAAAGTACATATTGCCGGACATGATATAGGAGCTCATGTGGCATATAGCTTCGCGGTTAATTATCCGGATAAAACTTCAAAACTTATCATGCTTGACACACCCCATCCTGATGCTGGTATGTACAACCTGCCTATGCTGCCGATTTTAGGAGCAGATTATGTTTATCCGTGGTGGCTTGCCTTTAATCAGGTTAAAGAACTACCTGAACAACTTTTAGAAGGTAAGATGAACGTAGTAATAGACTGGCTTTTTGACAATTTGTTAAAAAACCCTAACAGCATGACAACGTTTGACAGAGCGGTTTATACATCTGCCTATAACGACAAAAATGCAATCCGGGCGTCTAATGCGTGGTATCAAACAATACCTCAAGATATTGAAGACAGCAAAACATACAGTAAGCTCAATTTACCTGTGCTTGGTATTGGTGGCAGTGGATTTGAGATGCTGAAGATGTGGCTACCAAATGTAGCAACAGACTTTAAAGTGGAGAAAATAGCAGATTGCGGGCATTTTATTCTTTCAGAAAAACCAAATGAAACCGCTGAGCTAATTATAGATTTTTTGAGGTAAAGAGTATAATGTATAATGTAAAGCACAAAAACAGCATCATATCTAGGATAAAAAATGTTACAGCAAGGATTTATTTAGTTTATTTATATCTTTAAAAAGCTGTAATAAAAATATTAATACACAATTATATTATTGCGAATATGGACATTTTGTAGAAATTTTAACCAATTACTCTTTTATGATAACAAAAGTGCATAAAAGTTAAAATTCAGTGCTACAATAAATTGTATTAATTGTTAAGAAATACGAAAAAAGGCATCTGAATTGTACTTAATAGGATGTTGAAAGTATTTTATTTTTTGTTTTTGATTAGAACGTCCGGTATAAGTATCGGACGTTTAACACTCTTAAATAATGAGCTAAAGTTTGAATGAACTTTTAATAGCACTTTTTACAAGCGTTTGAGACACAATTTAACCATAAGTTAAAATAGTTAGGTATGCAGTTTATAAAAAACTTTATTGAGAAGAGCGCAACAAAAGACCTGGTAGAAAATCCACCAACGCTGCAAAAGGTACAAGAATTTTTTAATCACTGTTCCAATAGAAACATCAGATCGGCTGCTGATTATTCTCATCAATTTAAATACGGTATCGGATCCTTAATCAGCTGGTATATTAGTGAACCGCAGGCAGCACTTTCATCAAGCATTTCAAACTGCAATAAACCTTCGTACATAAAGTGGTCTAGCCACCCTGAATATGCTTTCCTATCTGTTATTAATAATGAAGTAAGTTATTATTACAGCAGTACATGTGAAAGCGAAATAGAGCAATGCAGCTTAACTACAGATCCGCACCACATAAAAATAATTAACGAGCTTTTTGACTATTACTACAGAAAATTTATTCTTGAAGAGAAAGCGGCGACAACCGACATATAAGCCAACTAATATATATTTGTTTATTGATTAATTAATATAATTGTTATATACTATTTATTTGTTGGTAAGAATTTTGCGTAAGATTCACCACAGGGTAAACTATGAAGAAATTTTTTGTTGTTTTTGCTTTAGTATTTATGATTTCTTGTAACAGCAAGCAAGAGGACGCATCTGAAGAATATTTTGACGCTGTTAAAAGAGAAGTGAATGACAAGTTTGGAATTATGAGTTATTTTGCAGGTTTAACAGTTACCGAAACTGCACAAGGAACTGTTGTGAGTGTGCTTCATTCTAATAACGCGTTACATTTAGAAGCCAATTGTTTTGTTTATGCAAACGGTATATGGA
The DNA here is from genome assembly GCF_008629655.1 of Paenimyroides baculatum. GTDB lineage: Bacteria > Bacteroidota > Bacteroidia > Flavobacteriales > Flavobacteriaceae > Flavobacterium > Flavobacterium baculatum. Next base: position 39,615 of record NZ_VWSG01000016.1, read on the forward strand.
AAGAAATGTATAAACAACCTTTAAAGGCGTTATTAAATAATAAACCTGAAGATTTTTTGTTTAAGTTAGATGAAAAAATTGATACCTATACCCTATCTAAAATAGTCAAAGATGCGAAGAAAGATATCAGAGACAAGATTGATGTAAGCGATTTAAAACTATATCAGCTGGCGGTACGTCCGCCACAATCAAGCAATTTTACAAACATACATTATGAGGTAATAATTAAATCTGATTCGTTACAGCGCCACTTTAATTACCAGTATAATATTGACGGAACATTGTATGATGCAGAGCTAAACAATACCGAATAACAGCACCTTTAAATTATAACTGCTTATTATATCTACTTTTATAGTATTTTATTTGTATAAATAAAAATAAACCTGCACAATAAGTATTTAACTACAAACAAAGCTATACAAATACACTATAATTTAATTTTTTTATAAATTTGTAACCTAAAAACAAATGATTCGTAAAACGAATTTAATGTATGTTTTTAGCAAAATAAATGACTGTAGTTACCGTTTTCCATATAGAAAGCATTTTTGTGTTCATTAATTTTCCTTTAGATTTTAAACAAAATTTTAAGGCACTGATTAACAATTATAATATATTTGTGAACTTTTTGTAACTAATCTTATGAAGTACGGACTGGTAAAAAAGACACTAGATTTAGTGGAACAGTTTGAATTTGCAAACATAAACAACGATTATCCCGATACTGTTGCCGGGTTTAAAAGATGGATAGCTGATAATCAAGCAAAATCAGCTAACATAGATATTCCAGAATGGGAAGGCAAAGACAAGGGAAGAAGCCCTGAAAGCGTAATAAGCACCTTGCTGGTTCACATGAGCAGGTTTGCAAAGAGCTATTCACGTGCAGCCATTGCGGGATCTGCATTCTCTACCCAAGAAGATTTCATCTACCTTATAAATCTTAAAGCGTTTGGAGAAATGACCAAGATGGATCTCATCAAAAAAAATGTACATGAGAAATCTGCCGGTATTTTAATAATAAGCCGCCTGATAAATAACGGATGGGTTGTTCAGCAAGATTCGAGCAGCGATAAACGTACCAAGATCATAAAAATTACCAATCACGGAATTGAAGTATTAGAACAGCAAATGGACAAAATTCGTGAAGCTACTAAAATAGTATGTGGCGATTTAAGCGAAACAGAAAAAATGCAGCTGATTAATCTGCTTAACAAACTTAACGAATTCCATATTCCCATATACAATAAAAGTAATAGCGTAGAAAAATTGTTAGACGAAGCTATAAGCTTTAAAGCACAGCACGAATACAGTTTAACAGAAGAAGAAAAGTAGCGTACACTGCCTGTTACATTTTTACAACTATTTTAAACATTAACTATTTAAATAATTACATAAATTTAAAGTTATCCAGCTTGCAAGAACAAAATTATACAATGCAAAGATCAACTATACTCTACATAAATTTTACCTCGCTCGTTGCCACTATATTTGTAAATTATTTTTTTAACACAGGAATAATTAACGGCAATACGGTTAAAACTGTTTCTGACCGATATGAAAATATGTTTACACCTGCTGACTATGCTTTTGGTATATGGGGAATTATTTATTTTTTACTTACGATACACTTTATTTACTGCTTTTACCTGTTAAAGAATAATGACAGTAACGCAACAATTATTAAGAAAGTAGGTTTGTTGTTTGCAGTTACCAGTTTAATAAATTGCTTCTGGATTTATTTTTGGCTTCACGATTTAATTGGCATATGCCTAATTTTAATGATTGTTTTACTTTATGTTTTAACAACCATGCTTACAAGAATTACACCTAAAAAAGAACCTACCACATTAACACAATTAATTACTACCACACCATTTACCCTTTATGGCGGATGGGTGTGCGTTGCCATGATTGCAAATGCAGCAGCATTTCTGGTAAAGTTAGGTTGGAAACACACCCTAGAAGATGAATTATGGACAATTTTACTAATTATTATTGCCGGTTTTATTAACATACTGCTTAGCTGGAAGTACAGAGCAGTTGCTTTTGGACTAGCAGGCGCATGGGGATTAAGTGCTGTTGCGATAAATAACCTTGATACCAACTACACGGTTTCTGTGGTTGGAATACTTACTGCCACGGCAATTTTAAGCACATGTTTTTACATAGGTACAAGAAAGCTAACAACTAATCAATCTAGTTTACAAACAAGTTAGCCAAACAAATGTATCTTGATGTACATTTAGAAAAAAAAATATGCAGCATTACTTATCTTTCTGGTAAATTAATGCTGTTTTATTTTGCAAGGCGAATACCGGTATACTGCCATTTAAGATGTGTTTGAAAAAAGTTTCGATATGTGTTTCGGCTGTGACCAATGGGTGTAACTTCAGACGCACCCCTTAAGACCATCTGATTTACCATAAATTTACCGTTATATTCTCCAACTGCACCGGCTTCTTTTTTATATCCCGGGTATGGCAGGTAAGCCGAATTAGTCCATTCCCATCGACTACCCCAGTTAAAAAGATGAGATGCAGTTTCCCACTCTGCTTCGGTAGGCAGCCGCATTCCTTTCCAAGCTGCAAAGGCAGAAGCTTCAAAGAAATTTACGTGACATAGGTCGTCGTTCCAATTTATATCGTTAAGTCCCGCCAAATCATAATGCATCCATTTGCCGTCAATAAAATACCAGTACATAGGTGCTTTTACCTGCTGCTGCTTTACCCATTCCCAGCCTTCGGAATGCCAATATCTAAAATCGCTGTATGCGCCATCTTCCATAAACTTTAAGTATTCGCCATTTGTAACCAGACGGTGTGCTATCTCAAATTCATTTAGATACACTTTATGCCTTCCCAGCTCATTATCAAAAGAGAAACCGTTGCCTTGATATCCTATTTCATATACACCTTCTTTAACAGAAATCATTTTAAACTCTTGATTATCAGATTTTTTTGGCATTACATTTTCCTTATAAGAGGGAAACAGCGGATTGTGTCCCAATATATACTTTATATCTGTAAGTAATAATTCCTGATGCTGCTGTTCGTGATTCAGTCCCAATTGCAGCAAAGGTTCTACATCTTCAGTGTACGAACTTCCGGCAAGATACCGACACATATTTTCATCAACATACTTTCTGTACTTATATACTTCGGAAACAGATGGTCTGCTTAAGTTTCCGCGGTCTGTACGAATAACCCTTGCGCCCACCGTTTCGTAATAACTGTTGAAAACAAAATTAAACTGCGGGTTGAACAGTTTATATCCCGGAAAATGAGGCAACAGTATGAATGTTTCGAAAAACCATGTAGTATGTCCCAAATGCCATTTCGGAGGGCTGACATCTGCAACAGGCTGCACTACATAATCTTCGGTTGAAAGCGGTTTGCAAATTTCTTCTGAATGCCTGCGGATTTGTGCATACTTTTCTGCCAGATGCTGACGTGCAGTATTATTGCTATAATCTATACTATTTTTCATCTTAAAATGTTTTAAAGTGCCTGCCATACAGAATCGACAAACCAATTCTTTGAATCTTGAATCTGACCTACAATCTGAAAGCCAGAGTTTGATGCGAGTTTATCAATATCTTGTAGTTCGTACTTTTGAGAAATTTCCATATCAATAAGCTCATTTTCCATAAATGAAAATTTATGCCCAGCAATATGTATAATTTGCTCTGTTAAACTTACCAAATAACTTTTACAAGCACCTGAGACAGGATCGTATGTTTGATAGTGTTGAAATTTAGAAATATCAAAATCGGCACCTAACTCCCGATTGATGCGCGCCAGCAGATTAAGGTTAAAGGAAGCCGTTATACCATGAGGATCGTTATACGCGTTTAATATGGTATGTGGATTTTTCTTCAGGTCGAAACCTGTTATCAGAAGATCGCCTTTGTTAACTTTATTGCGGAGTTCTTTACAAAAACTAAATGCTTCGGCTACGTCCATATTTCCAATGTTACCACCCAGAAATAGTAAAACCTTTTTTTTGTTAGGAGCGTGCATTGCTTGTTCCAACATCTTAAAATAGTCGCCTTGTAACAATTTAATATCCAAATCTGGAATCTCTTTTTTAAGGTTTTGTTCTAAAACAGCTAAAATATTTCCGGATATATCGATAGGCATGTAGGTAAAATTTATGTCTGCGGCTGTTAGATATTTTAAAAGGTACGTAGACTTGAGCGCATCACCTGCACCTAACTCTATAAGGTCAAAAGGAGTCTGGTTAATTGCAAGATCATTTACCAATTCGGCAGTTTTATTTTTGAAAATATCAAGCTCACAAGCGGTAAGGTAATATTCCGGCATTTCCATGATTTTCTGAAAAAGCCTGTCGCCCTTTTCATCATAAAAATATTTGGAGTGTAATTTTTTCTGGAGTTGACTTAAACCTGTAACCACATCGTTTAAAAACACGATCTGATCTTTAGGTTTTTGAACAGTATTTTTTTGCATACAAGAATTCATATTTTTTTGTGTTTAAACAACAACTATCCTGCCAGCTGTTTTACAAAATATTCTAAATCGATTGTGGCACATAAAATTATATTATATAATAAAAAAGTATGAATAGATTTAAATTTTAACGGGATTTCTTGGGATCTAATTAGTATTGCAAAAGGTAAAATAGTTAAGTTTCAACGTATATAAATTCCTCGATACGGGGAAGATGTCATCTGTAAGAAATGATACTTTTAGGAATATTCACTTGCACCAAAATGTAGTACATAACCAAATTTGATGCATAAAATTTTAGTATATTTATAATCAACTACTTGCGTTAAACGTTTAATAAAAAGCATATTTATATCTTTAATTTCGTTTAAAATAATATATGATTGGCATAAATTATGCATAACAAACACAGAAATTAACAATAGTATTAATTAACAGTATTTAGATTTATGAGTAAGAGAATAAACATACAGTACTTAGCCATTTTACTTTTAGTTACAGGGACATTATCACTGGTTATTTATGCTACTACATAGTTTATGCATAAAAAACAGAAGAAATTATTAAAATACATCTATATAAAAATAACATTAAAATTAAAAAAAATGAAAGAAGGAAAAGTGAAATTTTTTAATGAATCGAAAGGATTCGGATTTATCGTAAACAATAACAATAGTGAGGATGTATTTGTACATGCAACAGGATTAATTGATCAGGTGGCACAAAATGATGATGTTATTTTTGACATTGAGCGTGGTAAAAAGGGCTTTGTTGCTGTTAATGTTAAAAGACGATAATATATTTTGATAACAGTATAAAATAGTACTTACCTATATGTAAGTACTACTTTGTTAGAAATTTCTGTTATAAGCTTATAAAAATAAATCCCAAGATATATTGGGATTTATTTACGTAAAATATCAGGTCATCCCTAATTATCAAAATAAGTTATTTTTTAAAGTTTATATTAAAACTCTTGATTGATCTTAAATGGGATATTCACTTTATCCGGGAATTTATCTGCAAAAGCCGAAATAAGCTGCATGATATACGAACTACTTTTGTAGCGGGTTAGAAAATCTTTCAATTGTTCCGGATCTGTTATTGGCTCTTCATAGGGAATATAACCCATACCGTAAAAGTGGCTTTCATTTACCCAGATACAGCTGCGTTCATTATTATTTCTTCCCTTATCCAGAATATAGTAGCTTGGCTTGATTTCTGTTACAAATTCTATCGCTTCGTGTACCAATTCGTTGTGTAGAGCTATCAAAGGTAAATCAGACTGATCCTTTATAGGAATACCTTCACTTTCTGTAGTTACAGCATACTTACAAAATCGGTAATCAAACGCGAATTTGTCTTTCAGGTTGCGCAGAAAATTCACTCCTTCGTTTACAGAACCAAAAACCTCTATACATGGCTGCAGCCTGCTTACCTCACCCACTGCAAGATACCTGTAACCCTTGCGCGCGGTATATTCATAGAGTCCGTATTTTGGTTCGAACCTCTTGTGAGCTGTGTTGTAAATCGGCCACAGTTTTTTGATTTCGGTGTATTCCAGAAGCAGCGCCATGAGTTCGGTAGCACATACCTCAAAAGAAATACTATGAATATCGCGTAAAAAATGCTGCCTTTGCGGCGTGATCTTGTGCCCTGTAAAATGAGAAGCCACCCTTTTTTTTAAATTTACCGCCTTGCCCACGTATACTACTTTTTTCTGGGAATTGTAAAAATAATACACACCCGGTTTTTCCGGCAGGGATTCGAAATCTGCAGGAGGCAGGTTTGGCGGCAAGCGCTGATCGGGTGCTGTTTTTTTAATCATCCGCGATATTTCCCCGTTGTAGTCATTCTGTATAAGCATTGACAAAAGTACTGCGGTGGCATCTGCATCTCCGCCTGCACGATGTCGGTTTTCAAGCGAAATATCCAGTGAACGGCAAGGTTTCCAATACTGTAAGATGGCATTTATGACAGTAAAGCAAGGCTGATAATAGAAGGAAAATATTCAAAAGAATATCTATACGATGGTGTGCTCTACGAACAGGGAAACTTTTACAATTCAGTAAGATATTATTACAAAAAGAACGGTAAACTTGAGGCGGCGCACTATCATGAAGACGGGAGAAACTTGAAAACTGAAATTTTTGACAGTGAAAAAAGTCTGAAAGAAGTGATTTATCTTGACAAGAAATCATCGGATAAAACAAAGATCGAGATTTATGATAAAGGGCAGCTTGACGAGACCCGTATATATGCTAGTTTTAATAATTATTACACTGTGAAAGCAGTTGATTAAAAAAGCAGTCACGCATGGTTTCTATATTTCCATGACAATATTTGTCTTTTAAATTTGAATACTCTAAATATTCTGAAGATTTAATATATATTTTTGTAAATAAAACCTATTTATGTTAGAGAATTTCGAATTTTATCTTTTTTTAGCTCTGATTATCACTATGCTGATCATGTTGGCAAAAAAGATTCAGGTTGCCTACCCTATTCTGCTTGTATTGGCGGGACTTTTAATTAGTTTTATTCCGGGAGTTCCCAGGATAAAAATAGAACCCGAACTAATATTCATTATCTTTTTACCGCCATTACTTTATGAAGCTGCCTGGTCTACTTCGTGGAAAGAACTTTGGCGATGGCGCAGAATTATTTTCAGCTTTGCATTTGTAGTCGTATTTTTCACCGCATTATCTGTTGCTGTTTTCGCGAATTATTTTATTCCCGGTTTTTCTTTAGCATTAGGTTTTTTATTGGGAGGAATTGTTTCTCCACCTGATGCAGTAAGCGCCGGAGCGATTTTGAAATTTGTAAAAGTGCCGAAAAGACTTGCTTCCATTCTCGAAGGTGAAAGTTTGCTTAACGACGCTTCTTCTTTAATTATTTTTCGGTTTGCGATGATAGCTGCTGCAACCGGACAATTTGTTTGGCTGGAGGCTGCCGGAAGTTTTTTATGGATGTGTGTTGGAGGAGTCGGGATCGGGCTAGTAATTGCTTACATTTTTTTTAAAATGCACAAAATTTTACCTACTGATCCTAATATTGATATCCTGCTTACATTCATTGCGCCATTTTCGATGTATCTGGCCGCAGAAGAGCTTCATGCTTCCGGAATTTTGGCAGTTGTAAGTGGCGGACTATTCCTGTCTTATCGCAGTCATGATTTTTTGAGCAGTGCTTCCAGAATACGTGCTGTAACGGTTTGGGAAAGTTTTTGTTTTTTACTTAATGGAATTGTTTTTATGCTCATTGGGTTAGATTTGCCCGAAATTGTTTCCGGTTTAGGTGATACCAATATTTATACCGCGATAGGTTATGGAGTATCAGTTACTGCAGTTTTAATTATTGTAAGAATTTTTGCAGGTTACGCCGCAGTGATCACTACTTTAATTATGAAGAATTTTATAACGGTTGCAGATGCACAGTCACCAGGTTGGAAAACGCCTATGATTATTGGTTGGACGGGAATGAGAGGCGTAGTTTCTTTAGCTGCGGCACTTTCCATTCCTTTGACCTTAGATGATGGAACTGCTTTTCCGCAGAGAAATTTGATTCTATTCATCACATTTCTGGTGATACTTTTAACGTTGCTTTTTCAGGGACTTACGCTTCCATTTCTTTTAAAGAAATTCCCGCCGACAGATCGTGATTTTGTAAGAAGCGTAAAAGAAATAGATTATGAAATACAGAACAATCTTGCTCAATTAGCTGTTGATAAAATTCGTGCAGATTATTCGCATAAAATAGATAGTTTCCCGGCACTGAAAGACCAGTTACAAAAATATGAAAACCAATTGAACAGTTCAGAAATTATAATTAATTATAACGAATACCGAAATATTTATATTGATATTATTGAGACGCAAAGAATATGGCTTATCAACAAAAATCGAGAAGAACTTTTATTAGATGAAGAGATTATCAGAAAGCATCTTCGATTACTTGACCTTCAGGAAGAAAGACTGAATATGAAAAGTTAGGTGATTAGAAATTATATCTATTTTATATTCACTATTACTTAAATGAAGATTTTTTTGAGGAGGAGAAACCATAATCAGAGAAATTCAATTTTTTAAAAATAAAAAAGATTTTAATGTATGACAAACTGTACGTCTTCAAACTAATTTGGACATATTTCTGAAAGTAATCAATTAAGAACTGAAAAAACTTATTGAACTAAACAGTTTTGTTTTATATGATCACAATTCCGATATCAGACTAAAATTTAAACTTTTAGAATACAACTATGGATATTCATACAGTCTTACAGTAATTATTGGTTTATTTCAAATAATAGGAAGTATTCTTTTATTATTTAGACGCACTACTTTGTTGGGAGTAATTACCCTTTTACCAGTTCAAATCAATATTTTATTGATTAATATATTTTATGGAATTGGTCCTCTTACTACTTTCATATCAATAATTATGGTATTCGGTTTATCGTATTTAACCTTGGAAAGAAAAGAAGATATAATTGCTTTTTTTAGCCGTTATAGAAATACCATACCTTCTGTTGGAACTAGGCGTAATTCAGTACGTTTTTTATGCATATTAATTCCGTTTTTGTTTGTATTGTACTATAGTTATGATATACGTAAGTCTGAAAAATATTTTGGTAAATGGAGAGTTGAGAGAATGACACGCAATGGAGAAATAGTTTCCGAAAAAGCGTTGGAAAAAGATCCGTTAGCATGGAAAATAATATATTTTGAAGAACGTGGAAAGATGTTATACTGTTCGAATCCAAATATGTATGTTGACAGTACGTCTATATTTATGAAGTATAATTATGACGATAATGAAAACAGTTTAAAGGTTATTTCGTATGAAATAAATCCTGAAAAACCAGACACAATTCCTGTTCAGATTTCCAAATTTGAAGATAAATCAATGCAATGGAAAATGATTTTCAATAAAGACAATATTCAAATGGAATTGAAGAAAGAAAATCCTTAAGGAAAGCGAACAGCTAACAGCTGCAGATACCGTTGGAATAATAGGCAACGAAACCCAGAATACGTTTCTAAAAAGTTGTGAAGCAATAAATACCATTCGAAAATAATTTGTGCTTTCGGACTTTTAAAATGGTGCGTTATCTAAAAACGGAACCAAAAATGCACAAAATGTTATCTTCCCGTTTGGGTTTAATTTAAGCAGTGCGAAAGCTAAGCTAGTTGGTATGTTGGTGGAGTTATACAATAGAGAAAATAAAGAGTTAATACGCTGTAATTTCTACACAGAAAATAATGTCTTTGGAAAATAATCCGACCATCAAAATTTCTTGTAACATTTATTCTTAACTTGCCGTTATAGGGCAAAGCGTGCAACGTTACCAACTATTGTAAGGCGGCTATCATCAAAAAATAAACAGACAGAAATGAAACCAACTACACTCCTATTCTTTAGTATGCTGTCCATATTGACTTCGTGCAATGGGCAGAATTTCAATTCGAAGAACCATTCTGTCCCTTTAGAAGAAATCATTGTAAAGGGTGACACTGTAAAAGAACTTGGAAGCAATATCATGGTGATTTATCAAGACAAGAAAAATAACTATTGGTTTGGCAGCTGGAAAACAGGAGTGTACAGATATGACGGTATAAATTTGATCAATTATACTACAAAACACGGTTTGTTTACAGACAGAGTCGATGATATTAAAGAAGATCAATCGGGCAACATCTATTTCTCAGGGATGAACCCAAATGCTACAATCACAAAGTTTGACGGAAAATCATTTACCAATATTAGGGCAATCCCAAGTAATGAATGGAAACTGGAAGCGAATGATCTGTGGTTACTAAATCCTCATCGAACCATACAAAAAGTTTACCGCTTTGATGGAAACACCCTTTATGAATTGACACTTCCAAACCCGCCTAAACTTAACAATCCATTTGATGTCTATAGCATTTATAAAGACAGAAAAGGTAACATTTGGTTTGGTACCAATCCGGTTGGTGTGTGTCGTTTCGATGGAAAATCATTCGAATGGATTACAGAAGAAGATGTGACGGAATTTCGCGAGGGAGGCTCCAATGGAGTGCGTTCGATTACGGAGGACAAAGATGGCGACTTTTGGTTCAATACTGAAAACCGTTATAGCATTTACGACAGCAACACTTTAAAAAGCAATCAATTTTATACAAGACACGAAAGCATAGGCATTTTGGATGGGAAAAACACAAGTGGTTTAAACGAGTATCTTTCAACGGTAAGAGACAATGAGAATAATTTGTGGTTTGTAACCTATCTAGATGGCGTCTGGAAATATGATGGAACGAAAATCACACACTATCAAGTTCAAGAACAATCAACAAATATTAAATTATTTAGTATTTACAAAGACAACAAGGGCGAGCTTTGGCTTGGAACACACGAAAATGGTGTCTATAAATTTAATGGAAATACATTTGAAAAGTTTAAACCCTAATGAACAAAAGAATAAAATTGATTTATCTAATATTCCTATTGACACTGAACTTTTCTTGTGTCGAAAAGAAATCAACAGAAAAAGAAGCTTACAAGCCTGAATTAGTAACGACTTCAAAAACCGACACCTTAAAGTTTACTTCGGGAATACGAGCAATCTTTCAAGACAGCAAAGGCAATTATTGGTTGGGAAGTCATAATGAAGGTGTAAGCGTTTATAATGGGAAATCATTTGAATACTTAACAACCAATGAAGGTTTATCAGCCAATCAAATCCTTTCTATTCAGGAAGATAATAAGGGTAAAATTTGGATTGAAACTTCTGGAGGAGCAAGTGTGTATGACAAAGGAACATTAACAAATTATTTTACAAATACCAACGAACCAAAATATGAATGGAATAAAACCACCGGGGATTTATGGTTTTATGCAACCGTAGAAGATGGAATAAACCGTTTTGATGGTCAGCATATGAATTATCTAGTTTTTCCAAAACCCAAAAATATAAGTCCTGCTAATACTTATGGCGTAACCGGTATTTCAAAAGATACAAACGGTAAAGTCTGGATGGCTACTTATTCGGCACTATTCAGCTATGATGGTAAAGTGGTAAACATCTTTGATGATGAAAAATTAAACCTAAAAAAAAATGAGCTTTTGCATATAAGAAGTGTATTGGCAGATTCAAAAGGACGAATTTGGATAGGAAATAACGGCATTGGCGTAATACTGATAAATGGAGATGCTATAATTCACTTCTCGAAAGAACAAGGAAAATTAATCCCAATGAATGAGTTTGAAGCGAACACTAAAACCCAACAATTTGCTAAAAACACAGGGTTACAATCCGTTTTTGCCATTGAAGAAGATACAGAAGGAAATATTTGGTTTGGAGATCGAGATACAGGAGCTTGGAAATATGACAGTAAAACATTGACAAACTACAAAATTGACTCAAAACTAAAGTCTCAAATGATTTGGAGCATTTATGAAGACCAAAACAAAAACTTACTATTTGGAATGGCAGAAGGTGGTGTTTATAAATTCAACGGTAAGACATTTGATAAACAATTTTAATTGAGAAAAAATTGCTTAAAAACATCTATAAGAAAGCATCATTTTTATATAAAAAAAACGAAACTTACAAGAAAAAGCCAATTGATACAACGTTTAATTGGCTTTTGATTTATTAGGTAATAATATTAAGAAACAGTACTATTTTTAATAAACTACTTTTTTACTAAACTCTTATTGATTTTTACACCACTCTATCAATTCCGGGTAAAGTTCTTCAATTTTTTTATCCTTTTTATTCTTCCTAAGTTCTATCAATTGATCATTAAACTCTTTTATTTTAGGAAATCCGCGCTCAGTCATTACATCATTAATATCCTTGTAAATGTAATTAAATGCATGTTGATTCCCTTGAAAATTATCCAGTACGTACAGGCTGTACAGTGACCAAGTCATATACTCATCGAAAACCTTACTTGGAGTTGGATAATATTTTGTACCTTCTTGTTTTGTATTTACCCAAAGTTCCCTGTTTTTTAATGCCTCATTTAATTCATCTTGAAATTTACTGGTTGGACAAGTGATGTAATTATGGTCTATTTCAGTAAAAATATTCCTTGTATTAGATATCGTATTTTCGAGTTCAGTGAGCAGCGTTGAATTTGAAATAGGGGGAACTACCAATAATATCTGAGTGAAATCGTTATCTTTATAACTGGTAGTATAATTTAATCCCCCAATTAAAGGAGAAGCCATGATAACATAACTATTAACCTTAGCTTCAAAATTATTCTCAAGCCATTTCCATTGCCGGCTTATATTAGCTTGCTTATCGTAATCGGAAATAATTTTATCATAGTATTTTTTAGAATTTTTATAAAACTTTCTAAAGTCAGATTTATTAGAAAAATCCTCAATATCCTTTTTATAAACTGAAATTAAATTCTGTTTAATAACTGTATGGGATGATACACTTTGGGCAGGAAATATATAGTTTTTATCTTTCACTAACTCTTTTTCTTTGAAATTATAAGAGATTGTATTTCCAGTTAAAAAAATATAGTTCAACGGATTTGACTTCATTAGTGAATCGAATTTAAGAATGACTGGTTCATTTTTAAAAGGCTCAAAATATTTAATTACATCTTTGTAATATTCGCCTTCCTGATTAACCATATCATCGTTATCAAGCCCTGATTCTGTTATTGCAATCATGATATGTAAAAGTTCTTTTACTTCATGAATTGTCACTTTTGATTTGCCTTGATTTTCTTTTTTAAATTTATCGTCAAAATTCACTTTTTTTAAATCTTGAGATTTTGCATTAAAACCCATAAATAGAATTAAAAGTAAATAGATTTTATTGTTCATTATTATAATTTATTTTATGTTTTTGTTTACGGTACTATTAAAAATTGGAGAAGGTTTTAGCAGTTTTACAGACCGCTATGAAATGTAGTTGGGATTATTGAAGACTGCTACAAGCAAAACCATTTTTTACGGCTAAATTATAATTCTCTAATAAAAGAGAAAAATCATTTTTGCAGTAAGAAGGTAAGAACTTTTGTTTTTTTGAAAGTTACCAAGATCTTGCTTACAACTGCCTTTTGATACCAAGCTATTTTCTGATTCCCTTTCCTACAGTTTGTCCGTACTGTACCATTTCCAATTTTACTGTACCATCATTTTGTCCTGTAAACTTCAATACACCATCAGCTCCACCCTGCCTGATTGCCTGAAAAGTATTGGCCGATGTTGGAAAGAACCTCATGTCCCATTCTACCCTATCTGTATTGTAGATCAAATGTTTGTTTAAATAAGTTACCAAGTGTTTGGAAGAAGGATCATCGGGGTCAATATAAACTCCGGCAAATTTTGCAATTTCGATCTCAGATAAATCTATTTTTTTTGGAATTCTGTTTAAGGAAGAGGTTCCATCTAGAATTGAGACAATATCTTCGTACGGAGCTACACCCTTATCAAAGTTGTTAAGAACAATTATGGTTCTGTCTTTTTCAACATTGTGATAAGTTAGGGTGATATAACCGTCCCAGCTGCCCGTATGCCCGTAACTGTAAAGCTTGCCATCTTTTAAACTCACATCAAAACCAAAGCCGTAATTGATCTTTTTACCTGAAACGGTTTGGCTTACTTGCAATACCTCGTTGAATTCATTCTGAGTCAGCAATTTGTTTTTTTTAAGTGCATTGTACCACTTATAAAGATCTTCTACCGTAGAGTTTATTTTGGCACCTCCCACAATGCCATCCATGTAATATACATCCATTCTTCCTACTCTGGGATCATCTTCGGCAGCTTTTTCAAAAGAATTCTTAATCCATACATAACCATGGGCATAGTTTTTAATAGTTTTTGGTTCCAGACGTCTGTTATAAACAAATGTATTATGCATGTTTAAAGGTTTAAATATTTTTTCGCTTAGGTATTTATTCAAACTTTTGCCGGATACCCTTTCGATTATCGTAGCCAAAAAAGCATAATTTGTATTGCAGTAGCGGTGCCTTGTTTGTGGCTGGAACTTTAGTGTGTCTTTACGATTGGAGTAATAACTTATTAAATCATTATTTGTAGCAATCTGTTTGTTTTTCCAATCTTCCCTAAACGATTCGAGGTATTCAGGTACACCGCTGGTGTGGTGCAGCAAATTATAGATACTTACACCTTTGAAGTTTACCAATTCTGGAATATATTTTGTAATATCATCCATGTAATTAATCTTTCCCTCTTTATGAAGTAATGCAACCCCTACCCCTACAAATTGTTTGCTGCAGGACGCGAGTTCAAAAACAGTTTGGGGATTATTAAGTTCTTGCGAGGTTTCGTTGCTGTAGCCTTTACCAGCTTTATAGAGTACCTTTCCTTTTTCTGCGATAAGTACGCTGCCATTAAACTGGTTTTGTGCAGCAAGTGCATTGAACAACGAATCGAGCCTTTTTTCTACTGGCTGCTTCTGTGCAAAACTTTTACCTGAAATTATAAGGCAAAAGATGCACTTGATGAGATTTTTAAAATTCATCTGATATGGTATTTAGTTAAAAAAATTGATTGCGGAAAACCTACGTTGTCTCAGTGAGGAGCTTACGTTATATTTGTTGCTGCAGGTTAGCTTTAACCTGTTCTGCTTCTTTTTGGATACTAGCCGCCTGTTTGCGGATGATTTCTGCCTGCTTTCGCACAGCTGCTGCTTCTATTCGTGTTGCCTCTGCATCACGCTGCGTTTTTAAGGCATCTTGTCTGATCCGCTGTAATTTCTCTGTACTTAAGATCGTATGATCAAGTTTTATATTTTCAGTATCATTAAATTCATCATCATATGTAAGAGTAC
Source organism: Paenimyroides baculatum (assembly GCF_008629655.1). Lineage (GTDB taxonomy): Bacteria > Bacteroidota > Bacteroidia > Flavobacteriales > Flavobacteriaceae > Flavobacterium > Flavobacterium baculatum. The sequence continues at coordinate 54,894 of NZ_VWSG01000016.1, forward strand.
TTTTCTGAGCATTAGCTGCAATAACAGGCGGTTTCGTGGAATGTTCTGTTGTATTGTATACAGGATCTTTTAAAACAGTGGTTACTTTTTCTACTTGTTTATTAGTATTGTGTGACTTTAGATCTTTAGCAGTATACACTTCTTTTACTTTTTCCTTTTGCTGTACAGCAGCAATTTCCATGGTTATCTGTTCTAATGGAATAGCCAGTGCATCAAATGACCTTATGACACTTTCTTTTGAATGTAACATACACAAAAAGAATGAACTTAATACTACAGGTACTGTAAGAACCTTACGCAAATAAGTGTATTTAGTTTTAGTGGTTTTAAACATATTGATCCTTTTTTTTATATTGCTGCTAAACAACGGACTTACAGCAGGAAAATTATGAACGGAAAAATGATTTACCAACAGCATCTTCGTAAATGCGGCCGTATCAGATTCATCAACGGATTCTCTGTCAGCCAGGTATTCATGTATGAGATGGATTTCCTTTTTGATTAAATAAAAGAATGGATTAAACCAGAAAATACATTTTATGAGTTCTGTAAATATTTTATCATAGGTATGTTTTTGTCTTATATGCACCATTTCATGATGAAAAATCTGCTTTCCTACAGTAGAATCGATAGCGATGGAATCTTTCCAAAATAGGTTTCTGAAATATGAAAAAGGAGCGTTTAATAAATTTGTCCGGTAAAGACGGATACCTTCAAATAATTCTGCAGTGAACCTTTTTTTAAGTTGAACGATCTTGAAAATGCCAATGATAAAACGACTTAAAAAAAATACAGCAACCAAACCCATGGTTATATAAACAAAAACAGGATTTTTTATACTGTCATTTGTTTGTTTTACCGTTCGATCTAGTTGAGTTACCAAAGAAAGAACATCTGTATTAATCTGAACTACAAAATAGTCTGTCTTGATAAAAGGTATTGTTATTGAAAGCAGCATTGCGGTCAAAAGGAAGAATCTGTTGAACTGATGAGAAAGAGTATCTTTAAGTAATAGCAGATAGTAAAGTAAGAATACACCTGAAATGAGAATAACCTTACCGAAATAGAATACCATACCTTCCATCAGTCTTTATTTTTAAGTTCGTTCAAAAGTGCTTCAAGGTCTTCAACAGTTAGCTCATCATTCTCTACAAGAAATGAAACAGCATTAGTGTAGGAACCTAAAAAGTAATTTTTTACCAGGCTGCTAATAGATTTTTTACTGTACTGCTCTTTAGAGATCAAAGGAAAATATTCATGTTGTCTGCCTGAAATATTATACTCGACAAATTTCTTTTCTTTTAACAGCTTTAAGATTGTAGATACGGTATTGGTATGAGGTTTAGGCTCTGGGAATTCATCAAGAATATCTTTCAAGAAACCTTTGCCAATTTTCCATAGATACTGCATCACCTGCTCTTCTGCTTTTGTAAGTAACTGAATTTTCATCTCAATACATTCTAGGTCAGTAACAGAAAAATTCATCTATCACTAATTTTATAGTGATACAAATATAAATGATTATTTTAATTATACAACTATTTTTTTAGTGATAAAAACAATTAGCTATTTATATATACTATTTTGCCAATCGGAACGTAAATAGTCATCGGGAATATAATGCTATTATCAGAATTGCACTATAGTGTGACCATGGCGATAAGCTGCTTATTAAATAAAACCAAAACCACACCGTTCAGAAGATAATAGTTAACTTTAACAATATTGCAGACGAGCAGTGCTATACTCCGCCAATAACAAACATATTTTCCATTGTAGGCTGTTCGCTACCGCCGGTTTTTTCTAAAGTTATGGCAAAGTTTTGTGCGTTAGCTATAACTGCTAAAGGTATTTCACTGTCTTTTTCTTGTGTATATAAACCAGCGCTTATTGGTTTTCCGTCGGCAATTGCCCAAAGCTGATACTGCATACCTACTGGCGCTGTTGGTAAATTACCAGCGTGCAGATATACCTGTTTGGTTTTTTTATCCCAAAACACAACCGCTTTTACATATGGATATTTTTCCACACCGTTTAAAGCAACTGTCTGCATATTCGGGTTGGCAATCATCTTCCATTTTTGGTCTGCTTTCTGTAATGCCAAAGTTTGCACATTCACTTCGGTCTGCAATCTGTCAATTTCAGTAGTTGATTTATTCTGACTGGTAATCCAAAACAGATTACTTGCAATACTTACCAGCAAAAGCACCGACGCAGCAACTGCAATATTTTTCCATTTTTTAAACGGCGTAATTTCGTTAACGGGTTTATCTTTCTGTACTTCAGCCTTTATCTTCAATTCCTTATCTGG
>NZ_VWSG01000017.1 GCF_008629655.1 Paenimyroides baculatum
ATAAAAAACAGTACAATTCAGAAAAGAAGACAATTCTACAACCAACAAAAATTAATAAATTTATAAACTAAACACTAAATTAGTTTTTATATTTAACTGTCTAATTTACTTTGAAGACGTACAATTTATAACGTATCTTATTTATAAAAAGACCTTTGTCAACAATAAGTTTATCAATTGAACTTAGTTTTTTTAAAAATATTTTTTTTGCCTCTATATTTTCAACAAGTGTTATTTTCGAGGATAAAAGTATTAGTATCTCTAAATTTATTAAATTGTTGACATTTGAAGAAAGTAAAATATCAAATGTTTTATCAATTAGTTGCTCTAGACCTTGAGTATTCTTTTTAATATTTTCTAGATATAATCTTATCAGCTTGATCTTTTCTATAGAATCATCAATTTTATCAATTTCTGATAATATTTTATCTGAAGAAAGATCTCCTAAAATTATTGATAAAGCTCTTACAACCTTTCTTGATTTCGAATTTTTAAATTTTTCTAATTTTTCATTAGTTGTATCTTTTTTATCATTATCAACCTCATTATTTAAAGACATTATCGATAGTTTAGCAACTATCATATCGTTAATATTTGAATCATTTAACTCATTGTTATCGACTATCTTCAACGCCATAGCAGGATCAATATATAACATATCAGATATAATATCATATATAACTTCACCTGTGTTTGAAAAATCACTTTTTTTAAATAAAGCCTCAATGTCAGACAACAAGTTTTCTTCTATAACATTATTGTCTTTTTTCTGTTTTTTAGCAATCAAACAATATAATCTTAGTCTTTCAATATTAATAATTGATTTGTTAGCTATAGAAAGAGCTCCAGTGTAATCTTTAAAAGCTAATTTTGTAGTGACATCAGATATTAATTCTAAGTTATTTTGAAGATAATTAAAATAACTTCCCTTTAAAGATAAATGCACTAAGTTGTTTTGTTGTTTCAACTGGTTTGATGCATTATTTCCAATGTTTATTATAGAATTGATTTTATTTAGACTGCCTGTATGCTTAAATGAATTGATAAGAAGTTCTTCATTTACTTCTGAATTAATATCAGTCCATCTCTTTTTATCAAATAGTAATTTTAATAATTCAATTTTTTTATCTAAATCTTTAGTTTTATTTAATAGTTTAATTAAAGATTCTTCTACAGAGTCTAGATTTTTTTTGAATTTTTCTGCAACGAAAGCTTTATAAGAACTAGATATAAATTCTACATCGTTGTCACTCATATGTATAAAATCAATACTACTAATCAACTTTTCAATTTCGTGTCTCTTAACATCCGTAATAAATGAGAGATCATCTAAAGATAGTTTATCTGGACTTAAAGATAATAGCGATAATAATGTTACTATTGTTTCATTTTTTAAATCAATTTTGTTTAATTCAACTTTAATCCATTCTGAATAATCTTCAGATTCCATGATTTTAGACAAGGGAATATCCTTATCTAATTGACGTTTTATAATAAATAATCTTGAAAATAATCCTTTTGTAATCTTAAAAATATCTTCTTCCTCATTTTTAGTGATCTCAGAAATATTTAAATAATGTTTTATTTCGTAAATCGATATTCCAACTATATTTATACTTGTTGTCGTTATTCTATTTAAATCTTTAACTTCTTTTTTAAAATCTTTTTCATAACCTGTAATTATGTATTTGAACTCCGATTGACCTAAAAACAAATACTCTTCTAGTTCTTTCATCAAACCAATACTTTTGGACAATCCATCAATTACAAAATAGATCCTTTTGTTTTTATATTTCTGTCTTAATTTATACAAAAGAGATCTATATCTATCAATATTTGAGTCATCATTTTCGTCTTCTCCAAGTCTAAAAGCGACTTGACTTATAATATTATCTAAAAAATAACTCAAAGAGTAATCAATTTTATTATTAGGATTAAAAAAAACTGAAAATGTTATATTGTCATTTTTTTTTTACAAACTCTTGACAAATTACTGTTTTTCCACATCCTTCTTCACCTGCCAAAAAAATTATTTGATTATTATCTAAACACTCTTCAATCTGCGTGATATATTGTTTTCTATCTACAGTTACTTCAAGCGTATTATTAAAACCTAAAGAAAAATCATAAGTTTTAAGAACTTCAGCATTAATTACCATGTTTTTATTGATTAATTTTGTTTAATTATATATTTCGCCAATATACTAATAATCTTTTGTCTCGCATATTAACTTAAGAAGATATTTTTACAAATATGAAATTTTTTATTTTAATACCAGTAAATCATTATTTTAGTAGTTTACTGGTCAATAATTAAAAAATAACAACGCAAAAACACCTATGAAACTATTATTCAGTGTACTATTTCTACTTTTATCAATAATTTCTTTAAAAGCTCAAACAGACTGTAAACAATTATTAGCGCAGAAAATCAATTTATATGATGATCTAGAAAAAACACAGTTGGAACTAACAACAAACTTTTCCAAGCTTACTGATTGCGGATTAGATGAAACAGATATTGTTTTTTTTGGACAGCCACCTGTTTTAGCAACATTGGTTATTGGTTGGTTAAACGAAGATCCTGAAACTGTAACCTATCAAAAGCTATTAGATGAAATATTAAAAATGAAAGCAACGCCTGAATATAAAGAGTCCGTTACCTTTTATAATGATTTTGTATCCCTACGCAGTAAAAGAATTGATCTTGCAAATTGGGAAACAGACAGTCAAATTCTACTGGCATTGGTAAAGGACGAGCGTGCCGTTAATGCCATTTATCAGGTTATTAAAGAAAAACCAGATGAATTTGAAACTTATGGCGACATGATGGATGAATTTAATAAACTTGCTGATTCTATGATAAGTAACAAAGAACCCTTGGCAGAAGAAACTCCTTTTTTAACTGATGCCGAAATAATTGATTACGATGAGTTGCTTTTAACTGCACAGATCTGGGGTAAACCTTTACTGATTTATTTTACCGCTTATGTGGATGTTAATTCACGAAAAATGGAAGAGGCTTTTTTAAATGACAGTGATATACAGGAGTACTTAGAAGCAAATTATTATACCGTAACATTATTTGTGGATGAGAAGAAAGTAGTTCCTAAAAAATACATTACAAAAAATGCAAAAACAGGAAAATTAATGAAAACGTATGGAGCTTTTTATAACAAGATACAGGAAGAGCGTTTTAAAAATCAAAGTCAGCCTTACTTTGCGATTGTATCTCCTGACGGAAAAATTTTAAAAACACAAGGTTTCACCCTAAAGAAGAAAGAGTTTAAAAAGTTTTTAAAATAGATTTTTCTACTACATAGGTGCATAGAACAAATTGAATTTTAATGAACCTAAATAAAAAATAAGTTCTTAACGGACTTTTAAAAATCTGTATCTGTACCCTCATCATCTTCATCCAGAAAATCAAGCTCCTCATCTTGCTGCTTGTAATCATGTGCAATGCCCGGTGGGTTAAACAAACCCCAAGTATCGGTAATAAAGTTTTTGTTGTTAAACGCAGCTACCCACTCTACAAACAATAATCGGAATTCTTCGATCTGCGTACGGATGATCTGGTAATACTCTACGTCTTCAAAACCTAACATTTTCAGGGTGTGATATGAAACCATTAAATCACGTGCTGCCTTACGGATTAATGTCGCATTTTCCATTTTTATATCGTAGAGTTTTACCGCAAGTGCTCCGGCTAATTTCGCCTGAATAAGCATGGCATCGCCCAGCAACTGACCTTTTAAGTCTATCAAAATAGAATCATCTGCAGGAAATAAACCGGTAATTGCTTTTAGGGTTTCAAAAATTTCTTCGGACTTTTTGTAAATGGGTGTTTGCAAGTAATTTTTCATCTGTAACCGTTTTTATAAACATACAAAATTTTCTTGAATTGTAATGTATGCGGATGATTTGCTGAGGTTGATGCATCAAGAGAATCTCCGAAAAGAAAAGAAAAGAAAAGAAAATGAATTTATCTGTCATTCCGACCAAGGAGGACCCGAGCGATAGCGAACTGGCGAAGCAATCTCTAATAATCAAAACTTCAGTTTCTTCTACTACACTCCGTTTCGCTCAGAATGATACTTTTTGGACACCCTCTTTTATTTAAGCTCCATTGTCCCTTATTGATCTTCCCATTATTCTGATTCAGTTAAATTAATCTTCCAACGGTTTTTGTGGTAAAATACACCTGCTATCAGGTTTTTTTTCAAGGATCTCTTTAAACTCGTCTTGCAACAATAGGCTGTTAATTCTATAAAATAAACAGGAACAGGTTATCTAAAACAAAAAAAATTATTATCTTACAGCTTATAATGATTCCCTATTCTTTATTTTCAAAGTTCAATGTCGCATCAACTCCGCGGTTAAAGCATAGTAAAGTGCTGTTAAGCAAATAGTGTAGCCCAAACAAAGCGTTTAATAGAGGGAAATAAATTTAAAACCAATAAAAGCTTCTTACTTTCGTACAACCAATTTCAGTGCTTTTTGCACATTATTATTAAATTCGTGAACCCAGCCCGTTTTATAAATCAACAGCATAAAGATACCTGCGAAGAAACTGCAACGGACGATAAAATCGAACATTCCAAAAATATTTAATGGCAAAACAAAAGCAATTGTCAACAGAACCAGACTGCTTGCAATGGTTTTTATGTAATTGGCATTTATTGGAAGGATATTAAACTTACGGTAAATGAACCACAACTTGGTAAGGTTAAAAACCAGCATGGCAAAAAACGATGCCCATGCAACGCCAATTATTCCAAAATTAGTCTGTGTTAAAACGTAATAATTTAACGCAACGTTTAAAACAGCCAATACTACTATCGCTATTAAATTAAAGCGGTAAAATTTTGAGTAGGCAATAATTTCTGTATTAAAACCGGTTGCCATATTTAACACCACATTTCCGCCTAAAATATACAGTACGGGTAAAATAGGCAGTAATTTATCAGCAGTTGGCAGTATCTCAAAAAAGTCTTTCATTCCCAGAATTACGCAGCCGTATAGCAGAATTCCAATAAAAAACAGGTTTTTGGCGACATCGGCATACTTTATCTTTAAAACGGATAAGTCGTTTTTCTTTAAAGATTCGGATATTAACGGACTGTACAATGCAAATACTCCGGCTGCTGGAATCATTAAAGCATTTGCCAGATTCACACCGATATTAAAATCTCCGTTGGCTGCATTCGATATAAATTCCGGTATCATTATAGAATCAATTCTGAAGGCAAAAAAAGATCCTAAACTTGCCGAAAACGCATACAGACTGTATTGATAATATTGTTTTTTGGGGATCTCTTGGAAAAGGTCTTTGTAGTTTAAAGTATATACCGGTTTAAAATATCTGAACAAATACAATCCGATAGCTAACAGCATAACTGCAAAAGAAACTGCATAAAAAATCAATCCTTGTACTTCTGTAAAACCGTAATATAAGATCAATACAAAAGCTAAGGGTAGTGTTATTTTAGGAATGATTTTTTCGTAAAAAGTAGGAATTGAAAGTTTTTGAAGGTTGGTTGCCTGTCGTTTAAACAAATCGACATACGCCAAACAGATTGCTATAAAAAAACCATAAATAAAATACTGTTTGTTTTCCAGCCAATCAAACCAGTAAACAACAGTTACACCAATGGCGCAGAAAAAAATCATCCAAACAATAGAAATCATGCTGTACGAAAATAATTTCCGCTGCAATAAATCGTTTAGTTTCGGTTGAAAATTCAATAACGCAGTTGATGCTCCTAAAACCATAATGGGGTACAATATTTGTGCAAAACCATCGATAAAACGAATAATTCCCAGCAAATCTTTATCGTACGGATAAATAAAAAGTGTGGACACCGTGCCAATTAGCACACCGAAATAATTTATCAGCGTAAACCACAAAGCCTGTTTGCTAGAAAACTTGGTATCCATTTTACATTTTTTACAAATATAATCGTTAATCTTTAAATTGATTTTAATTACTTTTACCAATCACAATTTTCTATTATGTACGAAAAAACCTATCCGAAACAACGCTTTAAAATTACCATGGATTTTTTGCTGGAACACATTTCTAAAGATGCAAAAATTTTAGATTTGGGTGTAGAAAATCCGTTGTCTGCATTGATGAAAGAGGAAGGATTTAACGTACAAAATACCACCGGAGAAGATTTAGACGAAAATCAGGAAGCGTTGCAGCAAACCGATTATGATGTATTGACCGCTTTTGAAATTTTTGAACATTTGCTGAATCCGTACACCGTTTTAAAAAACTGTAAGGCACATAAAATTGTGATTTCGGTTCCGTTGCGTTTGTGGTTTTCCCCGGCTTATCGTAGTAAAACAGATTTTTGGGACAGACATTATCACGAGTTTGAAGATTGGCAGTTGGATTGGTTGCTTGAAAAATGTGGCTATAAAATTACGGCTCGAAAAAAATGGGCGCATGCGGTGAATAAAATCGGGATTCGACCATTGTTGCGAAAGTTCACTCCGCGTTATTACATGATTTTGGCAGAAAAAATTTAGCATGAAGGTTTATTGCGTAATCCCCACTTATAACGAAGAAACTTTTATTGCCCTAACATTAAATTCGCTGGTGCAGCAAACCGTTGTGCCCGATAAAATTGTAGTAGTAAACGATAATTCTACCGATAGAACTGCTGATATTATTGCTGATTTCGAAAGAAAGCACGAGAATATTTCTCAGGTTTTTAATGAGTCTGAAAACAAGCATTTACCGGGGAGCAAGGTAATTAGAGCGTTCAACAAAGGTTTTAAAACATTAGACGATTCGTTTGATATTATTGTGAAATTAGATGGTGATTTGATTCTTCCTACAAATTATTTTGAACGAATTATTGAAACTTTCAACAAAAACAGCCGAATTGGAATGGTTGGCGGTTTTGCATATATCGAAAAAAACAACGAATGGATTTTAGAAAGTTTAACCGACAAAGACCATATTCGTGGGGCGTTTAAAGCCTACCGAAAAGAATGTTTTTTAGAAATTGGTGGCTTGAAACCTGCGATGGGTTGGGATACGGTTGACGAATTGTTGTGCCGTTTTTACAATTGGCAAATTATTACTTTAGAAGATTTAAAGGTTAAGCATTTGAAACCAACCGGTGCTACCTACGATCAATCGGCACGATACAAACAAGGCGAAGCTTTTTACACTTTAGGCTACGGTTTTTGGATTACTGCCATTGCCAGTTTAAAATTAGCCTTACGCAAACAAAAACCTTTACTTTTTATTGACTATTTAAAAGGATTTTTTAAAGCCAAAAACAACAAAACTCCGTTATTGGTAACTACAGAACAAGCTAAATTTATAAGAGCATATCGCTGGAAGAAAATGAAAGAGAAATTGTTTTAAACTTTTTAGTTAAATTCAACCATAAAAAATCCATCCTCAATTTTGTATAAATTATAAACGTACGATTTAAATACTAATTCAGGATTTTTTATCTGTTCATTAAAAGCTACAAATTCTATGTTTTCTTGTAAACCGCTAAAAGAAATTACATCTTTTGAAAACCATGCATTTTGACCAATTTCTTTTAGAACAATCGTTTTTACAAAAGGAAACTGTTCTAAAATTCTATATGATTTGCGTGCATAATTTATATCTCCTTTATACATAATTTTTTTAATATCGTACGTTCTTACAACTGCGTTTAAATCATAAACGAACATTTCCTGATACTCTTTTTGGAACTGTAAAGCATTAGATGTTTGAGCCATTAAATTGAAACAAAATATCGTATTCAATATAATTAAAACTCTAAATACTTTAAAATAAATACCCTTAAAATTCTTTGAAAAATAAACCATTGTAAACATAAAAACACCGAATCCGGGTAAAGCTCTTAGTGGAAGATATTCTGCTTTGATAAATAAATTTGGACCTAATATAAGCAGTATTGAAGTTAAAACCAGTACTATTCTTCCTATAAGGATCTTTACTGTGTAAAAGAATGACTTTTTTTTGAGAAACAAATCAATCGCAGATACAATTGGCAGTGATATTAGCGCAATCAGTATTACATAGTAATAACCTGTATCATAAAGCAATAGGCAGATATCGTAAAATGTAAGTAGCTTTTCAATTAGTAAGTCTTTAACGTTGGGTTCAGAGAAAACAAGCTGCATTCTACTGTCATTGACACCAAGGTTTAATAGCGTTTTCGTTAAATGGTAAAAAGTGAAACCGATTATAAACGACAAGATCATGAAAAACGCATTCAAAAATAAATTCTTTAATTCGTTCTTTTCAAAACAATTATACAAATAAATTATTCCTACAGAGAAAAATATTGAAATAGACGGTTGAAACAACCCTAACGTTAAGAAAAAACACACACTGGAAATAGCAATAAAACATTTCTTATTGTTAAAAAAAATAAAAGGAATAATCATTAAAAAAATAGACAGTGACATAAATAATATATCATATCTATAAGGGAGATTACTTAAATAAAAGGGCGAGATTAATATTAGTAAAGAAGTCCATTTAATCTTTTTTCCTTTCTCAATGCCCCACATTTCACATAATAAATATCCCGCAAAACCTAATATTAATACCGACATAGTAAGACTGTAAGGATACAAACTGAATGCGTAATTGGAGAACGATGTTATTTTTGTGATCCAATTATTAACAAATCGGGCATCGTGATTCCAACCATGTCCATAAAGAATTCTTGAATGATCATCGCTATAATAAACATTTGCGATTAGCAATGGTAAAACATATACAACACTTAAAATTAATGTTAGCGTCAATGCTTTTTTATCTTGCAAAAGTTTATTTAATTCTTCTATCTTCATTGCACTTTTTTAAATAGATTTCACAATAAATTTCAAACTAATGAAACGTTATTACTGCATACGGTGGCTGTATGCGTAAAGTATAATATTTATTTTCCTGAATTGTAGGAAAAGTTTCTTTATTAGATAAAACTTTTGTTCGTTCTTCACCAAAAACATATGTATTAGACATTATTCCGTATTTATTCATACGGATTATACCCCAATAAAATTCATAGTGTTCGTATAAAGGAGCTAGTTTAAAAATAAGCGGCATTGTTTCATTTTTTACTGTTGCGTTTCTAGGAGCATATTGAATACTGCCATCAATTATTAATTTTAAATCTTTGTGTTTTAAAACTTCCGGAGCAATCATCGAGCTAATAAAATCTGAATATTCATCTTGGTTTTTAAGAAATATTCCTAATTGTGATGATATTAAAAATGAGTAATAGATTATAGGAATAAAAACGATATTTGAAAGAATTTCTACTTTTCTAGGAATTTGAATAACCGCGTAAAAGCACATTAAAAGCACAAAAGCATAACCAATTAAACTTCTGGGACTCCAACGTGGTTCCATTACAACCAAATTAATACTCACCGATAATAATAAGACAAAGGCAATCAATAGAACCGATCCTAAAATCTGTAAGATAATTTTTTTTGTAAATTTTTGCTTTATCAAAAAAGCAGTAATTCCAACAATTGATGAGATACAAACTATATAGAAAGCGTATCTAAAAGATGATTTTATTAAACTAAATAGTAACATTTTGTATCCTTCCCAACGTTCATTAAGTAATTCTTTAAAATTAGGAGTACTAAAAATAAATTCGCTTCGCTGTGTATCAACCATCTCTATTCCCAATTGACCTAATCTATATTGATAATAAAAGAATGCTAGTACAAAAGCAATAAGTGCCAATGAGCCATTTATTAAAATATGCTTATAACGCAATGACCAAATATCCTTAATTAAAAAAAAACATAAAACCATGGCGTAAGACAGCGCAGTGGTTTGATATAAACCGAATATTAAATACAAAAACAAAAAACTTGCAATGAAGAAACGTACTTTGTATTGATATAATAAAAATGGTAGTACGGCAAATAGTATTGATAACGAAATAGGTAAGCAATCAAACTTATAAGTAAGAATCTCTAATAAAAAAGGACAAGTAGCTACAATTAAACTTGCCGTTATTAAATGAAATTTATTTTTAATGCCTAAACTGTAAGTTAAAACAAAACCTGTTAAGGCAAGAAAAAAGGTGCTTAAAATTGTTGAATATGGAAAAAGGCTGTAAACAACTTCTAACTGACTTGAAAGCAAATGCATAATATTCGATGACATAAATCTTCCATCTCTATTCCAATTATAACCTTCTACCGTGCGATTCATATCATCTATATAAAAGGTATTAGCTAAAATAATAGGTAATATATACAGAAAGCAAATTGCAAAAAGTAAAAGAAGTACTTTTTTATAAGATAATTTCTCTAAAAAGAATTGATTGCTTGTAAAACAATTTCTTATATAATTACTTGTCATTACCTTTAAATTTATGTTTTAAAATATAACGTGGTCTGCGTTTGGTTTCTAAATACGTTCTTCCTAAATATTCTCCTAAAACTCCGATTCCAATGAGCTGCACACCGCCAAAAAAGAGGATGGCAACCATTAACGATGCGTAACCCGATGCATTGATTCCGAAGAACAGTTTTTCAATAATGATTTTTAATCCGTATAAAAAAGAGATGAAAGCGATAATGCTTCCAAAGTACGTCCATACTTTTAAAGGCAAGGTAGAAAAAGAAGTGATTCCCTGTACTGCCAAATTCCATAATTTAATGTAGTTGAACTTTGTTTTACCTTCTGTACGACTTGGTCTGCTGTAATTAACAACAACGGTTTCAAAACCAACCCAACTCATTAACCCTTTCATAAAAAGCTGGTTTTCTTGCAAACTCACAATTTCATTTACAACTTGGCGGGTCATTAATCTGAAATCGCCTACATTTTCTTCTAGTTTCAAAGTCGACATTTTATTGTTCAACCTATAAAACCATTGTGCCGAAAATCTTTTTAGAGCGGTATCGGTTCCTCTGTTGGATCTACGCGCCAAAACAACATCTGCACCTTTTTCATAAGCGGTAATCATTTCAAAAATCAATTCGAAAGGATCCTGCAAATCAACATCCATAGGAATCATCAAATCTCCTTCGGCATGTTCCAAACCTGCAAACAAAGCGGCTTCTTTACCAAAATTCCTAGAAAAAATCAAAGCTTTGCAGTCGACATTTTCTTTAATCAATCTGTTTAAAATAGTTGGTGTTTTATCTTTACTTCCGTCATCAACAAACAAAACGCTTGCAGCATATCCTTTTTCAAACAAAGTTTCTTTGAATTTCAGAAACTCGCTAAAAAAGGTATCAATACTTAATTCTTCGTTGTAAACCGGGACAATTATACAGATTTGCTTCATAAATCGCTGTAATTAGAGGCAAGCCAAAAATACATTTTTAAAATTATATCTTTTGCTTTTACAGGATCAAATTATAATTTTATTTGGTAAATTAGCAGATTAAAATAGTGTTATGATTAAAATGTTAGCTAACATTGGGAAGTACTTCATTATGCTGGGCGAAATTTTCCGTCGTCCTACAAAATGGCGTCTTATGAGAAATCTTATTTTTAAGGAAATCGACGAATTAATCATCGGTTCCTTGGGAATTGTAGCATTTTTATCGTTTTTCATTGGTGCGGTTGTAACCATACAAACCGCCTTAAACTTAAACAATCCCATCATCCCTAAATATTTAATTGGTTTTACGGCAAGACAGTCTATAATTTTAGAATTCTCGCCAACGTTTGTATCAATTATTATGGCAGGTAGAATGGGTTCTTATATTACATCGAGTATAGGTACCATGCGGGTTACCGAACAAATCGACGCCTTGGAAGTTATGGGTATCAACCCGTTAAACTATCTGGTTTTTCCTAAACTAATCGCCTCTATCACCTACCCTTTTGTTATTGCCTTAAGTATGTTTATTGGTATTTTTGGTGGATATATTGCAGGATCTTTAGGCGGATATTTGGCTCCCGAAGAATTTGTAAAAGGTCTGCAAGACGATTTTCAGCCGTTCCATGTTATTTATGCCTTTATAAAAACAGCCGTTTTTGGCTTTATTTTAGCTACCGTGCCATCGTTTTACGGTTATTATATGGAAGGTGGAGCACTGGAAGTTGGTAAAGCATCAACAAAAGCATTCGTTTGGACATCAATTTCCATTATTATCTGTAACTATATCCTAACCCAAATGTTGTTAACCTAATGATAGAAGTAAAAGACTTAAAGAAATCTTTTGATGATAAAGAGGTTTTAAAAGGTATTACCACCACGTACGAAGCTGGTAAAACCAATTTGATTATTGGTCAGTCGGGCTCGGGAAAAACCGTAATGCTAAAAACATTGTTGGGCGTGCATTTGCCAGACAGCGGACAAATCTTGTTCGACGGAAGGGATTTTGCAACATTGGATCCGAACGAAAAACGTACATTGAGAACCGAAATGGGGATGGTTTTTCAGGGAAGTGCCTTATTTGATTCTATGACCGTAGAAGAAAATATCGGCTTTCCGCTAAAAATGTTTACCAATAAAACCAATGCCGAAATACGCGACCGTGTTCAGGAAGTAATTGACCGTGTGGAACTGATTGATGCCAACAAAAAAATGCCTTCGGAAATTTCGGGTGGTATGCAGAAACGTGTTGCCATTGCACGCGCCATTGTTAACAATCCAAAATACTTGTTTTGCGATGAGCCCAATTCGGGTCTGGATCCTAAAACTGCTATCGTAATTGATGAACTTATTCAGGAAATTACCCACGAATACAATATTACAACGGTAATTAACACCCACGATATGAACTCGGTTTTACAAATTGGCGAACATATTTGTTTTTTGAAAGACGGAAAGCTGGTTTGGGAAGGCACAAGTAAGGAAATCATGGTAACCGATAACGAGGATATTGTAGATTTTGTTTACTCGTCTGAATTGTTAAGAGAAATACGCCGTTTTCATAGCGGAAAGAAATAATCGGGATTTTTTCTCGATTTTTTGTTCGATTTAAATTGATAAATATGTTTTCGTTTTTTAAAAGCAGTATCGAAAAAGATTTGATAAAACTGGGGTTTGAAGAGTTGGTTAAAGGCTATCGCCAAAAAGTAAAAAGCAACGAATGGACAAAGCAACAGTTCAACGATGCTTTAAAAAACTTACACGCCAAAAACAAGAGCCAGATCAACAACATTGGCAATGTAAATGTGGCAACCCGACAGTCTTTTGATGTGGATGATTCAATTGTTCCTCTTAATCTGCAAAACATTCAACAGGAATTTATAGATTACGATTATATTTACAGCACCTTGCTTTTTGAATACAACAGCAACAACCGTATTCACACCAAAGCACTATATCAGCTTGATAAATTGTTACACGAAAATTATCCCAATGCTGTTATTTTAGAAGAAGATCAACAGAAAATAAAACAGCTTCATTTACGCGATTTAATTAACGAAGCTACCTTACCATTTACACTTGAAAACAAGAATTATTTAAAAACGGTTTTTAACGAATTATTAAACAGATATAAAAACAAAATCGGAGAATAGTGAGTCTATTTTCCGATTTTTCATTATAAGTTTTTTCTTATTCTTTAGAGAATTATTTAACCGCTTCTGGTGAAACTTTTGTTTTTAGAAATTCAAAAACATCATTTGTTTGTCTGGTAAATAAACCTATCTGCTCTTCGGTTCCGTCTGGTAATAAAATCTTCATAGAAATAACTTTAAAAAAGAGAAAACCTCCTTTTTTAATAAAACTTACCTCATCATATCTGAAAGAACAATTTTGTCTTTGGCTTTTTGCAGCCAAACCTTTGGTTAAATTATCCATTTGATTTGGTACAAAGGCAAACTCCTCATCAAAGTAAGTAATTTTTCCGGTACTTTGTCCGCCAGCATAGTTTAATGTGCTGTAAACAGTATCTCCAACTTTTATCATATCTTTTTATTTTTTATCTAAATTATTCCAATAACCTTCAAATTGATCTAAAACCGCTTTTGGCAGATCATCCGGATTAAAATCGTACGTATCAAACATGGGATCGTAATTGGTTTCAGCCGAACTTTCCATTCTGTAAAATTTATTTTTATAGATTAAAAGCAGTACCACACTAAATTGCTCGTCCATGTTGTCTTTGGGATGTTTAGAATACACAAACAAATCAGCCTGTCCGTCTTTATCGGCATCGAAAAAAGCTTTACGTGCATCCCAAACCGATGTGATAATTCCCGGCTCGGCAACCTTGTCTTCTGCAACAACTTTCCATTCGTTATTCACTTTTTTAAACTGCTGAATGTACAACTCGTCTTGCGAACTGCCATGTTCGTTTTTAGAAAACACATAATAGTTTTGTTCTTTTGGAGTAGAAATATCTTCGACCTGCAAAACGCGTTTGCCTTTAAATGGAAAGCCCGATTGTTGAAACTTTTCTTTGTTTACAGTGGTATCGGTAATTTGCGAAAATCCGAAATTAACAAACAGCAGACTTATAATTAAAACGATCCTTTTCATTTTTTAGATTAATTAGTTAATAAACGTAATCATTGCTTCTTTGTTTTTAGCAGCTTCAGCAAAAATATGCTGTACAGATAAAAAACCTTCAACCAGATATTCAAACACATCGTCGCCTTCGTTCCAAATAGATGGATAAATTTCTAATTCGTTCATTTTTTCAGGATTGAAATTCTGCTTTAAACCTTCTACGGTAATTTTCGATATTTCATTATTCAGTTCAACAACTTCTTCCGGAGTAAGATAATGCGCCGGACCCAAACCTAAATCCTGATCCTCGTCTATAATTTGTCCGCTGAATAAAATTCTTGTTAGATGATGCTCTGCAGTATCTAAACTTTGCCCTGTGAGCAGAAAAATAATTCCATCCCAAGTTTTGTCGATATCTGCAAACTTTTCGTCTTCATTAATTTCGTCGGCGTAAAGTTTGTCTTCTAATAACGAACTATCTTCTAAATATGCTTCAAGCTCTGCATTTGTTACTCGCAGCAAATTTCCAATCATTCCCATAGTGTGGCTTATTTTATGTGGTTAAACATTTTTGATACTTCTTCGTGGCTTTCAAGCGTAACAATCGTAAAAACATAACTATCTGAATCTATATCCAATATTTCCAGTGAAAATCCTTTGGGTTTCAGTTCTTGGGTATCGATTAGTTCCAAAATTTCAAATGTTTCGTTATCGTCATACTTACACTCATCTGTCAAAACAAAACCATAATCTTTTGCATTTAAAATGCGGTTTATAGCAAAACGAATTTCTTCTTCGTCTTCTTTCCAATCAACTTCTGCCATTTGGTCGTTATCTATAAGTGTATCAACCAAAACAAATTTGGCAGTAAGGTTTGCATTAGCCGGAAAAGTTAATCCGCGTTCAGACAAGATAAATTCGTTATCGCTGTCATAAAACGATTTCGGATTTTCGAATGCTTGTTTAAGTTTCTGTTTTAATTCATTTTTTAGAGCATCAGAAACCACAACGACTTCTGTTATTTCTTGATAGCGTTGTAAATCAGTCGGAGTATTTAACGGAACTGGTTCGTTTTTGTCGATGGCTTTTTGTCCGAAAAATTTTGAAAAGAATCCCATATATGTTTTGTTTGATTTTTTAAAATACTATTGTTTTTTGATCTGTAATTTACAATTATTTTATAGCAGGAGAAACCAATTCGGGTATAAAATTAATTTCTTGGTATGTGTTTTTTATTTCGGAATATTCTTCTTCTGTTATAGGGATATAGATAACGGCGTTGTTATATTTTATTCCTTTTAAAGATTTTTCCAAAGCTGTTTGGGTGATCGGGTTTTCGTTTAAAGAAAGTATCTTTACTTGTTTAAGTTTTAACAGCGGCGATGGGAAAACAGTAAATTGATTGTTTGACAAATCGATGTGTTTTAGATTTTTTAACCTTGAAAAAGATTTTGGCAGCGTAGAAACAGCTGTATTTGTAAATACTACTTTTTCTAATTGCGAAAGTGCATCAATTTTTTCCGGAATTGTGTTTATTGCGCCACTAACCCACAATACATTAAGATTTTGGAGTGAAAGAATTTCTTCAGGAAAAATATTGATATTGTTTGCTTTTAAAATCAAAGTCTTTAAATTATTTAGGTTTGAAAAACTATTGGGTAAACCTTTTATTTTGTTTCCTGAACATTCAAATAATTCCAACGCGGTTAAATTGTCTATATCAAGAGGAATTTGCGACAGGTTGTTTCCTGTTAAGTATAATTCTTTAAGATGATTGTTTTTTTCTATTTTAGGAAAATTATCCAGATAAATATTACGACCTATTGTAATACTTGTAAGATTTGGTGCATTGTTTAAAATATTTTTAAGCAACAATGTGTCCATGCTTGTTTTGTTACCTCGGTTTTCAATTGATACGGTATTTATCTTATTGAAATCTAACTTTTGCATTTCTTCAAACGACCCGTAGTGAACAGGCTTCTTTTCGTTTATTTTTGTTACAAGCGCATAAATTTTCACGCCACGAGACGGATCTGTTGGTGGTTGTGCTTTACAAATAATTGCAGTAAAAAACAATAATATAAGTATTCTGATTTCTTTCATTATTTTGCTTTCCTTTTATATTCTTTTAAATCAGAAATAATTCTCGCAGCAATATTTATTCACCACTACTTTTATAATCAGCCGAATGTGTTTTAATCAGCTTTCCGTTTTTTGAATACTCTTTTCGTGAGCGCCCCTTTTCTGATAACGTTTCTATTTCATAAGTACCATTAGGATTAGTGGTCTTTTTTGTAACATCACCATTTAAATAGGTTGTTTCTTTAATCAAAATCCCCTCTTCGCGGTATACTTCTACTATTTCAGAGATACCTTTTGGTAAATTCTTCCATGTCTTCTTATATGTGATTCTCGGCATCGTACCCAATTTTTTCGCCTTTGGTTTCGTCTGTAATACTGCAGATATATAATTTTAAGCCACTGTTGTCGTATCTGCAATTATTTTCATAAATTGTTTTTCCTTTGTATTTAATTTTCTCTGTAATTTTTTGATTGTTTTGTAGATAATAATTAGATACAATAGAGTCGTTTTTTGCAAATTCTTCTACAACTAACTGATTCAAATTCATATTGTATAAATCGAATTTTTCAACAATATTTCCTTTAAGAGTGTATTTATACTTATACTTGTGATATTTACCTTCGATAATGCCAGAAGGCGAACCTTCTTCATTGATTTCAAAAAGCATGGTCATTTCGGTATTGTCTTGCTTAACCTCAACTATATATTTACCTGGGTTGAATTTTGAACTGTCTTTTTTTATAAAGTATATTTCTTTACCTACTTTATCATGATCGTCAATTCCTACATTACTGGAAAAATCGGCATAGTCAATTTTTGTCTGCGAAAACACACTTTGTTATATTAAGAATAATAGAATTAGTTGGTTTTTTATATATTTCATATTGTATGTAGCTTTTGTACAGGTTAAAACTCTGTTCCTTTTTTCCACTCGTAATGTTCTATTGGTTGCCATTGTTTTTGCTTTTCTATAAACCAAGTTGTTATTAATGTACTATCACTTGTTTCCCAAGTTGCCTCTTTTATAGAAATTGGTTGCTTAAGTTGTATTTCGGTAAAATAATGTGGAAGAAACCCTCGTAATCCCGCATAATGACTTTCGTTAAGTAGAAAGGTTTCTTCTTCTAAAGCAGTATGTTTTTCTTGGATTTTATTGAATGTTAAATGTTTAATTTCTTTTGCATTTATAAAATTTCGTTCGTTTAAAACAATGATAGAATTGTATACAAATTCATCTTTTTCTGGAATGTATTTTCCACGAATGTCAAAATATATTTGTTTTTGGGTGGCATAATCTTTTACACCAATTTTGCTGAATGGCAACAATTCTTTTGTTTCACAATTGGCATCGCAAGCAATTAGTTTATAGGTTGACCCTAACATTTGGTCTGTAAAAACAGTTTTCCCGTTTGGCAAAATCTCAACAGTTCCTATGTGTTTTTCTTGTTCTTGGTTTTCGAAAACTTCGCAACCGGTACATCGTTCGCGTGTTTCCCACTGTTCACGAGTTAACCAGAAATAAACCAATAAACATCCAACAGTGATAGTTGTTATTATAAATATTGTTTTTAGATGTTTCAACTTCCGCAATATATATAAAAAGTTGGTATTTCGCTTTCGTGGTCTGCATTGCTGTTTAAAGTCAATCCTTCAAAAAAGATATGATCGCCTAGTTCTTTGTTGCTTACTTGTTGTTCTAATTGATACATTAAATCTAGATTGGTAAAATATTTTCCGTTTTGGGCTTTTAGGGTTGCGCAAAGTTCTACCTGAAACATTCCTTCGTCACTGTTGTCTTCATCAAAAGCATCTTCTTCATCATCAAGCAAAGTTTCGTTGGTAGCAATTTCTTCTTTTCCTTTAATCCATGCTTCGTAGCAAATTTCAATCTCGGGTTTATTAATGGCAATTTCTTCTAGTTGCCAAATAGCTTTTTCCTTTAAAATTAGGTGTTGATATTCTTCAATTTCATTATTAAAATCAGTGGTATCGTTGTACTTCTTTCTTTGAAATGCCCATACAATATCACCTAAAACTTCGGTTGAAACTTCATTTTCTGTAGTTTCATTTGTTCTATTACTTCCCGAAGATTCCCAAGAAATAGTATTCCACGGACTGCCGATTTTGGTTTCCAGATAGCCGATATATTTTTTAAGAACACCTCGCCCTGCACTATTATTAAGCCCAACATTTACCTCTCCTATAATGAAATCTTTGCTGTAATTTTCCCAGTTAGTGTAATGTTTTTGAGCATACTGATTTACTTTTTTAAGAATTTTCATTGCTTCGGTTTTTTCCAGATAACTAACATCTGTAGAAGCCGAAATAATGTGAGAAAGCACCGCGGAAATAGTTGCTTTCACGCCATCTTTGTTAGGATTTCACATATTTACGTCTACTTTTTCGGACGTAATTCTTTCCAAAATTGTTCCGTTTTTATCGATACCTGCAACATCGAAATACGAAGCGAGGATTTCTAGGCTGGTTTGTTTATCAACAATACTAAAATCCCGCTTGATAAACTTCGCCAATTCGGCTTTATGTTTTTCTAATTTCGGGTAATTTTCGAATTTGTACAAATAAATCGGCTGCGTTCCATCATCGTCATTTGAGCTAAAAACTGTAAACCAATCTCCGAAAATAGCCGCTCTAAAAGGTGCTCCTAACGCAGTTCCGAAACGTTCATCGAAAGATAGTTCGTTAATTGCTTTTTTATTTTCGCTGTTTTCGGTTTCTTTTAGCTTATTTTCTTGTTCTTTTTCCTGTACCATCTCTTGGTTAGCTTCAGCAACGCCTTCTGCGATTCCTTCTTTAATCGAACCAAAAAGTTCTTTAAAAAATTTAATCATACTGCTTTATTTTTAATTGTGATTTCTTCTTATTATACTCTTTTTACCAACCAGTTACATTAAATAACTAAATCTTTTGATAAGTAAATGTAAATTAATGCCAATGTTTTTAAACGTAAAACGAGGAATTTTTTAATTCCTCGTTTATACTAACAACAATAATCATTCTTTTTTTCAATTCCCTAACATTTTTAAAATACTACGTTTTTAAGATTCGATTTTTGCCCAATACTAATCTTAACTGTTTGTGTTTATAAGTCAAAATTAATACAGATTCACCTATCTGTTTGTAGTACTTTTTCTGTAGAATTTGTAGAATTTGTTCTATACAATATTCTAAAAAAACGCCTTCAGTTGATTTTATTAGACTTTACCCCCCCTTATCACGGTTTATGAGTATTTTACTAAAATGGATATAATCAGCGATTGATTGCCCTTGTTAAACACTCTAAATTTGGATAACAACATTTAATTATTTACATCATGAAAAAATTAGTACTAAGTGCAGCAGTAGCATTCTTTGCAACAGCTTCGGCAATGGCACAAACAAACGTTGATAGTTCTACTCAGAGTGGAACAGGTCATGAAGCAACTACTAACCAAGATGGTAGTGCAAACAACAATCTTTTAAATCAGTCAGGTAGTGATCATACTTCTACGGTTGATCAAGTAGGAGCAGATAATGATGCTATTACTTCGCAAACAAACTCAGGAAGTGAAAGCACAATTAATCAAGATGGTGACGAAAACTGGGCATCTGTTTCTCAATCTGGTATAAACCAAAAAAGCACTCTTACGCAAGAGGGTGACAATAACATTGCATTAACATCACAAAGCGGAAATGGAAACATGAGCAGTGTAATGCAAGATGGAAATGGGAATAATGCTACAACTACTCAGTCTGGAAATAACGATTCTACATTAACTCAACAAGGTAACACAAACGTGGCTACAATCTCTCAAACTGGTGAAAACTGGTCTGAAGTTATGCAAGACGGATCTGGAAATGATGCTATAGTAACGCAAGGTGGAGTAGGAAATAGTTCTGACTTATTGCAAGACGGTAACGGAAATAACGCTACAATTACTCAATCTGATGGTTATAGACCTTTAGACAACAACATCTCTGTTGCAGAGCAAGATGGTAACGACAACACATTATCTGTACTTCAAGTTGGTACTGGCGGAAACAGTTCTGATGTATTACAAAGAGGTAATGAGAACGAAACAAAAATTGTTCAAAACTCTACAAACACTGCAGACGTAATACAAAGAGGTAACGGAAACGAAGTTGATTCTTACCAATTTGGTACAAATACTGTTGAAATTAACCAAAGAGGTAATGACAACTACGCTAAAGAATATGCAAGAGGTACTAACAACAGCACTACAATTAACCAGTTATTTGGTAACAACAATAGTGCAAATGTACGTCACACTGGACCAGGTGGTGCAACAACAGGAAGCAACAATGATGTAACTGTATTACAATCTTTAGGTAACAACAACGAGGCAGGTATTGTTCAATTTGGAAGTGATAATACTGTAGCAATTACACAATCTTTAGGTAACAGAAACTTTGCAGATGTAGATCAAATTGGTAATGGTAATACTGCTACTATTAGCACTACTGCAGGATCTGACAATGATGCTATTGCTTTACAAGAAGGTAATTTAAACACAGCTACTATTACGCAAACTGTGGGCAACTTTAATATGTCTAACATCTCTCAAATAGGTGATTCTAATACAGCAACTGCTTCGCAAACTTTATTTGCAAGTTCAAATGATATCTTTATCTCTCAAACTGGTAACAGCAATACTGGTACTGCATCACAATCTTGGGGTTCAAACAATATGATCGATTTAATGCAAAGTGGTGACATGAACATGGCTACAAGCACACAAATGGGATCAGACCACATGGCAACAATTTCGCAAACTGGTGGTAACCACATGCACACAGGTATGCAAACTGGTTCTGGAAATGTTATGACTATTACACAATCTAACTAATATCATTTTAAAAGATATTAGTTAGATTGTTAAAAAAGCTGTTCTTAATAAATTTCTAAAATATTATGATTTTTATTAAGACAGTTTTTTTTAATTCAAAGTAGTATATAAAATCTATCTAATTAATATATCATGAAAAATATACTATCAACCATTTTAGCACTTTTAGGAACACTGACTGTAAGTGCACAACAAGCAAATAATTCTTTAACTAATAACAAAGAATTGCAAAAAGTACACCCTGAAACTTTAATGCTTAACGCATTAAACAATACACAAGGTACATACATAGTACAAACCGGAAATTACAACGAGGTTACTATTGAAGCACAGCAAATGCAGGTAAATCAAACTGGCGATCATCAGCTTTTGTATTATACCGAAACATCGAAATTAGAACCTTCTAACATGAACATAAATATGGAAGGCGCTAACAATTACATTGAAATTTACGGCAATAACAGCATTATGGAAAACATGTCTATTAATGTGCAGGGAAATGACCGTAGCGTAATTATAAGAAATTACTAATGAACAAGTTTACTGCCCTTTTATTGTTTTTCAGCTTTTTATCTATTGTTTCTGTGGCTCAGGAAAACAGAGATAGCTTAATTGTGGCAAAAATTGAGGTGGTTCAATCAGAAAATACCTTAACCTTTCATCCAACCGTTCAAAACAATGGAGTTTATCATTATGAACTGGATTATTTGCTGCTTGTTAAAAAAACCGATGCCAACAAAAACTTATCGGTAAGTCAGCAAAAAGGGAAATTTACGTTAGAGCC
This sequence comes from Paenimyroides baculatum, assembly GCF_008629655.1. Taxonomy (GTDB): domain Bacteria; phylum Bacteroidota; class Bacteroidia; order Flavobacteriales; family Flavobacteriaceae; genus Flavobacterium; species Flavobacterium baculatum. Next base: position 22,168 of record NZ_VWSG01000017.1, read on the forward strand.
AAACCAAATTGAAAGTTTATCAACCACAACCATTAACCAAACATCAAAACAAAAAGTAACAGCAATTTTATTTATTCGCGATGAAGTTGAAAACCGATTAATCACAAAAGATTCCATTCAAATTACAACTAAAGAATTAAGACCAATTAAAGAATCTTCTTTAAGCATTATGAAAGGAATTGTTGTAGATGATTCTAAAACCAAAATGGGCAGAGATTATTACGATCTTTTTTACTCAACCTACAACCAATATCCAACAAAATTCGATTTTATAATAAACATTACCGAATTACCCCACAGAGGCTTATCAAGCATTATGCAGGTTAAGGTAGATCAAGACCTCATCCTTGAATTTTTTACAAATCCCGACGAAGAGTTTATCAAAGAGCAGGTTGCTACTACCTTTCAAAGATTAATTAGTTACGCAAATCACAGGGGAAAATTGAAAAATGAGTTCACTTACTAAACAGCTACAAAAATGAAAACTATTATACCAACCATACTTATACTACTTTTTGCCGGCACAACTGGTATTGCACAGCAATTGGTATATACACCTGTAAACCCAAACTTTGGCGGAAACCCGCTTAACTACAGTGGTTTATTAGCATCGGCAAATGCGCAGAATAAATTCGATGACAATAAAAACTCGTCAAACAGCAGTTTGTTAGACAATTTTTCTGAAACCGTAAAAAGACAGATTTTATCGCAACTTTCACGAGGTTTGTTCGAAGACAGCGATAAACTGGAAAATCTAGAAGAAGGTACTTTTGAAATTGGAGATTTAATAATTTCTATAGACGAAACTAGAACAGGAACCGTAATTAGAATTATTGATAACAAAACAGGCGAAACAACCGAAATTATCTTATAAACAAGCACACAACAAAACATGAAACTATCTAAAATAAACAGTCTGCTTGTTTTAATTTCTTTGGTATCGCTTCAAAGTTGCGGCGTGTTTTTTAATCCACCTACCGGAATAGAAGAACATTCTGTGATTGGAGAAATAACAGCGTCTGAAAAAGATTTTAAAAAACTACCCGCTCCGCAAGATCCTATTGTGGTGGGGGTTTACAAGTTCAGAGATCAAACCGGACAGTACAAAGCATCAAACATGGGTGCCAACTGGAGTACCGCAGTACCACAGGGTTTAACCACTATTTTGATAAAATCGTTAGAAGACAGTAAATGGTTCTCTCCTATCGAACGTGAAAATATTGGAAATTTATTGAACGAACGACAAATTATCAGAACCACTCGTCAGGAATATTCCAACGGTCAGGGCGCAGACAATCTTCCACCGTTGCTTTTTGCAGGTATTTTGTTAGAAGGTGGTGTAATTTCGTACGATACAAACATACTTACAGGCGGTGCCGGTGCTCGATATTTTGGTATTGGTGGATCTAGTGAGTACAGACAAGATCGTATTACGGTCTATTTACGCGCGGTTTCTACCAATTCGGGCAAGATCTTAAAAACGGTTTACACATCTAAAACCATACTTTCGCAATCTATAAACGCCAGCATGTTCAGATATGTTGATGTTGAACGATTAATGGAAGTCGAAGTTGGTATTACCAACAACGAACCGGTGCAAATGGCAGTTACCGAAGCTATTAACAAAGCCGTATATTTATTGGTTTTAGAAGGAATTAAAGACAATGTTTGGAACACCAAAAACGAAGATAAATCTAAAGCCGATTTGTTGATTAACGAATACAATCAGGAAATTGTTGAAAGCAATAAACGTGTTGCCGGAAAAGGTGTTTGGGATAAAGATCGTAGATCTACTTTCTCATTAGGTGGTTCTGTAACATTGAATTCTTTAAGAGGCGATTATCCGGATATCACAAAAGAATTAGGTGCAACCGGTAACTTTAAATATTTGTTTTCTGATTATTTTAATTTGAGTTTATCTTACGGATATCAAAATCTGGGATCTCCAAAATACTTTAAATCGCAATTTACTTCAGCAGAAGTTGATATGGAATATCTAATGCTACCGTTTAATAACTTCACTCCTTATTTTTCTGCAGGTATCGGTTCAATAAAAGATATTAAAACACCCGATAAAAAACTTCAGTTTAAAACTCAAGTTGGTGCAGGATTAGAACTTTTAGTTGCCAAAAATGTAGGTATCAGAGGTTTTGCAAAATACCACATGGGCTTTAACGATGATTGGGACAATATGGTATCGGGCAAGAGAGACGATCATTTTTTACAATACGGCATTGGCTTACAGGTTTATCTGGGAAAATAACAACAATATATCTTAACACATGAAATCAATATACTTTTTTATACTAACCTTGCTTTCACTTGCTTTTGTAAGCTGTAGCGAAGATACTGTAGACGGAAACGCAAAAGGAACACTAACCGGAAGCGTGCGTTTAGAAGCTTCGAACGAACCACTGGCAAACGTTAAAATCACAACTACACCTGCAACTACAACGGTTTTTACTGACGAGAAAGGTAATTTTGAAATTTTAGGAAGCATGCCAATGGGCGATTTTTCTGTTCGTGCAGAATTGAAAGGATACGTTACCGAATATCAGGCAGTAAGCATTATTGAATACGAGCAAAAAGTGCAGATTGTTTTTGAAATGGTTACCGATGAATCGTTGAATTCACCACCAACCGTTCCTACCCTTATTGCACCTAACAATTTGTCAACCAATTTAACCAACAATGTAGAATTGGAATGGGATTGTACCGATCCTGATAAAGATACGCTTATGTACAAGTTGATTTTTACAAACAACCGTACCAATAACCGTGTGGAAATTCCGAACCTGAAAACCAAAAAAATTACCATGACAGATTTGGATTTCGGAACAACCTACACCTGGCAAATTGTAGCATCAGACAGTATTAACGACGATGTTTACAGTGAAGCTTTTCAGTTTACTGTTCGTCAGAATCCGGAATACCGTTATCATTTTGTTCGAAAAGGTTTGGGCAGCTACAACATTATGGCTACCAATTTAACCGAATTTATAACTATAACGTCGTTAAGCAGTTCTACCTGGCGACCGCGCAAAAACAATACGGCGAACAAACTGGCTTATTTGCAAACGTACAGCGGACAAACGCATCTTTTTACATCAGATTTAGATGGTCAGAACGAAGTAAAAATCAGTCAGACACCTGTGAACGGATTCCGTAGCGACCAATTATCATACGCATGGAAACTTGATGGTAGCGAGTTTATTTTCCCGAGTTTTGATAAGTTGTATAAAATTAACAGCAACGGAACGGGACAAACACAGATATATCAAACCGCAGATGGTCATTTTATATCGAAATGTGCATGGAGTAACGATGGATCTAAAATTGCCATTACCACAAATAACATCAATGGTTATCAGGCAAAAATAATTATTTTAGATACTAACGGGAATGTGCTGCAAACCATTTTGCAAAATGTTACGGGTGCTGTTGGCGGATTAGATTTTGATGCTACCGGAACAAAACTGCTTTACACACACGATATTTCTGGCAACGAAGACTGGCAATACCGCCAATTAGACACGCGCATTTTTGTGTACGATTTTAACAGCAACACGCACAAAGACATTTCGTTTGTAAGTTTAAAACCTATGGGTACGATTGATATCGATCCGATGTTTTCCCCTAACAGTTCAGAGATTATTTTCACAAGCACATCTAACGATATGATTTCGCAAAAGAATATCTATAAAATTAATTTGAATGATGATGATGTTCGTGATTTGATTATATCAAACGCAGAAATGGTCGATTTTAAATAACAAGCTCTTATAATTTTTAACCACATAGAAACATAGTTTAATATGCTTGTTTTATCGAAGATTAATATATGTCTATGAATCTATTTGGTAAAATTAAACTTTACAAATAAGCACAAAATAAACCGCTATTTTCATAGCGGTTTATTAATTTAGTTAAGTGTTGTGTGTATGTTTACAATGCGTATAAATTACTTTTAATTGCAACCTTTACCATAGATGCCGTATTTTTAACGCCCAGTTTATTTAAAATTTTGCGGCGATGTGTTTCAACCGTATGCAGACTTAAAAAAAGATCTTCAGAAATTTCACGGGTACTTTTACCATCGCAAATATATCCCAGTATTTCTTTTTCGCGGTTCGTTAAATCAGAATACAAAAGAACATCATGCTCCAAATCAGTTGTTTTTTCTTTAACTAAATCGTTATTTTCTACCGAATGAAAAAAGTATTCCACTATTAAGTTCCAATATTCGCGCGATAAAACTTTGTTTCCTTTTAAAATCTTTTCAACAAAATCTATAAACTGATCCGATAAAATATTGTTGTTAATCACGCCCATAACGCCAATTTCAAACAGCAGCTTTACATCGCTTATATTAATGTTTGATGTTATTATCAGAATTTTAAAATCGGCATTCAGCGTCATTAAATGTAAAAGATGGTTAAAATCTTTATTTGTGAATTTAACCACATCGTATATTAACAGTTCCGACTGATTTTTAACTTCTGTTTTTATTTTAATCAGGTCCTGTAAATTTTCCTTTCGAACAATCTTTGCATCTGAAGAAATCTTTGTAAGCATTAAATTCTCAATTCCCTCTGAAAAAATCGGATTGTTGATTATTGTATACACTTGTAATTTTTCGTTCATATTATTATGTTTTTAGGTAAGCGTTAAAAGCGTTTTTAACTTAAAAACCTTACAACAACCATTTTTTCTAACCAAATAAAGTGCGCTATGCTGTTTATCAGGTATTCTTTAGATCAATTGTTCTAAACCCAACTTTGTGCAATGCGCGAAAGATATATTCTGTGATAGTTCTGTTATAAGCCCCCTTAAGTATAGTACCAAAATTGTTAAAAAAAAGCCAACACGTTAAGGTAGAAATTACCTGAAATAAAAAAACAGGTAAAAATACCTGCTTTGATTATTTTGTTAGTTTAACGAGAGTTCTTCAAGCGTTACAATATGTTTTTGAAGTGCATAAACAATGAGCCCGGCAACGTTGCGAACGCCTATTTTTGTAAACAAATTGTTCTTGTGCCCTTCTACAGTACGCTGGGTTATAAACAAATGTTCGCCAATTTCTTTCGCTGTTTTTTGCTGGCACAGTAGTTTTATAATTTCCTTTTCGCGTTCGGTTAGCAATTCGTCTTCATCGATCATTGGTTTTGATACTTTAGACGAAATTTGTTCGCGCAGAATTTCCATTTGATCTTTATTTAAATAAAAACCATTTTTATGAACCTGCTTAACGATATCTAGCAGTTCAAAAGGAGACATCCCTTTGGGTAAAAAGCCGGCAACACCTTCTTTAGTCATAAATCCTATGGAATTATCCTGGTAGTGCGATGATACAACGACAACCTTTAATTCGGGATGATTTGTTTTAACGTGTTTAAGTACTTCTAGCCCATCTATTGTTTTCATTTTTAAATCGAGCAGCAGAATGTCTATCGGCTCGGTATTTTTTTCTTCTAAATAATTGAATAACTGGTAACCGTCTGTAGTATCATATACCACCTGTGTTGACTGATCCTGGTTAAAAAAACTCTTCAACAATGTTACAATAAGGTAATCATCGTCTACTAGTGCTAATTTTATTTTTTCCATTCTTTACAAAAAAAATAAAACGGGTTCCTTTTTCTTTTGAACTTTTGTATTTGTATTTAGCATTTAAATTATCTGCCCGCAGGGCGATATTTTGTAAACCAATGCCACTTTTTATTGTTGAACTGTTAAAGCCAATTCCGTTATCTATGACTAATAACACTATAAATTTATCTGTTATACGTAATTTTAAATTAACTTGAGATGCTTGGGCATGTTTGTGTATGTTGTTAAGCAATTCCTGTAAAATACGTACCAATTGCAATTTTATGGTTTTATTTATAGGTCGATCTGTTCGAACATCAACATCTGGATCAATATGATAGAAGCTTTTCCAGCTTTTTAAAATGGTTAACAATATGTTTTCTAACGGTTTTTCTTCGTATAAAGGCGGTGATAATTCATGCGAAATTCTTCGTGATTCATCAATCGCTGTTCCTAATAAATGATCTAACTCTTGCTGGTTGGATCCTATCGCGGTTTTTAACCGTATAACGGTTAGCGTACTGATGATGTTATCGTGTAAATCTGCAGCTATGCGAATACGCTCGTTTTCTTGTGCTTCTAAACTTACTTGCAGTAAAGAGCGCTGATAATCCATTTTTATTCTTATCTCTTCATCTTTAGACCGTAAAACTTTTCTGTACGATATATAAAAAACGCTTATCAAAGTACCTACAAGCAGTATCATTACCCCAATAATGATAACAACAGAAACAAGTAGCGTTTCAGAATCCTGCCATTTTTCCATAAAAACGAAAATTAAACTTTATAAAATTTAAATAAATTTTTACTGTTTTTAAAAACTATAAAAGCTAAAGAAAAATAATATAAAATATGGAGTATAGCATAACTGGAATAAAATACAACAAAGCTTTTATTAGTAAAAGATTGATTAATTATAAAATTTTGAACAACTGTATACACTAAATGTATAGAAAAATAAGCTAAAAATACCATACAAACCATTTGATTAGTTACACTAAATGGCTTTGTATCTTTAAGCTGTTTTAAAAGGTTTGTAACTATTAATACTATTAATAATAAATTTGCTGTAATTTGTGCATAAGCCACATAGTTTAACAGTCCTCTTTCTCTGTAAGTAAATAGGTCATAAATTAAAAATAAACCAGCTACACATATTAATAGCCAAAACATTTTGCTTTTTAACCAATAATTATTTATTAAATAACCCACAATTAGTAACTCACCCAGGCGATACAAAATATCAAGAAAAAGCGTATCACTAATAATTTCAATCTTCGGTGTAAAAAATAAGATATTTATCAAAAAATCGAACAAAAAGCTGAACATTAAATATAAAGCTATTATTTTAAATATCTTCTTCTTGCTTTTTTTAAACACAACTATACTTATTATACTATAAATAATAAGAAAGAATGAATTTACATACGCAAGTATATCATACAAAAAATAATAGTCTCCCATAAATTAAATTAAATCTAAAATATAATATTTTTCATCACTTGGGTACGGCGGTCTCCTCCGTACATTATCATAAAACAAGTCAACATTATCATAAAAAACTAAATCCGCCAATTTTACACTTGCATTTCCGGTATTATCCTTTAATCCAAAATAAACAGTATAATTTTGTGCTTGCAGACTGTATGTGGGTATTCTAAATGACTGATAAACCGGCAAACCACTATTTAACCACGTATTATAATTGGCATTCCAATCTTGAATACGGTTTATAGCATCGGCAGCTTGAATGTATTGTGTGGGTAATGGGAATGTATAACTTTCATACGTTTGATTTGTTACATTAGCAATATCTACATTATGCAAATCAACCACTTTAATATAGTTACCTATATTAGCCTGATAACTTTCATGATCATAAACTTCTGATATAATCGCAAATTTTAGTTTTCCATTTAAAACACAAGCATAAGCATGCAGTGCGTTACCTTGCGGAAACTGTGTCATATCTATATTTAAAGCATTATAATTTTCAAAAAACGGTACTAATACATCTGGACTGTTGCGCAAGCTGTCCCATTTGCGAATACCGTTTAAAATTTCTTCTAGGTTATAAACCGAAACACTATTTGTTTGATAAGTGGTAACATGTTCTTCCTCTGTAACAACATCTAGATTGCTTTGGTCACTGTTGCAACCAAAAATTGTAAACAATAGCATTATTAAAGAATATTTTAAAATTTTCATATCAAAATTTTTAGGTAATATTTAATTTAGATTAAGTTTAATAAATAATAGTTATTACCCGATGCTGGAGGGTATGGGGGTTGTCTTCGAATAGTATCATAAAACACCCCAACATTATTTGTTAAAACTAAATCCGCAGCTTTAACATCAGGTGTTATGATATCATCTTTTAAGGCAAATAAAGCAGCATAATTTTGTGGTTGTAAATCTGTGGTGGGTATGTGAAAGGTTTTGTACATACCAAAAGGTGTGTTAACAACTTCGTGAATCCAATCTTGATAGGTTTCTTTCCAATAATTCACACGCGTTTCTGCCTCTTCTTCAGGGATTTCCTGCCCACCGCCTAACATATGTACGCAAGGACACCAATAGCAGTTAGCACTTAAAACCTCTGGTGCAGAATTTACATCGTTAGCTTCTGATATTACATAAAATCCTAACTCGCCATTTTTTATACCAGCATAAGCATGCAAAGGTACTGTTTGAGGAAAAAGATTCATGTCAAGTTCGAATCCCAACTTGTTCATAAACAATTGCGTTAATATATCAGGATTGGTGCGAACAGCTTCCCAATTTTGCAGAGAAGTAATTATCTCTTCCATTTTTAGTAGTTTTTTAGGTTTTTATTAACAAAACTAATATAAAATCATATTAATCAATACAATTTAAACAATAATATTTTCTAATTTATTGAATGTTTATCAAACATGCCTTTGAATTTTTTACGTAAGCGCTGCAAGGCATCATCCACTACGTCGATTTTTATGTTTAAAACCAATGCTATTTCCGCAGGTTTTAAATCCATTTTATTTAAAATTACAATTCGAAAGTTCATTTCGCTTAAATCAGGAAAGTTTTCAAGCAAAGCATTATAGTAGTCATTTTCTTCTTTTACAAATATATTTTTTAATGCCAGCCAGTTGGTTCCCGACATTTTTTGCTGATCTAATATTTCCTGTAAAAATACTTTTGCCTGATCTTTACTAACGGTATTGGTATTTAGTTTATCAAGTTCTTTTTCTATAAGATCCATTTGTTTGTTTTGATCTGACAAATAGCTTTGATACGATTTCAAGGTAAGATCGTATTCGTTCAATTTACTTTCAGATTGTAATTGATTGATCTTATACTGCAGGATATTTTTCTGATATAACGACTCTTTATTTTTAAAACGCAACTGAATAGATCGAACCATAAAAAACACAAAAACAATAAAAAACAGTGCACTTCCAAAAACGATCCAAAGTTTTAAATTCACTTTTTCTACTTTATCTTTTTCTGCTTCTAACTTGCTGTAAAACTGTTCTTTTTGAGTTTCCCAACCAACCAATTTTATAGCTTCCTGACCATCTTTTGTAACAATATCGGCTCCTAACACATCTAATGCTCGACGCGCTTGAAGTTCTAAAGCAGTATCATTTGTTTTTAAAGCAATTGAAAGATTAATTTGTGCAATTTCATAAGCGTGACTTTTTAAGTAATCCTTACTTAAAACATACTCGTTTGCTAATGCAAGCGTTTGTTTCGCTTTATCAAATTCGTTTGTTTCAACATATACCTTGCTCAATAAAATCTGTGCGTACATGGTATTTCGGTCCGCATTGTTTTGTATCGATATTTCTATGTCTTGCTGTAAAAGCAAAATGGCTTTCTGATATTCTTTTTGATCGAAATGAATCAATGCCAAATCGCCCAACGTTTTTGCATAACGTACTTTATCGTTATTTTCTAACGATACTTCTCTTGACTTTATAAAATAATTACGGGCATTTTCAACAGCTCCCAATTTATAGTAGCTTGACCCGATATTGTTTAAAAAAGTAGCGTAAAGTTTAGAGTTTGATGGTGTAAAAGCTAAGGCTTTTAAAAGATAGTCGATGCTTTTTTGATGCTCGTTTACACTGCCAAAAAAATAAGCATTCTTTTTATAAACATCTGCCGGTTGAATAATATTGTCAATTGTATTTTTATCCAACAAATTAGATGATTTTATAAAAAACGGCATCGCTTTTATGTATTCGTTATACGAATAGTAAAAAAAACCGACCTGCGTATTTACATAAACCAGTAAATTTTCATCATTAATTTTTTCGGCTTCGCTTAATGCTTCCAGGTAAAGCGAAATACTTTCGCTATTTATGTTATCAAAATTCTTGGAATAAGCTTCGGCTTGTAAAACCTTATTAACCACTTGTAAAACCTGACTATCGTGTGTTTTAACCGTTTTGCCTTACGTAGATAATTTTTATTAATGGTAGCAGGTTCTAAAATCTCCTTATTTTCATTAATAAAATTATTAATCAATTTAGTATTGGTATTAGCAGAAACACTGGTGTTGCAGAAAAGCAAAAAAAAAATTATTAAAAAACTACAGCTGTAATTATTTAATAAATAAGGTTTTAGAAAATTATTTTTTAAAAGCATTTCCGTGATACACTAATATTGTATTTTAAATAAATTTACTACAATTATTTTTACTATTTACACGTAATTTTACTCAAAACTAACATTCAGGTAATATTACGCAAAAAAAAGCCGGAATTTATTCCGACTTTTTAGCATTCATTTTTGCAACGATTTGTTTAATTTCCTGCTCTCTCTTTTTAGGATAAATCAATAAAACGTCGTCTTTATCTACAATAATAAAATCGTCTAAACCGCCAATAACCACCAATTTATTAGGATTTGTACGAATGATGTTATTCGTGGCGTTTTCTACAAACAAATTTCCGTTTACCATGGCATTGTCACATTCATCCTTAGGCAGTTTATCATACAAAGATCCCCAAGTTCCCAAATCGTTCCAATCAAAAGTAGCAGGTAAAATAAACACATTATCTGCTTTTTCCATCACGGCATAATCAATAGAAATATTTTCGGCTTTGCTGTAATTTTCTGTAATAAACTGTTTTTCTTCAGAAGTATTGAAAGTTGAATATCCTGCTTGAAACAACTGATACATTTCGGGCTGAAATTTCTCAAAAGCTTCTAAAATAGATCGAACATTCCAAACGAAAATCCCGGAGTTCCAAAGGAAATTTCTTCGCTGAATAAATGTTTTTGCGGTTTGATAATCTGGTTTTTCTCGAAACTGAACTACTTTTTTAATCTGGCGCGAATCTAATTTATTGTATTCGATATATCCGTAACCAGTATTTGGAAATGTCGGGATAATCCCCAAAGTCATTAATACGTTATCGGATTCACAACTGTCAAACGCACGCTGTAAATTCGATACAAACTGTACTTCGTCTTCGATCCAATGATCAGACGGAGCCACAATCATTACCGCATCCGGATTTTGCTTTTTAATTTTCATCGACGCATACAAAATACACGGAGCCGTGTTGCGCATATCGGGTTCTAAAACAATTTGCTCGTTGGTAATCATCGGCAATTGTTCTTTTAGAATATCGCTGTATTTATCGTTCGTTAAAATTAAAATATTTTCTTTAGGAATAAGCTGGCTTAATCGCGTAAAGGTTTTCTGAACCAAGGTTTCGCCCGTTCCCAACATATCGTGAAACTGTTTAGGAAATTCGGGTGTGCTAACAGGCCAAAAACGCGATCCCACGCCGCCTGCCATTATTACTGCATAATAGTTTTTATTCATCTGTTAGGCATTCAAAAGTTCTACCTGCATATTAGGTTTAAACAAATATACTTGGTTATTTTTTATATCGGTGCATTCAAAAAGTTTAACACGAAGTTTTCCTTTCTTAAACACACGTCCGTTTTCAATTCTAAAAATGGTTCCCAATGGTAGTTCATCAACAAAAACCTTGTTTGTAGGGGCATCGAATTTTTTAAGTTGCATTGATAAAATAGCATCGGTATCGCTGCTTGCCGACGGATTTTTAAAATGATTTTCCACAAAAGGAACAACTTCTGCCGGAAAAACCTGCGGATTTATAAAAGGAAGCATCAATAATCGGAAGGTTTGCTTCCATTCCAAACCGTGTGGTTTTATAAAACGACCGTATTTTTGAAAAGCCACCAAATGTGCAATTTCGTGTATGGTTGTGATTAAAAATCGATATTTGTTCAGCGTGGCATTTACCGTAATTTGGTGCGATCCGTCGGGATTTTTTCGATAATCACCATGACGAGTTAAGCGTCCATTTACAATTTTAAAATGAATGTGGTATGCTTTGATCAGTTCAAAAACTGCATCGACCGAATTTTCGGGTAAATATGTAGCTAAAACGTTTTTCAATTAAGGTGTGCTTGATGAAACTTCTAGAACTTTTCCGTTAAAGAAACGATTCCCGTTTAGGGCAAAATCTTTAATGTAAACCGCCATTTCGTTTGGATAAATCGGAGCCTGATAACCCGGAAATGCCTCTTGAAGCATCTCGGTTTGTACCGCTCCCAATGCTAAAACATTAAATGCAACGCCTTGTTCTTTGTATTCTTCTGCCAATAATTCGCTCAAAGTAATCACAGCTCCTTTACTTGAACTATACGCCGCTAAACCAGGGAATTTAGAACTGCCCTGAATACCGCCCATACTGCTGATAGTAACTACATGGCTGCCGTTACCCATTAAAGGTAAAACCGCTTTTGATAAAGCTGCTACACCAAAAACGTTTACTTTGTAAACATATTCAAAATCGGCAGATGAAATTTCGGCGAATGGTTTGTTAATGATTGTACCTGCATTGTGAATTAAAATATCGATGTTTTTAAACTGATCTTTCAATGCAAATGCAAATTCAGTTACCGAAGCATCGTTGCTTAAATCTACCGATTTATAATAAACATTTGGCAGATTTTCTAATTCAGGATTACTGTTTCGTGAAAGCGAAATAACCGTATGACCTTCGGCAGCGAATTGTTTAACTAACTCTGCACCTATTCCACGGCTTGTTCCAGTGATTATTATGGTTTTCATTATTTTTTTGTAAGTTGAATTTCTTGTGTTTCGGCATTGATCATTTTAGTTACAACTGGTAACATTTTTTGAGTAATGCTTGTCATAAACTTGGTATCCATTAACTGAAATTCATCTTGCGGTTGGTGATAATACGCATAGTTTTTAAAATCGAACGAACAAACAGTTTGCGATGGTACATTGAACGCTACATAAAACGGAAAGTTATCAGACGCACGGAACAATTGGTACTGACGCTCTTCTGGAATTACACCCACCAACTTTTCACCAGCATATTCATTTAATTTATCCCACATGTTTGAAGTTTGCGGACCCGTAATATATAATTCAAAATCTTTATCTGTCATTGGCACGCCCATCATTTCAAAATTCAACATAGCATACAAATTAAATCCTTTTGCTTTTAGCTTATCTGCCAAATGTTGTGACCCTAATAATCCTCTTTCTTCTGCCGAAAAATAAACCACTAAAACCGATCTCTTATTATTTTTGAAAGTAGCAATATATTTAGCAATTTCAGACAAAATGGTTGTTCCCGAAGCATTATCATTAGCTCCATTATTAATTTTATCATCACCTTTTACTTCTGGTGTAATACCAATATGATCGTAATGTGCACCTAGAATAATGTACTCATTTTTTAATTTTGGATCTGTACCTTCAATTAAACCAACAATGTTGTACGACGTTTCTTTGTAGTTAGAAAGTGTATCGCGATACGAATCGAAATAAGGCTTTATGTTATGTTGCTTAAACTGATTTTCTAAGTATATCGCAGCTTTTTCAATGCCTTTACTTCCGCTATCACGCCCTTCTAATTCATCTAAAGTTAAATATTTCAACGTTTCAATAACATTGGTTTCTTTAACCTCGTAAACAGTTTCCTGTTGTTTTACCGAAGTATCTTTTGTAGAAGTAGATTTACAAGCAACTAACGACAACGATAAAGCTGCAAACAGAAGAATTTTTTTCATTTTTTTACGTTTTAAACAAAAATACAAAAAAACCCGTTCTGACAAATCAAAACGGGTTTTATATAAATAATATTCTATGGATTAAGCCAGCATGGTAACCGGATTTTCTATAAAATGTTTCAACGTTTGTAAGAATTCTGCTCCTGTAGCACCATCAACCGTTCTGTGGTCGCATGCCAAGGTAACTTTCATGGTATTTCCAACCACAATTTGTCCGTTTTTAACAACAGGTTTTTCAATAATTGCACCTACCGATAAAATCGCAGAATTTGGCTGGTTGATGATTGATGTAAATTCTTCGATACCAAACATTCCTAAATTAGAAACTGTAAAGGTTGAACCTTCCATTTCTTTAGGTTGTAGTTTTTTGCTACGTGCTTTGCCTGCCAAATCTTTAATTGAACTTCCGATTTGGGTTAAACTCAATAAATCAGTATGATTTACAACCGGTACAACCAATCCGTCTTCAACAGCCACAGCTACACCAACATTTACATGGTGATTAATAATTGTAGCAGCTTCTGTCCATTGTGAATTTACCTGCGGATGTTTTTTCAACGCCATTGCACACGCTTTCACAACCATATCGTTAAACGAAACTTTGGTATCTGGCAATGAATTGATCAATTTACGAGATTCCATTGCATTATCCATATTAACTTCGATAGTTAAATAGTAATGCGGAGCCGTAAATTTAGATTCAGCCAAACGACGTGCAATGGTTTTACGCATTTGCGAGTTTTTAACTTCTTCTGCAAAAACTTCTCCCGTAGGAACTGCTTTTGAAGCTGAAGTTGACACCGTAGCTTTCTCTTCTGATTTTGTTTCTGCTGATGCAGTTTTAGCAGATGGCGTAAAGTTCTCTACATCGTTTTTCACGATGCGTCCGTTTTCACCCGATCCCTTTACATCTGAAAGATTGATGCCTTTATCTTGAGCAATTTTTTTAGCCAAAGGTGAAGCAAAAACTCTGTTAGAATCATTTGTAGATGAAGAACTTTCTGTTTTAGCAGAAGTTTCTTTCTCTGTGTTTGATTCTTTTTTACTATCTGATTTATCTTCTGATACTTCTTCTACTTCTTCTTTTTTAGCTTCGGTTTTTGCTTTTGGTTTAGATCCGCCAGACAAAATACTAGAAACATCGGTTCCAGCAGGACCAACAATAGCTAAAACACTATCAACTGGTGCCGATTCGCCTTCTTGAATACCAATGTGCAACAAGGTTCCCGCGTAAAAAGATTCGAATTCCATTGTAGCTTTATCTGTTTCGATTTCAGCTAAAATATCGCCTTCTTTTACTTCATCACCAACTTTTTTCAACCATGTAGCAACTGTTCCTTCTGTCATCGTATCACTCAAACGAGGCATGGTTACAACACTAACATTATCAGGAATTTCTGAAGCAGTTTCCTCTGATCGCTCTTCTTCTTTTACTTCCTCTTTATCTGATGTATCAGCTTTTGAATCAGATTCTGTATGTTTTTCTTCTTTAGTATCGACCGGTTCATTTTTTTTTCCTTCAGAAGAAGATCCTTCTAATAAAGACTTATAATCTTCACCTTCTTTCCCGATAATTGCCAAAACACTGTCAACATTTGCTGTTTCTCCTTCCTTAACACCAATATATAAAAGGGTTCCAGAATGAAACGATTCAAATTCCATTGTAGCTTTATCAGTTTCGATCTCTGCTAAAATATCACCTTCAGAAATTTTATCTCCAACTTTTTTTAACCAAGATGCCACGGTACCTTCTGTCATGGTATCGCTTAAACGAGGCATTGTAATAATTTCAGCCATTTTTTATAATTTATGAGGGATAAACGGATAATTCTCTTGATCGTAAACTACATCGTACATTACGTTTGTTTCAGGATATGGAGATTCTTCTGCGAATTTCTCACATTCTGAAACCAAATCGCGAACGCGTTGATCTATTGTTTCGATCTCTTCATCAGTTGCCCAATTATTTTCTTTAATAACATCTAAAACCTGGGTAATCGGATCTATCCTTCTGTATTCTTCAACTTCGTCTTTTGTACGGTAATGTTGCGCATCAGACATTGAGTGACCTCTGTAACGATACGTTTTCATTTCCAAGAATGTTGGACCTTCGCCTCTACGAGCTCTTTCCATAGCATCGAACATTGCTTCTGCAACTTTCACAGGATTCATAGCATCTACTGCGTAAGAAGGCATTTCGTAACCTAGACCTAATTTCCAGATATCGGTATGGTTTGCCGTACGTTCTACCGAAGTTCCCATTGCATAACCGTTGTTTTCACAAATGAATACCACTGGAAGTTTCCACAACATTGCCATGTTAAAGGCTTCGTGTAAAGATCCCTGACGTGCAGCACCATCACCAAAATAAGTTAACGATACCCCACCGGTTTCCAAATATTTATCGGCAAAAGCCATACCCGCACCTACAGGAATTTGTGCACCTACAATTCCGTGACCACCATAAAAACCGTGCTCTTTAGAAAAAATATGCATAGATCCACCTAAACCTTGAGAAGTACCTGTTGCTTTTCCTAGTAGTTCAGCCATAACCCGGCGAGGATCAACCCCCATACCAATTGGCTGCACGTGGTTACGGTAAGCGGTAATCATTTTATCTTTTGACAGATCCATTGCGTGCAAGGCACCTGCTAAAACTGCTTCCTGTCCGTTATATAAGTGTAGGAAACCACGCACTTTCTGCTGAATGTATAAAGCTGCTAGTTTATCTTCGAACTTGCGCCAGAACTGCATGTCTTCATACCATTTTAAATATACTTCTTTAGTAATTTCTTTCATAATGTGGATACTATTAATTACCAATTGATGATTAGTTAATTTGGCAATAAGCAAAAATAAGACTTCAAACGTATATCTGAAAATAAAATAAGTTATTTTTAGTTAAAGCTTGTTATTTATATAAAAAAACTAAAATCCTACCAAGTAGGATTTTAGTTTAACTTCTTCATAAAAACAAAACGAGAGGCTTAAAGCCTCTCGTTTTATTTAAAAATTATTTCTTGATAATCTTTATGAATTGTGAACCTGCATTGGTATGAACTTTTACCATGTAAGTTCCTGCTGATAATGTAGAAACATCAAGTCTTACATCGTTTGCATCAAATTTTTGAGTTTTGATTTGTTTTCCTAAAATATCATAAACTTCAATCAATTTAATTGCTTCTTTGTAAGAAACTGTTAATTCAGAATCAACCGGGTTAGGATAATACTTTAATGAAGCTAAATCTAAATCATTCAATCCTAAAGCAATCTTAACTGTTACTGCCATTGGTAAACTAGCACAATTTCCAGTTCCAATAAGTACACCATAATATGTTTTACCATCTTGTAATGGAGTATAAATAGGTAATGGATTAACATTATTTACTGCATCGTTGTAAGAAGCAAACCAAATTACATTTGTTTCATTTGCTTTCAAGTTTTTAACTTCACCATAGTCAACAATTGTTTGGTTGCTGTTTCCTGTTGGGGAGTTTGGTCTTGCATTAACTGTTATATACACAGCAGCTCTTGCAGTTTCACAACCATTTTCAACTACAGAAATATAATAAGTACCAGTGTTTACAACATCGTTCTGTCCCATATCTGTTGTAGCAAAAGCCGAATTATAAACCTTATAACTTGTTCCTGCTACAGGGTTTAAAGGTAATGACGATACTGTTGCATCTCCACAAACATTTAATGGATTAATAACAGGAGCATTTACACTTAAAATTTTCACACTAACTGTTTTTCTTGGAGAATCACAATCCCCTATTGACTGACCAACATAATACGTACCCGTTGTTAAAGGAGTGGTATTTGCTAAAGGAGTATCAGAAGTACTAAAATTATACCAGTAAACATTTGCTCCAGTAGTGGTAGCAGATGCCATTAAACTACCAACAGTTGCTGAACCACAAAAAGTTTGAACTGTAGCCGCTGTAGGCATTGTTAAATTTTGCACTGTTGAAACAGTAACTGCTGTTCTTGAAGACTCACAGTTATTCATTTTTTGTGCTATGTAGTACGTACCAGTTGTCAAAACAGTTGTACTTGATAAAGGTGTCACATCATTTATATTTTGATACCAATTTACAATAGCCCCAGGTGTAGAAGACACACTAATATCTGATATTGTTGATGTTCCACATATATAAACATTTGCTAACGAAATTGCTGCTGGTGTTACTCCGACACTTACATTTACAACAACTCTACTCGCAGATGTACATACACCATTTGTAAATTCACCATAATAAGTTCCATTATTTATAGGGGCATTACTTGCCAAAGGAGTTCCAGTTGTAGCTGTTAAATACCATTGGATTTGGAACCCAGCAACCACATTATATGATAAATTATTAACTGTTGCTGAACCACAAAAAGTTTGAGATGGAGATGCAACAGGAACCGGCGCGATAGGATTTATAATTACCGTGAACGGAATTCTTGCTGATTTACATCCAGAAATTTCTTGTTCAACATAATATACTCCAGATGTAGTAATTTGTGTAATAGGGGTACTAGAAGTCTGGCTAGCATAATAAATTAAAGTCCCGTTTGGATTCTTACCAAAGTTTGTTGTTGAAACATCAATTGAACCACACTTATCAAGATTAGTAACGGTTGGTGCTTCTTTTAAACCAACACTAACAGTAAAATTCTTTTCTGCCTTACAACCATATTGATTAGTAACCTCTATTTTGTAAGGAACATTTAGACTGTTTGTTGTCCCTTTTAGATACAATGTACCTGAATTAATTGTAGCATCATATGGAACAGTAGCAGCTTGATCATAATATAAATTTGCAATTGGTGTCCAAGAAATCTGATAATTACTTATAGGGGTAATTTTCACGTTATCAATATACCATCCAGGAAACTGAGTGTTTCCATCGGCGCCAATTCTAAAACGAACCTTAAATGTACCTGATCCTGTAAAATCTGCTGCTGGAACAATAAATTTTTCAGATTTCCAAGCACTATTATTTGCTGGTGGTGTAGTTTGTTGTATACCACTCCAGTCAGCATAAGAAGTTTTAGAAAAGAACATTGCCTGTATACTTGGATTTCCAGTTGGTTTAGGCAAATTAGAATTTGCTAAACCTGTATAATCTGCAACTAAAAATGGTTTCCATGTTGTCCCATTATCAGTTGTGTATTCTAAGTAACCATAATCCATAACAGCAGGTGTTGTAGCTTGTAACGCTGCTATATGATCAAATTCTACAACAATTGACTTTAGATTAAACATATTAATAGATGCAGCATAGTTTAATGTAGCATTAGTTTGTGCTGCATAAGTCATTTTTAAACTTCCTGTTCCTTCGGAAAACAAAGTTGTTTCATTTGCAATAGCATCTCCTGCAACTCCACCACTTAATGTTACTCCTGTAGTATTTCCATTAAATAAATATCTATAAGGAGTTTCATTAACAAAATTATCAACTTTTAATTCTTGAATATCATTAGTACATAACTTATAATCGTTTAGTAGCTGTAACATTTGTGGAGAAGGATTATTTTCTACAGTAATAGTTTTTTTAATTACACACATCTCTCCAGTAGTGTTAGAAGCATTTAAAACATAAGTCATATTAGTTGTTGTGTTAAATGTCCAACCAACATACTGATCTCCTACAATTGCATTTGCGGGATTATTTGGATGCAATGGATCATTTACAGGATCATTTGTATCATTTGGATCAATTGTTGTCCAAGTGTAAGTATTATAATCACTTACTCCTGTTAATACATAAAGTTTGGTTAGAGGATTACCAGCACAGTTATTAACAATATCACTTGACAAGTTTAATAGAGGAGCGTCTTTAAACGTTAAATTAATAGTGCGCATTTCTCCAAAACATCCATCAATTATCTTAAAATAACCGTTCATACGAATAGCATTCGTTGTTCCTGTACCTATATTATACATCTGAAGAATATTATTAGAAGCACTACTTGTATATAGAGTTCTGTTTGAATTTACTGAAGCAAAGGTTGTACTAACCGCATTAGTAGTAGAAAAACCAGAACCAGCTACATCACTATAAGTAAACTGAACTACAATATTTGAATACCCATCCCATATAAAAGGAGTATCTAATTTAAACCAGTTTTCAGCATCACTAACTAAAAGTTGATTCCCGGCATTTTTTACCATTTGTAATTGAGCTGTAGGTATAAAGTTTGTGTCTCCAAACTCTTCTAAAGGGGTTAATCCCATATGAATTGCAAAATTATTTCTTTGCAATGTTCCTGCTGAAGCTCCTGCTCTAAAACCAAAACTTCTAATTACACCTTTATTAAAGCCCGCTGCCTTTAGTTCACTTGCTTGATAAATATATTGTATTTTATTAGCTTTATTGGCCGTAAATGGAACCGCCACGCCATTTGTTGCAACACCTGTTCCAATAACAAGTTCAGCATCTGTTGTACTAGTTGTATTAGTCCCAGAGAATACTGTATACTTTGTAGATTCTGTAATTTCAGGTGTAGTAAATGTATTAACACCTTGTGCTACTAATATATCATCTTCATCAAACCAAAATTTAGTTCCTGCGCCAGTAACGTTTAATTCAACTTCTTGAATACCACAAACATTTCTGTCATTAGTTACCATTGTAAATGCATTACACATTGTAATATCTTCGATACCTATCCAAGGACTTGCCTCTGTAGGACTACATATTGCACGTACATAAATTTTGTAAATAGTTTCTGGTGTTAAAGTATTTGCTGTACCAAAATTTGCTGTACCTAACGCTATATCACCATCTGCAAGTCCTGTCGTACCAGAACCTGGTGCACCTGAAGATCTTACTTCCCATTCATATCCCGTAGCTGTTTGTCCTGCAGGAGCAAGCCAGTTAACATCGAGTGTAGTTGCTGTTTTATTACTTATTCTAATATCTGTAGGCATTTTACAACTTGGCGCAGCACCTTCTGATACATTTACATTATCTAAATAAAGATAATTATCACCTGTAGCTGTTTTATTTGTTGTTACAATTCTTACAAACAAAGGTTTGTTTGCGTAAGCAGTAAAAGTTACAGATCTAGTAGTACAAGATGTAGAAACTGTATGATTAGTTACATCTACAGTATCAAATGTATACCAAGGTCCGCTTTGAGTACTACTCCACTGCCATCTTAAGTCCAAACTGTTTGCTTGTGCTCCTTGCGGGTTCCCAGCTATATTTCCATTGTTACGCAACCATTTATAGTCATATGTAAATGTTATAAGACCGCCATTTGTGGTACCTAAACTTGGTCCGCGTAGTGTAGATGTGCCTAATGCACCGTTACCCTGTAACCTTGTTCTGATAGAATTTGTTCCACCACAAGGGGAAACCGTTGTAACATTATAAGTTCCTACAATTTGTGTCCAACCTACAGTTGTTACACCCTCCCAATCATTTGTATAGGTTGTTATTTGCCCCCAATTTATTAGAGGTAGAAACAAAATAAAAATTATTAAATACTTCTTCATAAAATATATATTAATAATAAAATTACCAAGGGCTATAATGCCCCTGGCTAAATTATAACTATTTTTTCACAATTTTCACAAATTGGCTGTTTTCTTTAGTTTTAATATTCAGCATATAAGTTCCTGCACTTAAGTTGCTAAAATCTAACTGAACAGTTTGATTGTCAAAATCGCGTTTGATA